>JBDKID010000031.1:0-33300 GCA_039797295.1 Pseudomonadota bacterium | reverse complement strand
GACCCACGGTGACGGCTTAGGCGGTTCATCGGTCAACTACGGTTTTGGTTTGCACAGCGACCGCGAATACCTCGAAGCGGTGATTCCGCATTTGCAACATGCGAAAGTATCGATTCTGCTGATCCCCGGCATTTCCACGATTAAAGATCTGAAAGTGATCGAAGACTTAGGCGTAAGAACCGTGCGCGTTGCGACGCATTGCACCGAGGCTGACGTTGCCGAACAGCACATTAAATACGCCGCCAAACAAGGTTTTGACACCGTGGGCTTTTTAATGATGAGCCACATGGTTAGCCCCGAAAAGATTCTGGAGCAAGCCAAGCTCATGTACGGCTACGGCGCGAACTGCCTGTACATGACCGATTCCGCCGGTCACATGCTGCCGGAAGATGTGAAGGAAAAAATCGGCATCCTGCGTGACGCTTTCCCGGCTGAAATCGAGATTGGTTTCCATGGGCATCACAATCTGGCGATGGGTGTCGCCAACTCCTTGGCGGCGGTCGAAGCGGGTGCGACCCGGATTGACGGTTCCGTGGCGGGTTTCGGCGCGGGTGCGGGCAATACGCCGCTGGAAGTGTTTGCTGCCGTGTGTGACATGTACGGCATTGAAACCGGCATCGACGTGAGTGCGCTGATGGATGCTGCTGAAGACGTTGCCGTGCCGATCATGGGCGACCAGTTGCCACGCATTAACCGCAATGCGCTGACCTTGGGTTACGCAGGTGTGTATTCCTCGTTCTTATTGCACGCCAAACGTGCCGAGGAAAAACACGGTGTTCCGGCGCGTGAAATTCTGCTCGAACTGGGGCGGCGAGGCACAGTCGGCGGTCAAGAAGACATGATCGAAGACGTGGCATTAGAAATGTTGCGTAAACGCGGAGGCTAAGCATGAGTACTTTGAGTAGGGCAACCATTGCCCAATTGGCGGAACACTTGGAAAACGCCGAGTTACAAGCCTTCGATGTGACCAAGATTACCGACGATTACCCCGATATGGATTGGGAAGATGCCTACGACATTCAATGGGAAATTCGCAGCCGCAAACAAGCACGCGGCACCAAAGTCGTCGGGCTGAAAATGGGGCTGACTTCCTACGAAAAAATGAAGCAAATGGGCGTGGATGTTCCCGTCTATGCGTTTCTGGCGGATTATTTCAATGTCCCCGATGGCGGCACGGTGAAAACAGCGGAGTTGATCCACCCGAAAGTCGAAGCGGAAATTGCGATTATCACCAGCAAGCCGTTACGTGGCCCCGGCTGTAGCGTGGCACACGTCTTGGCAGCGACCGAAGCCGTATTGCCAGCGGTGGAAGTGATCGACTCACGTTACCGTGATTTCAAATTCGACCTGAAAAGCGTGGTGGCGGATAACGCTTCTTCTGCGCGTTTTGTGACGGGTGGCAATCTCAAGCGCGTTGACCAAGTGGACATGAAAACGCTGGGTGTGGTGTTGGAAATCAACAGTCAAGTCGTGGCAACAGGCGCGGGCGCGGCTGTGTTGGGGCATCCGGCGGCGAGTGTTGCCATGCTTGCCAATATGCTGGCGGAACGCGGCGAAGAAATTCCGGCAGGCACGTTCATTATGACGGGCGGGATTACCGCAGCGGTTACGGTGAAAGCAGGCGATAGCGTGTGCGTGCGTTATCAGGATTTAGGCTGTATTAGCATGAACTTTGTGTAAGGAGACTCCCATGCCTTTAATTCAAGCGACGATTATTGCAGGTCGTACTTTGGAACAAAAAAATGCGTTCTTTGAAAAAGTCACGGCCGTCGCGGTAGAAACGTTAGGCGTAAAGCCGGAACAAGTGCGTGTGGTGATCAATGAAGTTCCCGCCGAACATTGGGCGATTGGCGGTGTGAGCAAAGCCGTGATTGATGCGCAAAAAGCGGCTCAAGGTTCATGATGGTTAATCAGTATTACGTTTGTTGATAGTTTTTTCTCGCTAGATCGTTTGTTCTTTAATGCCTCATCAGTGCATGGCTGGTGGGGCTTTTTTTTGTGGGTATGGGTTTGTTGAGCCGTGCTGATGCTACAAAGTTGGAGTGTCGTAAAGCCGACAAATCGTCTTTTATCCGCCATGTTAATGATGTGATTGCTTGGTTTATGTAATTGATTGTATTGATAATAATGGTATGGCACGAATTCTGCTGTAGCTCAAGCATTTGTTTTAACTATTGTTCATCGTTACAGGAGAACCCTTATGTTGCTGGATACCTACAAAGCACAAGACCTGATTTGGCTCACCACCATTAATGCGAAAACCAAAAGTGGGCAATACGCTTTTCGTGGTGATTTGGTCGTCAAGGAAGGCGAGATGAACGAAGCCGCTGGCAAGCGCAACCCGCCCATCGCAATGATTAAAGAAGCGGTATTGCTGGCAAGCGAAGACAAATTGCTGATGGTGGTGGGTAACTTCGCTGATGTGCTGGAATTGCCTGAATTCATTGCGCGTTTTACCCCAGAACTCGCGGATGATTGCAAACCGGTATTCTTCGTCGATAACGTGAAAGAAAGCGTCATTGTCGATGTGGATGGTCGCTCTTACACCTTGATTCCCTTGACTTCTGGCATGATCTGGAACGAGTTGCTTGACCTGTGCTACTTGGAAAAATCCGACCTCAAAGGGCAATCCACTGAAGATAAAGTGGTCACGGCTTACAAAGCATTGAAAGATTTCAAACCAAAATTCAAAACCGTTACGTTGGAAGAAGCGATTGCCACGCGCACGGCTTCCAAACGTGAAGCGTGGGGCGCGGTATGACCAATAAAACACTGGAAAAAATCCAGCAGCAAGTCGATGAAAATCCGGTCATGCTGTACATGAAAGGTACGCCAGACGCGCCAGAATGTGGCTTTTCCGGCAGAGCGGTGGCGTATTTGAACAAAACGGGTGTGGAATACGCTTATGTGAATGTGCTGAAATCGCCGTTCATTTACGAATATTTGCCGCGTTTTTCACAATTCCCGACCTTTCCGCAAGTCTTCGTTGGTGGTGAATTAATCGGTGGCAGTGACATTGTGGAAGCAATGTACAACTCCGGCGAATTACAAGCCATGCTCGCAGACCTCGTAAAACAAGGGAAATTGCCAGAGCTAACAGTTCCCGCTACAACACCAACAGAACCCGCCAAGCCAACCAGCAATCTGGTGCAGTTAGGGTAATGCCTATGTAGTACCGTCCAAGGAGTCAGTCATGAACGTGATCGTATTAGGCAGTGGCGTGATTGGTGTTAGCACTGCGTATTACCTCGCCCAACAAGGGCATAACGTTAGCGTGATTGACCGCCAACCTGCTGCCGCATTGGAAACCAGTTATGCCAATGCGGGGCAGATTTCCCCCGGTTATGCCGCGCCGTGGGCTGCCCCCGGTTTACCGCTCAAAGCCCTCAAATGGATGCTGTTGGATAAACACAGCCCTTTGGTGATTCGCCCTCGCTTTGACCCCGCGATGTGGCGATGGTTATGGTCGGCATGGCGCAATTGCACGCCGGAACGTTACCACTTCAATAAAGATTGCATGGTGCGTTTGGCGGAATACAGCCGCGATTGTTTACGCGAATTGCGCACGAAAACGGGTATTCAATACGACCAACGCACGCTTGGCACGCTTCAACTTTTTCGCACCCAGCAACAATTGGACAGCATAGACAAGGATGTCACTACTTTGCAGGCGCAAGGTGTGCCGTTCCAAGTGTTGGATAAAGCCGGAGTGATCGAACACGAACCTGCACTGGCAACCGTTGCGGATAAATTCGTTGGGGCGTTGCGTTTGCCCGATGACGAAACGGGCGACTGTTTCAAGTTTACCCAAGCTTTAGCCGAACTCGCCGTGCAACGCGGGGTACGGTTGCAATATGGCATTAATATTCAAAGTTTAGTGTGCGATAACTTAGGCATTACAGGTGTGAAAACTGCGCAAGGCACGTTTAAAGCCGATGCGTACGTGGTGGCATTGGGAAGTTATTCGCCGCTATTGCTCAAGCCATTGGGGATTTATTTACCCGTTTACCCGCTGAAAGGTTATTCATTGACTTTACCGATTACTGATGTAACGCACGCCCCTGCATCCACCGTCTTGGATGAAAGCCATAAAGTTGCCATTACTCGTTTAGGCGATAGGATTCGCGTCGGTGGTACGGCGGAATTGGGCGGTTTTAACCTTGATCTCACGCCGGAACGCTGTGAAATTTTGCGTTACGTGCTGGAAGATTTGTTTGCAGGCGGGGGCGATGTTTCCCAAGCACAATATTGGTGTGGTTTACGACCCGCCATGCCCGACGGTAGACCGCGTTTAGGCGCGACACCACATTTAGGACTCTACATTGCCAGCGGACACGGTACACTCGGTTGGACAATGGCCGCCGGAACAGGGCGTGTTATGGCGGACATTATCAGCGGCAAAACCCCCGACATTGACATGACAGGCTTAACTTTGGAGCAAACATGGTGATCACTGCGCAACGCATGGAGCAAGTACGCGCTTACCACGAACGTACCAAACATTCCCTCAGTGCGTATGCTAAAGGGCCGCAATACCTCGACTGGGATCAGCAACCCAACCCGTTTCGCCGCTTTGCCGATGCGCCGCTGCTGGAATTGCCGCTGTCGGGGATGGGGAGGAATATTGCTGCATTGCTCGAACTGTCGATGGGTTTGTCGGCGTGGAAACAATACGGCCCTGACCGTTGGGCATTGCGTTGTAATCCATCCAGCGGCAATTTGCACCCCACCGAAAGCTACGTCGTTGCCAGCACTATCGACGGCTTAGGCGATGGCGTGTACCACTACGCCCCGCACGAACACGCCCTAGCATTACGCGGTACATTGGCGCAAGCCACGGCACAACCGCAACTTTTGCTGGGTTTAAGCAGCATTGCATGGCGTGAAGCGTGGAAATACGGCGAACGGGCATTCCGTTATGTGCAACTCGATGTGGGGCACGCTTTGGGCGCAATCCGTTACGCCGCCGCTGTTTTGGGTTGGCAAATTGAATTATTGCCTGTTACTGATGCGCAAATCAGCGCGTTACTCGGTTTGGATCGAGCGCAAGATTTCGCCAATGCCGAAACCGAACACCCCGATTTACTGCTGCGCGTACACTTCGACGCTGCCGTTGGGGAAACCGCTTGGGAACTACCGCAGGTAAGCGCGTGGTTCGGTACAGCCAATGCCTTGGGCGGCTATCCGCGCCATCAATGGGCGGTGATTGATGAGGTTACGCACGCCAGCACACAGCTTGAAGCGTTACCCGTGACTACATTGGCTGCCACGCACCTAGCAGCACAAGCGCAATGGTTGCCGCTGATTCGCCAACGCCGCAGTGCGCAAGCCTTCACCGGAAAAGCTGAACCTTTAGCCAGCAGTGTGTTCTTTCAGATGCTACAAGCCCTGTTGCCAGACGCTGGAATGCCGTGGGATGTTTGGACATTGCCCACGCGCATTCACCCGATTTTCTTTGTGCATCGTGTTGACGGTTTACCCGCCGGATTGTATGCGTTACCGCGAATGCAAACCGCACAACCCGATTTACAAGCCGCGTTGAACCCTGATTTCACATGGCAACGGGTCGAAAATTGCCCCGACGATTTACCGCTTTACCAACTCATTATCGCCGATGCGCGTAAAGCCGCCCGCACGTTGTCCTGTCATCAAGACATTGCCTCCACTAGCGCGTTCAGTTTGGGAATGCTTGCCGAATTTGATGCCAGCCTACAACACGACGCGAGTGCCTACCGCCACCTGTATTGGGAAGCGGGTTTATTGGGGCAAGTGCTCTACCTCGAAGCCGAACGTCACGGCGTGCGCGGCACGGGAATTGGTTGCTTTTTTGATGATAACGTACACGAGGTTTTTGGCATTAAAACCACGCAATGGCAAAGCCTGTACCATTTTACCGTCGGCACGCCGGTGGTCGATTCGCGCATTCAAACCCTGCCGCCTTATGCGCACTTACCGCCTGAACGCCAACCGGAGTCATGACATGACCGAAGCCGAAGAAATGGACTACCTCAAAAGCCGCATCGCTCTCGTTTTCGCCCGCCGCGAAAGCCTCAAAGCCGATTTGGAAAGCGGCAAACTCCGCCCACGTCAAGGCTTCGCCGCACTCGAAAACGTCGATGCCGAACTTTCCGCGCTCGACCTCCGCTTCAAAACCCTGTGGGATAAACAACAGCAGAAGCCATAAGCTATTTCCCGCTGTACCAGCTAGACTTGGCTTAGATCGTTAAACTTGCTGGAAGAATCAAAATGAAATATTTGAACAACATTCCTTGGTCAGAATGGACGCGAGATGAGAGATTTTTTTGTGCATCGCTTTATCATTTGGCAAAAGATAATTTAAGTGACTTTGCAGTTTGGTTGTGTAGTCAGACAGGTATCCCTTATGAGGAAAATGAGAAGTGGGATTTGGGTTATGAAGTCTGCTTTTATCGTGATTACTTATGGCAGAAAAACATTTCTGCAAGGTACGCAGGTTTTCCTATTAAACGCACATTTGATCTATGTCTTTTTAGTGAAAGTAAAATCATTATTATCGAGGCTAAGGTTTTTGGAGCGTTTGATGCAAATCAAAATAAGTCTTTTGAAGATGATAAAAAATATTTGAAACGAATGCCTGGTCTAAAAAATATTGCGATTTATGTGGTTGCATTAGCTTCATCGGTTTATTTTAAAAATATAAAAGAATACGGTAGAAAATCGACGCTTACGGTTTTTGATGGTAGGCATATTACATGGCATGGTTTGGCTGAAAAGTATAATGCTAGGATTTTTTATCAGGCTGATGTACTTTATAAGTCTGAGGCAAAGTTTGGAAAAATAGAGGGATGGTGTGAGCATGATTCGCCTGATGTGTGCGGCGACTTCCATGTGTTGTGAAACTGCGAGTAGTGGCAAACCTGTTATGTATTTACCGTATTTGGGCGGAAAAGGATAATGAATGCCTGTCAATTTTAGGAATCTACTCCCGAAATTGACAGGCATAGCGAGCGAATTAACGTTATAGCGTTTCTTTGCAGGCGCGGTAGAGGTCTTTCCAGTCAGAGCGTTCTTTAACCACGGTTTCGAGGTATTCTTTCCACACCACGCTGTCTTGCACGGGGTCTTTGACCACTGCACCGACTAAGCCGGAGGCGAAGTCGCGAGCGGTTAAGCTGCCGTCGCCGAAATGCGCGGCGAGTGCCATGCCGCTGCCGATCACGGAAATGGCCTCGGCGGTGCTGAGTGTGCCAGTGGGGACTTTGAGTTTGGTTTTGCCGTCGGCAGTCACGCCAGAACGCAGTTCGCGGAAGATGGTGACAATGCGGCGAATTTCTGCCAATGCGGGTTTTTCGGCGGGCAATTCCAGTGCGCGTCCGAGGCTGGCAACGCGGCGGTCAACAATCGCGGCTTCTTCGTCAAGTGTTTCGGGAATCGGCAAAATCACGGTATTAAAGCGGCGTTTTAACGCGCTGGATAATTCATTCACGCCTTTGTCGCGGTTATTGGCGGTGGCGATTAAGTTAAAACCTTTTTTTGCTTGGCATTCGGTGTTTAATTCAGGAATCGGCAGCATTTTTTCCGACAAAATCGTGATCAGTGTGTCTTGTACATCAGCGGGAATGCGGGTTAATTCTTCGACTCGTGCTACTAAACCGTGTTGCATGGCGTGCATAATCGGGCTGGCAATCAGTGCGTCGTGTGAAGGACCTTTGGCGATTAATTGCGCGTAATTCCAGTTGTAACGCATGGCTTCTTCGCCTGTTCCCGCCGTACCTTGCACAATTAGGGTGGAACGCCCTGAAATCGCCGCTGCTAAATGTTCGGAAACCCACGATTTCGCCGTCCCCGGTAAGCCGTACAGCAATAACGCACGGTCGGTTGCCAGTGTGGAAATCGCAATTTCCATGAGGCGCGGATTACCAATGTATTTCGGGGTGATTTCAATACCACCTTCGAGTGTGCCACCTAATAAATAAGTGCGAACTGCCCACGGTGAAAGCTGCCAATTCGGTGGACGCGCATGGCTATCTTGTTCGCGCAAGGCGGCGAGTTCGTGCGCAAATTCGGTTTCAGCGTGTTGGCGTAAGACGGTTTGAATGGTGGTTTGGGTCATCTTATTTTCCTTATTGGGCAAGGGTTTGCAGCATATCGGCACGAAACCGCAGGGTAAATAGCGTATCTTGTAGCCCGCGTTGGAACGGGTGCAGTTCGTTTTGCAACACGTCGGCAAACACGCTGCTGAAAGTGTTCACGCTGTCGGTGTGCAATTGCGTCGCAATGTGCTGGATAACGTGGTAATGCAAATACGCCCGCCGTTCATTGTCAGGGCGTTGAATGTGTTGCTGTAAGGTTTGTATCACTTGGGTCGAAAACGCCAGACTCCACGCATGGGGCAAGCGCACCAACATCGGCAGTATGGTGTTCGTGTCGGTTTCGCGTAATAGCGTGCTTGCCAAGGTTTCGGCTTGTGCAGGGGGTAAAATTTCCCACAAACCGTCGGTGTGGCAATTGACGTGCAGCAGCCAATCGGCTGCCCAATCCGCATTGGGGTAACGGATTAAGGCTTGTTGCCAGCCGTCCAATAGTGCTTTGCGCCAATCGTGTTTGGCGGTTAAGGCCAGCAAAGCGTGCGGTGTGATTTGCCATTGTTGTGTCCAAACGCTAGGCGGTAGGTAGGATAAAGCCTGTTCCATCCACCATGCTTTCGCGCCTTTGCCTTGCGGCGGTTTTTCTTCAATGCCGTCGCGCAACCATGTTTTATCCCACGTTTCGGGTAAGTCGACGTTTAGGCGGTGTTGTCCGGTTAATTTGTTCAGCAAACCGCTGGCTTGTGCCAATGTCAGCCATTGTTGCAAGCGGCTTAAGTGGCGTTGTCCGAAAGCGGAGTCGGGTAATGCGCCAAGCAATTCCGCTGCGACTTGGCGCACGCCTTTACTGCGATCATCCAAACAGCTTTCCAACCATGCTTCATCGGCAAGGCTAAGGTTGATGCGTAATGCGCTGAGTAATTCTTGGCGTACCGTGGCGGCTTCTTGTTTCCACACCGCTTGCAATTGTGTGCGTGCCTCGTCCGCTTGAGTTTGGCGTATTTGCTGCAAATAACCTAAACGTTGTGCGGTATTGCCTTCTTCCCAGACGTTGCTTGCGGTGGTTGTATCCGCATCCGTGACAAAGGTGAGTAAGCGTTGCCATTCGGGGTGTTGTTGTGCCAGCCATTGCCCACGTTGCCCTAGCACGGCACTGATAGCGGGGCGTAAGGCGCGGCTTTGTTGCGCTTGTTCCATGAGGGCGGGGATGAATTTCACTGGCACACGGTACGTTTGTGCGCTTGCCGCCGCCAACCATGTTGGCAGTAACGGGCGTAATTGGCTGTCGTTCAATAAGCGGCTTAAGTGCAATTCGGCAGCAGCGGGGATGCACGTCAGATCAGTTTTGTCGTCGCGCGGCGGTAATGTGCCGTTGAATACGGTGGGTAAACTGCCCACAGCGTGGTATTGCTGGCTCAAAGCTAACGCGCTGAAAAACGCCGCTTCGCGAGCTTCGCCGCTGGGAACTTGCCCTTGCGGATACAGTTGCGCTAATAATGCTTGTAAATCCGCATTGCCTTGTGGGGATTGGGTTTGGCGTTCCGTACCTAGCAGGGCGATTTTCAATAAAGTTTGTGGCAATGACATTACAGCACCTCCCCGTTGCGGAACGCGGCGAGCACTTGCAAATGCAGCCCGTTCCATTCGCCAAATACCGTGAGTGGATGCCCGCCGCTTTGACCGAGCAGAATCCAAGCCTGATCATCGCTAATACGCAGCGGTAAACTGTGTTGTTGCGCATCGACTAACCACCATTGCGCGTCGTGACACACCGGAATCACCGCTGCTAACAGGAAGGGGTATAACCCCAACCACGGGTTCGCGGCGAGTGCGCTGGTATACGCGGCGAGATTAGCGGCAATGCTTTGCGCGGGGGCTGGTTGTGTGGCAGTGGGAATGATGTCACTCGCTTCATGCAGCATGGCGCGTAACGGCGTGGCGGAAGGGTAATAAACCACTGACGCGCTCATGCCATTGCCAACGGGCGGGCGTAACGGCAAGGTTTGATTGTACATCGCGAAATCCAACAGCAGCGCGTAACGTTGGCAGCTTTGCGCATCATACAGCCAAGTGCGTTGCGTGCGCATTTGTCCATCATCTTCCGTGGCTTGCCCCATGATTTGCCACACATCAGTGACGGTGGGTAAGGCTTGCAACTCGTCTTTATTGGTGGGGAAACCGATGTGCGCATACAAATCCGCGCGTAAGTTAGCGGGTAAGGCATCGCGGCGTTGCCATGCTGCTAGCAGTAAATGCAAGCGAGCCAGTTCAGCAAGTAAGCGTTCCTGCCACACGCCACCTTGGTAGCGCAAACTGCCCGCATTTTGTAAGCGACGTGCCAAACCGGACGCTTGCGCATCCACCATGCGTTGTGCCATGCGTGACCATTGCGCATCATCGCTGTGGGCTAAACCTTGGCGCACTAGATCAAATAACCAGCGTTGTAATTCGGCAATTCCCGCCGTGACTTTATCCTCACGCGCCGAACCACGCTTTTGTTGGGCAGCGGCGCGTTTTTGTAAGGTGGCTTCATCAACAGGGGTTTCGGCGGCGGCAACTTTTTCTGCCTTTTTCTGAGCGCGTTGCCCACGTTTTTCCAGCCATTCTTGCACCCATGCTAAGGGTTCGTTGGTGGCGAATGGTGTGGGGTCGGCGGCAAAGATCAAAGCCAAACCCAAGCCGTGTTTGCAAGGAAACTTACGGCTAGGGCAGGAACATTTAAAGGCAGGTTCGGCTAAATCAATGGCGGTTTGATACGGGTTTTTACCGCTACCTTTGATTTCGCCCCACACAATGTGGTCGGCTTGACCTAAGGTCAGCCATTGGCGGGCTTGACTGAGTTTTTCCCCCGCCTTCAACGAGGCAGCATCGGGGGCAAGGGTCGCAACGTGTTGGGGTGTCCAGCGGATGCTCATGGCGTATTGTTATGAATGAATAATGCCCGCAGTGTAGGCAGACACCCCCGCGATTGCAAACCTAGCGGACAAACTGCCGCCTGATCATGAGTAAGCTTAATGCTCTTTCTTGCAACCTTGACCCGGAAACGTCGAGCATTCCAGTTTCTGCTTCTTTTTCGTCGCCGTTACCACGAATTGGCAATCCGCATCGCCATCGCCCGCCAGATTTTCATTATCAATATCATCATCGGCTTTGCACGCTAAACCACTGTACTGATTCTTGTAAGAACGCGCCAAATACGCCTGCGCATTCGCCGTTGCCACCCGTTGCGACATCGCCTGAGCTGCTAATGCTTGCGCACTCAAATGATGACCATCGCAACCACTCAACACCGCCACGCTTAAACCAATCATAACCAAAGAATTTTTGACCAATGACAACATCGACACACCTAAAAAGCTTGTACAAAAGACGGGCGATGATAAGTGGCGTAACCGTTATGGGCAAGAAAAGCCCAGTAATCTAGGCTTCTCTCAGTGGCAAAACAATTTCGATGCGTAAACCGTGTTCGGGGCGGTTATTGGCTGTGATGGTGCCACCGTGACTTTCAATGGCACGACGGGCAATGGCTAAACCTAAACCATAACCATTGCGCGACGGGCTGCCATTGTTACTGCGTTGGAAGGCAGCAAAGATAGTGTCGAGTTCGTTATCCGGTACGCCATTGCCTTGGTCATCGACGGTAATGTGTAAGGTTTGGTTGCTGAGGTCGCGGTAGACGCTGAGGGTGACAAGCGTATCGCTTGGGGTGTGGTGAATGGCATTACGCACCACGTTTTCGATGGCACGGTACAGTAATTCGCCATGACCTTGAATCACGGGATTGTCTTCAACATCGCAGTGGAAAGCGACGCGGCGATGGAGAGCATTCGCTTCAAAACGGGCATCGTCAACCACGGTATCAATGAGTTCGAGGATGTCGAGGTATTCATCCATTGCTTGTGGTACGCCGGATTCGAGCCGCGAAAGGGTGAGAACTTCGCTGACGAGTTTGTCGAGGCGTTCGGCTTCGTGTTCGATGCGGTCGAGTGTTTCGGTAACACGTTCGGGTTGTTGCCGTGCCAGTCCAATACTGACGTGCAAGCGTGCTAATGGGGAACGCAATTCGTGGGAGACATCGTGCAATAAACGCCGTTGCGAGGACATCAAGGTTTGCAACTGCGTTGCCATGTGGTCGAAGTCATGCCCTAAATCGGCAAGTTCATCGCGCCGTCCGCCCATTGCATTGGTGACACGTTGGGTTAAATCGCCAGTGGCCAGGGCGCGGAATGCTGCCCGCAAAGAGCGAATCGGTTTGGCGAAATACCATGCGAGTAAGACGCTGGAAATGAAGCTGGCAATAATGCCCGCGCTGATTAGCATCCAACTGGAATTGTGCGGCGGTAAGTGTATTTTTTGTTTAAACTCAGGAAACTGTCCTGATTTTGGCGCGAATAATACGTAATTCACACCTGCATTAGTGGCGGCAACAGCCACGGGCGGGGAAACTTGCTTGGCAGCACTTTGCCGCGCAATGTTAAGCGTTTCTGCGGATAAACGACGCCCTAGAATTTCCACACCAGCATCATTGACGGCATAAACACGAATGCGTTCTGGAGCGTTTTGGTTTTGTTCTTCGAGCATTCCGCGCAATGCCGCTTCACCACCGTATTGCAGGGTATTGGCAGCAGCTTCTACCGACAGAGCAGAAATCGGCTGTACCACAATGTCACGCTCCATTTCATGGAGGTTTTTCTGATGCACCCACACCGCAAGCCCAGTAATGCCTGCCGCTATCAGTAGTGTGAGCCAGAAAGTAAACAGGATTTTCCAAAACAATCTGCCCATGACATCACTCTCCAATCAATTGGTAGCCAATGCCGCGCACGGTTTGAATCCATGAGCGTCCGTCGGGTAGGTTGCCGAGTTTGTGGCGAATACTGCTCATGTGTACGTCAATGCTGCGATCATAACGGGTGAGATTGCGCCCTAAAGCACGGCTGGATAAGTCGTTCTTACTCACGGTTTGCCCAGCTTGTTGCACCAATACTTCCAGCAAATTGAATTCGGTGCTGGTGAGTTCGAGGATGTCACCGTGTAAGCTGGCTTGGCGTTTTTCCGGGGTAAGGGTCAGCACACCGACGTGCAATGGTTCGTGATTATTGGCAGCAGGGTCGGGGCGAGTACGGCGTAAAATGGCGCGAATCCTTGCGACTAATTCGCGTGGCATACACGGTTTGGGGACGTAATCATCTGCACCCAGTTCCAAGCCGATAATGCGGTCAATGTCGTCGCCGCGTGCAGTGAGCATTAACACGGGCAATTGGCTGTGAATGCGAATGCGGCTTAACACTTCAATGCCTGTCATCCCCGGCATCATGACATCCAACACCACCAGCGCGTAATCATCGTTTAAGGTTTCACGTACAGCGGATTCGCCATCATTCACAGCGGTAATGAGGAAACCTTCCCGTTGCAGGTAATCTTTGAGCATGGTAGTTAGCTCAATGTCATCATCCACTAGCAGTATTTTCGTGATCATGGTGCGTTTCTTCTTGGAGTCTTTCACAGTTTGAATGATACGAGCTTATGTGAAACTGCATAGGGCTTTTACATATCTTTACATCGCATTAACCCATTTTTACGGGCAATTTTTGAATTGAGGATGTGTTTATCTTTAAGGTAATTATGAATGAATAATTCACACTTGCTCGTTTGTTAATCACTGGTTCAGTTAGTTGTGGTAAATATAGTCACAACAACGCATGTCATTGGTATTTAATGAGGGAACTGATATGGAAGTGTCCATATTACATCGTATGGCGGCAGAAATTGCAGAAGTCGTATCACAACACACCGGTGAATCAGCGGATCATATTCGTTTAAAAATGACCGATAGTAAGCGCGTGGATCGGCATTTAGTCAGTATTGCCATGTATGATAAAGATGATACTCGTTTATTCGCCGTCAACGTGGATCTTCAGGAAAGTAGCAAATAACCAGAATAAAGCTTGAGATTGGATACTAAAGTGCACCACAAAAATTAAAAATAAGGTAGGCACAGTCTTAACTCCTATCATTATTTATAGCTTTAAATCGTATAAAAACGTTTCTATCTTTAATTTTGAGGAGGTTGTATGCTGACAGCAGATATAAAATTAGCTTTACAATTCGTTGCTATCGCTTTTGTTTTTCTCATAATAACATTCATACCTTGAAGCTATTAGGGTCTGCGGAACAGTAGGGGAATACAGTTCCGCATGAAAATCTTACATTGCTGAGTCGAACGCAGTTCCTGCGTGATGTTCTTCTTTACCTTCCGGCATTTTTCCATTGAGACATTGTATGGCACGATAGACTAATAAATCCGTGCCGTAATTATGTGTTGCTAATAAATGTTGATGCACATCTTCTAACAATAACAGGGCTTGTTTGAGTTCTTGTTCATTGGGTATGTACATAAATTCCTCGTATTTGTACCTAAAGCGTAAAATAGCCACGACTAAAGCTGAAAATGACTACCAAAAGGCATGAGTTTCCACACACACAGAGTGGGAAGCGGTTATATTCCTCGCAGGTTTGTCATTATAGTCAGAATTGCAACAATAGGGTTATAAACTTAGGTTGCTCAACTTGCTATAAACTAACCTTTACAAATTTTTACATTCAATCTTACCCCCATTAACAAATAGATGCGTCACACTCGACGCATAGAGAACAGCTACTCATAGGAATGTTGCATGAATTCTCCTAAACACCTGTTGTTACTTACCAGTATTGCGATGGCTACGCTAACGGCGTGCTCACCGGTTAGCGTGAAAGATAAGACTACGCCAGCCAGTGGTGCAGCCGTTGCAAAAGTGGCAAGCCAGCCCATCAGTACCGCTGCGCGTGCTCCGATTCAGGCGACATGGTGGCAAAAGTTCAATGACCCGTTAATGACGGCGTTGATCCAAGAAGCCTTACAAGCCAATCCCGACGTGAAAACTGCACAAGCCAGTCTGCGTGCGGCACGGGCACAGCGTGTTATTGCCAATGCCAGTTTATTGCCATCTTTATCCACGGGTGGTTCGGTTAAACGCAGTGGCGGCAGCGATAGCTATGGCGCGAGTTTGGATGCGAGTTGGGAAGCGGATATTTTCGGCGGTAATAAATTAGCCAGTCGTGCTGCTACTGCCGATTTGCAAGCAACCCAAGCCAGCTTTGAAGATGTGAAAGCATCGTTAGCCGCCGAAGTGGCCAGTGCTTACGTGAATTTACGTTTAGCACAAGCCAAATTAGCCGTGGCGCAAGAAAATTTGAAGTCACGCCAAGAAACCGTGCGTTTAATAACATTAAAACAGCAAGCCGGATTATCCAGTGGTTTGGAAGTGGAACAGGCGAATTTAAGTCTGGGGCAACAACAGGCCAATATTCCGACGCTGGAAAACAGTGTAACGCAAGCGCAGTACGCCATTGCCACATTGACTGGTAATAAACCCGAAGCTTTGAATGCACGTTTGGCTGAGGTGAAACCGATTCCCAGTGCGAGTGTGCAATTAGCGAACAATATTCCAGCGAATAGTTTGCGCCAACGTCCCGATTTGCGGGCGGCAGAATTCCAAATTCAAGCGGCGGGTTTGCGTGTCGATGAGGCGCAAGCTAATCGTCGCCCCAGTTTCAATTTAGGTGGTTCACTGAGCCTGAATAGCTTAAGTCTTGGAGACTTTTTGGACAGTGGGGCGTTAGCGCGATCCTTATTGGCATCCGTGAGTGCGCCATTATTCGATGGTGGCAAGCTCAAACAGCAAGTTGAGGTGAAAGATGCAGCACGCGAACAAGCAGTGGCGGGCTACCAGAAAACCTTGTTGGGTGCATTGCAAGACGTGGCAAATGCCTTCTCAACCTTAGGCGCATTGCAGCAACAACAAGCGACACTCGCGAGTAATGTGGCATTGGCGAAAAGCACTGAACATTTGGCGCAGTTGAGTTATGACGCTGGTACGGGGGATTTTTCCTCGGTATTAGAAGCACAACGTAATACCCTGAGTGCGCAAGACAGTGTGGTTTCTGCACAAGCGCAACAAACTCAGGCATTGATTAGTCTTTACAAAGCCGTTGGCGGCGCATGGTAAATAAAAGGTAATTTATGAGCAGTACAACAACCGAATCTGTCAAAGCGGTCTTAGCCAATGGTGGCAAAACCAACAAAAATCGCGGCGGTAAGTGGCTGTTGACGCTCGTAATTACCGCAGCATTAGCCGGGGGCGCGTACTATTGGTATGCGCAACCGCAGGCTACCAGTCAAGTCAGTTACAAAACCACCACCGCACAAATGGGCAAATTGCTGGTAACGGTGACGGCGACGGGGAATTTACAACCCAAGAATCAAGTGGACATTGGCACGGAGTTATCCGGTACGGTAACTGCCGTGTTAGTTGATGACAATGACGAAGTGAAAAAAGGGCAGGTATTAGCTCGTCTGAATACCACGCAGTTGAATGACACGATTGCCAAAAGTAAAGCGGCACTCGCTTCTGCGGAAGCGAATGTGAACAAAGCCACCGCGATGATTGCGCAATCCCAAGCCACGGTGACGGAAGCGCAGGCGAATCTCAACCGTTTACAAGAGTTGTATCAAACATCGGGCGGAAAATTACCTGCTAAAAGCGAGTTGGATACGGCAAAAGCAACCTTGGCGCGGGCGCAAGCGGATGTCGCAAGTAATAAAGCTGCCGAAGTTGCCGCAAAAGCAGCGGTGACACAAGCCAAAGCGACGTTGCGTTCCGATGAAACCAATTTAAGTAAGGCGACAATTACCTCACCAATTGATGGTGTGGTGTTGAACCGTGCCATTGAACCGGGGCAAACCGTGGCGGCATCGTTGTCCGCACCGACTTTGTTTACCTTGGCGGAAGATTTGTCACAGATGGAAGTGGAAGTCGGGGTCGATGAGGCTGATGTCGGTAAGGTGAAACAAGGGCAGCAGGCAGAATTTACCGTGGATGCGTGGACGGGGCGTAAATATCCGGCAGAAATCACGCGCGTTAGTTTGGGGTCAACGACTTCGGGTAATGTGGTGTCGTATGTCACGGTGTTAGCGGTACACAATACGGATTTGACCTTGCGTCCGGGAATGACAGCCACCGCAACGATTGCTACCGAGAAGCGTGATAATGCCTTGCTTGTCCCGAATGCGGCTTTGCGCTTTGTTCCGCCACAAGCCACATCAACGGTTGGCGGTGCGGGAACGAGTAATAAAAACAGCAGTTTTTTATCGAAGTTAATGCCGCGTGCGCCGGTATCAGAGACGAAAAAACGCACGAATACGAATGCAACGGGGGCAGCGGTTACGGCAACAACGGCGGATGGTACGCAAAAAATTTGGGTGCTGGACAATAATCAGCCAGTAGCGGTTAGCGTTAAGACGGGGCTTTCGGACGGCAAAATGACCGAAATTGTCAGTGGCGATTTGAAAGAGGGGATGCCAGTCATTACCGAAAGCGGTAACGGGAGTAAAGCACCATGAGTGCCTTAATCGAACTGCGCAATGTCATTAAAATTTACGGGGAAGGTCAGGCGAGTTTCTTGGCTCTGAAAGGTGTGAGTTTAACCATTGAGGAAGGTGATTTTGTTGCCATCATGGGGCCTAGTGGTTCGGGTAAATCCACCGTCATGAATATTTTGGGCTGTTTGGATGTGGCAACATCAGGCGAATATTTATTCCGTGATGTCCACGTCGAGCAGCTTTCGCGTAATGAACGTGCGTTGTTACGGCGGCATTATTTGGGTTTCGTGTTCCAAGGTTTTAACCTTTTGGCACGAACCTCGGCACAAGAAAACGTTGAATTACCCCTGTTATACCGTGGCGAACCCACCGAAGCCCGTCACGTTGCTGCGCAAGCCGCGTTGGAACAAGTGGGTTTGACGGGCTGGGGGCATCACACGCCAGCGGAATTATCCGGCGGTCAACAACAGCGCGTCGCCATTGCCCGCGCCATTGTTACCAATCCCACCATCCTGTTAGCCGACGAACCCACGGGGAATCTGGATACGCAACGCAGCCGTGAAATCATGGAATTGTTGAAATCCTTGAATGATAACAAAGGCATTACCGTACTCATGGTGACACACGAGCCGGAGATGGCTGAGTATGCCAAACGCATTATTCGCTTTGTGGATGGCAACATTGACAGCGATATTCGCCACCGTGCTATTTAAGCTTTAAGGAGCGTCGCTATGTTATGGAGTAGCTTATTACTCGCCTTGCGCGAAATTCGGCGTAATTTATTGCGCTCGTTTTTAACCATTCTTGGCATTGTGATTGGGGTTTCCGCCGTGATTACGATGGTGACGTTGGGTAATGGTGCGACCCAAGCGGTTAAAAATCAGGTCGCTAGTTTGGGGAGCAATTTATTACAAATTCGTACTGGACAACGCATGATGGGTCCACCGGGGGCGGGTTCAAGCGGTGCACCTGCGTTTACGTTGGAAGATGCCGAAGCGATTCGTAACCAAATAACGGGGTTAGCCGCTGTTTCGCCAGAAGTGAATAAAAGCGCGACCGTGGTTGCAACCTCGAATAATTGGTCAACCAGCATCGTTGGGGCGACCAATGATTTCTTTATCGCGGGTGCTTGGAAGATGGCAAATGGGCGTAATTTTAGCGACCTCGAACAGCAAGCAGGGCAAAGTGTGTGTTTGATTGGCGAAACCATTCGCCGCGAGTTATACGGTGTGCAACAGCCTTTGGGTGAAAGTTTGCGTGTGAATAACTTTTCCTGCGAAATCATTGGGATTCTTGGCTCGAAAGGTCAAGCCGCAATGGGGCGCGACCAAGACGACACCGTGATCATGCCGATTAAAGCGGTGCAACGTCGCTTAACAGGTAATCAAAACGTGTCCAGCATCCAAGTATCCGTGCAAGATGAAAAGGGCATTACCAGTGTCAAGGAGCAAATTATTACCTTGATGCGTGAACGTCGTCGCTTGACTGAGAGCGAAGATGATAATTTCAATGTGCAAGATACGCGGCAAATTGCGGATGCGTTATCCGGTACGACTCAAGTTATGACCACCTTGTTAGGGGCGGTGGCATCGGTGAGTTTGCTGGTCGGTGGCATCGGCATCATGAACATTATGCTGGTATCCGTGACCGAACGAACGCGCGAAATCGGGATTCGTTTGGCAATCGGTGCGTTGGAGCGCGAAGTACTGCTGCAATTCCTGATCGAAGCGGTGGTCTTGGCAGCTTTAGGCGGCTTGATCGGGATAGCATTGGCAACATTAGCCTCCGTGTTGTTATCCCAAGTCATGCAAGTGCCATATACTTTTAATGTGGGTATTAATGCTTTGTCTTTCGTATTCTCCGCAGGTATTGGCGTATTATTTGGCTATGTACCTGCAAAACGCGCAGCACGACTCGACCCCATTGATGCACTGCGTCACGAATAAATTCATTCGTTATTGCGTTATTATAATTTTCTAAAGGCCGCTGCAATGTCTTCAACTTGTAGCGGTGCTTTTTTGCGATATTCTTCGGGAATTTCTAAGGTCAACACTCGCGATTCAAGGTTAAAACGCGCTGTGGTTTTAGACAACTCCACCGCTTGCGTGACATTGTAGTTCTTTGAATAGAAACAAATTTTATAGAAGCCTGCATTCAGCTTGAGTTTCCTTGCATACAAGGCGGCTGAATCGGTTGACGGCTCTTCTATTTTTTGCAGCGCAATAATACTGGGTTCGCTAATATCAAAACTCAACCAATCACCAGAAGACCAACCGAGTTTTCGGAATAATCCTGCGCCAAATGAAAGGCAGGTATTATTTCTGCCACCAACGGTTTCCATACTCAATATAATATCGAAACTTCCTGTTGAAGTTTTCTTCGTCATTCGTTATTCCAATCCAATATCGTTTAAACAAAAGAGGTAAACACAGAGGATTATATTATCCTTTTTAGCGTCTGGCATGACAATGTTAGCGTCTTGTGCGCTAGAATATCCCGCCTTTGCTTCTTACCCCGGTTTCACATAATGCAGTTAGACAATGCTTCCGCACTCGCCGACGTTCGTCAATGGTTTTTTGCTTGCCCGCAGTTCATTGAGCCGCTGTTAGCGGAAGAACTCACGCAACTTGGCGCACAACAAGTCAAAATCGGTCACGCTGGTGTACAGGCCGCTGGCGACTTGCGTTTTGGCTACCGAGCCATGTTGTGGAGTCGTTTGGCTTCCCGCGCAACGCTGCAACTGGTTAATGGGTTTGGCAAAAACCAAGCGGAATTACAGACACTGATTCAATCCATCGCGTGGCATGAGCATGTACGCCCTGATGGAACGTTGAAAGTGCGCTTCTTCGGCTTGAATGACGACATTCGTAACACGCAGTTTGGCGCACAATGGGTGAAAGATCAAATCGGTGATCAATTTCGCGCACAACACGGCGTGCGTCCTAGTGTCAGTAACCAGCCAGACATCGTTGTGGTGGTGAATTTACACAAAGGCAATGCGAGTATTGGCATTGAACTCAATCAGCAAAGTTTGCATCAACGCGGTTATCGTGATGCCGAAGGGCATTATGCTTTGCGTGAGAATTTGGCGGCAGCAATCTTAATGCGTGCGGGTTGGGCGGCAATGTGTACGAGTACGGCGGCAAGCGTCGCACTCATCGACCCGCAGTGTGGTGACGGCACGTTATTGATTGAGGGGGCGTTAATCGCATTGGATATTGCCCCTGCCTTATTGCGTGATCAGGTAAGTGAAACCGTAGCATCGCGTTGGTTAGGGCATGATGCGGCGTTATGGGATGAGCTATTAGCGGCAGCGCGTCAACGTCGTGATGTGGGCATGAGTCAGCAAGAGCGTTTCGTGTTTTGGGGGAATGATCCCAGTGCTGCCACGATGTTAGCGGCGCGTGCGGATTGGCGGGCATTGGGTTTGCCGGATGCGCGTTGGACACAAGGTGAATTGCGTGCCATGCCGCCGACTTCGACAGCGGCACAAGGCTTGGTTATTAGCCTGTTACCCTTCGATGCCACGAAAACTGCCGCAGTATTACGCCCACAATACGCGGAATTGGGTGCGTGGTTAGCCAGCTTGCCTAAGGCGTTTCGCGGGGCATTATTTGCCGATGCGCAAGCTCCAATGGCGTTGACGCAATTGTTTTACAGCAAGGAATACCGTTTCCTGAACAGTGAAACTGAGTGCAAGTTGTACACTTTCGACCAGTTAGTGCAGAAAGAACGCCCAACGGTGTGGTTATCGGACGATTTAGCCAACCGCATTACCAAGAATCTGCGCAAACTCAAAGGCTTTATTAAACGCGGTACAACCGATGCGTATCGGATTTACGATGCGGATATTCCCGAATACGCGATTGCGGTGGATCGTTACGGCGATTGGTTGCACGTCCAAGAATACGCGCCGCCCAAAACCATTGATGAGAAAACTGCGCAACAACGCCTCGAACAAGCCATTATGACTTTACCATTCGTGTTAGATGTGCCGCCCGAACACATTATTCTCAAGCAACGTCAACGTCAAAAAGGCACGAATCAATACGAAAAACAGGCACGCGCCGAACAAGCTTTGGTGGTAACAGAGCATGGTGTGC
The DNA here is from genome assembly GCA_039797295.1 of Pseudomonadota bacterium. Taxonomy (GTDB): domain Bacteria; phylum Pseudomonadota; class Gammaproteobacteria; order Thiotrichales; family Thiotrichaceae; genus Thiothrix. The sequence continues at coordinate 11,707 of JBDKID010000031.1, read as the reverse complement.
AGTTTAAAGTGAATTTGACCGATTATTTGGATACGGGCTTATTCCTCGACCATCGCCCAATGCGTTATTGGTTACAACAACGCGCCAAAGATAAAACCGTGTTGAATCTGTTCTGTTACACCGGTTCTGCCAGTGTCCATGCAGCGATTGGTGGGGCAAAGCGTGTGGATAGCGTGGATATGTCTGCAACGTATTTGGAATGGGCGGAAGAAAACTTCCAATTAAATGGTTTAAAAGGTGCGCCGTATCAATACCGTTTTATTCAAGCCAATGCGGTGGAATGGTTGGAACGTTGCCAAGCGCAATACGATTTTATTTTCCTTGATCCACCAACCTTTAGTAATTCCAAACGCATGTTAGATGTGTTTGATGTGCAGCGTGATCACGTCGCCTTGATTCGTGATGCTATGCGGTGTTTGGCGCAAGATGGCACGCTGATTTTCTCAAATAACTTCCGTAAGTTTAAGCTGGATGCGGGAATTGAAGCGGATTTTGCGGTGCAGGATTATCGAATGCAGTCATTGCCAGAAGATTTCCAACGCGACCCGAAAATTCACGGCTGTTGGTTGATTCGTCATCGCTCATAGCGGTCTAGGTTGGCAAACTGCTACACCGCATTGGCGTAGCAGTTGCACTTAAGAACGTGTGTTCTTATTTTTGCGGCAGTTGCACGCGGATGTTCAATTCGCGTAATTGCTTTGCACCGACTTCCGCTGGCGCGTCAGTTAATGGGCACGCCGCCGTTTGCGTTTTCGGGAATGCCATAACGTCGCGGATGGATTGGCTGCCTGTCATGAGCATGATTAAGCGATCCAAACCAAACGCCAAACCACCGTGTGGCGGGCAACCGTATTTCAGCGCGTTCAATAAGAAACCGAATTTCTCTTGCGCTTCTTCGTCGGAAATACCCAATAAGCTAAACACGGCTTTTTGCATCTCCATATTGTGGATACGCACTGAACCGCCGCCAACTTCTGTACCATTCAATACCATGTCGTAAGCGCGGGATAGGGTATTGCCGGGGTCTTTCGCTAATGCTTCTGCTGAAACATTCGGCGCGGTGAACGGGTGATGCAATGCTGCCCAACGTTTGTCTTTTTCGTCCCACTCGAACATCGGGAAATCGACCACCCACAACGCCGCCCATTCGCCTTCCACCAAGCCACGGTCGTGACCCAGTTTCACACGCAATGCACCCAGCGCGTCATTCACGATGCGTGCTTTATCCGCACCGAAGAAAATCAGGTCGCCGGTTTGTGCGCCAGTACGTTGCATAATGCCTTCGACGGTGGCATCGGGTAGGAATTTCAGAATTGGCGATTGCAGACCATCACGACCCGCAGCGGCATCGTTGACTTTGATGTAAGCCAAGCCTTTCGCACCGTAACGCCCCACGAATTGTGTGTAATCGTCGATTTCTTTGCGCGACAGTTCGCCACCTTTCGGTAAGCGCATAGCAACCACGCGCCCTTCGCTGTCTTTTGCTGGTGCAGAGAAGACTTTGAATTCAACGTCTTGCATTAAATCGCTGACTTCGATGAATTCCAGCGGAATGCGCATGTCCGGTTTGTCAGAGCCGAAACGGTGCATGGCTTCGGAATACGGCATCCGTGGGAATGGGTTCGGCAGTTCCACGCCGAGGATTTCTTTGAAAGTCGCCCGCATCATGGATTCCATCAAATTCATGATGGCATTTTCGTCCATGAAGGAGGTTTCAATATCCAACTGGGTAAATTCTGGCTGACGGTCAGCACGCAGGTCTTCGTCACGGAAGCAACGCGCGAATTGGTAGTAACGATCCATGCCGGACATCATCAGCAATTGTTTGAACAACTGTGGTGACTGCGGCAGCGCGAAGAATGAACCGGGGTGAGTACGGCTGGGTACGAGGTAGTCACGCGCACCTTCGGGGGTGGCTTTGGTAAGCATTGGTGTTTCAATGTCCAAAAAGCCATTGTCTTCCAAGAAACGACGCAGGAATCCCGTTACTTTGGCACGAGTTTGCATCCGGCGTTGCATTTCAGGGCGGCGCAAGTCGATGTAACGGTAAGTTAAACGGGTTTCTTCACCGACGTTTTCTTCGTCTAATTGGAATGGCGGTGTTTCAGCAGCATTCAGCACATTCAGCTCTAAACCCAATACTTCGATTTGACCACTGCGTAAATTGGCGTTTTCAGTACCAGCAGGGCGGCGGCGGACTTTGCCGACGACTTGCAAAACGTATTCATTACGTGCGCGTTCGGCAGTTTTAAACATTTCTGCACGGTCTGGATCGAATACGACTTGCACAATGCCTTCGCGGTCACGCAAGTCAATAAAAATAACGCCACCGTGGTCACGACGACGGTTAACCCATCCGCACAAAGTAACAGTCTGATCTAGCAGGGCTTCATCCACTTGCCCGCAATAATGGCTACGCATCGCTTAATTCCTGAAAATCTTAATGTGATTTGTGATTATAAAGGCGGGAATGTTAAGCCCTGACAGGCTGATGTGCAAGTTGGATTCAGTTGTTGTCAGGCAGAGCGGGATGAATACCACACCCTGCCTTGCGTCACGCATTCGTGGCAAATTAGAAGGTGGAAAAGGTTGTACCGACAGAATAAGTATCAGCTTTTAAGTTACCACCCACCCGTTCGTATTCGCCGCGAATGCCCCAGTTATCATCTAACTGATAGCCAGCACCAACACCCAATAATAAATCCGTGTCGCGTGCTGTTGCGGCGTAATCACCGTCCACATAGGCATTGGCTTCCCATGTCATGAAGCCAGCCTTACCGAAAACTTCGGTTTTGGGGTTGACGGGGTAAAAACCCACGGCGGCGAGTGACATCCCCGTATTTTCGAGGGTAATAACATTAGCATCCGTGGTTTTTGTGTTGTGGAAGAAGCGTTGATACGCACCTTCTACGCCAGCATTCGGGTTGAATTTATAACCGCTTAATACTTTCCAGCCATTACCTTGGCAGTTGGCCGGACCATAGGAGCAGTCTGCATCGGTGCTTGAGACGCTGATACCGCCGTAAACTTTGCCGCTTTTGTCGAGCATGGGGTTGGACATGGCATCATCTGCGTTCGCAATGGCAGTAAGGCACAGGACGCAGGATAAGAGGAGTAAGCGTTGCATGGGGTTTGTTCCTCAGAAGCTAGAAAAAACGGCACCAACGGAATACATATTGGCATTCAAACCATTAACGTGTTCGTATTCGCCGCGCATTCCCCAGTTATCATTGATTTTGTATTCCGCACCTGCACCTAAGGATAAATCCACGCCATCGGTTTTCACTGTCTTAGGTGTGAAATTTTCTACTGAGAGAGTGGAGTTTTCTTCCCAAGACATGACCCCTGCTTTACCAATTAGACTAATTTCATCAGTAACTGGTGTACTGATAACACCAGTTACGCCAAAGCCAGTAGCTGACCCTTTGAGCGATACGTCATTTGCAACACGATTAACCAAAGGAATGATAGGAATTGTTCCTTTAGTTTCTGTTTCTCCGAAGTCAACATAAGAGCCTTCAACTGCTATATTTGGTGTTACTTTATAACCTGCGAATGCTTTCCAAGCACTTCCACTATTACACTTCATTGATGTCAGAACTTGTTCTGTATCAGCCTCCTTGAGGCTATTGCAGGAATCATCACCGGATTTACCAATGCTTGCCCCACCGTACATAGCCCCAGCACCGCTGTCATCAGAGGAATCGCCAAAAAGAGCGTCACCGGCAAAGCTGGAAGAGCTGGATAATGCGGCCATAGCGACCGCCATGAAAACTGACTTATTCATAATGATTAGCGACCTTTTATTGTTGTAATTAAGCAACCAGAGCATATTTTATCTGGCTAATAGGGGCTAAACATTCTTTTCCGATAAATGGATGAGGCATGACCGGACTGCAAAACCATGCGTGAGCAGTGATGAGAGGGCAGTCCGGCGCAGTAAGGTCGGCTTAGGATGCGGCGGCGGAAGGACATGCAGGGCAAGCACTCGTACCGCACGCGGTAGACGGTGCAGCATCTTTACTGGCAAGGTTTTTCTTGTTACCTGCTTTGAAGTCCGTTTCGTACCAACCGCCGCCACTCAGGCGGAATGCTGCCGCGCTCACCTGTTTGCTTAAAGCAGGCTTTTGACATGCAGGGCAGTCGGTTAATGGTGCATCCGATAATTTTTGCAATGCTTCCAGTTCATGACCGCAAGAGCCACATTGATAGGCATAAATAGGCATGTTTCAGGCTACTCCGTGTATCTTTCTCGTGTATATTCAGGAAAATCAGCCCAATAATAGGGGCGTAACTGCCCGATTTCAATGTATGAGGTAACGAAAATCCCATGCGGAATGTATTAATCACCGGTTCTTCGAGCGGAATTGGTTATTGTGTGGCTCATGGTTTACGTGAACGTGGTTATCAAGTGTACGCGACGGCTCGTAAGCCCGAAGATGTAGCGCGTTTAGCGGCTGAAGGTTTCAAAGCCATGCGTTTGGATTTGGCTGACCCTGAGAGTGTGCAGGATGCGGTTCACGAGCTGATGTTACGCACCAATAGTGAGTTATACGCTGTGTTTCATAATGGTGCGTATGGACAAGCGGGGGCGTTAGAAGATTTATCGCGTGAGGTACTAGAACGCCAATTTGCTACGAATGTGTTCGGTTGGCATCAGTTAACGGTCGCATTATTACCGTTATTTCGCCAGCGTAACGAAGGACGAATTATTTACAATAGTTCGTTGTTAGGGTTTGTGGCATTGCCATTTCGTGGGGCTTATAACGCGAGTAAGTACGCGATTGAAGGTTTAGCGGATACCTTGCGTTTGGAATTAGTGGATACCGACATTAAAGTGTGTTTGATTGAACCCGGACCTGTGACCAGTCGCTTTCGTGCCAATGCGTTACAAAGTCTGCGGGACAATGTGAATATTACGCAAAGCGTGCATCGTGATAAATACCAAGGCGCAATCAAACGTTTGGAAAAAGTAGGTCCCGCTGCACCGTTTACCCTACCACCCGAAGCGGTGTTGGCAAAAGTGATTGCAGCATTGGAAAGTCCAAACCCATCTGCCCGTTATCCCGTCACCTTCCCTAGTCATTTATTTTGGGCATTGCGTCGTGTATTGCCGACGCGGTGGCTGGATAAATTCCTATTGTATATTTCAAAATCAGAAAATAAGTAAAGGGTGTGATGTTATGAGTCAAACGTTAGATTATTTATTTTTTAATGACAGTATTCGGCAACAGTTTACCGATTTTTTGTTGCAGCAAAACCTAAACTATGCGCAGCAAACCGAAAGTGTTTCGGGGGCGTATGTTGTCAGGGTTGATGAGGCGTTAGTGTCCGGTGAATTGTGGGATCAGTTGGACGATTTCTATGATCAACTCTACGTAGCAGATCAAGTCTTGTTGGAACAAAGCATGAGTGACATTGAAGGCAAGCATGTGGCAGGCATTTATGTGCAACTTGCCGATGGCAAGCATACGGTGGCAAAAGTTGCGCCTGATGTAATCAATCGAATGCTAACAGTGATTACGCTGGATGAGCTGAATCAGTTGGTGGAAGCAATTGTGCAGAGTGTTGAAAATCCGGTGCAGGCGAACTTGTGTCAGTTGGCTTAAGGTGTGGTTCAGTATGTGTAAGTGCTGGCTTAGTTTTATAAAAATTGGTAATGAAACATAAAGTAATGGTGTTTACTCCACAGTTGCGATTGGTGCATGATTTGCGCATTCAAAAGCTATTTAATCTTAATCGTAACAATGAAGGAGCTTTTTTCATGAAAATTATTGCTACTACGTTAGTTTTGGCTGCTATGGCATTGGCAAGCCAAGCCAGTTTTGCAGAAGGCAACAACGTCACGGTGCAAAAAGAGAAAGTTAAGCTGGGATTGGAAGCCCACTTCGCTAAAGCTGATGTGAATAAGGATGGTCAACTGAGTCGTGATGAAGCACAAAAAGGAATGCCGCTGATTTATCAAAAGTTTGACCTTATTGATGCTGATAAAAATGGCAGCATTACCCTAGTTGAAATCAAGGATGCAGGGCTTGTCGAACGTTTTACGAAAGCTGATGTAAACAAAGATGGTCAAGTAACGCGCGATGAAGCGAAAGGTGTCATGCCGGGTGTTTATGATCACTTTGATAAAATTGATGCCGATAAAAACGGTTTCGTCACATTAAATGAAATCCGTCAAACACGATTAGTCTCACAAACTCATCACCAGCGTCGTGCTGCTCACTAAGTTGATGCACGCATAGCAGTAAGGTAGCAATGCCATTGTTGTATTGTTACCTTGCATGATCCTTACATTGTTCTGACAATCTCTAGCCCCATCTTGAGACATAATAAAACCTGAAATCGTTGTCAGGTGTACGTTATGTCTAAATCTTTTTTTACCTTCTGTTGTGCCTTATCTGTGAGCAGTAGTGCTATTGCGGCAACGGCTTCCAATACCGACTGGGCGTTGTACGGTAATGATTACGCCAACCAACGCCACAGCGAACTCACCCAAATCAATCATGATACCGTTGGCAAGCTAAAACTGGCGTGGGAATACCACACGGGCAAAAAAGGTTCATTTCAAGCCAGTCCTGTGGTGCTTGATGGCGTGATGTACGTTAGTACCGCCTTCAATGATGTTGTGGCGTTGGATGCTGCATCGGGTAAGGAAATCTGGCGTTATCAGCACAAACTCACTACCGACAAAACCTGTTGTGGCCCGGCGAATCGCGGCGTGGCAGTTGCCAATGGTGTGGTGTATGAAGCCACTATCGACGGGCGTTTGATTGCGCTGAAACAAGCCACGGGCGAATTGCTGTGGGACACCGCGATGCACGATGTCAGTATTAATCTGCAAGAAACCTTGAGTGGCGCGAAAGCGGTGATGGCGCAAAGTGATGTTGCCGCGAATGTTAAAAGCGTCGGTGGTACGGGTCACACGTTCAACATGGCACCACAAGTGTTTGATGGCATGGTATTTGTCGGCAGTACGGGCACGGGGTATGGCTTGCATCTGGACGGTGATAAAGGCTTGCAAGTGATTGGGCAAGGCGATGGACGTACCGGATTACGCGGTTTCTTAGCCGCTTTCGATGCGCAAACGGGTAAAGAAATCTGGCGTTGGTACAGCGTTGCGGATGGGCAATGGGTCGGTGAATGGCGACAAACCACCGACGATGGTGTGCCATTAAACCGCGATATTGCGTGGGAAAAACAGCAGCACGCTAAATTTCCTGAAACGTGGCAACTCGGTGGCGGCTCAATCATGGCAACGCCCGCGCTTGACCCCGCCACGGGCGTGCTGTTTTTTGGCACGGGCAATCCCGCGCCGAACATGGATGATTCCACTCGCCCCGGTGATAACTTACACACTTCCAGCGTAGTGGCGTTGGATAGTAAAACGGGCAAATTATTGTGGGCGTATCAACAAGTGCCGCATGACCGTTGGGGCTATGACGCTTCCAGCCCAGCCGTGTTGTTCGATGCCAAAGTCGACGGCAAAACCGTTAAAGCGGTGGGGCAGGCGGGTAAAACGGGCTGGTTTTATGTGCTGGATCGTGCCACCGGAAAATTGCTGCTTAAATCTGAAGCCTTTGTGCCGCAGTCCAATTTATTTGCGAATCCCACTGAACAGGGTGTGAAAATCGCGCCGTCGATAGCAGGCGGTAGCAATTGGTCGCCCGTGGCATTCAACCCCGCCGATAGCAGCGTGTTTGTTGCAGGTATTCATTCCCCCGCCACTTATTACCGCAAAACGTTACCGCCACCAACCGATAACAAACCTCAGCCGTGGCAAAGTTACAGTTACTTTGAATTTGACCCCAAGGACAAATACGGTTTGTTGACCGCGCTGGATGTGCAGACAGGTAAACAACGTTGGCAGTTTAAAACGCCGCATCCATTACTCGGCGGTGTGCTGCATACCGCTGGCGGTTTGGTGTTTAGCGGTGAAGGTAGCGGCGAGTTTTTCGCGTTGGATGATAAAACAGGTAAAAAGCTGTGGTCGTATCAGCAAAGCGCGGGCGTGAATGCGCCACCAATGACCTACCAAGTCAGGGGTAAGCAGTACGTCGCGGTAGCCGCAGGTGGTAACAAACTGTTTGGGTTTGCGGAAGGGGATGCGTTGTTGGTGTTCGCTGTGGAGGAGGGAAAATGAAAATAGTTCAGCCGTGGTTATTGACGCTGCATTGGCTGTGGTTTTTCGGTTTGTTGCTGATTGCTTTGGCAATTTTGTGGGATAACGGCATTTTGCAGTTCATGTTTGCCACCGACAGCACGTATTTGTGCCCGCTCATGGTGGTGATTTTCCTGCTCACCTGCTTGCACGGTGGTTATCGCAGCGTGTTTTTATCGCAGCAAACCCATGCGTTATGGGAGTGGGAGCAAGGAAAGCGCAATGGCGATGATGCGGTGATCAGCCGTTATTTGCGCGAATTACAAGCGATTGCGAATCCTCAGGAAAAGCAATTGACCGCCGAATTACTCAGTTCGCAATTGCGCGGGCAACATGAAGTCGGCTGGTTTATTACAGGGGCATTGATCAAGTTAGGGATGCTCGGCACGGTAATTGGTTTTGTGATGATGTTGGGTTCGATGACGCATCTGGATTCGCTCGACATTACCCAAGTACAAACCCTGATGAGCAATATGACGCAAGGTATGAAAATCGCGCTGAATACCACGATTATTGGCTTGGTTGGCAGTATGTTGCTGGGGATTCAATACCTGATGCTGGATCGTACCGCCGACAAACTGGTACTGGAAGCGATTCACGCCAGCGAGGTGGCGCATGGCACTGTTTAAACGCCGCGATATGCAGGATGTCGACCCGTTTAGTGATTTGCTGTTTAACGCGTTACTGACTTTTACCTTTTTGTTTTTAATGGCGTTATTGCTGATGAATCCGCAAGCCAAGAGCGGGATTATTAACCCGAAAGCCGAGTTCATGATTACCGTGAGTTGGCCGGATAACACGCCTGATGACATCGATACTTGGGTGGAAGGACCTGAAGGCAAAATGGTGTGGTATTCGCGTCCACAAACGGGGTTGATGCACTTGGATCGGGATGATCGCGGCATGGCGAATGACATGCAACTGATTGATGGTAAGGAAATCATTAACCCATTGAATCAGGAAGTGGTGACGATTCGTGGGCGACCACCGGGGGAATTTACCATCAATATCCATTATTACCGCAGTCAAACTCAGCGTCCTGTGCCTGTGACGGTGTATGTGGCGGAAGTGAATCCGACGCTGAAAGTGTTGCATTACGCGACCACGACCTTGGAGCGGCTGGGCGAGGAAAAAACGGCAGTGCGTTTCAGCATTACCCCCAGCGGACAAATTACCGATATTAATACGCTACAAAAATCCATCGTATTAGGAGGAAAGTTATGAATGAAATGCTCACCTTGCTGGTGGTGGCGTACATTTTTTTATTGGCCATGTTGGTGCTGGTGGTGACGCACGGGCGTTTGCATTGGTTGATTAAGCTGTTGCTGGTGGTGATTACCACGGGGTTTTATTGGGTCAGTTATCAGGGTTGGCAGCAGGTGCAAGGTTGGCCTGCTCAAGCGTCGTTGCCGGATAAATTCCTGTTGCACGCTTCAGTCATTGAAGAACCGAATCAGGAAAAAGGTACGAATGGGCGTATTTTTATGTGGGCATCGAACCTCAACGGCAGCAAACCGGAAGGCGCACCGCGTGCTTACCAGATTGAGTACGGACGTGAGGTGCATTCTGCCTTGCAAGATGCGTTACGCAATCAGCGTAATGGCAATGTGCAAATTGGCACGAAAGAGCACAAACACACCACCAAAGATGGGGTACAAACCAATGCGAAACAGTTGAGTGATTTGAAGGATGATCTCAAGTTCAGCAATTTACCTGACCCTGCTCTGCCGGAGAAATAAGCATGAAACGCTGGTATTGGACTTTGCTTTGCCTGCCGTTGTTACACGCTTGCGGTAAACCTGCTGGTGATGATTATTTCCCGTTGAGCGAGGGCTTGCGTTGGGACTATCAGGTGACGATTACTCAGCCACACCGTTCCGACAGTAAAACGTTGACGATTGAAAATGTGGGTACGGAAAGTGTAAAAGACACGTCAACCACGGTACGTCGCACCAGCGATGGCACGGATTATTACCTGACACACAAGGACGGTGGTGTGTACCGTATCGCCAAACGCACGATTGTGGAGGAATTACCGCAACTGGATGAGTCACCCCGCATGGTATTGCCTAATCATCCGACGACTGCGCAGGGCAAAACGTGGTCGTCGATTACCATGCCGTACATGATTCTGCGAGTATTTGAAGGCGATGAGAATGCCAAAGCGGATGAGTGGCGTTTCCCCATGCAGTACAGCGTGAAAAGTGTCGATGAAACGGTGGATGTTCCGGCAGGGCGTTTTACGCATTGTGTGTTGGTGGAAGGGCAAGCGGAAGTGACGATGTACACCGACCCGCGCAAGGGCGAGACGGCGATTCCGATAACTACCCGCGAATGGTACGCGCCGTCGGTGGGTTTGGTAAAACTGGAACGCGATGAGCCATTGAATACCGATGTGTTCAAAGGTGGCAAGCTGGTGATGGAACTGACGCAATTCGAGGATTAGGCGTGAAAGTCTTCCTGAAAACCAAGGTTGGTTGGCTGGTGGTGATTGTTTTGCCGTTGTTGGTTACGGGTTGGCTAGGCGTGCGCACGTTAACGGCGGAATACCAGACCTTGGCTTTGCAACGTCAACAACTGGAACGCCAGCAATTCACCGCCTTGGATGCGCAATTATTGGCAGGTTTGAATCAGTGGGTGGATGGTTTGCAATTGCTCACTCAAACGTTGAAAGTGGATATGCCGAGCATTCGTTATCAATTGCTGACCCATCCGGCAGTGGATGGGGTGTTGTTGCTGGATGCGACAGGGGAACAGCAGTATCCGCCCGACATTAATGCCGCATTATTTCAGGAACAGGAGTTGATGCGCGGGATTTCGGCGACACGGATTTGGGCGGATCGTCCGACGGATAATGGCGCGGGGCGTAAGTGGTACGCGCAGTTATCGAGTAAGGGGTTTCGCTTGGTGTGTGATTATTTGCCGGATCACAGTGTGCAGTGTTTGCGCTTGAAAGAACCTGTTTTTATCGAGCAGGTACGGCAATGGGCGAGCCAATGGATTGCACATCAAGTGGTTAAACCGTCGTTGCAGGTGGTGGATGATGCCGAGCGCATGGTGTTGCAAACGGGCGATGTGGCAGCTACGGCGTGGCAAAGCGTGCCGTTGTCGATACCTTTGGCGGGGTGGAACGTGCGTTATCTTGCCAACGAACAGGCGCCGAATACGCCGCCGTTATTGCCATTGGTGTCGATGCTGTTGCCCTTGGCGATGGTGTTAATCGGTGCGGTGGCGTTTTTGTATTATCAGCAATTCACCCGCGAACGCGATACCACGCGCAAGGCACATTTTCTGAATCAAGTGGCGCATGAATTGCGCACGCCATTAACCAGCATTCGTTTGTATGCGGAATTAGCCGAGATGCGCGAACCCAGCAATGTGAAATTGCGTCAACATTTGCAGGTGATTCTGAGTGAGTGTGGACGCATGAGTGAATTAGCGGATCATTACTTGGATTATCAACGCAGTACCACGCAGCAAGTGCAAACTTATACGTTGGAGGATATTCCCGATTTGTTGCAGGAAGTGGTGGCGCAATGGCACGCG
>JBDKID010000030.1:0-57300 GCA_039797295.1 Pseudomonadota bacterium | reverse complement strand
TTCTGGGGTGAGGGGTTGTTATCGTGGTTGACAACATCTTCCCACACTGGATGCTTCCTGCCTATTTTTTAATCATATCTAAACTGTCCGAAGTATTGAGCAAATGCCAACAGCGCGGAAATCAGCGTAATGCTCCAACCTTTGATCAGAAACGAGTTACTCGCCATGCGCGTAATCACCTGTTGTAGCATTTCCAAATGTTTAAGGCGGTCTGGATGCATCGCAACAGCGACGGCCGGTTGATTATCAGTACTCACGAGCCACTCTCCTTCCATCATGCCAATATTGTGGAGAATAAGCATAACAGAAAACCCAACGCATATTCCCCCCACCGTTGTTTAAACAGCGGTGGCAGGTTCGGTGGGGTCGAGCGCGATGGCGAGCACTTTGTCGATGCGTGTGCCGTCCATGTCGACGACTTCGAGCCGCCAGCCTTCCCAGTCGCAGTGGTCGGCGGTTTGCGGGAGACGACCGAGTTGCAGCATGAGCATTCCGCTTAAGGTGTGGTAACGCCCTTTGTCTTCTTCAGGGACGCTGCGTAAACCGAGGCGATCTTTGAGTTCGGTGATGGGAATCAGCCCGTCGAGCAACCAACTGCCGTCGTCGCGTTGCACTGCCCACGCATCGTCTTGGTGTTGCGGTTTGAATTCGCCCGTAATCGCTTCCATCATGTCGTGCAGGGTGACAATACCTTGAATTTCGCCGTATTCGTCGATGACAAACACCATTTGCCCGCCGGAATCTTTGAAGTTTTCCAGCAATTCCATGCCAGTTAGCGACTCCGGTACAAACACGGGGGGAATCATGGCGGCGGTGAGGTTCGGTTGTTCACCGCGCAACACTTGGTTAAGTAATTGGCTGGTACTGACGATGCCCAACACTTCTTCCCAATTGCCACGCACCACGGGGAAACGTGAATAACGGTGTGCTGCAACTTGGCTGAGGTTGGTTTCCACCGCTTGATCGACATCCAAAAACACCACCGCGCTGCGCGGTACCATCAGCGAGGCAATTTGGCGATCATCAAGGCGGAACACATTACGCACCATTTGGTGTTCTTGTTGCTCGATCACCCCCGCATCCGAACCTTCACTCAATAGCATGTGAATGTCTTCTTCGGTAACGCTGGCGGAATTATCATCTTTAACCCCCAGCAAATGCAGTAATAAACGGGTCGAACCTGACAGCAGTAGCACGAACGGTTTGGTCAAAATGGCCAACCATAACATCGGGCGTGCCACCAATCGCGCAATCGATTCGGGGCTGATTTGCCCGATGCGTTTGGGCACGAGTTCGCCCAACACAATCGAGAAAAACGTAATGCTCACCACCACCAAGCCAGTGGACAGTGGGTTCGCGACTTCCGCTTCCACCCCATAACTTTGCAGCCATGCACTGAACGGCGGGCTTAATGCCGCTTCCCCGACGATACCGTTGAGCACACCAATCGAAGTAATGCCGATTTGCACGGCGGATAAAAACGAAGTCGGGTCTTCACCCAAACGCAAAGCCGTTGCTGCCGCGCCATCGCCTTGTTGCGCAAGGTTTTGCAAGCGCGTTTTACGGGCAGCAACTAAGGAAATTTCGGACATGGCAAAAAAGCCATTCAAAATAATCAAACCAAACAGGATAGCAATATCCATGTAATCAACAATTCCATTATGAAAACAATGGCGGCATTGTAACGTCGATTGTTAACATTTCACCTATTTACCCGGATTTAGACTGTAACTATATGAAACTGATCACCTGTTATTACCAATACCAACTGTTCGTCGGCGTTCTCGAAGGCGAAACGGTGTACTTACCCGCATTAGACTTGCGTTTTGACCATCCCGTGTGGCGCGACATGCTGACGCTAGTCGACAGCGGTGTGGATTTAGCCGCCGCGCGTGCGCAATTCACCCCAGCGATGCAAGTGGCGTTAGCGGATGTGAAATTGCTCGCACCGATCCCGCGTCCGCACAAAAACGTCATGTGTTTGGGGCTGAATTACCTCGAACATGCCGAAGAAACCGCCAATCAAGTCGGGCGCAATGGCAAAGCACCGACCTATCCGATTGTGTTCACCAAATGCGCCAGCAGCGTGATTGGGCACGAAGCCAATATTCCATTCGACCCCGATACCTGTGCAAACTTGGATTGGGAAGCGGAACTCGGCGTGATTTTGGGCAAAGGCGGCAAAAAGATCAGCCGCGAGAACGCCATGTCGCACGTTTTTGGTTACACCGTGATCAATGACATCAGTGCGCGGGACATTCAGCTTAACCACAAGCAATATTTCCTCGGCAAAAGCATCGACGGCGGTTGCCCCATCGGACCCTACATTGTCACAGCGGATGAAATCCCCGACCCGCAAAACCTCAACCTCACCTGCCGCGTCAATGGCGTGACCAAACAAGCCTCGAATACGCGCCACATGATTTTTGACATTGCCACCATTATTGAATGCTTATCGCGCGGCATGACCTTGGAAGCGGGCGACATTATTGCCACCGGAACGCCCAGCGGCGTGGGTTTCGTGCGCCAACCGCCAGAATTTTTAGTCCCCGGCGATGTGGTCGAATGCGAAGTCGAAGGCGTGGGTATTTTACGCAATACCGTGGTTTAACTAGCCGCGACGCAACAGGTAGCCGTTAACTGCCTGTTGCTTGTGTTGCCAGTGAATGGTTGTGCGTGAATTAGAGCAAGGCTAATTCTTTTTTCAGCAATTCGATTTCTTGTTTTAACACGTCTTTTTCACGGTATAACAAATCGACTTCTTGTGCCGTCATGGGCTGTTTATTATTGCGGACTTTATCCAATTGCGTGTCAATTTCAGCCAAACGCTGTTGTTTCGTATCAATTTCGCTTTGTTTGCTATGCATTTTGTAACCGCGTTCATAGCCCCGTTGAAAATTCGCGGCTAAGGCAGGCGTATTGCAGGTATCGGATTTTGATAATCCCGATTTACCAACTTCCAAACCCTTATCGTAGGTGCAATATTGCACAGCTCCGGCATTGTAACCGTTCATGTAAGCTTGACGATCTGGCGTAATTTTGACCGACGTGCACGCTTGTTGGTGCTCGGCTAATAAGATGTTTTTGCCACCTAATGCATCCGCGAAACCAACGCGCTGCCAATCGGCGGTTTGGCATTCTTGCGGGGTCATGGTGGCACAAGCGGTGAGTAAACACGTCAAACTCACGAGGCAGAACAGGGTTTTCATGCGACGACCTATTTATTGGTTAATCAATTATTTATACACACGATAAAGGCTTGCAAAGCATTTGTCCAGAACGTGGGCAAGGTGGCACGCAATGCCATTAACGTGTAGCCTTGTGGCTTTGTTATTGAACCCACTGTACCCCTGATGAAACACCTCGTTGTGGACATTTCCGCGCATGGCTTTGGGCACATTGCGCAAACTTCGGCAGTATTAAACGCGCTGGATGTGAGCAACTTGCGCCTGACAATTCGTTCGGCGGCGGCAGAAAGCGTGCTGCGCGGGCGGATTCGCCATCCGTTCACGCTGATTCCGTGGAAACAGGACGAAGGCGTGGTGATGTTTGATGCAATGCGGGCGAATATTCCCGCCACTTTCGCGTGGTATCAGCAATTTCACGCCGAATATGCGCAACATCGCCAAGCCGCTACCGCAGCCTTAGCCGCGTTAGAACCGGATGTATTATTCGCCAATGTGCCGTATTTGAGTTTGGATGCCGCAGCGGATTTAGGCGTGCCCAGTGTGGCGATGTGTTCGCTGAATTGGGCGGATGTGTTCTGGGCGTATTGCCATGCTTTGCCGGAAGCGGGAAAGATTCATGCCGACATTCTGAATGCTTACAGCCGTGCCAGCGTGTTTCTTACCCCAACGCCGTCGATGGACATGCACCCCGCCATTCCCACGCAGCGCATTGCGCCAATGGCACAAATTGGGCAGCGCGTGCCGGACGTGTTACGCGCCAAAGCACAACGACCCGATCACACCCGTTTCGTGCTGGTAGCATTGGGTGGTTTGGACATCGTCTACCCAATGGCGAATTGGCCTGCGCTTCCCGATGTGTGCTGGATTTTTCCTGACAGTGCGTTACACGGCATAACGCGAACGGATTGCCTGCCGTTGTCGCTGTTTAGCGGCTTATCGCATGTGGATGTCATGACTTCCTGCGATGTGGTACTGACCAAAACCGGCTACGGAGCGCAAACCGAAGCGGTGATTAACCAAGTACCTGCCTTGTGTTTAGCGCGTCCGGGTTGGCCAGAAGAACCCAACCTACCCGCATGGCACGCGCAACACGGCGAAGTCATTTTCAGCGATTGGGCAGCGTTAGAACGCGGGGATATTGCCACCGCTATTCACGCTTTGCTGGACATGCCGTGGCAAAAGCCGCCCGTGTTACCCACGGGAGCAAGCGAAGCAGCAACGATTTTGCAGGAGTATTTACGCTGCCAATGACAAGCAAAGTCCGCTAGACTTCGAGAAATCCGTTAAATTAAACTTCGCTTCTTAAAGCGTCCATTTTTCGCGGGGTTTGAAACAGTTACCATAAAACCTACGAAAACCTACCCAATATTATCCATTTTGGATAGGTTGTAAAAAGCATTGCCGTTTGTCAGTCAATAACAGCAGTAAAAACACCGCCGATTAGACAAATATCACGCTGTACAGCATCCTTCTGATCATGATCATCAGCCACAAAATCCGCCTCAATCCAAGCAACAAACAAGCGACGTACTTTGCGAAAGCCGCTGGCACTGCGCGGTTTGCCTACAATTGGGCATTGGCGGAATGGCAAACTCAATATGCAGTATGGAAGGAAGACAATACCCAGTCCAAACCCTCGCAGTTTTCACTACGCAAACAACTCAATGCCATCAAACGCGAACAATTCCCGTGGATGCTGGACGTGACCAAAAACGCCCCACAAATGGCGATTATCCAACTGGGGATTGCGTTCAACAACTTCTTTGCCGGACGTGCCAAGTACCCGCAATTCAAAAAGAAAGGCAAAAGCCGTGATAGTTTCACCCTGACTAACGACCAGTTCAGCCTTGACGGTTGCTGCATTCGCATTCCTAATCTGGGGCTAGTGCGAATGCGAGAAACGTTACGCTTTTCCGGCAAAATCCTTTCTGCCACGATTTCCCGCACTGCTGAGCAGTGGTTCGTCAGCATCACCGTGGACACCGATTCAAACCGCCTTCCACTTGCCGAAAACCAAGGCACAGTAGGGGTGGATTTGGGCGTGTCTGCACTGGCAACGCTGTCAACAGGGGAAAAAGTGGTAGGGGCGAAACCGCATAACGCCTTGCTTTCCCGCCTAAAACGCTTGTCCCGCAGCCTGTCGCGCAAGGTCAAAGGCAGTGCCAACCGCCACAAGGCGAAAGAAAAACTGGCAAAGCTTCATGCACGGATAGCCAACATCCGCAAGGATTCTTTGCATAAACTTACCACGGATTTGACGCGCCGTTTCCACACCCTCGGCATTGAGGATTTGAATGTGTCGGGTATGGTGAAAAACCGCCATTTATCCCGCGCGATCAGTGACATGGGCTTCTTCGAGTTCCGGCGGCAACTGGAATACAAAGCCGCCATGCGTGGCGGTATCGTGGTGATTGCTGACAGATTCTTTGCCAGCAGTAAGACCTGTTCAACCTCCGGTTGTGGGTATAAAGTGGACAAGTTGCCATTGTCGGTACGTGAATGGACTTGCCCTGTATGTGGTACAGTTCATGACCGTGACGTAAACGCAGCCAACAATTTGCAAGAATACGCCGTGAGTTCCACGGTGGCTGCCTGTGGAGGGGAAGGCTCTGGCTCTCGGTGCAAACCGATAGTGAAACCAGCCCCTGTGAAGCAGGAATTTAACCGCAAACTTGACCTTGGTTAAGTTTGTATAAGTTTAAAGGAACGGTATCATCAACTCGCTACCCGTCAGTCAGGAGGTTTTCCAATGGCTCAGGCTTTACATGCCACATTATCCCGCGCTGAGTATTTGGCGTTGGATGCTACATCACCCGATAAACATGAGTTTTTTGATGGGCAGGTGTTTGCAATGGCGGGGGGATCGTTTCGGCATTCGTTGATTGGTTTGAATGTGGCGACGACCTTGCGTCAAGCCTTGCGTGGCAAACCATGCCAACCCATGAATAGCGACATGCGGATTCATACGCCATCGGGGTTGGATACTTACCCCGATGTATCCGTGTTTTGTCAGCAAGCTGAACTAATTGATAATAATCGAACGTTATTAAATCCGGTGGTGATTTTTGAAGTATTGTCACCGTCAACACGCAGTTATGATCGGGGCGACAAGTTTTGGCATTACCGTTCGATTACGGGCTTGCAAGATTATGTGTTAATTGATTCGGAATCGGTTTATGTCGAGCACCATCACCGTCAACAACGCGATGAATGGTTATTGCACGAATACCGCGCCTTAGATGATGCATTTTATTTGCCCGTGTTGGATTTAACCCTAAACTTAGCCACCTTGTATGAAGATGTTAGTTGGTAGGCATCCCGTATTCACAAGATGCCTGTTTGATTCGGTTATGCTTTTTCGACGGTGAAAATCACGCCATCCACGCCCGTGACGCGCACTTGTGTGCCAGAGGGTGCGTCGTTGCCCGTGACGCGCCATGCACTGTCTCCGACGCGAATCGTGCCGCGCCCGTTGATAATGGCTTCGGTGAGTACGAATGTTTTGCCAATGTGACTGTGCAAACGGTTATTCAGTTCAGGCGTGTCGGAATGCACATTTTCTTCGCGAAAACGCGATTGACGCCATGCAAACACGCTCACCAACGACACCGCCGCGAAGATGAGGATTTGCCCGCCCAAACTGAGCGAGGGGAACAGCCACAGCACGACACCTGCGACCACCGCGCCAAAGCCGAACCACATTAAGATCATGGCAGGCGCGAGAATTTCCAACGCCATGAGTAACATGCCGAGAATCAGCCAATGCCAAAATTCCATCGTGTCCATCATTGCCTCACTTATCTTTCTGCATGGCTTTCCACAACTCGTTAATGCTGCCGATTGATCCCATTAAACCACTGGTATCCAACGGCATGAACACGGTTTTTTGCTGATTGGACTCGGCGAATTTGCCCAAGGCTTCGACGTATTTTTGCGCGACGAAGTAGTTCAAGGCTTGTACGTCACCTTCCGCGACGGCTTTAGAAACCATTTGGGTGGCTTTTGCTTCGGCAAGGGCTTCACGTTCCCGCGCTTCGGCACGCAAAAACGCGGCGGATTTCGCGCCTTCCGCTTCGAGAATTTGCGACTGCTTTTTGCCTTCCGCTTCGGTGATTTGCGCACGTTTTTGGCGTTCGGCGGTCATTTGCAAGTTCATCGCACGCACCAATTCGGCGGGTGGTTCAATGTCTTTGATTTCGACGCGCAATACTTTCACGCCCCACGCGGTGGTGGCTTCGTCGACAATGGTGAGTACGCGCACGCCGATTTCATCGCGCTTGCTGAGTAAGTGGTCGAGTTCCAATGAACCGCACACGGAACGTAAATTGGTCATCACCAGATTCAATACCGCGTTTTGTAGGTTGGAAACTTCATACGAGGCTTTGGCGGGGTCAAATACTTGGTAAAACACTACGCCGTCAATATTCACATTGGCATTGTCGGCGGTAATCACTTGTTGCGGCAGGATGTCGAGCACTTGTTCCATCATGTTCACTTTGCGCCCCACGCGGTAAATAATGGGGATAAGCAAACCCAAACCGGGCTGTAAGGTGTAAACATAACGTCCGAAACGTTCGACGGTGTAATTAAAACCTTGGGGCACCATTTTCACACCCATAAAAATCAGTGCGACCACAAAAGCTAAAGCTGCGAAAGCAAACTCAGTCATAACACGCTCTCCTTTTATTCCTTATCGGTCAGGAGTTAGTGTAATCCTCTGCACACAGCGATGACATATTTCCCACGACGAAACGTTTATTGCCAAGGTAATATCTCACTTAAAAATGGTGTAGATTTTGCATCACGTTTTCATTCAAGGAGTTCCAAACACTTATGTATAAACTCATGTTAGTTGATAGTGACCCCGAACGTTCGCGCAGCCTCGGTGATTGATGCATTACTCGAAGCGGGTTACACTCACATTATTCGTGTTGGTCAGGATGACAATCTAATGAGTGCCGTGCGCCAGCATCAGCCGGACATTATCATTATTGATATGCAAAGCCCTGATCGCGACACGCTCGAATCATTGCGCTGTGTGAATCGTGAAATGCCCAAACCGATTGTGTTTTTCGCCGAACAAAGCGACATCGACACCACTCGCGCCGCCATTAGTGCTGGGGTAAGCGCTTATATTGTCGATGATTTACCGGGGAAACGCCTAAAATCGGTATTAGAAGTCGCCATTGCCCGTTTTCAAGAACATCAAAAACTCAAAGTCGAGCTGGAAGACTATAAAGCCCGCCTGCAAGACCGCAAAGATGTGGATAAAGCCAAAGGCATTCTCATGCAACATCGCAATCTGAATGAAGAAGAGGCTTACCAACTCCTGCGCAAAATGGCGATGGATCGCAATATGAAAATCGGTGAAGCCGCTCGCAACTTCATTGCGGCAATGGCTTTACTCGGAGGAAAGTTCTGATGAAACAGGATTTGCGGATCGGCTTTCTGCCGTTAACCGACTGCGCGGTATTGGTCGCAGCGCAAGAACGCGGTTTTTTCGAGAAATACGGCTTACACGTCAAATTGCAGCGCGAAGTGTCGTGGGCGAATATTCGGGATCGCGTCGCATTCGGCGAATTGGATGCCGCCCACATGCTTGCCCCCATGCCATTAGCCGCCACCTTGGGCGTGGACGGTTTGGGCATCCCCATGCAAGCCGCATTTAGCCTAGGTTTGAATGGCACAGGCATTACGCTAGCCAGCCATTTAATGGAAACCGTGCGCCGCGACTTTCCCGAACACCTCAATACCAGTCCATTACGCGCCACGGGGTTAAAAGCCCTGCTCGATGCGCAAGCCGGACGCAAATTAATCTTCGGCAGCGTCTACGCTTTTTCCCAACACCATTACTTACTGCGCTCGTGGTTGGAAGATGGCGGCTTAGAAATAGGGCGTGATGTCGATATTCAAGTCATTCCACCGTCACAAATGGTGCATTCGCTGGCGGAAGGGCAAATCGACGGCTATTGCGCGGGCGAACCGTGGAATCAACTCGCGGTACAGCGCGGCATTGGTCACGTTGCCGTCACCAGTTACGACCTGTGGAACAATGGCCCAGAAAAAGTGCTCGGCGTAACGCAAGCATGGGCGCAAGAAAACCCCGAAACGCACATCGCCTTACTGTGTGCCTTATTGGAAGCGGCGCGTTGGTTGGAAACTAGCCATAATCGCATTCGTTTGGCGGAATTACTCGCCCGCCCCGAATACCTCGATGTCCCATTAGAATTGCTGCGTGCGCCATTATTGGGGCGTTACCGCTACGCACCCGACGAACCCGAACGTTCGCTGCCGGATTTCAATGTCTTTGCCAAGTACGCCGCTAACTTCCCGTGGCATTCGCATGGGCATTACTTCCTCGCGCAAATGCGTGCAGCGGGGCAATTAACACAACCCATTGAAAATGAAGCCGCAGTCTTAGCCAGTGTGTACCGCACCGATGTGTATCGTTTAGCCGCCGACATTCTCAGCCTGCCCTACCCGACGGTGAATTACGTCCCCCTTACTGGCTGCTACGCCGCGTGGATGCTGCGCCAAGCCAGCCAACCGATTGCGATGGGCAGCAACCACATTGCCTTAGCAAACCTCGCCAGCCTCACGCCATCCACCGTTAACTAATCCAAA
The DNA here is from genome assembly GCA_039797295.1 of Pseudomonadota bacterium. Lineage (GTDB taxonomy): Bacteria > Pseudomonadota > Gammaproteobacteria > Thiotrichales > Thiotrichaceae > Thiothrix. The sequence continues at coordinate 47,488 of JBDKID010000030.1, read as the reverse complement.
GCCCAACCGCTCCATTGCCAGTGGTTGGGAATTAAATTTTATCGGCTAGCCGCTAATCTCTATTAGGTTCACGTTGCTAAGTGATAAACCAGCACCAGAATCAATAAGAATTCCAGCGCGGCTAAGCCTTTCCAGAATGCCAGTGGGTTGCGTTCCAATAAGGGTCGGGTGTTTTTGGCGGCTAATAAGCTGTCGTTGGGTTTGGTGAGGTCGGCGACAAATTCCGAGAGGATTTCGTAACGGCGTTCGGGGTTCGGGTGCGTGGCTTTTTCTAAAGCGGCATCGACCCATTCGGGTACTTTGGGGTTGTGCAAGCACGCGGAGGTGTAGACGAATTTTTTCTTTTGGGCGCGTTCGGGTTCGATTTCACCAAACGGTAATTGTCCGGTGAACATTTCGTAGGCAATTACGCCCAACGAGAAAATGTCGGAACGATTGGTGCCGCGTGCGCCTTTGAAGTATTCGGGTGCGGAATAACTCGCCGTACCGACAATGTGGTTGTGTTGCAGCACGCTTTGGATTTCCATTAATCCGGCAATGCGCGTTGAACCAAAGTCGATGATTTTCAGGGTGTTATTACGGTCAATCAGTACATTGTCAGGCTTTAAATCTTGGTGAATCATTTCCAGCCGATGCATGGCACGTAAACCGCGTGCAATCTGGTCGACGGTAGCGCGTACTTGCGCCACGCTAGGGTCAGGATTATCCAACATCCATTGGCGCAGGGTTTGCCCTTCGATGTATTCGACCACGCTGTATAAAAACGTGTGTTTGCGGTTGCTGCGTTCGTGCATGGTGATCAAATGCGGCGAATTTAGGCGACGCGCTACCCATTCCTCGTGCAAAAACAGGTCAATGTACGATGGATCATCGTTGAAATTCTGTGATGGGGTTTTAATCACCACCTTATCCGCGCCGGGGTCGAGCGTGTCTTCGGCGAGGTAAACTTGGCTGCGCGAGGTGGCATTGAGTTCGCGTAAGATCAAATAACCGTCCATGACTTGTCCGGCTTTCAAATCCGGCGGGAACGGCAATTTACCCAGTTGTTGGTAGAATTCTTCGCGGTTAACTTTGGGTAACTGCGCAATGCACAACACTTGGCAGGTGATATTGTCTTGGCTGCCCGCTTTGAGTGCGGCATCGACAAGTTGTTCGGCGCAAGCTTGCGGATTCGCAGCGTGTTCGCGCAATACGTCGCTCAGGCGTGTGTCGGACAGCACGTCGTGTACGCCGTCGGTGGACAAAACGAAGACATCGCCTTGCTGCAATTCCAACACGCGAAAATCAATTTCCAGACTGACATCAATCCCCAAAGCGCGGGTGAGGTAGGAACGTTCGCCCGCAAATTGCACGCGATGGTCTTTGGTTAAGCATTCCAGCTTGCCACTCTGCCAGCGGTACAAACGGCTATCACCAATGTGGAACAGATACGCAGTATGCGATTTGAAAATCAGCCCACTAAACGTGGTTGCCATGCCGCCCGAACCGCCGTATTGACGTTGCCCTTGACTGCATAACCATAAATTCAGCGCACTCACCACCTTGTTAATGGCCGTTTTCACCGTCCATGAATCGGGAGTGCTGTAATAATCGCTCAGAAATTGCTTCACCGCAATCTGGCTGGCTTCTTTACCGCCTTCGCTCGCACTGACCCCATCCGCAATCACCACCGCAATACCTTTACTATCCAACGTGACCCCTTTGGGCGTAATCGCGCCGTAAAAGTCATCGTTATCCGACTTCACGCCAGCGATAGAACATTGTCCGAGGGTAATAGCGAGGTTCTGATTCATGGGAAATTCCAGTGTGTCCCCTCCCTCCCCCCACTCACACAAAGAGCGAGGGGCGAAGAGAGGGGGAAGCTATAGCGATATTGGGGTTATTTATTTCAATTCAATCATTTGCACAGTACCATCTGGCAGTACTTCAACCATTGTGCCACTGGGTTCACGCAGGAAGATGAATACAAATGCCAGTACCACTAAAGCAGCAGCACCAATGGTCATGAAGAACACTGGCGGATTGGTGCTTGCCAATACGGTCAGGAATACCACACCGCCGACGTTACCGAATGCACCTGCCATGCCCGCGATTTGCCCCGTCAAACGCCGTTGGATCAACGGCACCATTGCGTAAACAGCACCAGAACCGGCTTTCGAGAAGATACCACCTAAAGTTGCAGCAGCCACAACCATCAAGACGGACCATTCTTTAGTAACTTGACCCAACATCATGAAGCTCGCACCGATACCAAGGAACACGATTAACAGCGTAATTTTACGCCCGAATTTGTCACTAATCAGACCACCCATTGGGCGTGCAACCAAGTTAATGAAAGCGTAAGAACCTGCCAGCAAACCAGCGGTCACTTTGTCCATGCCGAACATATCCACATAGAACATTGGCAACATGGAGACCACCGCCAATTCTGTACCGAACGTTACCATGTACGCCAAATCCAGAATCGCCACTTGGGTGAATGAATAACGTTGCAGTTCGGGAACAGGTTCGGTCAGGATGTGTTTGTTTAATTCCCAGATTTTCCACACTTGGAATAAATAGGTTGCCACCAATACGGCATCAATCACCTTCACGGTCTCAAGCGAAATCAAGCCGGGTGCTAATTTGCCCGCTAACATGGCTAAAGCAGCGTACATTGGGATGTTCATGATCATGTACAGCACGAGGTCGAAACCGCTGGTCACTTCCAACGCGCCCGTTTTTTTCGGTTTGAAGTAAGTCGAACCTTTTGGGGTATTGCGCACGCGCCAGTAGTAAATCAAGCCGTAAACGATAGCAATCACACCCGTTACAATAACAGCAACGCGCCAGCCGGTTGCCACACCAATCATTGTCGCAATCGTTGGCAGTAACCACGCCGCACCGGCTGAACCAAAGTTACCCCAGCCACCGTAAATACCTTGTGCAATACCCGTTTGACGCGCAGGAAACCATTCACTAATCAAACGGATACCAACAACGAAACCCGCGCCGACCATGCCCGCTAATAAACGGGTTAACGCCAATTGTTCATAGGTTTGCGCCATTGCAAAGAAAATACTGATAATACCGCCGATGATCAAAATCCCCGCGAACATAATGCGCGGACCAAAACGGTCAACCATCATTCCCACCACAATACGCGCTGGAATGGTCAAAGCAATATTCAAAGTCAGCAATAATTTTGCTTGTAGGTCAGTTAGTTGCAGCGATTCACGAATAAATGGCATCAGCGGGGCGTGTGCGAACCACACCATAAAGCTGATGAAAAATGCAAACCACCCCCAATGCAGGGTACGGATATTCGCCTTGGAAAAATCCAAGAGATTAAACCGTTCAGAAGGACTGTTATCCATGCAATTACCTCAAAACACAAACGCTAGAAACAAAAAAGCCCTGACATTTGCCAATCTGTTACCGAGGAGTCACAGACCAACCAATGTCAGGGCTACTTTACCCAGAGAATTTGCACATTCACCGTGCAAAAAAAGAAGCTTTTAAACAGTGCATTCGCCATTAAACGCACTAACATAGGCATATTGCAATAATAATGCCAACATTTTAAGAATGTTAAATCAATTAATTAAGTACCTTTGTAAGCAATAACTGCACTAACAATGTGATTATTGCTGTGCATAGGCACTTTAATGACGCAATCATAGCTTACTTGATTAACTAACAAGCAATTTAATCAGCTTAAACTGCACTATGATGCAGCGCACCAAATTGGTACATCATGAATAAAGAATAGTGCGCTTAAAAATCCGCATCACTTGTCAAAAAACAGCAAATAACTGATTAACAATAATTTAAAAAGTTTGGCACAGCGTTTGCATACCATTAAAGCAAGAGCGGTCAACGGCGACTGCCCTGAAAGACTCTGTATTGAATTGAAGTAATTCCTCCTCCTTCCAGCTTGTGCGACGTAGTACGAGCATTTTGGGTAAAGATGCCCTGATTTCTGTTGGACTCTCCTCGTCTGACAGTAGTCAGGGCTTTTTTTTTGGCTACGCAAAAGCTGCAAGCGGCACAACACATTTACACTGAGGTTCTTTATGACTGACACGAAAAAACCTGGTACACCGAACACCGTCAACAATGACCGTCGTAACTTCCTGCTGAAAAGCGGCTTACTGATGGGTGCGGGTTCTGTCATGGCAATGGTTCCAGCCGGTGTGCGTAACGCGGCTTGGGCTGCGGGTTCTGACAAACCTGAAAAAACCGAAATCAAAGTCGGTTTCATTCCCTTGACCGATTGCGCCAGCGTGGTTATGGCGAATCTGAAAGGTTTCGACAAAAAGTACGGCATTACCATTACGCCAAGTAAAGAAGCCTCTTGGGCTGCGGTGCGCGACAAACTGACCAATGGCGAATTGGACGCAGCACACGTTTTATACGGTTTGATCTACGGCGTACAAATGGGTATCGGCGGGCCACAAAAAGACATGGCGAACCTGATGACGTTGAACCGCAATGGTCAAGCGATCACCATTTCTAAACAATTGAATGAAAAAGGTGTGACTGACGGCGCGTCGTTAGCCAAATTCATGAAAGAAAACCCGCGTGAATACACTTTCGCGCAAACCTTCCCGACTGGCACGCACGCCATGTGGTTGTACTACTGGTTAGGCAGCCTCGGTGTGAACCCCATGAAAGACGTGAAAACCATTACGGTTCCGCCTCCGCAAATGGTTGCCAACATGCGTATCGGTAACATGGATGGCTACTGCGTGGGTGAACCGTGGAATGCCCGCGCTATTGCCGACAAAATCGGCTTTACCGCTGAAACCACGCAAGGCATCTGGAAAGATCACCCGGAAAAAATCCTCGGTACGACCGCTGAATGGGTTAAAACCAACCCGAACACCGCGCGTGCTTTGGTGGCGGCGGTACTGGAATCTTCCAAATTCATCGACGAAATGTCCAACCGTGGCGAAGTCGCCAAAGCAATTGCCGACAAAGCTTACGTCAACACCACACCAGACGTTATCGAAGGTCGCATGAAAGGCGAATACGACAATGGTATTGGCAAAACGTGGAAAGACGACAACTACATGAAATTCCACGCGAATGGCGATGTGAACTTCCCGTACTTGTCTGACGGTATGTGGTTCTTAACGCAACACAAACGTTGGGGCTTGTTGAAAGATCACCCAGATTATCTGGAAGTGGCGAAAAAAGTGAACCAAATCGACCTGTACAAGCAAGCGGCTGAGATGGTGAAAGTGTCCGTACCTAGCAGCGATATGCGTGAATCCACGCTGATCGACGGCGTGAAATGGGACGGTAAAGACCCGAAAGCTTACGCCGACGGTTTCAAAGTTAAAGCTTAATGGTGTAGGGGCGTATTGCATACGCCCTTCCCACAAGGAGTTACTTTATGTGGAAAGAACGTTTGCTTGGCTGGTCAGCCCCGATTTTAGGTCTGATTTGTTTTGTATTGCTGTGGTCATTGGTTTCCGCCACCAACCCGCAATTACCAGGTCCCGGCTCAACGTGGACTTCAGCCGTGGAGTTATTTAAAGACCCGTTTTATCGCAATGGCCCGAATGATCAAGGCATTGGTTGGAACATTCTGAATTCATTAGCGCGGGTCGGTATTGGTTTTGGTATGGCGGCTCTGGTGGGGATTCCCGTTGGCTTTATCATTGGACGTGTTAAGTTCTTCAATGACATGCTGTCACCGATTATTAGTTTATTGCGTCCGGTTTCACCACTGGCTTGGTTGCCGATTGGTTTGCTGGTATTCCAAAAAGCTGAACCGGCTGCGATTTGGGTTATTTTCATCTCTTCGATTTGGCCGATGATTATTAACACAGCGGTTGGTGTCGAACGCATTCCACAAGATTATTTGAACGTGGCACGGGTATTAAACCTGTCCAAATGGAAAATGTTTACCAAGATTTTATTACCAGCAACGTTGCCATACGTCATGACGGGGGTTCGTCTGGCGATTGGGGTAGCGTGGTTGGTTATCGTTGCGGCTGAAATGCTGACCGGTGGTGTGGGCTTAGGCTTCTGGGTTTGGGACGAATGGAACAACCTGAATGTCGAACACATCATTATTGCTATCTTCGTCGTGGGTTTAGTCGGGCTGCTGTTAGAACAACTCCTGCTGCTGCTGGCCAGCCGCCTGAGAACTGAGTGAGGTTGTTATGGATTCGTCAAAATACGTCCAACTTGAACACGTTAATATGGTTTTCAACACGAAGAAAGGACCTTTCCAAGCGTTGAAAGATGTCAACCTCAATATCGCTGAAGGTGAATTCATCGCCCTGATTGGTCACTCTGGTTGCGGCAAATCCACGGTGCTGAACATTGTCGCGGGCTTGCTCAATCACACCGATGGCGTAGCCTTGTGTGCGGATCGTGAAATCAAAGGTCCAGGTCCTGAACGCGCCGTCGTGTTCCAGAACCATTCGTTATTACCGTGGCTGACCTGTTTCGACAATGTGTACTTGGCAGTGGACCGCGTGTTTGGCAAAACCGAAAGCAAAGCGGATTTGAAACGTCGTACCCACGAAGCCTTAGCAATGGTGGGTTTGACGCACGCCGAACACAAATTCCCCAATGAAATTTCCGGCGGGATGAAACAACGGGTCGGGATTGCACGCGCTTTGGCAATGGATCCAAAAGTCCTGCTGATGGACGAACCGTTCGGCGCACTCGATGCTTTAACCCGTGCGCATTTGCAAGACGAGCTGATGAAAATCACCGCTGCGACCAAAAAGACCGTGATCATGGTAACGCACGATGTCGACGAAGCCGTGCTGCTTTCCGACCGCATTGTGATGATGACCAATGGTCCGGCGGCGACAGTGGGTGAAATCCTGCACGTTGATTTGCCACACCCGCGCAACCGTCTGGCTTTAGCCGACAATGCGCAATACAACCATTACCGCGCCGAAGTATTACGCTTCTTGTATGAAAAGCACGCGCACAAAGATGCCTCATCCGCACCGGCTGCCAAACCAGCGGCAAGCGACGATGAGGAAAGCGAGCCTGCTACGAGTACTGCGAACGTGGTCAATTTGAAACAACCAGCGAAAGCGGCTTAAGGCGCATTTAGCTTTACGCCGACTGCTAACCAGCTTCTCAAGGGTCTCAGCAAATAATTGCTGACCTTTTTGCCCTCGTCATCACTGATGGCGGGGGTTTTTTGTTTGTCGCGTGCTGATTGCGTTACTGCCACGTCTCTTGAAAGCCTGTTCGGGCACAAATAATCCGATGGTTATAACCACATTTCGGGGTAATTTTTTCCTACTGCATCTAAAATGGGATACAGTATCACTCCATATTCGGTACGGGCACGCCATCCACTGTCGTTGGGATAGGCAGGGTAATACAATCAGGATAGAACAATGCTTCAGAATACGCATGGACACACTTCGAGCGTTAGCCGCCGATGGCTGGCGCGGTCACGTTATTGCCTTGGGTTATTCTTATTAATCGCTGCCGGAATCGGCACATCCACCGCCAATGCCGTGCCACTCGACCACAAAACCCAAACCGATGTCATGAACTGGGTGGAACAATACCAACCCGAAACCCTAAAAGCGGGTAAGCGCGTTCCGTTCCAAACCCTGATTGACGAATTAAACCTCAATCGCGTGGTATTTGTCGGTGAAATCCACGACCGTTACGACCATCACCTCACGCAATTAGCCATTCTCAAAGCCTTGCACCAACGCAATCCGCGCCTTGCCATTGGGGTGGAATGGTTTCAGCAATCCTTTCAAACGGTAGTGAATGACTTTTTAGCAGGCAAAATCGACGAAGAAACCTTATTGCGCCACACCGAATACTTTGACCGCTGGCGTTACGACTACCGCATGTTACGCCCGATTTTGGAATACGCCAAAGCCAATCACTTACCCGTTATCGCGCTGAATGCACCCGCCGAATTAACCCGTAAAGTGTCCAAACGTGGTTTGGCGGCGTTAACATCCGCCGAACGGGTACAACTACCGACACGCATTAATCCACCCGACGATGCTTACCGCACTCGCTTGGAAAAGATTTTTACCGAGCATTCCAGCGAAAAACAACAGCTTGAAAATTTCATGCAAGTGCAACGTATTTGGGATGAAACCATGGCACAGAACATTGTGCGCTTTTTGAATCCGAATCCGACATGGCGCATGGTGGTGTTTTCTGGCTCTGGACACATTAGCTACGATGCGGGAATTCCCAAAGATGTCGCACAACAATTACCCAAAATCCGCCAAGCCACCGTGATTAGCAGCGATGCCCGCGATGTCGAACAAGACATGGTGGATTATGCCGTACTCACGCGCCCCTTATCCTTGCCGCCCACGGGCAAACTCGGTGTATGGCTGGAAAACAAAGGTAAAACCGTGGTAATTGGCGAAATGACAAAAAATAGTGCGGCACGCAAAGCTGGTCTACAATCGGGAGACCGCATTGTCACGCTGGATGGCGCGACCGTGCGTAATATGGCGGACTTAACCCTCGAACTCACCCACACTCAACCGGTGCAAGTCGTGAAAGTCGTGATCGAACGCAAGGGTAAAGACAAACTACAAGCTTACGACGTGACATTGCAGTAAAGGAGTCATCACCATGCAAGCCGATTTCTGGCACGAACGCTGGGAACAAAACCAAATTGGTTTTCACCAAGGCGAATTCAACAGCTTATTGCAACGCTATTGGGCGCAACTGGCGATTCCTGAAGGTAGCAGCGTATTCGTCCCATTGTGTGGCAAAAGCCGTGACATGCTCTGGCTGCGAGCGCAAGGTTTAAACGTCATCGGAGTCGAACTCAGCCCGATTGCGGTGCGCGACTTTTTTGCCGAAAACGCGCTAGAACCCAGCGTGACACAGCAGGGCAAATTTGAACGTTGGGAAACCGATGGGCTTGTCATTTTGCAGGGGAATTTTTTCGACCTGCAAACCAGCGATGTCGCGGCTTGCGTCGTCACCTATGACCGTGCTTCGCTAATTGCCATGCCGCCCGACATGCGTACTGCCTATGCGGCACACCTCACCGCACTCTTACCCGTTCCTACCCTATTGGTCACAATGGAATACGATCAACAAGAAATGGCGGGGCCACCGTTTGCCGTCCACGAAGCCGAAGTGCAAGCGTTATACGCGCCACACTTCCAAGTAACGCAATGGTTTCATGCGGATGTCTTGCGCGAAAATTCAGGGTTTCGCCAACGGGGATTAACCGCCTTAGTCGAAGGTGTGTACCATCTCGCCCCGCGTTAAGGCATGAGTGCTAATTCACGAAATTAGACGACTGCTGGTATTCCGCCCGCACTTGTTCCACACGATATTTCACTTTGTCGATGAACTCAGCCAGCTTTTGCCGCTTGGCTGGGTCTTCGACCTGCTTCAGCAAATTATCTGCCGCTGTAAAATCACCCAACATGGCGTAACCCGATGCCAAATGGCACGAAATACTGGAGCGTGGTTCCACACCTTGCGGCAGCTTTTGCATTAATTGCCCTGCATCCTGTAACACCTGTTGCGCCGCAATTTGGTTGCCGAACAAGGCTTGTTCATTCGCCAAGCGCACCATGAGATTCAAACGCTCGGAAACAGTGGGTAATGCTGCGGCTTTCTCGCTGGCTTGCTGCAAACTTTGCCCCGCCTTTTCCCACTCATTCATCAGCAAATTCGCTTTACTGATCGTGCCCAGAATCAAGGCTTGTTGCGTCAGATCGTGAGTCTGCTGCAATTCCTGCTCAATTCCAGCAATGGTTTTTTGCGCATTATTGTGTTGCGCGTGTTGAATTTGCCATTCCGCAATGTCCAATTGTAACAGCGTGCGCGGGTACGGCTCTTTGACTTGCCCAATAATGGTATTCGCAAGGTCAGCTTCATCCAATTTCAGTAATTGTTGAATGCGGCGACGATTTTCTGCGTGTTGATCCTGCGTAATGTCAAAACGGGGCGGCACGAGTTTATTGCTTTCCATTTCAGTCAGGGCGGCTTTCGAGGTTTCCTCATGAATGTGCCGCTCTTTCGCATCATTGGGATTCTCGGCGGTTTGCGCATCGGTTTTTAATGCGGTGGTCATTTTGCTTTGCTGTTTACTTTGTTCATCTTGGGTCGGTTCTGGGTCAGATGAACTGGCGGGTAAGGCAATTTTTGAGGCTAATTCTTTGGCTTTATCCAAAGCATCGTGCAGCTTTTTTTCGGCAGCAGCTTCCTGCGCAGCTTTTTCAGCAATGGCTTGTGCTTCGCGTTGCGCCACTTCTTCCGGTGTTAACTGGTTGTAATGGTATAACACCGTCAACATCAAGGTGAGCGCGGTCGCAAAACCCACCACCCACGGCGTGACGTTTTTGTCTTCTTTAACCACACCTAATTGCCGCCGCGCTTCTTCACGCAACATGGTTTCTTCTTCAACTTTGGCGCGTTCTAATACTTCACGAATACGCTGCGCCCGTTCCATGTCCAACTTGTGGCGTTCGTCCTCCAATACCGAGGCGCGACGATCTTTGAGTTTGTAACGTTCCCCAACAATGCCGCACAGTTCGCAGGCATCCAAACGATTCGAGGTATCTTTAAGCTTGGGTTGTTGATGCCCGCACGCGGGACAAATGTAAACAGCGTTGGCGGCTTGTTCTTCCGCTACATCTTCCTCTTTTGCCACCAATTGCAGGGCAGGACGAATACCACATTGCACATTTAACGTGGCGAATTGTGTTCTAAATGCTTCTGCTTCTGCTTCCGTCACGCATTCACAAATGGATGTCATGCCATTATTGAATAGCAATGCTTCGGATAATTTAAATTCCAAGCGCGGATTATCTTCATCCCCTAACAACGTAAGAATGTCACGGACGAGCGTCTCCTCCGACTTAGTGGAATTGTTTTCCTCAATGAAGAGATCGTAAAGTTGCTCTGCCATAGCTTTTCCGAACTTTTTATTATTTGCCCAATTGCTGCAATACACACAAGGGTAGGCAGTGTCAGAAAAGCTGTAAACACTTCACTGATGAACGCGCTAAAGCTATCAATTTACTCAAAAGATTGGGAGCTTATTCCCATTAACCTTACGATTTGTCGCACTTTGCTTGCCCGCATTGGCAGGACTTTGTTGCCGGAGGTACTAAGTCCACCCCGCCTTCGTGCCACGGATTGCAGCGACCAATGCGGCGTATTGCCAACCAACTGCCTTTTAATGCCCCATGTTGCTCAATCGCTTCTTTTGCGTAGTGCGAACAGCTTGGGTAGAAACGACAATTACTCCCCAACCACGGGCTAATCACCACTTGGTAGAAGCGAATCACGCCAATTAATAAATATTTCACGCGGACTCCTTACGCGATTTTTTCATGGATTCTGCACGCCATCTGCAACTTCATCACCCAAACTAATGGGCAATCACACAAGGCAACGGAACATTACACACATGCTACGCCGCATTGGAAAACAAATCTTGTACACATTCATCGGATTCAGCCTCATCCTCGGTTGCGCATTACTCATTGGTACATGGTGGCTGGATAACGCGATTTTTTCCCCGCCGCGTCGCGCCTTGCAAGATTACCACCGCGAACGTTTAACCCATCCGGCGGCATTTGGCTTACGCATTCAACGCTATGATTGTTTGGCGGGTCAAGCACCGTGTTTATTGGTCGAACCGGATGCCACAGCCGGAGCAGGCGAACGTGGACGCAAGTTGCGCCAACAATTAACCGCAAAAGGGATCAGCCTACCCGATTACGGCACGGTGCGCGGCATTGTGGTGTTATTGCACGGACGTAATGGACGCAAAGAAGATTTGTTACCCGTGGCAGAACGCTTTGTCGCGGCGGGGTTTCGCTGCCTGATTCCCGACCTGCCTGCGCATGGCGATAGCCCCTTACCCGCAATGGCATTCGGTAGCAGCACATTTGAACGCAGCCTGCCGCGCCGGATTCTCACGGATGCACGCCAACATTTTCACCTCCCCAACGAACCCGCTGTCTTGTGGGGCATGTCAATGGGTGGCGCATTCGCCGTTAGTGCCGCCAGTGAACCCGCTTTACCACCCGACCAACCGTGGAACGCGCTCATGGTGGTGAGCAGTTTCAGCGAATTACAACCGGTATTGGATCAACAAGTACCCATGCGGTGGAAAATGCCCGCCAGTGTGCTGTATCCCCTGCTGGATTTTGTGCAAACCTTGCACGGCGCACCGCCCATCACCGCCATGCAACCGCAACAATGGGCCAAGCAAATTCACTTACCCACGCTCGTGTTGCACGGTGATCACGATGCATTTATCCCCATCCAACAAGGGCAACAGCTCTATAACCGCATCGCCAGCCCGCAAAAACACTGGATCACCGTTCCCGACGGCGGTCACAGCAATGTACTCAGCACCACCATGCCACTCTATGCCGAAATGAGCACGTGGCTGTTAAACAATGTCCCGACACAACAACTCAGCGTTAGAAAATGAAAGCGATAATGATTGGTAGTGTTTACAATTGCCAGTTAATCGTGCCGCGTCCATGCTGTTGCAAGAATTGATTGATTTGCGAAAACGGTTTGCTGCCAAAGAAACCATGACGCGCCGACAATGGTGATGGATGCGCACTTTGCAAAATCAAGTGTTTACTGGCATCAATCAAGGCAATTTTTTTCTGCGCGTGACCGCCCCACAATACAAATACCACCGGATTGCTTTGCGCATTCGCCGCACGAATTACCGCATCGGTAAACTGTTCCCACCCGCGCTTTTGGTGGCTGCCCGCATTGCCCGCTGCCACCGTTAAAACCGTGTTGAGCAATAACACGCCTTGTTCCGCCCAAGCTTGCAAATACCCCGTGTGGCGATTATCCACCCCCACGTCGCTTTGCAACTCCTTGTTAATATTCTGCAAAGAACGCGGTAATGGCTTCACGTCCGGCAATACTGAAAACGACAAACCGTGCGCATGACCTGCCGTGGGGTAAGGGTCTTGCCCCAAAATCACCACGTTGACTTGATCCAACGGCGTGGCTTGCAGCGCGTTAAAACGGTTTTCCGCACTGGGTAAAATCGTTTTCCCCGCTGCTTGTTCTTGCGCTAAAAAGGCTTGTAGCTTTACCCAATACGCTTGTTGAAATTCGTCGTTTAAAGCGTGTTGCCATGAGTCTGGCAGATTTGGCATCTCGCTCATGCGTACAGCGTGCTGGGGTCAATTAATACGTCACGATCAATAATGACCTGATCACCTTCGACTTTGTTATAAAAGCACGAACGCCGTCCGGTATGGCACGCGGGTCCGGTTTGGTCGACCAGTAATAAAATCGTGTCGGCATCGCAGTCATAACGAAATTCTTTTAACACCTGCATTTGCCCCGACGATTCGCCTTTGCGCCAAAACTGATTGCGCGAACGCGACCAATAACACACTCGCCCGGTTTGCAAGGTTTCTTCAATGCTGACGCGATTCATCCACGCCATCATTAACACTTCTTGCGTATCGAATTGCTGGGCAATCGCGGGGATTAACCCCTCCGCATTGAACTTCAAGGAATCAAGGGCTTGTTTTAAATCGCTCATGCTTCAAAACCTAAAACTGTTAAATGGAGGGAAGCGTATTAATCACGCCCCACCAAAATGCGATCCTCGCGCGTATCTTGTTGCCAAACGTGTGGATCAAGGGTTGACTGACACACCTGACGCTGCGCAAGCCGTTCTAATACCGTACCGATATTATCCGCATTGAGGGCAGGCGGTGTAACAGCTTTTACACTGCTACGTTCCAGCTTTAGCTTGAGAAACTGGATAAAATCCAGAATTTCCGCCTGCATCGTTTCGGGCAAATCTTCCATCGCTGATAAAGCTTGTTGCGCTAGGCTATTCATACGTCTTGTGCGAGACACCGCGCCCTTACTTCGACTACTCTCAGCACGAGTCAGGGCGGGGAGGGATAGCATGTCGGCATTTGCCGACCCTCTGTCTCGCTCCTCCTTATTCGTTACACTATCTGGTGTGATACTTAAACCGTCTCAAAGCAGACCTACGGCCACTGTGGGATGTTTACGGCGATAACCAAGCCTTCCCCTGAGCAACATTCTGTGAAACAGGAACCTGTGTTGTGAAGCTCAGGAATCCCCTTCCTTTAGGGAGGGGAGGATGTCAACGGCTGAGTCCTCTTTCGGCTAATTTCGCTAAGTAATCAGCCCAGTAAGCATCGCGGTTTTGCCCATAGTCATGCAGCAGTTTCCAATCGTACAAACCGCTGTCATGACCATCGTCAAACACCAACTTAATGGCGTAATGCCCGACTGGCTCAATATCGACAATATTGACGTGTTGTTTGCCGATTTGCAGCGTTTCTTGCCCTGAGCCATGCCCACGTACTTCCGCCGATGGGGAATGCACGCGCAGAAATTCACAGCTTAACGTGTGAGTTTCGCCCGTTTCCCACGTCAGCGTGAGTTCGCGGCTGGTTTGGTTGAGGGTAATGTCAGTCGGGATCATGCCATGCTCCAATTACAATCGTGCCATACAATCGTGCCAACGTTAGAGGATGTAACGGCTTAAGTCTTCGTCTTCGACCAACGCACCGAGAATGCTATCCACATAAACCGCATCCACCGTCATGCTCTCAGTGCAATCGGGCGCGTCGAACAACACGTTTTCCAATAAGCGTTCCATTACCGTATGCAAACGGCGTGCGCCAATGTTTTCGGTGCGCTCGTTCACTTCAAATGCAATCTCGGCAATACGGCGAATCGCATCGGGTTGGAACTGCAATGCCATGCCTTCGGTTGCCAACAAGCCTTGGTATTGCTCGGTTAGTGACGCATTCGGCTCGGTTAAAATGCGCTCGAAATCCGCCGCACTTAACGCATCCATTTCCACGCGAATCGGCAAACGCCCTTGCAATTCGGGGATCAAATCCGACGGTTTGGAAACGTGGAATGCACCTGAAGCAATGAACAAAATGTGGTCGGTTTTGATCATGCCGTACTTGGTATTCACCGTGCAGCCTTCAATCAATGGCAGCAAATCGCGTTGCACACCTTCGCGTGACACATCCGCCCCGCTGACCGTGCCGCTACGTGCCACTTTGTCGATTTCATCCAGAAACACAATGCCGCTTTGTTCCACCGCGAATAGGGCTTTTTGTTTCAGCTCTTCTTCGTTAACCATTTTCATGGCTTCTTCTTCAGTCAGCAGTTTCAGCGCGTCTTTGATTTTCAACTTACGTTTGCGCTTTTTATTGCTGCCCATGTTTTGGAACATGCTTTGCAATTGGCTCGCCATTTCTTCCATGCCCGGTGGCGTCATGATTTCCACGCCAACCGCACCCACCGCGAGATCCATTTCAACTTCTTTGTCGTCTAATTCACCTTCACGCAGTTTCTTGCGGAATTTTTGACGCGCCACATTATCTTCGGTCGAGGCTTTGGGTTTGCTTTCTTCGCCCATGAGCCATTCGTTAGCTGGCGTTTCTTTGCGCGGTGGCGGAATCAGAATGTCGAGAATGCGTTCTTCCGCCGCTTCTTGCGCACGGTAATTCACCTTCGCCACTTCTTGTTCACGCAGCATTTTCATCGCCATGTCGGCAAGGTCGCGAATAATGGAATCGACTTCCTTGCCCACGTAACCGACTTCGGTGAATTTGGTGGCTTCGACCTTAATGAACGGCGCGTTCGCGAGTTTCGCCAAACGACGCGCAATTTCGGTTTTACCCACCCCCGTCGGACCAATCATCAGAATGTTTTTCGGGGTTACTTCGTGGCGCAGCGTGTCATCAAGCTGCTGACGACGCCAACGGTTACGCAAGGCAATCGCGACGGAACGTTTGGCTTTATCCTGACCAATAACGTGCTTGTCTAACTCTTGCACGATTTCGCGGGGAGTCATGGTGGCGTTAGGCATTAGAGTTCCTCAATGGTCAGGTTGTGGTTGCTGTAAATGCAAATGTCAGCGGCAATGTGCAAACCTTTTTCGACGATTTCACGCGCGGAAAGCTCGGTATTTTCCAGCAATGCACGCGCGGCGGCTTGGGCGAATGCGCCACCCGAACCAATCGCAATCAGGTCATTTTCCTGATCCACCACATCGCCATTGCCGGTAATCAGCAAAGATGCCGTCGCATCCGCCACAATCAGCAATGCTTCCAAACGACGTAACATGCGATCCGTGCGCCAATCTTTCGCCAACTCCACCGCCGCACGGGTCAGGTTGCCATTGTGCGCTTGTAATTTGCTTTCAAAGCGTTCAAACAGGGTGAAAGCATCCGCCGTGCCACCTGCAAAACCCGCAATGACTTTGCCGTTGTACAAGCGACGCACTTTGCGGGCATTGCCCTTGAGCATGGTATTGCCTAGCGTTACCTGACCATCACCGCCCACCACAACCGTACCGTTGCGGCGTACACTCAGAATGGTCGTTCCTCGATATTGTTCCAAAATCGACTCCAGAATTTTTATTGCATGTCTAGTTTGTGTTTAGCGGTTAGCGTGTGGGTGAACACGGCAATTTCAAGTAAGGCGACCACAGAAAATCCTATAATGACACACAAAAATTTTGTTCAAATAATACACACAAAGTGTACTATACTTCCCTAGTTGTGTGTAATTTTGCTTTTAGGTTCAATTGCTTATTTTGTGGGTTGTTGTACTGCTACAACAATCTGCGACTACGCTTGCCACCAAGGAGGTGCAATGTGAGTCTCTTTAATATCCTAGCGTTTGCGGTGATTGTCGTGGCTGCTTGCTACGCCAGCCGTTGCTTACAACGCAATCCTAACCGCCATTTACCGCGTGAGATCCAAGACGAACTCGACCCGTTCCACAAGCAGGAATCACCTTAAAACCGTTAAATCGCCGAAGCTTGCCTCACTCGCTCAGTACAACACCTGCATCATAAAACCATGCAGACTCCGACTTGTTGGGAAGGAGTCTGTTTGAATGGCACAACACCTGTGCTAGTGGTCGGCTATTTATCAGCCGCTTTTGTGCCAGCCGCTGTAAATAAACCCATCCAGTTACGGAACGTGTCGGTATTGCCCATCACGCTAGAACGGAAAAAACTCACCGGATCATCGATACCATCCTGCACACGTTTAGACATGTGCGCCATGATTTCTTTGTTAAACTCGGAAACATCCGGCAACCCCATTAAGCGCCGTAACTCTTCGGGGGTCATGTCGACATTGACTTGAACATTCATCGTTATTACTCCTCTCTTCAATCATTTATTGTCATTCTGCCACTATTGGCTGATGAAGGGATAGCCATCCCAACTTGCAACCAATAATGAAGCTGCTTGGGTGGGATTATCCGCATCCGTCACCAACAACAATTGCACAGTATTGCCCTCAACCCGTGCAGATACACCTTCAATTTTGTAGGTCGCATCCAAGCGTTCCAGATGGAATAATGCCCCAGCCGCCGTCATGATACCAATCGCTGCCCCAACAAACGCGCCGTCTTGGTAACTGTTATCAGTGGCTTCCGCCGCTGCGGTAAACACCCAACTGCCATCCGGCAACAAGGCCGCATCGGTAAAGCACAAGGGCACACCCGCTGCCTCACCTAAGCTATACGGACGAATCTCGCCCAATGCTTGTGCCGACACGGGTTTATCCTTACGAATCGCTTTCAGTACCTTAGGTAATTCGACAGCAATACTGGCGTTTTGTGCTGTATCCGACTTATTACCACGCTGCAACAAATACAAGGTGTCACCCGTAACAAATGCCCCTTCAATATTCAGATCATCAAACGTGTGCTTTAACTCCGCATAAAGCTCTGATAAATCTAAAATTCGGGGTAAGGTATTGATCGTGCCATCTGCTGCTAAGCCCAACACAATGCCCCGTCGCCGCCGCTTTTTCGAGCCAGAACCTATCGCCAGCAATGCACCATACGGGTAATCATCAAAGGCGGGTAACACCGCCAAAGCCTCCATGTCCGGCTTCTGTGCTTTACGCTCCTCCAACTCATCGGGTAATTCACCATCAAATAGCCGAAATAAGTTACCCACTGTCGCCTGTGTCGCAGAGAATATGCCGAGGTGGAATTCATCATCCGCCACGACATACAAAAAATCCCCGACCTGCACCAAACCGCTGGCAGCGGCTAAATGTAGCGGGCGACCCGGACTGGTTGGCGTACTTAAATTCAGTTCACGTAACGGCATTAACTTTAGGGGATTCATGACAACCTGCATTTCTTGATTCATTATCACTGCATATTTGTCATAATTCACCCAATAGTCAACTTTGATTTTTCACACTCGTCTAAAAGGAACAGACCATGATGGTAAGGGATAACCCCGCAGCGCGACTATTGGCAATTCTCATTGAAGGCAAAAAAATTAGCCCTCAAACGAATTGCCATGCGGCATGGGAAACATTGCTAAATATCGAAGCTAATCAGCAAGATGAATCTTTATTTCTAAATCGATTAAGTAAAGTTGCAACATTACCCAATGAAATTGTCGGGGAATTAAAACGTTTAGATGGTACAGATAATGAGATCTACAAATATTGGTTAAACTGTGTCAATCAAGCATTTAGCCAACAAGACCTGCATAATCAATGGGATAGCTTTATTCAACACATTGATAAACATACCATTTCTTATCTGAAAATGAGTAGCCAATTATTAGCAGCTCACACAACCATTAAACACTTAGACAATGAAAAGCTGAATGAAATCAAAGATCAAATTCAGAAAATCATTAACATAGTAAAAGCCACCGAGTTAAGCATGGCAACGCAAGCTTATTTACTCAATCACTTGAATAAAATGCTTGATATTGCACAGGAATATAAGCTCATTGGCTGCAAACCCATGATGGAACACATTGATGCGATGTTCGGGCACGTTGCCACCAACCAATATTTCCGTGAGGAAATTAAAAACACCGAACTCGGTGATAACCTTTGGAAAACATTAACTAGCATTGGGCTATTAATTTCCATGCCAATGGAAATGCCGCAACGCAGTAAGAAAAACGCAAGCTGGTTTGGCATTCGCGAACAAGCGCAAAATATCCGCAATCTATTGCCCGGCTTACCCAGTCCGACTCAGTTCAAATGGCGATAAAACCGCCTGCTCATCGGCGCACATAATTTGTCCATAAGGGGTGGTCTAGGCAGTTCACCACTGCCACTACCCCATGCCGAAAAAATATTCTTCTGTACATTTCATCCAAAATAGTCGCGCTAATGTCCAAGATTAATTAGCAAAAAAATAAATAAAAACTATCTTTTCTCACAACAGCTATTATTGTGAGATTATTATCTATGCGCCTATTAACCCATAAAAAAATCAAACAAATAGAATGGTTGGCTGCACTTTCCATCATTCTGTTATTAAATACAGCACACGCTAGTGAGCAGGATTTACTCACACATAATACATCACTTAACAAGCACACGCAGCAACCAGTCCCTTCCGTTACACCTCAGCAAGCCAAGCAAAGTATTTTTTTCCTAGGTGTTTCTCAGCACTTTAAATCCCAAGAAAAAACCCGCAATGGCAACATGGCTCTATTGGGTTATGCGCGGAATAACAAACATAACCAATGGAATTTCGAGAATGGCGCAGCAACATTTCTCGACTCCTATAATCGACGTAGCTACATGGTGTTCTCGAACATTACTAACGATCGTCTGAACAGCCCCAACATCCAACCCACCTTAGGTTTGAACTGTGCTTATAAAGGCTACAGCTATAAACACAACGGTAAACGCTTGCTGTGCAGTCCGCCCATTAAAATTCGCTTAGGCCAACAAAAGGGATTATTTGCTTATATTACGCCCGTACCTAAAATCGACGGTCTCACCAATGGCTTAGTCTCATTAGAAGTTGGCTATAAATTTTAAAGGTGGCGGCTCGCAATGCTGTTAGAGGTATTGCGCGAAATACGGTATGGCAGTGAGTAAACTGCCAGCCACTACTAGCCAGAAATTGCTGGCAACAAAATAGGGGTACACCATTAACGCGAGTCCACACAGCAGTGGAATTAAGCTTTGTTGTTTCTTGCCGTACATAAAATAGCCCAGACCAATGGAGCTAAACAGCACCGTCCAGAGTAGAAAAGCGGTTTCGGTATCCATGCATTGTCCTTATTGTTATTCATTAATGATTAATAAGCTGGGATTGCCCAATCTTAAGCAGTTTTCGCGGTAACGCCTAGCCCAGCAATCACATCGAACAATTCGGCATCAATGCTTTCTTGACGCAGTTGATGGTATTGCTGAGTAAAGTTATCGAGCATTTCGCCAATGTTTTTTTCAGCACGTTGCATGGCAAGCAAACGGCTGGCATTTTCGCTGGCTTGCGATTCAGCACAGGCGCGGAACAGCGACACGAACAAATATTCGCGGATTAATGCAGCGAAAGTGGCTGTGGGTGAACCCAATGTTTCGGGGCATTGTGCAGTGGGCCATGCTTGTTTGGCTAAATCCGCCTGCCATGCACGATCCAACGGTAATAAGCATTGCTTTACAGGTAAGTATTGCCCCGCAATGCTTTGCGGTTGGTGATGGAATAAATACAGCGATTGCAAGTGGTGTTGCTCGCGGGCTTGTTCCACCGCAAGCACCAATTCGCCGACCAAGCGCGTAATCGCATTGACGGCATTGGGCACGTTAAACAGGGCTTGTACGGGGATGTCCAACGCCACGCAGCGATCCCGCAGGCGTTCCCCCACAACCCACACCATCGGTTTAGCATTCGTAACCAATTGTGTTATTTCGGGTAATGATTGCTGCACCAAAGTGGCGATTTGGTCGTTAAATTGCCCGATTAAGCCCTGATCTGAACCAAATACCACCACACCCACCATTGCCTGCTGACTCACTGGCGGCACTGACATGGCATTCGGCACGCGCAAATCCGGCATGGCACGCAAACACGCTGCTAAGCCCAGCGTCACAGTTTGATAATAACCCGCCAATGCTTGCACCGCCCGTTCGTACTGCCCGATATTGGCAGCGGATAAAGCTTTCATGGTACGCACCACGGCTTGTAAATCGTTCGCGCCGTCAATGCGATGGCGTAAGGTTTCAATGCTGTCGCTCATGGTGTTGCCGTGTACAGGGCTTGCTCGGCTGCCCGCATGTTTGCTAAGGGTACGTTATCGAATTGCCCATCACTCAAGGCTTGTAACACACGAATTTGCACATCCACTGCCAACGGTTCGTGCGCCCCTTGTTGCAGACAAGCGCGAATGCGTTGCCCATGATTCAAAGCTTGGCGTGTCGCATCATCAAGGCGCGTACCAAAGCGGGCGAAATTTTCCAGCTCCTCGAATTGTGCGTAAGCCAGTTTCAAACTGCCCGCGACTTTGCGGTAATCGGCGCGTTGCGCTTTGCTACCAACTCGCGAAACCGAACGCCCCACATCCACCGCTGGTAATACGCCCAATTCAAACAGTTTCGGCGACAGGTAAATTTGCCCATCGGTAATCGAAATCAAATTAGTCGGAATGTACGCCGCCATGTTTTGCGCTTCGGTTTCAATAATTGGCAATGCGGTGAGTGAACCACCACCGAATTCAGCGCGTAAATGCGTAGCACGTTCCAATAACCGCGAGTGAATGTAGAAAATATCCCCCGGAAACGCTTCCCGCCCTGGCGGACGCCGCAATAGTAGCGACAATTCGCGATACGCCCGCGCATGATTGGTGAGATCGTCGTAAACAATCAGCACATCGCGCCCTTGTTGCATGAAATATTCGGCAATGCTGGTGGCGGCATACGGGGCGATATAACTTAAACCCGCCGCATCATTGCCTTCCGTTACCACCACGATGGTGTAAGCCATCGCGCCGTGGCTGCGTAAATCGGCAATCACTTTCGCCACCGCCGAAGCGCGTTGCCCAATCGCGCAATACACGCACAGCACATTCTGGTCGTGTTGATTCAAAATCGTGTCGACAGCAATCGTGGTTTTGCCAGTTTGCCGATCCCCCAAGATTAATTCACGTTGCCCGCGCCCAATCGGTACGAGCGCATCAATGACTTTAATCCCGGTTTGTAAGGGTGTATTCACCGCTTGCCGATCCATAATCGCGGCGGCAGGGCGTTCAATCGGCAAACGTGACTGGCACACAATGTCGCCTGCGTCATCCAACGGGATGCCTAACGGATTCATCACCCGCCCGATTAACGCATCCCCGACCGGCACATCCATCACGCGCCCGGTGCGTTCGACTTCATCACCCGCTTGCAACCGCCAATAATCGCCAAGCAAGACCACGCCTACATCGTCGGGGTTGAGATCAAACGCAATGCCGAATAAGCCATTGGCAAAGCGTACCAATTCTTCGTAGCCAACATTCGGCAAACCCGTCACATGGGCAATGCCATTGGCAACGCTGCGCACCCGCCCGACCTCGCGCACTTGTAAACTGGCAGGCACTTGGCTCACTTGGTCAATGGCGGTCAAAGCTTGCGTAAGACTGTGGTTCAAGGACGCTTCAAACATCGGGTGTTACTCCGGTTGTTGCGTCTGTGGCAACGGCGAGGCTGCTTTCCAACTCATCCAGATAATCGTTCACGCTCCACGCCAATTTGTGCCCATCGCTGACAATTTCCACCCCACTAAGCAAACCCGCTTGCTGTTCAAACTGCAAAGCCGCACCAACGTGCAAAGCTTGTAACGCTTGTTGCACCGCCTGTTGTTCGGCAGCCGCTAAGGGAAAAGCACTGCGCACGGTGAGCGCGGGTGTGGCTTGCAATTCCGCCAATTGCGCCGCTGCAAGCTGGGGTAATTGCTGGCAAAGGCGTTGCACCAAACGCGCTTCCAAGGATGCATCGGCTAATTCCGCTAAGACCTTACGCACCAGATTAAACACGGTTTGTTGGGTACGCTGCACAAAGGCGGTGTGGAATTGTTGCTGTTCGGTTTGCAAGGTTTGTTGCCATTGCGTGCGCAAGGTTGCGACTTCGGCACGCGCTGCATCCAAAGCTTGTTGCCGCGCGGTTTGCGCAGCGGTTTGTGCTTGTTGCAGTAACGCGGCACGTTGTTGGTCGAATTGCGCAGTGGCTTGGTCGAGCGCGGTACGTTCGGTGGCGGCGGTTTGCAATTGCTGTTGCGCAGCGGCTAATTGATCAGCAACGCGCTTTTCCCGCGCATCAATCGCCGTCAAAATCGGGCGATACAGAAAATGCTTGAGCAAACCAATCAAGATCAGGAAATTAATGCCTTGCGCCGCCACGGTGAACCAGTCGATTAAGCCAGACGAGGTTTCATTCACGTTCAACCTCCCGCCGCTTTGGCAATCGCATGATTCCAAAACGGATTGGCAAAAATCAGAATCATCGACACCACAAAGCAATAAATCGCCACCGATTCAATCATCGCCAAGCCAACGAACAAGGTGCGGGTAATGGTCGAGGCGGCATCCGGCTGTTGGGCTAAAGCACTCAAGGCTGTGGCAACCGCTTTGCCTTCGCCCAATGCAGGCCCTAACCCGCCGAAGGCAATGGTCAAACCAGCGGTAATAATCGAAGCCATTGCAATCAGGGTCATACTGTCCATTCTGTGCTCCTTTAAGCGTTAAGTCCCTTCACCACGAGTGGCGGCGGCAATGTAAACGGTGGCTAAAATACTGAAAATATAGGCTTGCACCACACCCGTTAGCAGGTGCAAAACATTCATTAACACGGGGAAAATCAGCGGGGTAATGGTGAGTAAAATCGCAATAATCATCCCGCCACTCATGACATTGCCAAACAAACGGATGGCTAATGCCAAAGTACGCGACAATTCGCTAATGATATTGAACGGCAACATTAACGGCGTGGGTTGCAGGTAGGAACGCAAATACCCCTGAATGCCCTGTTCGCGAATCCCAAACAGCGGGGCGGCAACCAAAACGCACAATGCCAAGGCTGTGGTGGTGGAAAGCGAACCCGTGGGCGGTTCGTAACCGGGAATAATCGCGCAGAGATTCGCCACCACAATGAACACGAACAACGTGCCAATAAAGGGCAAATAACGCCGCGCTTGGTTTAAACCCACTTCCTGAATTTGCTGTTCAATGCCCAATACCACCACTTCCAGCACATGCTGCCAGCGCGAAATGGTCACGTCGGTGCTCAAATGCCGCGTAATCAACCACGCACCGCCGCTTAACACCGCCATTAATCCCCACGTTGTGACAATGGTGAGATTCACATGTAGCCAAGCGTATTGCCACAACACCACCGCATCCGAACTAAGGTGCATGGTTCACCTCCCGCAATAACAGAACCCGAATCAGCACAAAGCCAACCAAGGCCGCGACTAAGCGTTGCCATTGCCCATCCGCGAGGTGATAAAACCCGCCGAGTGCCACCGCCGTGCGAATCATGAAACTGCCAGCAAACCACAATGCGGGATTCTCAGCGTGCAGCGCGTGACGAATCGTCCACCACAAGCCCATGAAGAAAAATGCTCCTAACATCATGCCCGCCATGCCCACAAAACCCAGCGTACTGATTTGACTAAGCGTTATTGGATCAAACATGCGGCGTTATTCCTTGGTTGATGAGTCATCAGTTGCTTGTGCGGTGTTTGCTTGTGCAGCGGATGCGTCTTGGTTTTGGCGGTGAATGGCGCGTTGTTCTTTTGCCACCCAATGCCATGCATTCACGCAGCCCAAGAGCAAACCGATAATGAGTAAATTCAATGTCCACGCAATGTGGCTGGGGTAAGTTTGATCCAACCACCAACCCAAGCCCAAACCGAGTAAGGTTGGCACGACCACCGACCAGCCGATAATGCCTAACATGCCAATGCCGAACCATACTGGCTGTTTAGCTTGTTGGTGAGCGCGTAACTTGCGCATGGCTTTGGCATTCACTTGTTGCGCAAAATCGCTGTCATCGCTTGGTTTCATCGTTGCAGTCCTGTAAAGCGGCGCACAAAGCCACTTTCCAATTTTGCCAACGAAGCACGCACTTCGCGTTCGTGGGCATCGAGGTGAAGAAATTCCCGTTGCACTGCGGCATACAATTGCGCGAGGTCATTACCCGCTTGCGCATTGCGTACCGAAACACGCACGCTTTGCCCTGTTTTGACCAAGATTCCCGCATCGACTGCGACGTAATGTTCACCGCTTTCGTTGGCAATGCTGTAAGTCAAAATGCCCGCTTCCAACGCGGCGACGCAATCCAAACGTTGCGGCAATAAGCCAAACGCACCCGCTGTGGTTTCCACCACCATGCGCGTTACCTTGTCCACACTGGCAAAGATTTGAAACGGCAGCAGAATTTGCAGGTTCATGAAACGTGGCGTGAGTTGCGGCGTGAATGGCAGCGTGTCCATTAGCGTTTTACCTCCGCCAAGCTGCCGATCATGTACAACGCGCTTTCGGGCACATTGCTGTATTCGTCGTTGAGAATGCGTTCGCAACCATCCAAAGCATCGGCAAGGCTCACGGTTTTGCCCGTCATGCCACTGAATTGCCCCGTGGTGTAAAACGGTTGGGTTAAAAAGCGTTCCAGCCGCCGCGCCCGAAACACCACATTGCGGTCGTCTTGCGACAACTGTTCCAACCCTAACATGGCGATAATGTCTTTCAGGTCTTCGTATTGTGCCAATGTGCGCCGTACCGCTTGCGCGAGTTGGTAATGGTGTTCGCCGACAATGGTGGGGGTCAGCATTTTCGAGCTGGATTGCAACGGATCAACCGCCGGATACAACCCTTCGCTGGCACGTTTGCGTGACAAAACAATCGAGGCGGACAAGTGCGAAAACGTATGCACAGCGGCGGGGTCGGTGAAATCATCGGCAGGCACATACACCGCTTGAATCGAGGTAATCGCACCCGCTTGCGTATTGGCAATGCGTTCTTCCAACTGCGCTAACTCGGTACTCAAAGTTGGCTGATAACCCAAGCGCGACGGCATTTGCCCCATCAAACCGGAAATTTCCGAACCTGCCTGAATAAAGCGGAAAATATTGTCAATCAGCAATAACACATCGCGCTGTTCATCATCACGGAAATATTCCGCCATTGTCAGCGCGGCGTGCCCAATGCGAAAGCGGCTGCCGGGTAATTCATTCATTTGCCCAAACAGCATTACCATATTCTCCAGCACACCAGCGGCTTGCATGTCGCGGTACAATTCTTCGCCTTCACGACAGCGTTCACCGATGCCGCAGAAAATGCTCACGCCGTGATGATGCCCTGCAACGTTATGAATCATTTCGCTGAGCAATACGGTTTTGCCCACGCCCGCACCGCCGAATAATCCGGCTTTGCCACCGCGTTCTAACGGCACTAAAACGTCAATGACTTTGATGCCCGTGGTGAAGACTTCTTCGTGGGTCGAACGACTCGCCAACGCTGGCGGCGCGTGATGCACCGAACGCCATTGCACATCCAGCGGTGCGGGTTGCAGATCAATCGGCTTGCCGAAGACATCGAACATGCGCGATAAAATCGCCTTCCCCACTGGCGCAAGCAATGGCGCACCCGTATCCGTGACGGCACTGCCACGCGCTAAACCTTCAGTGGGATTCAAAGCAATGGCGCGAACGTGCGCATCATCCAATTGCGTCAGCACTTCCAACGCGATTTGCTGCTGTGCGCCAGCGCGTAATAAGTGGCGAATGCTGGGTAATTGTTCAGGAAAATGCACATCCACCACACTGCCGTGAACGGCGGTCACGCATCCGACATTGGTGGCGGCTTGGTTATTGTTCATTTCGCTTCCACATGTCACTCGATACCTAAAGCGTAGTACAAGCACACTGGCGCAACATTAACATTGCGCAACCTTCACCAAGCACGGTGGTTAACTACTGAACTTTCACTTATTTATCGGGTTTGCGAATTGCCATGCGATATTTATGCGTGGGTGATTTTCGCATAACTTTTGCCAATAACAGCATAATCGCCATATCATTCGCAAAACTTGCTAGATGATCATCAAATGGCAATAATGCGCACGTTCCAATCAAATACGCAAACAGTATTAAGGTGATAGCATTGTCATAGCGACGGTATAACTTGATACTTAATAAAATCGTAATGGTCAATAAAAAGGGGTAGAAAATTCCGTATTTATACAAACTACCAGCAAAGCCAATGTCCGACGTATAAACATTAATACCAATACCAAAATGCTCGCGAAAGCCTCGATCACCAAAATGCAAAGAAAGATTACCGTGTGGCAGAAAATAATCTTTTAATACATCACGAAACATCACGCCAAACTCTAAATTGCGGTAGTTATCATAAAATGCAACGGGCTTACCTTTGATACTGGCATAACAATACACCAATAAATACCCGATGAAAAATAACAAGGGCACAATCGACATGAGTTTGGTAATAAGCGTGGCTTTTTTGGTACGAATCAATAATAAAGTTATGATTGTAACAACCAAGATTGCACTAATCGAGCGCGTTTGGTTAATGAAAAACAGATACAAAGCAACCGGTACAAAAAACAAGAACGCTTTTGTTAATTGATTTTTAGTAATAAGGAACAACGGATACAGAAATATCACGAAATACCCATTGAGAAAGCGCGTTTCAAAGCGTGTATCTTCAGAAACAAAGCCTTCTTGAAACTGTTCTTGATTCACGGAAAAAGATTGCGCTTGATTTTTTGGAATAAAACCGTAAGCACACGCTATTGACCATAATAAACCAACAATAAAAATCCAGAATAAAATCGTTTCAACTTCCGTCTGTTTATAAGTCCGCCCACCAATCACAAACAATGCTAAAAAATAAAAAAAGTAACCTAAAGTACGTCGTTCTTCAACCATACCCAAATAAAAGGGTTGTTGAAAATAAAAGTAAGCAAATGCTGGCGGCACAATAAACGTGGCTAACGCCAAAATCACTAAATAAAAATCAGCCGTAGCCAATTCATGGTTTTCAAAAATCAATAAATACAAAAAGGCAACAATCGACAAGGCTGCCAGTATTTCACGGATAAAAGGAAAACCAAACCGGTGATCATCACTCAAAAAAAGCAAACCGGACATTAACACAACCATCGTAAACAAGGAGAACTGATCGAACCATACAGTCATCATGGACTTTTTGGGCAATGTCAAGGAAAAATGCTTAGCTGTCATCATTGTTTTTATCTTTACTTAGCTAATGTATGGGGCAAGGACTTGCCACTGACTCAGAGCAACGTTATTATAATTATATATTATAAGGTTTGAATATATAATTATTAGTAAAGAATTTTGCAGGTGCAACCATGAATAAACCTCCCTAACCTTGTAAAATTCTTATAAAACCATCATTACTAATGTCCAGCAGTTTACCTGCAATTCACTGTTCATGCTGCATATTCCCGATAAACTCAACATGCTTAAGTAACGCGACAATGTGTTAGACACAGCAGAAAGCCCACTACAAACGCTCACCTAACCAATAAAAAATACTGCTACCCCCTCGTAATAGTTTGGCAAAGATTAGATTTTATTCTAAATAGTATTCAATAAGATTTGATGATCAACATCGGTTTTGTCTATAGATATTAATTGAGCGCATATCCATGTCATTGCTAAAGAAAATTTCGGGCATCGTTTTCACCTCTGCCGCGTTACTGCACCCACTGTCTGCTCAAGCGGCGAGTTATGCAACAGACAAGGTTATTGTTAAATTCAAAACCAGTACCGTGGCAAGTGCGCGTACTGCCGCTAGTTTGGCGCGAATAGCGCAAGTTCGTTCGACTAAATCCTTGGATGCTTTAGGTATTTCCATTATGGAAACGGATGGCAGCCAAACCGTCAGCGACACGATTAAACAGTTGAAAGCCAGTGGCATGGTTGAATACGCCGAGCCGGATTATGTGGTGCACACGGCGGCAGGGGTCATGCCAGCCGACCCCACATTCGGTAATCTGTGGGGGTTGAATAACACGGGGCAAACCAATGGCACGGTGGATGCTGACATTGATGCGCCAGAAGCGTGGCAAATCACAACTGGCGACCCGAATACCGTGGTTGCCGTGCTCGACACGGGGGTGGATTACAACCACCCTGATCTCGCCGCCAATATTTGGACGAATCCCGGTGAGATTGCCGGTAATGGGGTTGACGATGACAACAATGGCTACATTGACGACGTTCATGGCATTGATACTGCCAACCACGACAGCGACCCAATGGACGACCAAGGTCACGGCACACATTGCGCAGGAACACTAGGCGCGGTGGGGAATAATGGCATTGGTATTGCGGGTATTAACTGGCAAACCAAAATCATGCCATTAAAGTTTTTGAATGTGAATGGTGCAGGTAACACTTCCGATGCCATTACCTTATTAAACTACGTCCTCAAAATGAAACGCGATTATGGCATTAATATTAAAGTCACTAATAATAGCTGGGGCGGTGCTAGTTACTCCCAAGCATTAAAAGATGCGATTGATGCGAATAAAGATGCAGGAATTTTATTTGTCGCTGCCGCAGGTAATTTTGGGCAAAACACCGATTTAAACCCTTATTACCCAGCGAACTATGATTCAGACAATGTAATTAGTGTCGCCGCCACGGATAGCAATGATAACTTAGCGAGTCTTTCTAATTTTGGTAGCCAATCCGTTGATATTGCCGCACCGGGAGTCAGTATTTTTAGTACCTTACTCAATGGTGGATTTGGCAGTATGAGCGGCACCTCAATGGCGACACCACACGTAGCGGGTGCTGCCGCATTATTGTGGGCAAAAAATCCAATTTATACGCTGAGCGAAGTTAAAAACCTATTAATCAATACAGTAGATGAAATCCCCGACCTTACCAATAAAGTTAATGCAAATGGACGCCTTAACTTAAATACCTTATTACAAGGATGCAGTGCTGCGCCATCCGTATTAACACCTGATATTCATAATGGTTTTCTTGCACAACAAAATGTTATACAAACCATTAGTGCGCATTTCAAACAATGTAAACAAGCCATTACTGGCGCAACATTGCAAGTCAGCTTGGCGAGTGGTGATAATCCCATCCCATTATTAGATAATGGTGTCGCTCCAGATATAACCGCGAATGACGGCATTTACACTGGCAGTTGGATACCAACAATTTTAGGTGCAACGACATTAAACTTCACGGCAATCAATAATAATACCACCTATCAAACGACTATTAATGGCACGGTAAATTTAGAAGGGGCAACTTTGCACGATGCCTCCGTTTTGGATTGCGTGCGTCACACATTAGGTTTACAGGGTCAAGAAGACCCTAGCAAAACACAACTCGATAGCTTGACCACATTAGGTTGCTATACTTACCCCATGAATGATGCTGGGATTGCAGATATTGCTAAACTCACCAATTTGCGGAATCTTTATTTTACCCCAGCCAACACTTTACAAAATCTTGCACCATTAGCTAATCTTAGCAAACTCAATCGTTTAACTATTGATGGACGGATATTTGGTTCGACACTTAGTGACATTTCACCATTAGCCAGTCTCAGCAATCTTAAATACCTTAACCTTCAATTTAATGCTAATGTGAGCAATATCAACCCACTCGCGGGGCTAATTAACCTAACTTACTTAAATTTAAACAGCAACCACGTTGTAGATATTACGCCATTGGCAGGCTTAACGAATCTGGAGGAATTGGTTTTAAGCAGTAATAGTATTGCAGATATTAGTGCATTAGCTAACCTCAGCAAAATCAAAACGCTTTTTTTGTATAATAATGGCGGCATTA
Source organism: Pseudomonadota bacterium (assembly GCA_039797295.1). Lineage (GTDB taxonomy): Bacteria > Pseudomonadota > Gammaproteobacteria > Thiotrichales > Thiotrichaceae > Thiothrix. Next base: position 16,873 of record JBDKID010000030.1, on the reverse strand, counting down.
TTGATATTACAGCATTAAGCAATTTAATCAATTTACAGCATTTAGATATTTCCTATAACAATATTAATGACATTACACCACTAACCAACTTAAACAAACTTAATTATCTGGATATTAACACCAACCAGTTAACAAACATTGTAGCATTAAATAATCTAACCAGCCTGACTTGGCTACGTTTTGCCAATAACTACATTACCGATGTTACACCGTTAAAGAATATCACCCACCTGACTTATTTAGGGGCGTGGAATAACCGCATTAAAGACATTAGTCCAGTTGCTGGGCTTACTGCGTTAAACTGGTTAAACCTCTGGGATAATCAAATCACAGATGTCACCGCTTTAGCGAATATGATCAAACTATCGGGATTAAAACTCAGCAATAATCAAATTAGTGACATTACACCCTTAGCCAATTTAACGGGCTTAACGGATAAACTGGAACTAGCTTATAATCAACTAATTGATGTTAGCCCTTTAGCTAAACTCACCAATCGCTTTGCGCTTTACCTCACGGGCAATTGCGTTACGAATACGGCATTATTGCCGCCTAATATTACGGTTACGCTCGGCGCACAGAAAGCAGCGGAGCAATGCCGCATTGTCGATACTACGCCAGATGCCTTCAGTTTTGCGGATCAAACCAATGTACCAATAACAACTATTATGAAATCCAATAGCATTCAAGTCAGTGGCATTAATGAACCCAGCACTATTCGGATTATGAATGGTTCATACAGCATTAATGGCTCTGTTTTTACTAATATCGAAGGCACGGTGAATAATGGTAGCAAAGTGCAAGTGCGCCACACCAGTTCCGGTAAATGGGGTACAACAGTTAATACCACCCTAACCATTGGTGGCATTACGGATACTTTCAGCTCGACAACGGCTTGGGGCGTTGATACCAAACCCAATGCTTTTAACTTTCTGGATCAAAGTAATGTGGCACGCTTGGCATTAATTACCTCGAATTCATTAAGCATACGTGGCATTGACACCCCCACCCCCATTAGCATTACCAATGGTCAATACAGTGTGAATGGCGCACCGTTCACGAATATGCTAGGCATTATTTATAATGGCGATAGAGTACAATTACAACACACTTCCGCTAGTACTTTTGCAACCAAAACCAATACCGTTATTACCATTGGTGAATTGTCGAATACATTTACATCCAAAACATTAGCCGCTGATACCATACCCGATGCCTTTGTAATTCCCACCAAAACCGCTATTGCACCTGACAGCACTGTGGAATTTGACCCCGTTCTTGTGAGTGGCATTAATACCAGCGTTATTGTCAAAGTTTCCGCTGGTAATCAATACCGTATGAATAATGGCACTTACACAGCTTTAGCGGGCAAAGTTAATAATGGCGATACCGTGCAAGTCATGCATAAGGCAGCCAGTGCGTCTGCTACGACCACAACAGGCACACTGACTATCGGAGGTACGAGCACCCAGTTTTCCTCTACTACCCAGAGTGCTCCCTGAAAAAAGCGAATTGTTGTTGCACATTTTTAGTGCAAAGAACATATTTTGACCTATATAAGTAATAAGTTTTAGTGATTTTATTAAACCATCTCACTCTCATTAGCCGAGGGAATTACTATGCTATTACTGAGAAAACTTTCTGCTATCGCCATAGCTTGTCTTCCCAGCATCATGCCCATCACGGCAGATGCTGCTGACACGACGAATCCACCCCAAACAAAGGCTGCTGCTGTCGACGAACATGGTTTTTTGTCACACTCATCAAACCCACAAACAAATTATCAACCCGACAAAATCATTGTAAAGTTCAAATCAAACCTTGCACAAACAGCACTTTCCGTCAGTGGTTTAGCGAATATCGCACCCATTCGTCGAGTTAAACCTTTAGATGCGGTTGGTGTTTCCATTCTAGAATTGGCTAATGGGCAAAGTGTTCCAGACACTATTAACAAATTCAAAGCCAGTGGTCTGGTTGATTACGCAGAACCCGATTATCGTGTGCATATTGATTCACCCATACCCAGCGACCCTGAATTTAATAAGCTGTGGGGATTGCATAATACGGGGCAAACTTACGGTAAAATAGATGCGGATATTGATGCCCTCGAAGCTTGGACAGTTACTACCGGTGACACTAATACCGTCGTTGCTGTTATTGATACTGGTGTGGATTATAACCATCCTGATTTAGCCGCCAATATTTGGACGAATCCGGGTGAAATTGCCGGTAATGGCATTGATGATGACGACAATGGTTACGTGGATGATATTCATGGCATTGATGCAGACAATAATGATAGCGACCCAATGGATGATCATGGGCACGGTACACATTGTGCTGGTACAATTGGATCTGTCGGTAATAATGGTGTTGGCGTAGCAGGGGTTAATTGGCGCACGCAAATCATGCCATTGAAGTTTTTAAATGCTTCAGGCTCAGGCAATGTTTCAGATGCCATTACACTTTTGAACTACACCTTAAAAATGAAACAAGATTATGGTATTAACCTGAAAGTAACGAGCAATAGTTGGGGCGGCGGCGGCTATTCGCAAGCATTGAAAGATGCGATTGATGCCAATGGTGCTGCTGGTATTTTATTTATTGCTGCTGCCGGTAATGATGCGAAAAACAACGATTTTGCAGCGCATTACCCATCAGCTTACGACTCAGCCAATATCATTAGCGTTGCAGCGACTGATCACAATGATAATTTAGCAGGCTTCTCCAATTATGGTGTAAACAATGTGGATTTAGCTGCTCCGGGTGCTGATGTCTATAGCACATTAATGGGTGGCGGATTCGGCAGTAAAAGTGGTACTTCAATGGCAACACCACATGTTGCAGGAGCTGCCACATTATTATGGTCGAAATACCCGACCTATTCCTTAGCACAAATCCAATCTCGTCTTATTAATACCGTTGATGTATTAGCCAGTTTAGAAAATAAAGTTGCTTCTAGTGGACGTTTAAATCTTAATGCAGCTTTGCGTGGGTGCTCAGTCACACCAGTGATCATTGCACCCAATATCTATGATGGTTTCCTTGCAAAACAAGGTAGTCCACAAACAGTAACGGTTTCGTTGAGTCAGTGTAAACAAGCATTATTAGGCGCGACGATTCAAATAATTACCGATACAGGTACATTAAAGCTATTGGATAACGGCATTGCACCTGATCAAAAAGCCAATGATGGTATTTACAGTGGCATTTGGACACCCGTTAACCTAGGCAATACAACACTGACTGTTACAGCCAATTATGCCGGTAAAACATACCAAAAAGCCGTAACGGGCAGTGTTACTACGGAAGGCTCACTGTTAAAAGATCCCATTGCTAAAGAGTGCATACGCAAAGCTTTAGGCATGACCGATAAAGCTGACCCAACCAAAGAGCAATTAGCCAGTTTAACACAATTAACTTGCTACTCTTATTCTATTAGTGATAGCAGCATTACCGACTTAGGCAAACTAACCAACCTGCAAACACTGAATTTTTCATCGGCTAATAACTTAAAAGACATTAGTGCGTTAAGTAACTTAACACAACTCACCGCACTTAGCATTGATGGTACAGACTTTGGTTCGTCATTAACCAATCTTGCCCCATTGGCAAACCTAACCAACCTGACTTCACTTAGCTTGCAACGTGAGGGTACAATTACTGATATTAGCCCTTTAGCGGGTTTAACGAACTTAAAAACCTTGAGCCTTTATCAAAATCAAGTTATGGATATTAGCCCACTGGCTGGGTTAAGTAATTTAGCAACATTAACCTTATCCTATAATAAAGTACAGAATGTTTCACCTTTAGCCAACTTAAACAAGCTTAACACGCTGTATTTATGGACAAACCAAGTATCCGATATTTCCGCATTGAACAACCTTAAAGAAATGCAAACACTGGATATTGGTAATAATCTTATCAGTAATACTTCCACATTAGGCATTTTAACTAAATTATCTTATCTTGACTTAAGTTACAATAAAATTAGCAATATTGCTGCACTGACCAATCTAACCAACCTAACAGGTATGCACCTCGAATATAATCAAATTACCGACTTATCCCCCATCAAGAAAATGACGGCACTTAACTGGCTACGCATAGCGGACAATAACATTACCGATATTTCGCCATTAGCAAATCTAACCAAACTGACTTATCTAGGGATGTGGGATAATCAAATCAAAGATATTCAACCCGTTAGCAACCTTACAGAATTAACTTGGTTAAGTCTGTGGAATAATCAAATAGTTGACATTTCACCGCTGGCACGTTTAACCAAACTAACTGGCGTGCGTTTGAACAATAACTTTATCAGTGATGTTAGCCCACTGGCTAATCTCAGTGCGATTAACACTGAAGTAAACCTTGCATCGAATCAAATCACCGACATTAGTCCACTAGCCAATATGAAAAATACTTTCATGTTGTATTTGGAAGATAACTGCATTGGTAATGCAGCCGTATTACCGAAAAACATTACAGTCAGTCTTGGTACGCAAAAACCCAGTGATCAATGTAAAGCTCTGGATACCACGCCAGATAAATTCACCTTTACTGATCAGTTAAACGTACCATTATCCACACAACGTACCTCCAACACGATTACTGTTACTGGCATTAATACACCAACCAGCATTCGTATTAGTAATGGTCAATACAGCATTAATGGCGGTGCTTATTCCAGTGCTGAAGGTTTGGTTAATAATGGCAATACCGTAACAGTACGACATACCAGTTCGACTAAACAAGGTACACGAGTGGATACGGCCTTAACCATTGGTGGCATAGCGGATACCTTTAGCTCCACAACGCTTTATGGTAATGACACGCAACCCAATGTATTCCATTTTACCGATCAAACTAATGTCGCACGTTCCAGCCTGATTACCTCGAATGCTTTAAGCATTAGTGGCATTAACGCACCTACACCGATTAGTATTACCAACGGCAAATACAGCATTAATGGCTCTGCTTACACCAGTGCAGCGGGTACGATTTTAAGTGGGGATAATGTGCAAGTTCAGCACACGTCTGCCATGAACTTCGCAAGCAAAACCAATACGCTGTTAAACATTGGCGGTATTACCGATACTTTCACCACAACAACGGAAGCATTGGATAATACCCCTGACCCATTCAGCTTTACCGCTAAAACAGGCGTTGAGCCTAATACGCTGATTGAGTCAGACATTATTACCGTTAAAGGCCTTAACACAACGGTTGCAATTCGTGTTAGCAGCACTGGCAAATACCGTATTAATGGCGGAAGTTACACTAATCTGCAAGGTACGGTTAAAAATGGCGACACAGTACAAGTTGTGCATACATCCTCGACTCAACCGATGAAAATCGTAGAAACATTATTAACGCTTGGTTCTAGCAGTGGTAAGTTTACATCTACCACAAAAGCTAAACTACAAGATGCAAATGCCTTAGCTTGTATTCGTGCAGCATTGAACTTAAGTCAAGATCAACAACCGACACAGGCACAAATAGAAAGCATTATATTTTTGTATTGTGAAAACAATTTGCTAATGACAAATGCAAGCATGAAAGATTTGGGGCAAGTTGTTAATCTAACATCTTTAGTATTCACCCAAAATCGCACGGCATTAAATGATATTAGTGGATTAGGAACTTTAACTAAGTTAGAGGATTTACGCACTTTTGTACCACAAAACTACTTAGGTAATGGTCGGATAGCAAATATATCCGCACTAGCAAACATGCCGAACTTGAGTCAACTGGACTTATCAATTAATAGTATTGCAGACCTTTCTCCATTACGTAACGCAAGTAAATTACGCTATTTAGGTTTAAGCGCGAACAAGGTTAGTAATTTAACTGCCTTAGCTAACTTAAGTGAATTATCCTATCTGATGCTTAATGGCAATAAAATTACTGATATTACACCCATATCCAACTTGCCTAAGTTAGTTTATGTAACACTTGGAGGCAATACTATTAAAGCATTGCCTTCAATGAAAAGCTTGATTAAGCTAGAGTCATTATATATTGGATTTAATCAAATTAAAGACATAAGTTCGATAGCTGACTTGCAAAACATAGTATCCATCGATTTGATGGCGAATTTTGTTGCCGATGTCAGTCCATTAGCGAAGATGACTAATACTTTTACCTTGGAGCTGAGTGGTAACTGCGTAACGGATGCTGCAATGTTACCGAGTAATATTAAAGTCAATTTAGGTACTCAGCGTGCGCCGAGTGAATGCCAACCGTAAATCTTGCTGATGTGCATTAGGGGAAGCGGCAGCTTCCCCTTTTTTATGAATGCCGTTAAATCTGAAACGGCTTTTGCGCATCAAATGCCGCATCATCCGCGCCTAATCGGGTGTATTGCGGCAATTGGTACAACTGCATTTTCTGGTAAAGCTGATCGTAAAACGCGGCATAATCCCCGTGGAATTGCCCATTTTGCCACACCGCTTTTAAAGTTTGGGTGAAAAAGCCATTGGTTTTACCATCAAAAGCGGCTTGATCTTCCGCACACGCTGCCAATAAACGCACCGACGCTACCGGATTGGAACTATCCACCGCCGCATTATTGGGAGTTGGTACGCGATTTTTTTTCCACACCAAGCCATATAAGGCATTGAACACCGTGGTGTAAAACCCGCGCTGCCGTTGCCACGTTGCCACCGCCACACTGCGCGGCATGGATCGTGGCATTCCCAATACGCCGCGCGTCATCGTGCCACTGTGACAACTGTCGGAAACCACCAAAATCCGCACGCCTTGGGCAAAGCGCGTCCACGCTAAGCCCAATTCGTCGTCGATTAAATGCCCGTCGTACAAGCACCACGTTTCATCAATGCCATCGCTTTCGTCGCCCGACACATCCGGCAATACTCCCCCGTGTCCGGCATAGGTCAGCAATAACATATCGCCCGCGATTAATTGCTGGCTCGCCTCGCTTAAAGCGGTCAACACGGCTTGGCGCGTGGCTTGTGCATTGAACAACAACCGCGCTTGATAGCCCTGCGCTTGGGCAATGGCGAACATATCCTGCGCGTCTTGCACCGCACCCGTTAATGTTCCCTGCCACTGCCCGTCATAGGCTTGCGGATTCACCCCATTCAAACCAATGTGAATGGAAAGCCCTCGTGCCATTACGCCCCCTTTATGGTTTAACCACAACTTTGCCCATCATGCCTGCGTCTTCGTGTTCCAAAATATGGCAATGGAACACATATTCCCCGACATTTTCCGGCTTGGTAAACGGTACTTCAATGTCAATGTAACCCATCGGCGGCACAAAGATATTCCCATTAACAACAGCAAGGAAAATTCTCAATAGTCAGCAATTCTGCCGTCTAATGTCGCTTCATTGACTTAAAATCAGTGTGACATTCTGAGTTTAGGTGACATACATGGCAACTTACGCAATCGGGGACTTACAGGGCTGTTACGAGCCGCTGCAACGTTTACTGGATAAAGTGCGTTTCGACCCCAACGTGGATACATTGTGGTTTGCGGGGGATTTGGTCAACCGTGGTAAGCATTCGCTGCAAACCTTACGCTTTGTGAAGGCATTGGGCACGTCCGCCATTGCAGTACTGGGTAATCACGACGTGAGTTTATTGGCAGCGTTTCACGGCATTCGCAAGCCGCACAAAAGTTTGAAAGCTTTGGTGGAAGCCGCCGATTACCCCGAACTCATGGCGTGGTTAGCACAACGCCCACTGCTGCATGTGGATCAAACCTTGGGTTACGCCATGTGTCACGCGGGTATTGCCCCACAATGGGATTTAGCCACTGCCCAACAATGCGCGGCGGAAGTGGCACGCGAACTGTCTAATCCACAATGCGCCACTTGGCTATCTCAAGTGTATGGCGACCAACCCGATTATTGGAGCACCAAACATGCGACCTTGGATCACCACCGTTACATTCTCAATGTTTTCACCCGGATGCGTTATTGCCGCGTGGATGGCAGTTTGGAATTCAGCGAAAAAGCTCATCCCGACGCGCAAAAAAATCCGCATGACGTGCAACTAATACCGTGGTTTCAGTATCCGAATAGACGGGAGTTGGGCGTAAAAGTGGTGTTTGGACATTGGTCGACCTTAGGCTATTATGCCCAGCATCATGTCATCGCGCTGGATACCGGCTGTGTATGGGGCAATCAGCTCAGCGCGATACGCATCGACACCAATAACACACAACAAATTTGCATCGAATGTGACGACTATGGGTAATCCAAAAGATACAGGGCCAAGCAATTACGCCGGTACGGTAAAAGTGACCGTGCGTGGGCGCGAATACATTATGCACACTTCCGCACCGTTACCCGCGAGTAACTTGGCGGATCTCGAAGCCGGGTTGGTACGCAATCGTATCATCCTGCAAGAAGCACAAAATCAACTGCGCGATATGTTCGAGTTAGAAGCGTTTGAATACGCCGCTCCCGCGCTCATCAATTACGACACGCCGACACAAGACGCGATTTTGGCGCACATCAATATCAGCATGTTGATTCCGCTGATTAACCTCAAAGGCGGCAATGCCAGCTTTACCAAACCGGAAACCTTACCCGTGCAACAACGCCTTGAAATGATGCGTAATGTTGCCGAAAAAAGCGTGTTTAACGAACACCTAATGCAACGCAATGACGTGCATACCGCGCTGTGGTTTACCTTCGGTTTGATGGTGCTGCTATCACTCGTCTTGGTCTAAGATCAGGTGATCCTGTTCGGCAGTTAATTGCAGAATTTCCGCCAATACCGCCTCAATCGCGGGTAAATCAGGGATAAAACACAGCAAATGCGAAGCGCGTACCTGACGTGCCACATACGGGCAGCGTTGCACATTGCCGCTGTGATCATCACGCAAGGTATCGGGTAAAATTTCCAGCGTATTCAAACTACCCTGCACGCGCAATGCAATAAACGGCAAACCGGGAACGGAGGATACAGTATGCAGAATCAAGCATTTACCTTCACCGCTATCGCTGGCTTCTTCGTGCATACACAAGGATTCCAACGACACCACCGGAATCTGGCGGTTACGCCAATGCAACCAGCCTTCAATGCCGGGGTGTTCCGACGGGCTGAGTTCATTGCCCGTTACCAATTCCGCCATGAGATTGACGGGTAAAATCAAACTGCCTTTTTGCAAGCGCACGATTAAACTTTTAATCGCGGGTTGCGTGACTTCCAGACTCATGCGGACATTTCCTCCCAGATTTGTACGTTATGGCTATCGGGTTCATGCCCAGTGGATAACACTTCTTGCAAAGCTTCCAGCAGCACTTCATTTTGATACGGCTTGCCTAAGAAGCCTGTCGCGCCCAACGACGCGGCGTGTTCGCGGTGTTTTTGCGCAGTACGTGAGCTAATCATAATCACGGGTAAGGTTGCCCAGCGCGGGTCACGGCGCAAATGCCCCAGTAATTCAAAGCCATCCATGCGCGGCATTTCAATGTCCAACAGCACCACATTCGGGGCAAAATCGCCGACTTGTTCCAACGCTTCCATGCCATCTTTGGCGGTTGCCACCACGTAATGCTGGCTGGCGAGGAATTTTTCCGTGACGCGCCGCACGGTAATCGAGTCATCCACCACCATGACACGCGGCGGACCAGCGGTTTCTGCGGCAGGTTCGGCAATCGCTTCGATCTGTACCACTTCCGCTTGCCCACCCACAGCACGCCGTGCCAGTTCCGCCATGTCCGGCACGAGGAACACGCGCCCATCCGGTGACACGGTTGCCGCCGAATACAAATGGCAGTTGCGGAATAATGTGCCTAATGGTTGCAGCACCACTTCACGCCGCCCGCGAATCCGCTCAATCACCCACGCCACGGTTTGCCCTTGCAACTGGATAAACACCACGGGGAAACGTTCATCCGGCACGAATTCTGGCGATGCATTACCTTGCCCTAACAATTCCGCCAAATGCCGCAAGTAATACAACTGACCCGCGAATTCCACCCGCGCATTCGGGTCATTCAAACCTTCCTGCAATTGTTGCCCTGTCAGCCGCGCCAAGCCCTGAATGCCATTCATCGGCACGGCGTACACCTGACTTTGCACTTCCACCAATAGCACGGGGTTAACCACCAAGGTGAATGGCAAGCGCAGGGTAAATTCCACGCCAGAGCCAAACTGCGAATGGATTTGCAAACTGCCACCCAATGCTTTCAGTTCGGAATACACCACATCCATGCCGATGCCGCGTCCGGCAATTTGACTCACGGCAGTGGCGGTACTGAAACCGGGGCGCAAAATCAAACGTTCTAACTCGCTATCGGACAATTCTTGCGGCGAACTAACCAGCCCTTTTTCCAAGGCTTTTTGCAGCAAGCGTTGCTTATCCAGACCACGCCCATCGTCTTTGAAACGAATCACAATTTCCGCATCATCGCGGCTCACGCTTAAAGTGATTTTGCCCGTCGCAGGTTTGCCGCAACGCTCGCGTTCTTCCGGTAATTCAATGCCGTGCGAAATCGAGTTGCGAATCATGTGTTCCAGCGGCGCGGTCATGTGTTGCAGCAGATTGCGGTCGATTTCGCATTCTTCGCCTTCCACTTCCAACGCCACTTGTTTGCCCAATTCGCCAGCCGTTTGGCGCGTTAAACGCCGTAAACGCGGCACTAACATGGTTAACGCCACCAAGCGGGTATTGAGCAATTCTTGCTGCAACTGACGTGTGGTACGCATATCGTCTTGCAGTAATTGCTCGCCTTTACGCACTTGGCTGGCCAGATCCGCTTCTAAGTTCACCAAGTCGTTTAAACTTTCCGCCAACGAACGCGAAATCCGCTGAATTTCAGCGTATTGATCCATTTCCAACGGGTCGAAGGCTTCGCCGCGTTTTTGGGTACGATTCGCCGTCGCCGCCCGCCCATCGTGAATTTGCGCTTCGCTTTCCAACTCCAGAGCACGAATTTGTTGGCGTAACCGCGCCACGGTACGCACCAATTCTTCGACATCAATGCCCATACTGCTGAGGTGCTCGGACATGCGCACTTGTTGCACATTCAAGCCAACCGCCCGTTCGATTAATCCATCCACGAATACCGCTGGTAAACGAATGGTTTCGTGCGCATTCACCGCAATCACGGTGTTATCCACGCTGCTCGGCTGCGGTGCCACCACGCGGGTATCCAGCGTGCTAATGTCGGGCAAGGATGCAGCTTGTTCCGCCAACATGCGTTCCAACAAACTGCCGAATTCTTCTTGTCCGCTGCGTCGACTCCATAATGGCACTTCGGGTTCGGCAGGTTTGTCGCGCGATAGTTGTTCCACCACCGGTTCTGGCAAAGCGGCAACGGGTTCAGCAGTCGCCACCGGTTCAACAGGTACAAGCGTTTCGACAGCAATAGGTGGCGGGCTTACATTCACACTGTTGGCACTCGGTGGCGCAGTCAGGTGACGATATTGTTCTGCCAGCGTGTGCAAGGTATCGACGGCTTGTTGCAAAGCGGTTAATTCTGCATCCCCGACGGGTTGCGCCCGCGATAAGCGTGACAGCAAGGTTTCCGCGTCGTGACTCACATCAGCTAATGCCTTAAGTTGCGCCATCCGCGCCCCGCCTTTCAGGGTATGGAATTCGCGTTCCAATTCCCGAATCACATCTTGCGCAGCGGGATTGTCGTACAAATGCTGTAAATGCTTATCCAAGGCTTGCAACTGATCAGGGAATTCTTCCCAGAACAATTGCCACACTAAGCGTGTCTCGGAATCATCTTCCGGTACAACCAATGACGGCGCAGGCGGCGGTGTCGGTGCTGGCGGTGTAGCCGGTTCAGGGGGCGGCTCAGGGAGCACTTCGGGAGTCGGTACGGGTGCAATACTCGGCGACGTATTCGGTGGCAGATTGTGCGTTAGCGGTGCTTCAGTGACAAACGTGAGTGTGGCTAATGAAGACGTTACTGGCTTGGATGAGAAGTCCAATACCTCTTCAGCGTTGGCACTATCCGCAGCAGCCGTATCGTGATCATCTTGCAACCACGATTCCACCACCTCATGCATCGCGACGTGTTCGGCAGGTTGCTCTTCCGACAAATCGCTCACCGTGGATGTGGATAACGCTTCTTGGCGAATCACCGCATGGGCAGCTTCCACCAATTGTTCCACCCGCGCATCTTTTTGCTGGGCTTGTTGGTAAAACGCTTCACGCGCGATTAATTCATCAATCACCGTGCGTACTTGCGCCGTAACGCGCTCATCCGCGATTAATTGCCCGTTGATGATTTGATTGAGTAAATCTTCATGCACCCATGCCAAATCACCTAACGCAAACGCGCCTGCCATGCGCCCACTGCCTTTTAAGGTGTGAAAGGCGCGGCGAATTTCGGTGAGTAAATCGCGGTTTTGACGATCTTTTTCCCACTGCGGGAACAGTACGGTGAGGTTCTGACAGATTTCACTGACTTCTTCCGTGAATATCTCGAAGATTTCATCCCCCAGAACCTCGCGTAAACCGGGGGGAGCTGGCGGTGCTTTGACCGCCTCGATGATTTCGGCTGTTTCGACCGTTTCTATTGTGACAACGGCGGCGATTGGTTCAGCAACTGGGCTAGCGTTGCCCAGCGTAGTGACTACATCACTGCTGTCAGCAACTGAGATTGGCTGAGGTTCGACTGGCGTAGACGTTGGTAAAGGCTGGGTGGAATCGCTGGTATTGCTTTTTTTTTTGACTCAATCTCGCTCATTAGCGCGTCTAAATCGACCTCGCCAATGAGATTGAGGTTACTTGCCTGATCCAATTCGCGCAGTTTTGCAAAACCTGTCGGCAGCAAGGATAAGTAATCATCGCCCTGCAACCGTGCGGAAATCGACGCATCCAACAGCGTCAACACATCGGCGAACTTTTCCAATTCTTCCACCGCTGGCTCACGCTTTTGCACCAATAAATCATCACGCGCATAGCGCAAGGCGGTTTCGATCATCGGGCTTAATTCTGTCGCGCCGACCATACCCAATGCACCATTGACATTTTCCAGCGCGGAAACCACGCCTTCCATGTCAAAGAACGACCAACCTTTGCGGTAGAAATCCACGGTACGAGTTTGCGCTTTGCTCAATTCGACCAAAGTCGTGCGTAATAAACCGCGTTCGGTGGCATAGGCTTGGCTTTCGGATTCCGCCCCGAAAATCGCCTCGGTGGTATCGCAACCCGTTTCAGCGTATTCCTCCAACACCTTTTCCAGCCGCGCGTAATGGGTACTGATTTGCAGCAAATCGTTGAAATGCTGAATATCGCCACCCGTGGCTTTGATTTTGAGGTTTTCGCCCAAATCCGCCGTCAATTCAGAAGCTTGTCCCAAACCGAGCATGGCTAAGGTGCTGGATAAGCTTTGGGTTTTGTCGGCGAGTTTTTCCAGTAATTCGCTTTGTCGCCCTTCGTCCTGCATGGCTTCTAAAATGCCCTGCAAAGCTTTCAACTCATCAATCACCGAACCCGCCACCGCACGCCACAAATCGCGCCCCGGTGTGGTGTAGTGTTGGCGCAATTCGACTAAGGTTTCACCTTGTGGCAAATACAAATCCAGTTTGTAGGCGGCTTTAACACGATCCGTGACCACCGAGCCGGATTCGGCTAAACCAACGTAATACAACAGGTTTTTGAATAATTCGTCGGGCACGCTGCTATCAAACGCGGTTTCGCCCAAATCACCAAAGCGGCGAATTTCGCGTTCCATGCGTCCCATGAGCATTTTCACCGCAACACTGTGTTCCAAACGCCCGTGTTCCAGCGCGTCGGCTAAACCCGCTGTAATCCACCACAATGCCCGCAAGCGCCGCGATTCATTCAATACAATCAGGTTGGTTGCCACTTTGCCGCTGGCTTGCAACATACGCGCGGGTTGTTCATCGCGAAACCAACCCAATAACGCTTTCTGGAAATAAAAACGCAGTTTGGTGGTGATTTGTTGCAGACGATCCGTGGTCAGGGTGACGTGTTCTTGCGTACCGATTTGCGTGTCATCGGCATGACCTGCTTCTGGCAAGAATACCAAGTGTTCGGATAATAATTCCGCGTCGCGTGCTGCCCGCAAGTTATTCAGCGTCGGCAATACCACCACGGGTAAATCGGCGTAACCTTCACGCAAATGCTTGAGGTATTCGGATAATTGCAGCAAACCTTCCGCCGCTGCTTCTTGCGCCGCTTTGAGGTTTTCGACTTTACCCTGAATCAAGGCATCCAGCAGTTGGACGATTTCGCGACTGAGCATACTCGCGCCATTCGCACCGAGAATGTCCAATACGCCCGAAATCTGGCGACAAGTCTCACGGCAAGCACTTAAAGCGCCTTTTTCCACTGACCCAACGTACTGGCTAAACGATTGCCGAGCTTGCTCAATGGCTTGCTCTGTATCATTCACGATCCAGCCAAGGCGACTTGCCAAACTTGATTTATCAGAAATCATATTCCACCTGTATTATTTTTTTTCTTCGCCCAGATTGAAGTCCGCAATCGCCCCGCGCAAATCCGCCGCTGTCGCATTCAAGTCCGCTACTAAGGAACGGGTTTCTTGGCTGTACTTCGCCGTTTGTGAGGTGATTTCCTGAATGGCCTGCATGGTTGCACCCACTTGACCAGCCATGTCCGCTTGCTTACTCGACGCATCGGAGATATTGGCAATCAAACGTGCCAAACCCACCGTGACGTTCTCGACTTCATCCAGTGCCGCCCCTGCTGATTCCGCATTACGCGCACCATTCACCACCTTGGCAGTGGTTTCTTCCATCGAAGCCATGACCTCGTTGGTATCCGACTGCATGGTGCGGATCAGCACATCAATCTTGCGTGAAGCCCCCGCCGCTTGTTGCGCCAGTTGCTGCATTTCATCCGCAAGGCGGCGAAAACCGCTGTGCGCTCCCGATTGATTTGCTGTGGTCTGAATGGAGGCATTCAGAGCCAGAATATTCGTCTGTTCGGCAATGTCATTCATTAAGCGCATGATGTCACCGATTTCTTGCGAACTTTCCCCCAAGCGTTTTAAGCGTTTGGAAGTCGCCTGAATCTGTTCGCGAATCGCGCCCATGTCGGCAATCGTGGCACGCACGGTTCGCGCCCCCGCTTGGGAAATTTCCAACGATTTACGTGCTACATCCGCCGAACTAGCCGCATTGCGTGACACCTTCTGAATCGATTGTGTCATGGTTGCAATCGCCGAGGTCGCCACCGCAATTTCTTGCGCTTGTTGCCCACTGGCATCCGCGAGTTGATTGACGCGCTTGTCCGCATCCCGCGCAAAGCCAGTGAGGTGATGCGAGGTCGAATCCATGCGTACCACGAGTGCGCGTAATGCATCCACCGCGTAGTTCACCGCATCGGCAATCGCCCCCGTGACATCTTCCGTGACCGTTGCCCGCATGGTTAAGTCACCATCCGCCAACGCACTCATTTCATCCAATAAACGTAAAACCGCTTGTTGCTGTTGACGTGCGCCACCTTGCATACGCGCGGTGACTGCACGGTTTAAACGGAATAACAACAGCACGAGCAATAAGACCAACGCTATTAACCCTGCGGCTAATAACTGGTAGCCCAAAATGCTCATAACGCCACCCCTGTTACGGTGCTGCTCCGTTGTTCTAGTATCTCCACTAGTCGAGCAGCGTCTAATACAGCCACCGGCTGATCATCCAGTAACAGCCATTGACGCACATACAATAACCATGTGCCGGATAAATTATCGGGAGCAGCACACACTGGCGTATCTGACCAAATGTGGCGTACCCCTTCAAACGCACTGACTTGAAACCCAAACCATTCTTGCTTGCCACGCATGACGAACACACGACTGACAGGCACTTGACGGGTTTCACCCAGTAATAAACGGGTCACATCGACGAGCGTTACTAATTGCGCTCGGCAATACGCTACCCCACGAATCCATGCCGGAACACCGCGCACCCCTGCAACGGAAGCGGGCGTTACCACTTCTTCCACCTGATCGGAAGGAATCAAGCACGCCACATCACCCAGTTGCACGCGAAACCCCGACCATTCTTGCAGCTCTGAGGCATTACGCTGGCGGGAACGCCGTTTTTTTTCGCGTAATAAAGCCAGCCCTGCTAATAGTTCATAGGGACTAGCCATGCTTACCCGCCCCTGAGACAAACTGTGCCACCGTATCGAGCAATATTTTGGGAGTCACGGGCTTAATCAAATAAGCTTTCGCCCCCTGACGCATTGCCCACAGACGATCCGTCTCGGTGGATTTAGAGCTACACACAATGATCGGAATGTGTGCGGTTTCTGCCGTGCGCGTCAGTTCGCGCGTCGCTTGGAATCCATTCAGCAACGGCATCACCACATCCATGAGAATCACATCCGGTTGGCGTGCTTTCGCCACCTGAACGCCTTCCTGACCATTGCAGGCCACACTGACACGATAACCGTGTTTTTCCAGTAACACCGTAAAAATCCGGGTTTCGGCCAGTGAATCATCAATGATCAATACATGTGGAACAGCCATAGCAGCATCATCCTTCGGACTTAGCAGATGAACCCTGACTGCGATTACCTGCCTCATCTGACTTGCCTCGGTCAGGCAATTTAACGTGGGTATAAATAGCGGATAGTAAATCTTCTTTGGTAAATGGCTTGGTCAGGTACTTATCAGAGCCTGCCAATCGCCCCCGTGCCATGTCGAAAATACTATCTTTGCTGGATAATAAAACGACCGGAATATCCCGATATTGCCTATTGGCCTTAATCAGCGCACAGGTTTGATAGCCATCTAAGCGCGGCATCATAATGTCGACAAAGATGACATCCGGCTTAAAGGCATAAGTATCTACACAAATTGTCGGACGGTTTTTTTCAGACCGTCCAATTGTTCAGCGGTGTAGGCATCCATGATTTCCAGCATAGATAACAACGT
>JBDKID010000029.1:0-53076 GCA_039797295.1 Pseudomonadota bacterium | reverse complement strand
GTAACGGGTGGATAGGCGCTTATCAACACCTTGAAGGTTTTTTTTGGATTCATCCCCTAATTATCAAGAAATCGGGGGAATTTGTGTAGATACTTATGCCTGACAAGGGGAGGAAGGGAGGGGTTTCTTCTAAGCATCCCACAACGAAAAAAGGCTGCCGAAGCAGCCTTTTTCCTTAACTAAAGACCTAACCGTTAAGATTAGAACTCAGTAACAACACCAACAACAGCTTGCGTTGTTTTGTCGTTAGTAGTGCTATTCAAGTCGATATTTTTGTCTTCATTCAACAACAGGTAAGTAGAAGTTTTTTTACCGAGGCTGTAGTCAACGCCTAAAGTAGTTTGCTTCTCTTTTTGACCAGTTGGCTTGAATTTGCTTTCGCCATAACCTACTTTCAAAGTGGCAGCACCAGTTTTGAAACCGCCAGCAACATAAGCATTGTCAGTTTTATTGCTAGTAGCAGTATCTTTAACTTGTTCCAGAACTACGTTAGCGAAGTGACCAGCTTCAGCTTTGTAACCTACACCTAAGTTGGTAGATTTCAAAGTTTTTTGGACAGCGGTGTGACCTAAACCAGCGTAGATTGGACCATTGCTGTAGTTAACTAACATAGAGCTAGCATCGTTACCGCCGTTTAAGTCACCCTCACCAGAAGGCGCAACTTGACCAGCAATATCCGCATCGGTTGAATGCGCAGCAGCAACGCCCACAGGACCGAATTTGCCGATGTAAGCCACAACGTTGTCAATACGTTGAGCATCAGCAGCAATGATGTTGCTCATATCAGCATAACCATCAGCAAATGCATCTAAACCAGCAGTTGCCAATTTAGCTGGAGTGTCATGACGACCAACACGAACTTCACCGAAACCACCTTTCACACCAACGAAGGTATTACGTGCATTCAAGGTACGAGAAGTTGCGGTAGCTGTAGAAGTAGAAGCATTATCACCATCCAAGTCTAAGCCATATTCCACACCGTAAGTTGCGCTCAGGCCATTGTCCAGCTCAGTAGAACCTTTTACACCGATGCGAGAGTTGTGGCTTTCAACGACGTTTTCTTTTACGTCATTTGTTTTAACTTGACCGGCAGTAGCGTGCAGTTTGCCGTACAGAGTAGTTTCAGCCATAGCAGCAGGTGCAGTTAAAGCAGCAGCTACAGCGATTGCAAGTAATTTTTTCATGAGTCGACTCCTATTTAGAAGGTTTGTCCTGTCATTAACGTTTAAATTCGATTTGTTCAATCTGACGGAATGTATTTATACATCCCTTACCAGACTCTTGCAACAGCTATTTTGCAATTACGCTACAAAGTTTAGCGAACTTGTTGCAGAAATGCCACATTCTTTGTAGCTCGAAATGAAAAATAATGATGGACGGAATTTTGGTTTATTTTTCAACAACTCAGGGATAACACCACAAAGTGGCTTAATCACTACACTGGGTGAATAACCCTAACTTAGTAGTAGTATAGATACAACAAAGCCACAGAGGTACAAATTCTGTGGCTTTGCGGTGTAAAAACCCGTGAAACACTTGCTTGAAGCAAGTGCCATGAGCTTGTACGAATTAACGTTTGGAGAACTGAGTCGCGCGGCGTGCTTTGTGCAAACCGACTTTCTTACGTTCAACTTCACGCGCGTCACGAGTCAGGAAGCCTTCAGCTTTCAGTGTGCCGCGCATACCTTGATCGTATTCCAGCAGCGCACGAGCGATACCTAAACGGATCGCACCTGCTTGACCAGTAATACCACCACCGGTAACGGTGATGTTCGCATCAAATTTGTCTGCCATTGCCATTAAGTGCAACGGTTGACGCACGATCATACTGCCAGTCTCGCGACCGAAGAATTGATCTAACGGTTTGCCGTTGACGACGATGTTGCCGCTACCTGCACGCAAGAAAACGCGAGCGGCAGACGATTTGCGGCGACCAGTTCCATAATATTGTGTTTCAGCCATATTCATCTCTACCCGATTAGATTTCTAGCGCGTGAGGCTGTTGTGCTTGATGGTTATGTTCCGTACCAGCGTAAACTTTCAGTTTACGGAACATAGCGCGACCCAATGGGTTTTTCGGCAACATGCCTTTAATTGCCATCTCGATAACGCGACCTGGTGCACGCTGTTGCATTTTTTCAAACGTAAATGCACGCATGTTACCAATGTGACCTGTGTGGTGGTAGTAGGTTTTATCTTTGGCTTTATTACCAGTGATGCCTACTTTATCCGCGTTGAGGATAATGATGTAATCACCAGTATCAACGTGGGGGGTGTATTCCGGCTTGTGCTTTCCACGCAAACGCCGGGCAACTTCGGTGGCCAGGCGGCCCAGCGCCTTGCCTTGGGCATCCACGACATACCAATCGCGTTTGACCTCAGCCGGCTTTGCACTGAATGTTTTCATCTTGCTCAATCCACTTCTGTCTGTTTTTGCCGATCTACCCCAACACCACTAACAACACCGTTAAAGGTCGGGGTTACAAAGAAACGCGGGATTCTAGGGGAAACAGAGTGATTTCTCAAGTCTTTGACGGTTTCCGCTGCTAAAAAACCCGTTGATACGCTTGGCAGTAACGTAAATATAGGCTGAAACGCCTTCGGCTGCCAATAAGCTTTCTGCACGCTAATCCAACGACATAGCCATACGGGCAACTGTTGATAACGTTTTCCGACGCTAAAACCGATTAATTTTACCAACGTTTGTAATGCAGCCAGTGGCAATAACCATTTGCTCTGTTGCCAGAGATAATGAATTAAAGAGCGCACATACGCGCCTGCTTCTTGATCCGGTGGCGCACCACAAGCTTGCATTAAGGGTTTTTCCGCCGCGTGAAACACGCCCACATCAAAATATCGCCGGAATGTCTGCCATAAAGTGTAATGGTGTGAATGCTCAACCGTACTTTGCGCAGCATACACACTTTTCCAGCCAGCCAATAATAAGCGTGCAGCAACGTAACTGTCTTCACTCACAATAATGTGCTGTGGGAAACCACCAATGCTGCGCAATGCCCGCGCTCGATACACTGCGTACACATCCGAAGAAAATGCCGCGCGATAGCCCATTGTCTGAAAACTGTGGCGATCCCGTACCGATGCCGTCGCCGGATAGGTAAACCCTCGCGCATGACGTTCCAGCCAATCCGCATCCGCTCGTGGCAAATGCCGCCCATAAGCCATGCCCACTTGTTCATCGGTAAAATGACTGAGGATGGTTGCCAAGGAATCTGCCTGCTTCAAAATTGCATCTTGCGTGAGAAATACCAATAACTCCGCATCAGGGCACAATTCCGTGGCGAGTTGCCGGGTACTGCCGTGATTGAATTGACTGGGGTGAATCGCATACACCTCCAAACCCGCCTCGCGTGCTAACGCAACGGTTTGATCTTCCGATGAGGAATCAATGACGAGATAACGCCCTGCTTGTAGGGTTTGCTGCTGAATTGCGGCTAACCAATCTGACCATAACACACCAGCATTGCGGGTCAGTACAATGACTGCCACATTGGGGCATAAAGTTTTTGTTATCATTATTTAGCCTTTATTGCTAATTAGGCGTAATTAGGCAAATAGCAGCAATGCCAAATTTGCCAGCATTTTGTGTTTGAACAAACGGTAACGCACAATGTGTTGTCGCCGTTCCCAGCCCCGTAAATGACGTAATTCCGCGACCGCTTCAACGCGCTTATAATCGTCGGCATTCAACCGCGCACTGTAACGCTCTAAGAATGCTTCAGCTTGCAAACTCCAAGCTTGAATGCGCGACTCCAAACCTTTCACGCCTGCAACTTCCGCCCCCAATTGATTCATGCCGTGTTGTCGATACAGCAATAATGGATGCGCAATGGTCGTAATGCAGCCAAACCACGCACACACCAATGCTAACCAACGATCATGCTGCATGGCTGCCGATGGCGCGGGGAAAGCCAAATCCGCCGCCGCACGGTTAAACATCGTGGCACAACCCGTCACCACATTATTCAATAGGTAAGCTTGGTGGCGTTGTTCGACATCGAATTGCCGATAATCCCAAAAAGAAACCGCACGTAAATGCTGTTGTGCATCCACCACCGCTAAATCGCAATGCACCAATAACGGCGTGTGTTCACCCCGTTCAAGGGTTAAATTTTGCAAAGCGGTAAGCTGCAATTCGATTTTTTCCGGCAACCACACATCATCTTGATCACAGAACATTAAGTACGGTGCGCTACTGGCTTGCACGAGCTGGCTAAAACTTTGCGTACTGCCTAGATGTTCACCGCCGACTTGCAATAACGCGACTTTTTCTGGGTAGAGAGCTTGCCAATCCAGCAAAATGCGTAAAGTACGGTCACACGAGCCATCATCGCGGATTAATAATTGCCAGTCGCTGAACGTTTGCCGTTCCAACGACTCCAGCAATTCCGACAACCATGCTGCTCCATTCCATGTCGACAGCAAGACCTGCACCGTGACTTGGCTCATAGCAGCTTACTCTAGCCAGTGTAGCCACCATTTCGCGGCGGAACGATCCAGCACGAATGCGCGTAAGCGGTAGCCATACCACGCCAGTAATGCTTTTACCCCCGGACTAAAGCACCGCCCACGTCCCGAAGAAAACCGGAAGGCTAAGGCATAGCCGAATAACTTTGTTGGACTAAGTACCATGATGATTCCCCTCGCACCGAATACTTTATTGTTGCTGTTAATGGGTAGAGACTGCGTATTCCATCACTTATCAACCGAATGCAAGTAAGCCACCCGTAATGCGAAATTCGGCAACCCAGTCGGCATCTTATCCAACAGCGCGTAACGCCACGCCGCAAAACGCATACTGTTAAGTAAGCGGCGCGGACGTAACAAATCGCGCAACCCTAAAGCACGCTTGCCCAATTCCAAGACATGATCATGCCCAAAATCTTCGGTGTGTACTAAACGGGTTAATTCGCGTGTTTCTTCGCGGGTTGGGTATACAATGGCGCGTTCCAAAATGCCGTGCACATACGGCAAAATTTGCTGGCTAGCATAGCCCGTCAATTGTTGCGCAGCACGGTAATGTTCCCAATGGCACAGAATCCCTTCTTGCATCCGCGCCACCGACGCATTGCAACGCAATTCGGCTTGACGATCCGCCGCACCATCGTGTTTCAAAATCGGCTCGATGCGTCCATCACGGTCGCGATAACCCACCGTGGTGGCTTCGGGTGAACGCGCCCCCTGCTCGAAAATCTCTTCAAATTCTGCTGGAATACGCTCGCACGCATTACCGCGTCGGGAATCGTGCACAATGCCTTCACAAATGTTGTTGTCGCCAAAATCCGCATACAACTTCGGCACAAACGCAAAGTAGTAACCAAACAAATGCGGGAAGTCTGGACGAGTCCCAAACGCTTGTTTGAGGAACTTCTGTACCGTGCCATTCCAACCAATGTCCACCAAAGCAATGCGTTGCTGGGCGAAGAAACCCACTTGTTCCAAATAGCGTTCCAATAAGACTTTGTGCTGGCTACCCACGCGCCGTGCAATGGCTTGCACTTGCTTATCTTTCAGGAAATTGTGCAAGCGCGTATCCTGCCAATCGGTCACAGGAGCGGTGAAATCATTAAAGCCGTGCTCTTTAGCCAGAGGACGTAATTCTTCCTCTGGCAAACCGTACACCTTACAAACCGATGCCAAGCCTTCTTGTTTCGGGTTGTAGAATGCGACGGTGGCTTGTTCGTGGGTCAAACCATCCGCAACTGCCGCCGCCGTAATGACTTTGCGCGACAAGTAAACGTATTCGCTTGGCACTTGCGCTTCGACTTCGCGGTACATGCGTTCAAAGATGTAACCATCACGCGCCACGAACAACAGCTTTTCAATCCCTTGCCCATTGCGCGTCTGGCGTTGTAAGCGTTCCTGTAAACCTTGCATGAACACGCTGAACGCCGGACCTAACACATCGCGCCCATAACGGAAAAAGAAATTACGCGGATTCAAACTGTCGTCTTGTTGGATGCGCGTTTGCACGGTTTCAAAGAAATACCGCCCCATCCAAATCCCGCCGCGTTGCGCCATTTTGCCGGATAAAGCTAAACGTTCGCGGCGACGTAAATCTTTTTTCTCATACAGCCACACGCCTTGAATGCCTTCCTTGCACGCCACGCGCCGATCCGATACGGGATTATCACCAATGTGGACGACGTGCTGCGGTTTCACTTCCTGTGTTTGCAACATGCGGCGGAATAAACGTCCAGAATACTTGCCTTCTTTGTAATCCGCCGACACATACAAATTATCGAAGTAATGCAGTAAACCTTTGCGCCCCAACAATTCGCCGAGCAAATCGCTATTGAGGTACATATCGGAAACCGCGACGATTTTCACGCCCTGTTCACGCACCCAATCCATGAACACTTGCGCATCAGGCTTAATGTGTAACGCGGCATTTTCCAATGCCAATTCGGTTTGGCACATGAAACGCCCCAATTCCATATCAGGGGCTTTGAACAGGTTATCCACCCAACGCGGCACGAGTTCAATGTAACGGCATTCGTGATCCAAGCCTTCCGCCACCGCTTCGGCACGCAAGGTTTGTTCCGCTTGTTGACGCGCTTCCCACACCAAACTGGGGGCAATCCCGACCTTTTTGCCAACTTCGCGACAAACAGCGTGTTGCACCACCACGGGTGGCTCAACGCAACGCGCCAATAAGGTGTCGAAAATATCCAGCGAAACCAAACGGATTTGACCGGCTTCAATGCGCGGCTCTAGCCAATTACGGATTTTCTGCCAATCACGCGCAATGAGTTTTTCAGGCATAACCTACCCCCATAAAAAGCTGCCGAAAACGGCGCAGTGGTGCTAAGAGACTTTCGCCTAAACGAAAAGCTCGGCTATTGAGTAACTGTTGCTGTTGTTGTTGCGCTTGACGCAGCAGTTGGTCACGTTCCGCAATCCATGCATCACGTTCGCTGATCCAACGCTCGCGGTCTGCCAACCACACTTGTTGTTGTTGCACATGCTGTTGTAAGCCGTCGATGATGTGATCACGCTCAGTAATCCATGCATCACGTTGCGCAATCCAACTTTCACGATCTGCCAACCACGCGTGTTGTTGCTGTACATGCTGTTGTAAACCGTCGATGCACTGATCACGTTCCACAATCCACGCATCGCGCTCGGCAATCCAACTTTCACGATCTGCAAGCAATGGTAATAATTCCTGTTCCTTTGCCACCAACCGCTGATGCACAACCGTGAGCCATTCTTCATTGGTATAACGATACAAATCCTGCAACTGGATTTGCATTCCGCGCAAACGTGCTGGATTCAAAACATCAGCGCAGCGCGGCAAATACGTCAGCAATAACTGCATGTTTTCTTGAATCGCCGCTAACGGCTTTTCACGAATGGTATTGCACTCATGCAAGCGATAACCCAACAGCTTTTCATCCGTTAAAAACTGCATGGCAAAACCCGCCAACCACACACGCAAGGCATAATCGTAATCGTGCACATAACGCCAATCGGCAAAACCACCGACTTGCTGATACACCGCCCGTGTGAAGAAGAAATTCGAGGTGGTAATCAAAAAATTACCGCGCAATAAACTCGCCGCCATATCCCGATGGTTGGCGTAATCCTGTTTCAACCCGTCAAACCACGCCACCCAATGCGGTTCACGCGCTTCTTTGGCTTGCGAATCGGCATCCAATACCGCCACATCGGTGGTCAGAAAGTCGTAACCTTGGGTTTGCGCAATGTGCAGTAAACGCGCCAAGCGTGCCGCATCCCACACATCGTCGGAATTCAGAACGGTTAGGTAATCCCCCGTCGCTAATTGCAGACCTTGGTTAATGGTCGCGGGTGCGCCTTGATTCTGCGCATGATGCAGGCTTTGAATGCGTAATGTGGGTTGTATTGCTAGTAAGTTTTGCAGGTGATTTTGCAGCACCGCCCACGACTGATCGGTGGAAGCATCGTCAATAATCAGCAGTTCCCAATCGCTATACGACTGTGCAACCACTGAGTCAATTGCTTCACATACCCAACGTTCATGATTATAAACAGGGAGAATAACGCTGACTTGGCATTGCTCCTGTTGTTGGTGCTTCACAAAATCTCCTCAATGTTATTGTTATTATTACAGTTTATTCGGGGTTCAGTTTAACAAGCTTGGGTGAATCGTGCCTGAATACTACGCCAAACGGCAGCACCACGCCGTAAGAGCCGCCAACTGCGCGTGGCGTACACCCGTTCTAACTCCGCTTGTGTTTGTTGCAATTCATGGTGTAGCCGCCCCCACGTTTCCCACGAAGCGGCTAAGGGCTTAGGGTTCAAGGTTGGTAAAGCGGCAGGAAAAGTACGGGTGTCCTTTTCTACGTCAGCTAATACCGTTGCCGCCGTTAGTGGTGTGGCACAAATAATAAACTGATACGCCATTGCTTCAGGCGTGTGAAAAGCTGCCAGCGCGGCGGGCGTTGCTTCTAACCCCGCTTGCTGTAAATACCGCGCAATGACCGCATCCGGCATATCGTGCTGGGTATAATCCACTTCTTGCACTTGATAGCCCGCTTGCTGCAATAAACCGAGTAAGCTTTTCAGGGTAAAAAATTTCAGGTGGGTGGTATCCAAAATCCCCGTGGTTTCGTAATCGAATTGCCCATTCAATAATTCCAAACGCACCGAAGCGTGTGCCACATTCGGCACGGATAACAATAAGCGACCTTGCGGCGCGAGCAACCGTTCCAAACGATGCAATAAGGCAATGGGGTCTTTTAGGTGTTCGAGCACATCGACAAGGGTAATGACATCAAAAGCGTGATCGTCGAATTCCGCCAAACTGTCTGGCTGTTCCAAATCCGCAGGCAAAATCGTGGTGCAATACGCGCGTGCTTGTTGCAAAGCTTGGGCATTGTGATCCACTCCCGTGATTTGCGCATGGCAAAAATCATGCAGTAATTGCGACATGCTGCCATCACCACAACCCAGTTCCAACACACGCGCACGCGCAGGCACGCGCCGTACAATTTGCGTGTGGGAGTGATTGTCATGCAGAGGAAAAGAATGGTTCGCCGCGTTCATCTAACTGTCTCATTGTTATTGTTTTATGCTTTAACGGTGCTGTAGTAGGGGCAACGCTGCCCATAACCACCACTGCCCCGGATGCTCACTAATCCGTAAGGCTAATTGACTGGCAAGCTCACACATAAAGTCGCTTTCGGCGTGTGCGGATGGTTCTAAAGCGGCAGAAAATTCTGCGACGACTCGACCATTCCCTAACTCGCGCATGAAAAACGGCACGACCACGGCTTGCATCTTTTTTGCCACGCGGTAAATACCAGCGGGTAAATCAATACTAGCGTTAAAGAATGGCACTGTCACGCTCCCCTTGTGCGGATTGACGTAAGGCACATCAAAAATCAGCGTGATTAAGTGCTCATCCAAAGCACGGTATAACGGGCGTAAATCCTCGCCTTCCACCAAGAAAGGTCCACCCAATACTTGCTGTAAGCGTTGCAATTTAAACAAGCGAAATTGGTATTCCGCAGGGTGTAAACCGTGAGTATTTTCCGCACCGCCATCGCGCGTAATGGTGCCAGTGGTAAAGCCGCGTTCGCGCATTGCCGCCCCCGCCAACCAAAAGCGCCCGAAATGCCCACCCGTTAATAACACGCGCTGCCCCGCACGGCGTGCCGCTTCCACCACTGCAAAATTACGTAAGGTAACGACTTCGTGCAGCGGTTGATGTTGCAAATACCAAGTATCCAATGCTTCCAGCTCGACCATGCGGTAATAATCCTGCAACCAAGTTTCCACCGTCGTTGCTGATGCATCGGGAAACACGCGCTGCATTTGCTGGCGGATTAGGGTTGCTTCGTCGACTCGTTTGCGCCGAAACCACGCGGCTTGTTGCGCCGCTAAGGCATACCCCCAACGTGGTGGCAATTGCGCATAGGCAGGAAATAACAGGTCGTAACGTACCGCGAAAGTGTCAGGACGTAAGCGCGGCAGTTTCCCAGCGAGTGTCATGTGATTGCTCCTTTGTTTGCCCAGTCGTTTGCCAAGTATGCGGTAGCCATACCATGCCGACCCCTTGCGTTTGCGAAGCTTGTTGCACGCGGAAATGGCAACAGCGTTCGCGGGAGTCGTAAACGTGCAAACCACTGGCATCAATCAGCCACACTTCCAAACAATATTCACCCGACAATAACGGCAGTTGTTCCAGCACCAAGCGGGTAAATACCACGTCATTTTCGAGTGCTTGCAACGCTACGCCATCGTGCAAGGTACTGATGCCAAAGCATTGCACATCATCATTACGCCGGATCACAATGCCAACGTGAACATCATGCAGCGGACGCTCGCCACGACTGGCGTGTACCTCGACCACAAACTGATCGTGCGTTTGGTACACATCGCGATTAAGGGTAACGGAGAGCAAAGCAACCCCTGCTAGCTTCCCCGTATCAGAGGATGAACAAGCCGCTTCCCTTACAGCATTTCTGCCCCGTACCGCATCCTGATACGCATCCACCACCACTTGGGCATCGCCAATCATGCGGATTTGCCCGTGTTCTAACCACACTGCTTGGCGACACATTTCGCGCACTTGGTACAGATTGTGTGAGCAGAACACCAAGGTCGCGCCACCTTGCAAAATCGCGCGCATTCGGTCTAAGGATTTTTTCTGGAAATACTGATCCCCCACCGATAAGGCTTCGTCCACGATCAGCACTTGGGGTTCGATGACCGCCGCAATGGCGAACACTAAACGTACTGCCATACCGCTGGAATAGGTTTTCACGGGTTGATGGATGAACTCACCCAATTCGGCGAAAGCCAATACGTCGGGCAATACCGCGTCGATTTCGGCATGACTAAAACCGCGTAAGGCTAAGCCCATACGCGCATTATCCACACCGCTGAAGTCGCCTTGTAGCCCAGCCCCCAATTCCAGCAATGCCGAACGTCGCCCTTGCACGGCACACACGCCCTGAGTGGGCGGCAGATTCCCCGCTAATAATTTGAGGAAGGTGCTTTTGCCCGCACCGTTATCCCCGACAACCCCCAAAGAATCACCCGCCGCGACTTGCAGCGTCATGTGCTGTAAGGCATGGAATTGGCTATGCGTCGTGCGTCCCGTCCAACGTTGCGTAAGCCATTCCCACAAGGCAGCGCGGGGATGAGCATAACGCCGATACGTCACACTGACCTGTTCCAAACGAATGGCAATAGGCGTGGTCATAACACATACCTCGCACGCGGTATTAAACGCTGGAACAAAGCCACTGCCAGCAATAGCAAGACACTCGCCATGCCCAACAGTGCGCAGAAAATCGTGGGTTGGAAACTCCCCGCTAATAAAGCATCACGGTAGGCTTGCACCAAATGCGTCAGTGGATTCCATTGAAACACGGCTTGCCATTGCGCTGGCACTTGCGTCAAGGGGTAAACAATCGGCGATAACAACAGTAATACCGTCATGAATGGCGGCATTAATTGGCGTAAATCGCGCAAAAACACCCCCAAAATCGCCAAGCCGTAACTAAACGCGAGGGAAAACAGTACCCGCACCAGCAAAACCGCTGGGTAATAGAGCAATACTTGCGCTTGCCACTGCCCGTTAAACCCTACCCACAACAGCAATAAGCCGACGGACAACACTTCCAACACAATGGACGTACCAACGGGCAACAAGGGCAAAATACTGGCGGGTAATGGCGAATTCAGCAGCAAGTCACGACGTTCTACTAACACGCTGGGGGCGCGAGTTAAAACTTCCGCCAAAGCATTGAATAGGGTTAACCCCGCTAATACGGTCAGGGCAAAATCAGCGGTTTGCCCGCTTTGACTCGCCGCTTGCGTGGGGGCGGGAAAACGCACGGCAAGGATTTCGCCAAATACCAGCGTGTACACCACCAGCATAAACAGTGGCTGGGCGATTAACCAAAATACACCCAACAACGTTCCCGCATAACGCGCTTGCAAATCACGGCGCAATAATTGCCACGTTAACGTGAGGTAAGCCCGCGCTGACTGGTTCACATGCCATCAACCTTATGCGATGAAGACACGGGAGTATCCGAAGTAGCGGTTTGGGTTTGCTGAAATTGTGATTTCAGTTTATCCAATACCACTTGCTGATTTTCTTCGCGGTAATCTTTGGCTAACTTCGCCACAATGTCGGCTTGCGCATCGGCAAAAGGAATCACGCTCGGTGCTTTACGCTCCAAAAATTGCAGTAAATAAGCAGTTTGACGATTGACCACCACGTCACTTAAGGGTTGAGAGGCAGTCAAATTCAACGCTGCATCATAGACCACATCCGGCTTTTGCCCTTTGTGAAACCATTGGCTATCGCCTTGCGTGAGGTGTTTTTCAGGGGCAGTGCTGTGTGCCAATACCGCCGCTGTGAAATCCAGTTTACCCGTTTGCACATCCGCACGAATGGCTGCCAACTGCTGGCGAATTGCCGCTTCTTGCCCATCGGGGATGTTCATTTCCAACACACGCACCCGCAAACGCAGGGGTAAGGTGTAATCTTCGGACAAACGCGCTTGGTATAACTCTTCGGCACGCGCGGTGAAATCCGGCATTCCAGCACTCGCAGCGTGTTCTAACGCTAATTTAGCCAGTTGTTCTTTGCGAAATTGACTCATTAATAAACGAAATTGTGGGCTTTTATCCAAGCCTTTGGTTTCCCCTTGCTGCACCAATGCATTACGGATGTAAGCCGCTTCGGCGGATAAGGCAGGTTTGGATTCATTGGCATCCGCTGCCGCTGGCGTGGATTCAGCGTGTGCCATGCCCATTGCGCAACACAATAGCGCGACAAACGCACAGCCCTGCACAACATGAAAAAGTTGATGTAATTTACGCAGCATAAGCAAATTTCCAACCAAAAGCCAAACGAGAGAAGGTGCTGGAATGGTGAGACACCACCCCAGCAAGCAACGCAATTACAACTTAATTAATCACGCTGAATTTTATGAGGCAGTGCATTACCGAAGCGAGCATTCGCATTCT
The DNA here is from genome assembly GCA_039797295.1 of Pseudomonadota bacterium. Classification (GTDB taxonomy): domain Bacteria; phylum Pseudomonadota; class Gammaproteobacteria; order Thiotrichales; family Thiotrichaceae; genus Thiothrix. Next base: position 40,083 of record JBDKID010000029.1, on the reverse strand, counting down.
GACTGACATTACCTTCAATAAAGGCCGCACCCGTTGCAGGTACACCTTTGTAAACATTGCTAGCAGCGGTATAAGTGCTTGGTGAAGCACTGTACGCTTTCGCCGATTTAAAGCCGTCCGCTAAGCTATAACTGGGGAATGACAAACGTGCCCAACCGCTAACAAATGCGCCAACGCTCACGCTTTGTTTGGAAGTGCTGGACAATACCGTGCGAGCTGCATCGTAAGATGGGTCACTGGTTTTGAAGCTAATGACGTTCACTTCGCGATTCAACAAGCTGGAATCGCTGGTATCCACATTGCCCATACCAATCGGTGGCGAGAAGCCGAAGCTGCTATCACTCGTATCGGTAGTGCCAGCCGACCAATCCGCCGTACCCTCTTCACGGTCAAAGATACCGTTTTCAAAGCTGGCGACGACATCCGTGCTCTTAGCATTAATCCCGTGTTTTTTCATTGGGAAGGTCACAACCCAGTCCGTGTGACCGTCATAGCCATCGGTTGGGTCGAGGAAGTATTCGTTCATCAAATGCGGGGCTAACAAAGCGTGGGCAATCGGGTACGGGTTCGTACCACAAGCAGGCGTTAAGGAATCCCCGTCATTCAAGCAGGTGTCTGTCACCGTGTTCCATTCGGTTTCAACCAACTCACTTTCACCCGTCGGCTTCATCACCATCACGCTACTGGTGGTAATGTCACCCGACGCTAATGATGGCAGTAAGAAGTTATTCACATCGTCTGGACGGTAGTGCTGGGCTTTGGTGCTGTAGTTATCAATCGCCACCGGATCAACCGCAAACGCGGCACCTTCTGCCACGTTCAAGACCGCCGATGAACCGAATAAACCACCAGTTGGTGCAGAAACACCCGTGCCATTGGTGAAAACGCCGCCTTTTTTCCACGCGGTTTCCACTGTTTTACAATCAGAAGGCTTGCCGTTGGTGTGTTTAACCCCAGCCGCAACCGTTGCGTCGTCGACCACACCCATTTCGATGACTTCGACATAACCTTCGCGGGTATCGGCGGCGGTTACGTCTTTGTAAACGTTATGTCCCGAAAACGGAATCGTGGCTTCACATTTACCATCTTCACAAGATGCTAAGGCGGGTAAGGTACAAGTGCGATCACCCGTGGTCAGCGTGCCGACGGTGTTGCCTTTGCCATCATCACCGGCTTTCACGCTACCCGTCCAAATGTCTTCAGGCGACATGTAGATATTGAAGTCCAGTATGTCATTACTGGATTTACCTTCGCGGAAACGGATTTTGACGGCTTTGGTTTGATCGGTAGAGTTCACTAAGTTGATGTTAGTAACGTAACCATTTTGCGCATTGAAATAAGGGAATAGTAAGACTTGCCCTGTACCATCGGGGTTGACATGCACTGCCTGTGCGCTGGTTATCACCCCAACGACCCCCAGGATGCCAACAGACACACTGATGGCGACTTTATTTTTCTTGAACACTTGCGTGCCTCCTGTTCTAGCTTTTATGTATTGTTAACGGAGTAAAAGTAGTGACTGCATTCATTGTTATCATTGTTATTGATTGATAGGGTTGTCTCAATTTTCCCAGACTGGCCAACATCTAGGCATCACGACAGCATTATACGTGATTCAATTTTTTCTTTTTATACCAGTATTTATTCTTTTATGTACCGCCAGTCTGAAAACCAACCAGCCTTTACCCACGTTTCCTTAACCACATCCTTTGTCTCTAACGGCTTGTTCAGACCACGCATTTTCATCGCAACCGTTACTTCCACTTCCACAGTGCAATGCTTACCACTGTCGTCACACTGCACGCTTTTGACTGCTGCCTTATTCCACAACCCAGTGCCATGCACTTTGTGTTTAAACATTTCCAGCGGCGTGGACTGTTGAAAAGCGTCGGTATAATACTGATACGCTTCCGTGAAATTGCCATTAATTAACGCAATCCATCGCTGTTCTGCTGCCTGTGTCAGCTTGCTTTCACTGGACTGACAAGCAACCAACAAACTCGATAAACTCGATAAACTCGCAACCATGAGCCATGTGCAAAGACGGGATTTAATTAACATGTTGGCCTCTTAATTGCGGTAGGAAGCGGTCGCCCTCCATGAGACTTTTCATGCGATCCCGCATTTCCTCGCCAGTTTTTGACAAATCACGCTGACTTTTAATCGCGGTAGGCGTAATCAACACCAGTAACTCCGTGCGTGTACCATTGTGCGAAGTACTGCTAAACAAATTACCCACCACGGGTACATCACTCAACACAGGCATACCACTTTTACCGTCCGTGCTGTTATCGCGCATCAAACCACCCAACACAATCGTTTCACCACTTTTCACGGCGATATTACTTTTAATATTGCGTTGCAAGAAACTGCGTTGTCCCGTTGCACTGTCAATTTCACCCACGTCAGTCACATCCTGCTGCAAATCCATTTTCACCAAACCATTGGAATTCACATGCGGTGTTACCTGCAAGGAAACCCCAGTATCTTTGTATTGCACGCTTTGCGTCACCACACCGCCATCGGTGGTCGTACTGCCCGTGAATACTGGCTGTTGGTCGCCGACGCGAATGCTCGCGGTTTGATTATCCAAGACTAAAATCGACGGCGATGACAATACCCGTAATTTTGATTTCTTCGCCAGCGCATTTAAAACGCCAGTAATCGCACCATCATTACCCGTCAAGGAATAGGAAAAACCGGGCACTTCCGCACTCAAACCCGAACTGGAATCCAAATCCAACATGCCTTTGCCATTTTTGCCCAACATATTGTTTTTGAAATACCACTGTAAACCGTATTCCAAACCATCCGTCAGGCTCACTTCCATAATCGAAGCTTCCACCTGCACCTGCATTGGCATGGTATCAATTTGTTTGACGGCTTCCAAAATCTGCTGATAAGTGTCGTTATTGCACATAATCATCAGCGAATTATTGGTTTTGTCCGCCACAATCCGCGCTTCCGCATCGGGGTTAATGGTTAAACCCTCACCACCCGAACCACCACCCAACATGGTTTTTGCAGGTTCAGGTGTGGCAGCGGCATTTTGCCCATTGCCGCCCACCGTTGCGGGTGGCAACCCCGGTGCAAGGCTGGAGGTATTACCACTACCCGTTACCTTGCTACTGCTACTTTTTTTACCACCGAAAATTTGGTTGAGCATTTCCGCCAAATGTTCCGCATCACCGTTTTGCACTTGGTAAACGAATAACTGTTGCCCTGCGGTAGGACTCACTTGGTCAAAGCGATCCACCCAATCTTTCATATCCTTGAGGTAGTCAGGGTTGGCGGAAATAATCATGATGCTGTTCATGTGCTCAATCGGCATGATTTTAATCATACCCGCCATTGGGCTATTACCACTTTCACCGAATAGCGCGTCGAGGTTTTTCGCCACCACTGACGCTTCCACGTTTTTCACGCGGTATAAACCGACGGACATGCCCTTCAACACATCCACGTCAAAGGTTTTAATGGTCGCCATGAGGTTGGAAAGTTCTGAACTCGTACCCGCTAACACCAGCATATTGCGGTTCGGGTCAACGCGCACAAATGCATCAGGACTTGCCAGCGGCTCTAAGATTTTCTGCATTTCGGCGGCGGGGATATAACGCAGCGTGACAACCTGCATACTGTAGCCCGCTTTAATTTGCCCCGTCGACGGCATGAAACCACGCCCTTTCAGATTGGCACGCGCCGCCACGCGGTATTTGCCCGTATCATCGCGATACAGCACCGCCCCTTGCGTTTGCAGTAAGGATTCTAAGGTAGGCACTAAGGCATCGCGGGGGATGGGTTCGCTGGAATTAATGGTGACTTCGCCTTCCACACCCGGTTCAACGGTGTAGTTTTCTTTCAGCACATCGCCCAACACGACTTTAACCACTTCACGAATGCTAGCGCGTTCAAAGTTCAATGCCACGCCCGGTTCATCACTGCTACGTCGCGCAGCAGATGCCGTGGACTTAACGTCTGAACGGTAGTATTTTTGATCACCAAGGATCAATTCCACATCATCTTTGGATTTGCTGGTGCTATTCGAGCCACTCGCATCCGCCGCCGTCATGGAATCCCACGCGGGTTTGGAAGATGAATGCTCGGAATCATTAACTGGTTGTATCGCGTCGTCGGTTTCCACAGGACGCAAATTCGGACGTTCCAAACCCACGGTAGTAGGTTCGAGTTCCTTAATCGCGGTACTGCGTTGAAAACCTTTGGATTTAGTGTTATCGCGATAACCTGGACTGCCTTTGATTGAAGTGCACGCAGACATAACCACTGCGACACTGACAAGCCCTAATACGCTGCCCCTGTATTTCACAAAGCTAACCCCATTTTTTATTCTTATTGAATAACGATCGACAATTAAAGTCAGATCATTCTTAGCCTGACTTCATAGTAATCTTTTATTTATCGAAGAAAAAGTACAGCCCGTCGGATCAACACCCACCGATAAGTTGAATTATCATTGAGTTACGCCACAAGCCTACCTTTCACAACTGGACAGCTTATTGACCGCCAGCAGCAGGAGCAGCTTGCCCCGTTTGCTGCGCATCGCCAGTTAAAGCCCCCCAACGCGATGCCATTAAACGTTGCCGCGCTTCCAATGCTTCTTGAGCGGATAACGGCGGCGGCTGATTTTGCGCCCCCGCACCTGTTGGAGCACTTTCTGACACCGCAGCACCACCTGCTTGTTGTACGGGTGGCTGCATTTGTGTTGGCACAGCCGACGGTTGCACCGCTTTCGCTTGCGCTGGTGTCGGGCGTTGCGGTGTTTTATTACCCGCTGGATTCGTGGGATTGGCTTTCGGTGCAGCAAAATCCCCCACTAATGGTAGTTCCTTACGCTGATCCCCCAGTGTCAGGATTAACTTATCAGGATCAATGCCCGCTACTTTCCACGCACCCCATGTTTCCCCAACTTTCAGGTGAACACCGCCACCCGCTGCGTTTTGCATTACCGCGAACAATGTATCGCCTAAATCGACAATGCCAATCAAACGTCCTTCCGGTAACGCTGTATCGGTGGGTACAACCACTTGTTTTTGTGGCTCAGCCTTCGGCGGCTCAAGTGCTTTACGACTTTCCCAAAACAACGGTGCTTGTACCATCTGCGGATAACGGCTCGCATCCGGCGAGTTCAACAAGCTGGAATCTGGAATTTTCACACTGACTTCTTCCGCCTTATGCTTCTGGCTTTCCACTTGCAGCTTTAGATTTAATAACCCCCAAGCCGCTAAGCCCAGCAATGCTAAACCACCCAACCAAAACAGCACTTGAATCGGCGGGCTAATTAGTCGCTTCATGTTTTACCTCCCCACCCCGCCAATAGGTTGAAATTTGCACTTCTGCCTTCACCACTTGTTGGCTCGCATCCGGCGAATCCAAGGGTTTAATATCAAGGCTTTCCACAAAAATCAGTGGTCGTGCCTGATAGGCTTGATGCAATACTTCACGTAATAACGCAGGGCTACTGTGGAACACGGCTTTCACCATGACACGCTGATACACCGAATTTTGTTGTTCTTCCTCGGTTTGCTGCTCATCCACCACTTCAGAACTCACCAGCATCCCATTACCCGCTGCAATCACTGTCGCCAATTGCTTCTGCAATTCTTTAGCAACTTGCGCGTTCGTCATGCCAGCTGGGTAAAACAATTTATCCAAACCCTGTTGTTGCACGCGCTGGTATTCCGCCATGAATTCAGGGGTGGCGTGAGCAATTTGGCGGAATTTCGCGAGTTGGCTGTAACCATTTTCAATTTGCTGATCCACTTCCAAGGACTTTTGCACCACGGGAATGATTAGCAGAAAAATGACGGCTAACAGCAAAACCGTCAACAGCCCCCAAGCCAATAATTTCTGGTGTTGACGCAAAATAGGGTTATTGAGCATGTGCCACCTCAACCGTTGCTTCGATATGGAAATCGTCATGCCCATTATCTTTATTGCGCGTCACGGGGGATTTAAACCGCACATTGGAAAATTCGGGGGCTTCTTCCAAAGTATCAATTAACGATAACGCCTTTGCCGATTCACCACGAATTTCCAAGGTTGTGCCCTTTAAACTCAAACGGTCTAACCAAGTATCCACGGGTATATCGACAGATAATTTTTCTACCACATCCAAAGCAACTGGGGATGTTTTGCGTTTCTCTTCCAAAAATTGCAGAGCTTCCTCGGCTGCCACCAACTTTTCGCGCACATTTAATTGATCAGCGGAAGCGCGTCTGACATCGGCTAAGGCTGTTTCAATTTGCTCCAACCGCCGATATTTGTACGCCAAGGGGGCAATCAATGACACGACTAAAGCGGTGAGAAAAAAATAGAATGGAATCATCGACCAACGTTGGATTTGCGCAATCCCCTGCTGCCCCTGCAAATTAACCCTATTACCAGCCCCCGCGACAGACAGAATGTGTATTTCCTGAATACCTAAATCTTGTAATTGCGTGGTTAAGTGTTCCACCACTTGCCGAGGTGCAATGTAAATATCCGCCAAAATTTCTTTACGAAACTTATCGTGTTGCGCCACCGCTGCATCGTAATACACCTTTTCCAACGTGAAAGGTGTGAGACGATCCAATTGATACCCAACCACTTGTGTTAAATTTTCACGCACCGCTTCGGGGAAATGGTGTTGTAAATGTAAAGCTTGTGGCTTATCAAGCTGCAATTCGACCTGATACGGCTTGCTTTGCGCGCGCTTTGGCACCATATCGGACAAAAATAAACTGGCTTCGTCTAATGAAAATGCCCCTTGCTCCTGTTGCTTACCGTCTTGTTGCCAATGCACTTGCACTTGCCGCTCACCGTGCATCTGCAAGATTAAGCGCGGCAACGAACTGCGAAAGAGTTTGCGCAATGCGTCCGGCAGGCTGGCATACAACCCTTCGCCCCACCATTGCATGAATACTTTTAGTTTCGGAAATAATGACATGGCTTGTTAGTTTTTTTTTAATCAGTAAACCCCACCGATGATCCTAACCCATCACCTACCGTCTGTCGAACTTCACCCGACCAAGTGTAGCAATACCCCCAGCTCAAAGTGAGCGTCATAATAACTTTGCAATGACTTTTCACACGCCAAACCCACAATTCGTAGTTTACAAGTGATTCAGCCTGCGCTACGATTCACGCCTCTTTGCTTAACGGCAAAGTCGCGGATAGGTGTCCGAGTGGTCGAAGGAGCACGCCTGGAAAGTGTGTATACGGTAACGTATCGAGGGTTCGAATCCCTCCCTCTCCGCCATATTGATGTCCGGTGAAAGCCGACAAAGCACGAAAGCCCACGTCACAGTGGGCTTTTTTGTGTCTGCAATAGTCCGGTAATGACCGATAGAAACCGCTGACAGCCGACACTAAATGTGAAAAAAGCTGGTTCAGCCAATAATTTAATTGGGGAAAAATTCCTTATCCATGAATTGCGCATACGACCACGGGCATTCAATGGGAACACACCCAACTGGTACTACGGCGGGAAGGCTCATGATGTGTTCCAAGTCGATTTGATCGAACTGCTTATTCTGCAACAGGGCAACTTGTTCCACTGTCCAGCCGTAGAAATCTTGGTCGTAATTCACTGTTCCCATGTCATTCCTCCTGAATGCGTTATGACAGTATGGGCTAGATCGTAGCGCGCCAGTTCTTACCGTATCACCTCCAGCGTAACATGGTGAACCAGTGATGCAATATCACCTTCCCCATCGAGACTGTTGGATAGCGAATAAACAAAAAATGCCTTAGCTATCTGATCAAGTTGATTCACAATAAATAGATTTGTTGCTAGTATTCAAAGAACATTACAGAATAACCGCGCTCAATAATAAATAAACAAAACAAGTGAGGAGTAAGCGCATGAAAAACTGTCTACCCGCCGTAGTCATCGTTATGCTGTCTGCCTATGCCAATGTTGCCAGCGCCGCACCCACTACGCAAACCATTACCATCAAAGCCTTAAAAACCGCGCCGACCGTGGATGGTTCTGGCGATGATTGGCAAACGGCTCCCGCAACGGAAATCCCGCTCACTTACATTGGCAAGCCCGAACTGAGCAAAATGGTTAGCCTGAAAGCTGGTGTATTCGGTGATGAAGTCTTTTTTTATAGCGAATGGGAAGACAGCACAGAAAACATCCAACACAAGCCGCACATATGGGATGAAACAGCACAGAAATACGTGGAAGGTTCGCAGCGTGAAGACCGTTTCTCCTTAGAGTTTGCCATGACTGGCGATTACACTGCCGATTGGTTTTCTGGCAACGAATTCACCGCTGATATGTGGAACTGGAAAGCCGCTCGCACCAATCCCATTGGTATTGCTCACGATAAAATGACCATTATTAGCAAACAGGCTTTGAGCGAGTCTTACAAAGCCACGTTACCGGATGGCACGATTTTATACATCCAACGCCCTACCGATTGGGGGGGAGACCCATATGAAGTCAAACGCTATTTCAAGAAACAGCAAGATTTAATGATTAAGTACGCACCACTGGAAAAATTGCCGGAAGGTGTCGACGATGTGAAAGCCAAAGGCATCTGGAAAAACGGTAAATGGCACTTAGAACAAAGCCGTAAATTAAATACCCACCACGTTGACGATGTGCTGTTCGCCAACAATGCCAGCATTAACAGTGCGATTGCCGTGTTTGATCATGATGATAACGAACACCATTTTACCTCCAATACCTTGACCTTTAAGTTCGCATTCTAAATGTTATGCAACTGAGCTACCGACCATGCGTATCTTTAACAACTTGAGATTGCTACAAATTATTGATAGTGCCTTGCTCATCGCCATGCTGGGCATTATTGCATTGCTACTCTGGTTTAACCTGACAAATGTATCGCATAAAGCTCAACAGGAATTGGAATCCTCCACCCACTCTTTGCAAGATGCCCGCCAAGCCTTTCAGCGACAAATTGAGTTGGAAAGCTTGATTGATGTGCAACGCGAAACCTTTGAAGCACTGGATGAAGGTTTTTTCAAATTCGCTTTTGACCCTAATAGCACACCGGATAATGTGCCGGAATTGAAAAGGCAATCGCAACAACTCCTCAAAAACAGTCAAGCATTGCTGCGCATCTGGCCAGAGCACACCAGTGCCCAACTCAAGCATGATTACGAAGAAACTGTTGGCATTATGGCGAGCCTCGCGGATGAGTTAGATGGTTTATCCCCCGGTCATTGGCGGCAATTAGCCACCGATGCCCGTGATACTGCCCGCCAAGCACGGACTATCATGGATAAAGTCGAAGAACTGGACAATCAAACCGGAACGAGCGTCAACAACGCCATTCAAAGCTCTATCCAAAGCACCACCTATAGTTCCAGCCAAATGGTTAACAGTTTGGCAAATATTAAGTACCGCACCCTATGGGTAACGCTCATTCTCATGATTGTGCTAATTGTCAGCCGGATATACTTCTCCGCCCGTTTCAAACAAATCATCCGCGCTGCACAACACGCTCAAGGTGTTGCCGAAGAAGCGGTGAAAACCAAAGCACGATTCCTTGCGACCATGAGCCACGAAATTCGCACGCCCATGAATGGGGTGATTGGCATGACGCACTTACTCATGAATACACCCATGAGCAAAAAGCAAAGTGAATTTGTGGAAAGCATTCACCTCAGTGGCGAACACTTACTGACCGTGATTAACGATGTGTTGGACTTTTCCAAAATCGAAGCGGGTAAACTCGACCTCAAACGTGAACCCGTAGAATTACGTTCATGCATTGAAGAAGTGCTGAACTTACTCAGCTCCAAAGCCTTGGAAAAGAACCTTGAATTAGCGTATGCGGTAGGTCCTTCAGTTCCGCTGTTCATTGAAGGCGATATGGTGCGTTTACGCCAAGTGCTGACCAACTTGATGGGCAATGCGATTAAGTTTACTGACAGCGGCGAAGTGACTGTCTTCGTTATGCCACACAGTCAATTGGGCGATGTGTTTGAATTGGAATTCCAGATCAACGACACCGGCCCTGGTATTCCCGCTGACCGCCTCGACACCATTTTCGAGCAATTTAGTCGTGCTGATGACACCTTAGTTAAACGCCACGAAGGTACAGGCTTGGGCTTAGCGATTTCACGGCGTTTGGTGGAAATGATGGATGGGCGTATTTGGGCAGACAGTATCGTGGGTGTGGGTAGTCGTTTTCACTTCACCATGAAAACTCGCCGCGCCGAAGGCAAACTGAAACCCTTTCTGCACCCCGATATTCCCGAAATCATTGGCAAACGCATTCTAATCGTGGAAAACAACCCTGCCAGTCACCAAGCAATGCGCGACTATTGCACAGCTTGGGGTGCAATAGCAGAAGCGGCATGTTCCAGCAGCGAAGCGATTGCCTTAATTGCATCCGGTAAAAGGTATGATATTGGTTTAATCGAAAGCAATTTGCCGAATGCTTCAGCTTTAGATTTAGGCCATTACATTAGAAAACGTTTCAGCAAACAAGAACTGCCATTGATTCTGATTGCACCACCGAATGACAGCCACCCGAAAGACGTGGTGCGCGAACTGTTTAATTTGTACCTTACTAAACCCATTACCCGCAGCCGTTTATTCGACAGCCTCATGACCGTCTTGGGTGAGTTAAACCTCATTACCGTGCGTCACGAACAATCCACTATTAAGTTAGGCGAACGTTTACCTTTGTCCATTTTATTAGCGGAAGATAACCCGATTAACCAAATTGTCGCTTCGTCCATTTTGGATGAAATGGCGTATAAAGTGGACATTGCCGAAACCGGTAAAGACGCCATCAGCGCACTGCAAAAACAAGCCTACAACGTGATTTTTATGGACATGCAAATGCCAGAAATGGACGGTTTGGAAGCCACACGGCGCATTCGTGCTGATTTTCCAGCCGACCGCCAACCCATCATTATCGCCATGACCGCCAATGCAATGGACGGTGACAAACAGGAATGCCTCGACGCGGGTATGAATGATTACATCAGCAAACCCATTCTGCCAGAAATCATCGAAGCTACCTTACAACGCTGGTGCACTGCGGACACGGTTTAGCAGTCTTTTTTAACGTCTGGAGTGAAAACCCCATGTGGTTTCGGTACATCCGCCACAATATCACCTTGGTTTATATCATCGATGGCGTGGTATTAACGGTATTATCCAGTATGCTGGGCGTACTCATCTGGCTGAATTTAAGCGAATTATCCACCAATGTCGTGCAAAACTTGCAAGATTCCACGCTCAAAGTGCAGCAAACGCAAGTGTATTTTGCTCAACAACAGGAACTCAGCGAGCGGATTCTAGCGCAGCAACAGGTTTTTAACCGCTTTATGGAAATGCTGGATACACTCGTGTTACAACCAGCGTTATCCACCATCACTCCCCAACAAATTCAAAGCAGTAGCGAAGCCTTAGTGGTGAAATCCACCCTGCTCTTGCAAGCATGGCCAGATACCACCCAAACAGAATTAAGGCATAACTACCAGCAAACCATTCACCACCTCACTTGGCAGGCTGAAACTATTCATGCCGCGCCTGTGACGGATTGGAATGTGATGACGCACCACTTGCAGCAATTTATGCACACTCAAGTCAAACCGTTACTGGAACAAGTGGATCGAGTGGATGAGCAACTAGGGCAAGAAGCACGCGACATACTCCAAAAAACCGTCACCAGCAATCGGCAAAATATTCAGCGTATGCAACACAATTTGTCGACTATTAAACAAGGCATGTTGTTCGGTACGATTTTGATTATTTGCGCCTTATTAACCAGCCGCGTGTACTTTTCCGTGCGCTTTCGTCGTATCAATCGTACCGCGCAACAAGCACGTGCTGTTGCCGAACAAGCAGTGAAAACCAAAGCGCGTTTCCTTGCCACCATGAGCCACGAAATTCGTACCCCCATGAACGGGGTAATTGGCATGACACGCTTGCTCATGAACACGCCAATGAGCAAGAAACAAACGGAATTCGTCGAAAGCATTCACCTGAGCGGCGAACACTTACTCACCGTGATCAATGATGTGTTGGATTTTTCCAAACTCGAAGCAGGCAAACTCGACCTCAAACACGAACCATTAGAAATTCGTGCCTGTGTTGAGGAAGTCATTGGCTTATTAACTTCCAAAGCCTTGGAAAAAAACCTCGAACTGGCTTACGCCGTTGGTCCTTCAATTCCATTGTATATTGAAGGCGATGTCGTGCGTTTGCGCCAAGTACTAACCAATTTGCTGGGCAATGCGGTTAAATTCACCGATAAAGGTGAAGTCACCGTATTCGTTATGTTGCGCAGCCAGTACAGCAATTACTACGAGCTAGAATTCCAAATTAATGACACGGGGCATGGTATTCCCGCCAACCAAATCGACACGGTTTTTGAGCAATTCAGCCGTGTGGATGACACCTTAAGCCGCCGCCACGAAGGTACGGGCTTGGGTTTAGCCATTTCCCGCCGTTTGGTGGAAATGATGGGCGGCAAAATTTGGGTGGAAAGCATTGTCGGCGTGGGCAGTCGTTTCCACTTCACCATTAAAACCCGCCGTTCGGATGGCGCACTGAAAAAACCATTCCAACACCTCAATATCCCCGAAATTAGCGGCAAACGCATTTTGATTGTGGAGAACAATCCCGCAACCCACCAATCCTTGCGTGATTACTGCACAGCATGGGGAGCAATCGTTGAAACAGCCGTTTCGGCGAATGAAGCGAATGCGTGGATTACCGTGGGTAAACACTATGATATTGGTTTACTCGAAAGCAATTTGCCCAATGCATCCGCCCTCGCTTTAGCCAAATACATTCGCGGACGTTATAACAAGCAAGCATTTCCGCTGATTTTGATTGCGCCCCCCAATGATGCTCACCCCAAAGACATTGTGCGCGAATTGTTTAACCTTTACCTCACCAAACCCATTACCCGCAGTCGTTTATTCGACAGCCTCATGACGGTGTTGGGTGAACTGAGTTTGGTGATTAATAAGCCCGAAACCAGCCATAGTAAACTAGGGGAACGTTTACCCTTATCCATTTTATTAGTGGAAGATAACCAAATTAATCAAATCGTTGCAACATCCATACTCGATGAAATGGCCTACAAAGTGGACGTTGCCGAAAACGGGGTCGAAGCAGTCAGCGCGACGCGTAATAAACACTATCACGTGATTTTCATGGACATGCAAATGCCGGAAATGGATGGTTTAGAAGCTACGCGCCGCATTCGTGCCGAACTAGCGGCTGAACATCAGCCCATTATTATCGCCATGACCGCCAATGCAATGGATGGCGACAAAGCTTTGTGCCTTGCAGCGGGCATGAACGATTACATCAGCAAACCGGTTTTACCTGAAACCGTCGAAGCTGCCTTACAACACTGGTGCAAACCCATTACGATAAGAGGAAACACACACTATGCAACTACTGAATCCTGAAGCCCTGCGTAGCTTACCGGCGATTATTCGCCCGAAATTAGTCACGGTATTCGCCAAAACAACGCCCGAATTGCTGGAACACATTCAACTTCATGCCACCAGCGGTAATCTGCACGCAATGGCACAAGCTGCACACAAATTGAAAGGTTCTTGTGTCAGTTTAGGGGCGGAACAGATGGGGGATATTTGCAAGATTTTGCAACATAAGGGAGAAGCGAATGATGCGAACGAGACACAAACCCTGAGTCAAGCGTTAACAAGGTTGTATCCAGAGACATTGGCAGCTTTACAAGCTTTACTGTAGGGAGAACGGATTAGCCATGAAAACATGACTAATCCAATCAGCTAGTTCACGCGGAACGCGGGAATTATTTCGCTGGAGCAGCTTGTGCAGGTGCTGGAGCAGCAGGAGCTACTTTAACTTGCGCCGGAGCAGCTTGTGCAGGTGCTGGAGCAGCAGGAGCTACTTTAACTTGCGCTGGAGAAGCAGGAGCTACTTTAACTTGTGCCGGAGCAGCAGGAGCTACTTTAACTTGCGCTGGAGAAGCAGGAGCTTGTTTTACAACTTTTTTAACTACTTTTTTGTGTTTTTTAGTGTGATGTTTTTTAGCCACTTTTTTGTGTTTTTTCACAGGCTTAGCGGCTTTTTGTGCAACAGGCTTTTTCTCTTCCACTTTTTGCACGGCTGGAGCTTGCGTTGGTTTTACAGCTTCTTGTTTCGCTACTTCTGGTTTTGCTGCCTGCTCTGCTTTCACATCTGTTTTAACTTCAGCTTTTGCATCAACTTTAACCGCAGCTTTTTGCTCAGGAGCAGGAGCAGCAGTAACGTTAACTTTCTCAGCGGTAGGTGCTACTGCTTCAGGAGCTGCGTATGCATTGCCCAATACGCCAGTCATCAATACAGAAGCAATCAAGATTCCCAATTTAGTCTTCATAATAATTAATCCTTTCATTCATTTAGTGCATTATTGTCATACGCTTCGTAAAGCATGTGCGTAAGTCTAAAGGAAGATAAATTAAAATCGTCTTAAAAAGAAGAGCCTTAAATCATGATTTAGAGCAACTTTGCGGAAAAATCACACTAACCTGCAAACCATGCATCTGTGGATTATCCGTTAAGGTGATCTGCGCTTGGTGCTGATCCACAATATTGCGCACAATAGCCAAGCCTAAACCCGTCCCCGGTACGGCATTATCCGCACAACGGTAAAAACGGTTAAACACGCGCTCACGTTCTGCTGCTGGAATCCCACCCCCTGTATCCGTGACACGCAACACAGGATGTGTCTCATCCATCGCATCCAACGTCACTTGAATGATTACCGCGCCCCCCGCTGGTGTGTAATGCAGCGCGTTTTCCAAGAGATTTTTCAGCATAATCGCCAGATTCTGCGGATGCCCTTGCACCCAGACCTCTGACGTGGGTAAATCAGCACCTAACTGAATCTCTGCATTCGCCGCCGTATTCACGTAATCCGCCATCACCTGTTGCACCAATGCACCCAAAGCAACAGCGGTCGTCGTCATGCCTTGCGCTGCTTCGTGCCGTGCCAACGTCAGCATTTGTTCAACCAAATAAATCGTGCGGTTTAAACGTTCGTGCAGTTTACTAATCGCTTGTGTGCGTTGAGTTTCAGTTTTGGCACGTTCTGCCAATTGCAATTGCAGTTTCAACGCAGTTAATGGCGAGCGTAATTCATGCGCGGCATCGGCAATAAAAGCGCGTTGCGCACTCAACGCTTTATTCAACCGCGCTAATAAATCATTTAACGAATGCGTAATCGTTGCCACTTCGGAAGGCAAATTCTGCATCGGTAATGGCTGTAAATCCGTTGCGGTACGCGCCTCCATTGCTTGCGCTATGTGTTGCAATGGCTGCAAACGCCGTTTCACAATCACGCCTGCAAGTAACAAAATCACCGGAATCAGCAAAAAGAACGGTATCAGCGAACGAATGGCGAAACTCGCGGCTAAGTAATCACGCACACTAATCGGTTGCGCAATCTGTACAAAATTCTTACGGCGATTTTCACTGTAAATGCGCCAATCCATGTCAAACGCATTCACCGTATGGAAACCTTGCTGCTTATAACGCGGCAATGACCACGGCGGGTTGGAGCTGTAAATCAGCTTTTCTTTCTTACTCCACACCTGCACCACGATTTCTTCGCCTAAGCCATCACTTTGTGAAAAACTTTCATCATTCAAGTGGGCTGGCAATGACATAGCCGCCTGACGCAATTGGTAATCAAATAAATCATTCGCCTCAATGCGTGCGCTGTAATAAATCGCTACCCCCGCACTGCCCGTGGCTAATAAAATACCAAGCGTTAACCCCAATAATAATTGCCGCTGAATGCTGCTCATGGCGCGTTCATACCGTATCCGCTGTCACTTTGTAGCCCACGCCGCGCACGTTTTTAATGAAATCACTACCCAATTTGCGGCGTAGCATGTGGATATACACCTCAACCGTATTGCTTTCGACTTCATCATTCCAACCGTACAATTTTTCTTCGAGTTTCGCACGCGACACGACTTCACCCGGCGTTTCCAGCAAGCTGAGTAATATATTGAATTCGCGCGGTGATAAACGTAGCGGTTCGCCGTGAAATTGCGCCTCATGTGTCGCAGGATTCAACACCAAACCTGCACAAGCCACTTCGGTTTGCTTGCGCCCTACCCGCCTCCGCAATAATGCGCGAATCCGTGCGAATAATTCATCCAAGTCGAAGGGTTTAACGAGGTAATCATCCGCCCCGCTATCCAATCCTTTGACTCTATCGGTTAAAGCATCACGCGCGGAGAGGATCAATACCGCCGCATTACCACCGCGTCGCCGATAATTCACCAGCACTTCCAACCCTTGCTGGCGCGGCAAACCCAAATCCAATAACACAATGTCGTATAAATCGTGTTCCAAGGCTAATGCTGCACTGTAACCATCTTTTACCCAATCCACCGCGTAATGTTCGCTGCGTAAGCTTTCTTCCAAGCTTTCACCGATCATGTTGTCATCTTCGACTAATAACACTCGCATCCTTATTCTCCCTCTTGTCATGTGCTCCATGACAGCTATTCTGCCAAGTTATGTGCACAATGCCTAACGCGATTGCAACCGCGCTTGTCATTTCCGTCACCTAGCTGATGACACAAGCCTGCTATAATGAGCCTATCACCAGTATTACCAACCATCACCAAATTGTTATGGAGTGCCAAACATGCGCGTATTGCGGTTTGTGGGATTAAGTGTGGCGATCTTCTTCAGTTCGCTGTCGTTAGCTTATGCACACGGCGGAACAGGCTTAAGTGCTGGGTTCAGCGGCGGCTTTATGCACCCGTTAAGCGGTTGGGATCACATTGCCGCTATGGTTGCCGTGGGTTTATGGGGCGCGTTTCTGGGTCGCCCGGCGATTTGGGTATTACCGGTTGTGTTTCCATTAGTGATGGTGTTCGGCGGTATTTTGGGGATTGCGGGTGTACCGTTTCCAGCCGTGGAAACCGGCATTGCCAGTTCTGCCATTGTATTAGGACTCATGGTAGCAATGGCTGCCCGCCCGCCATTATGGATTGCCGCCTTAATGGTCGGCGCATTCGCCACATTCCACGGCTATGCACACGGCGCGGAATTACCCGCTTCCACTAACCCCTTGGCGTACAGTGCAGGCTTTGTGACGGCAACCGGCTTACTGCATTTAATGGGGATTCTGTTTGGCGCATTAACCGAATGGCCTACCGGACGCATTGCCGTGCGTGCTGGTGGTGGTGTCATCGCGCTGGCAGGCGTGGGCTTTTTGTTCGGTTGGTTATAAGGTTAACTTCGTGAGCGCATTATTCATCAGAGGCTTTGAACAGCTATTCCAATTACCACCACACTTATTGCTGCTCATCGTGCTGGGCTTGTGCTTAGGGCAGCAATACAGCTTGCAACATAATCGCGATTTCCACGCTACCCGCAAAATTGCCCTGACAATACCCACGCTCGTGTTGAGTGTCATGTTGGGTTTGATTTTAAGCACGCAAAACATCCCCGCGTGGCCTTACCCCATGCTCTTGCTCAGCCTCACCCTGCTGCTGGGCGGCAGCGTGATTCTGCAACTCCCACTACCGTTATGGCTGTTGCTGGGTGTGAGTGCGCTGGGGGGAGTGTTATTGGGAATCAGTGCTGAACCGCTCATTTTGCCCGGTTTTTCACCCAGTAAAATCGCCAGCGTTTTTGTCGGCATTACGCTCGCGAGTGGCTTGTTGTGTGCTGCTGTCACCTTATTCGCCAGCGTATTACACCGCTTGTGGCAAGGCATTGGCGTGCGTATTCTCGGTTCATGGGTCACGGCTTGCGCATTATTGGTACTGGCTTTGCATTCGATCGGCGATAAACTGGCAATTTAAATCCACCACACTACGTCACCTTTAGAGGAAAATGCCTAACCATGCCATCTCGAATCATCAGCCTCGCCGTCGCAACGGGTTTGTTATTCCCACAATCCGCCGCACACGCCCACGGTTTCCATTACCAAGTGAATGTCAGTTCGCAATTCCAAACCGACGCGGCGGGTAAACTGACCGCCATTGCAATGGACTGGGATTACGACCCGCAAGTCACCAGCGTCATGTTGGAAGATGAAGATTTAAGCCCCGCCAAACGCGACCAAACGCTGCAATCACTGACTAAGCGTTTGATGGACGATTTAGCCGTGCTGCATTATTTCACCGAACTCCAACGCAATGACGAAACGGTGTTGTTCAATGAACCCACCGCCGTCAGCCTCAAAGTGCAAGGCATTGATCACGCCCAACACTTGCTATTGCACTTCCAGTTGCCATTACAAGCCCCCATTAGTGCGCAAGAACAACCACTGACCCTGACATTAGCCGACCCGTATGCGACAGGCAGTTTAAGCTACACCGATACCAGCAAAGTCGTGCTACCCAGCACTTGGCAAGGGTGCAGCCTGAAGCTAAATGCCACGGCTGCCAATGAAAAACCTGTACAGAATGAAGTCAAACTCGATTGCACGAGCAGCCAACAAACGCCGAACTAATCACCGTTGTTGAGTATCACAGTTCATTGAGTAACACCGCATCGGGATAACCATCAGCAGGCAACTTGAGTTCCTGCTGCACCAAACGCACGGCATTGCGGGTTTCTTCACCAATAAGACCATCGACCTTACTAATCGGCAATCCACGCGCTTGCAATTTGGCTTGCACGACCTTGGTTTCGCTCATGGATAACGTATGAACTGGCGCGTTACCCGCTCGCATGGCAGGTGCTCCGGCTAAACGTGTTGCAAAATACGCTGCCGTTGCCGAATACACCGTGGAATCATTCCACGCTAAAAACACATCAAAGTTCGGAAATGCCAAAAATGCAGGACCATTTCTGCCCATCGGTAATAACAAAGTTGCCAGCGCATCGCCACCAATTGCGCCGCCGCCCGTGGTGGTCACGCCCTGCTTACCCCATTCGGCTAAAGGCAATTTGTTACCCAAACGCGCTTGTGACCAATCCATCTCACGCGGCACTTTGACTTCTTTTAACCACGGTTCACCCGCACGCCACCCCGCATTTTTCAGCATGGATGCAGCAGAAGCCAAAGCATCGGCTTTGGAATGAATCAAATTACGGTGTCCATCGCCATCAAAATCCACTGCGTATTGGTCGTAACGTGAAGCCAACAATTGCAACTGCCCCAATTCCCCCGCCCACGCGCCGTGCATTTGTGCCGGAGTCAGGTCGCCTTTTTGCACCAACGCTAACGCCGCCATTAACTCAGGACGAAATTTATCGGGGCGACGGCAATCCCAAGCCAAGGTGGTTAAGGCGCGTAAGGTTGGCACATCGCCCGTGACCGCACCGAAATCGGTTTCCAAACCCCACAGTGCGCTTAAAACTTCCGCTGGAACGCCGTAAGTGGCTTCAATGCGCTGAAAGAGTTTCGCATTACTTTTCAGCAGTTCGCGCCCTTTCGTCAAGCGATACGGCACGACTTTCTTACCCGCGAAAGTGAGGAAATCCAAAGCAAACGTTTGCTGGGAACGATCCATCTGAACAATGGCGGGATCAGGTGCAATACCCGCCAAAGCTTTATCCACCATATCGGCGTGTAAACCATTGGCGGTGGCATCCGCTTTAAAGCCTTGTAACCAATCGGCAAAGTTGGTGTTGTTGGTGCAATCCGCCCACACGGGCGAACCCAGCAAACTCACCAATAAACATAAGTGCGCGTAACGCATAGTCATTCCTTGTCTTAATTCACAAACGACTGACTGACGCGGATGACCAACCAACGGGCTTAACTTCCCAGTAATTGAATGCTCCAAAACACGAGGAATCCCGCAAAAAATACCAATGTTGAAATCGGTTTTTCTTCTACTTCATGCGCTTCAATCAGCAACTCTTCGGTTACTAAATACAATAATGCCGCTGCACTAAAGGCTAACGCCGCTGCAATCACCGTATTCGATGCACCTGATAATAGGACACTTCCCAACAAAGCGCAGCTTAATACAGTCAAGCCCAATAAGGCGGACAATCCCACAATGCGCCAACCCTTGGTATTTTCTGAAGTTAATGATAAACCGAGAAATAATAATTCGACTGATAAACCCAATGCCAAAATAAAACCCGTTTCACCACCCGCTGCAAAACCCATGCCGATAATAAAACCATCCACCGCAATGTCGATGAAGGTCGCAATCAGCAAACCGTGATTCAACCGCGTGGCTGCGGCTTCATTCAGCAATTCCAACGTGGCGGCACGCCAACACCAGCCATAACCAACCTAAAATAAAAGCCGTGCCACCAATGGGCGTAATCATGGCGATTGCCGTTACGCCCGTCAGTACGTACAGGTAAAGGCTGCCAGAAAACAACACGATTCCGGCGATAAAGGCATACCCTGCACGTTGCAAATGCCGCACTTGCACCACTTGCCCGTACAGCAACCCCACCACCAATAAGGCGAACGCGTGGTAGAACTGGTATTCCACGCCAGTGTGAAAGCGTTGCAGCATGTGCGCATCGACCAGCTTTTCCAAACCGTGCGCCCCGAACGCGCCAAAGACAACCGCGAGCATTCCCAACACGCTGCCCACCACCAAGAAATGCTGTTTTTGCATGATTTTAAAAACCTTAGTGCACCTTAAACTTTAAACATCGCCGCAATCAAACGCTCACCACGGTATTCGTGCCAAACCGCTGCCACAACGTGACCAATCAGGTAAGCCCACATCAAGGTAGCAAATGTTTCGTGAATTTCAGCAACCTGTTCAAAAGCTTCACTGCCCGCACCATCGCCAAAATCAATCACCAAAAATAAGGCAAATCCAGTCGCCGCCATAATGGTAGCAACCAAGAACCCCAAACCGTGAATCAATCCGGCTAATTTACTCTCCGCTGTGGGTGGCGGTAACTGGCGATTTTTTACAGTATACGCAATGTCCGCACCGACTTGTTTCAGGCTACTCAGACTCCACGGGAACAGTTTGGCAAACGAAATATCGCTCATCGGTAACATCAGCCATAACCAATGCAGCACCAGAATGCCAACGGTGGCTAAACCCACCCATTCGTGACCTTCCCATGCCATTTTTTCCAATTCGCTGGCAGTATCCAAATGATCCGGTTTTGCCATGATCAACGACAGCAACAGTTGCCCCAGAATGCCCAGAGCCATAAAGCGGTGTAACCAGCGTGTGCCAGCGTGCCATTGACGTGGTGCAATCGTGCCATGCTTCATCTCATTCATATTTTTCTATCCTTTTTGCTTGGGTTGGAACGGTTTAAGGTTCTGTATACACACAGCATAGCCCTAACAGCGGTAAGGCAACATCGGATAAACCACTTAAACGCTAGTCATTCCTAGAATTTAGAATAACTTACTTCATCGAGGCACTTAACGCGCCATCTCCACAAGCTAACAAGCGGTGTCCCCGCTCTAAAACATTGATTGCGCCGACCACATCGGCGTGGTTTTCGTAACCGCATTCCACGCAAGCAAAACGGGCTTGAGTCTGGCGGTTGTCTTTGGAGACGTGACCGCAACAAGAGCAGGTTTGACTGGTGTGGTGTGGTGGCACGGCAAACAGCATCCCGCCATGCCAAGCCATTTTGTAATCGAGTTGCCACCGGAATTCGCCCCAACCTTGGTCGAGGATGGCTTTGTTTAAGCCGGACTTTTGGGCGACGTTCTTGCCGTGGTTTTCTGTTGTACCTGCTGATGATTTGCTCATGTTGCGTACCTGCAAGTCTTCGACGAACACTACCATCGCGGCGGGCGTTGGCGATTTGGGCGTGGATTTTTTGGACTTTTGCCTTGGCTTTTTTCCAGTTATTGCTGAATTTTTGCTTGTGCGCCATGCGCCGCTGGTATTTGGCGAGCTTGGCTTCTTTGCTTTTAAAGCTGTTGAGTGGGGCAATGTAACTGCCATCCGAAAAGGTGGCAAATCGGGCTATCCCCAAGTCGATGCCGATAGCAGTGGTTGCTTGTGTGACGGGTAATTCCACTTCCCGCCGAGTCTGGATGCTGATATACCATTTGCCGTTTTTGCCAGACACTGTGACATTGCGCAATTCCCCCAACACGTCGCGGCTGTTGCGGTAACGAATCCAACCTAATTTTGGCAGGAAAATCCGGCTGTTGGCTTGATCGAGCTTGATTTGTTTGGGGTCGGGATAGCGGAAACTATCGCCGCTGCCTTTGCGCTTGAAGCGCGGGAAATCAGCACGTTTGGCAAAGAAGTTTTGATAAGCTTTGTCGAGGTCTTTAAGAGCATGTTGCAGAGGATGAACAGGAGTATCTTTCAGCCAAGGCGTTTCTTCCCCATTGCGCCATGCCGTCAAGTGTTTCGCCATTGCCACGTAACCGATGAACTTTTTACCCGCCTCATGGTTGACTTGTTGCAACGCCAATGCCTTGTTGTAAACGAAACGGCATGAGCCTGCAAAACGGCGTAGCTGACGCTGCGTTTCACCGTCGGGCATGAGTTCGTATTGGAAGGCTTGTAGTCGTTGCATCGAGTTATTGTAGTTTTTTGCACAGTTTATTGCCATTTTCCACCTTGATGCATTGTTTAAACGGCAGTTCTAACCCGATGATACGCAAGAAACTTTGGGGCGGGGCGTTGTGGTCGCCCAGCTATTTCGCGGGTAGCTGTGGTGGTGCGCCTATTTCAGTTATTCGCCAATACATTGAGCAGCAGCAAATACCAAACTAAACACCCCGAACATAGGGCGGCTTCGCCACCCGCGCTATCCTCCCCGACCTGAAGGACGGGGGTTGCCGCGCAATCTGATCAATTTAAAACAAGGCATTCAATCTTGCTACAACTCTCAAACCACCATGCATCGACATCTGAAAATGCAATGTTCCACCGTATAATTTCACAATATCGTTACAAATCGCCAAACCTAAACCGTGCCCCTCTACGCTTTCGTCCAAACGTATTCCGCGTTGTGTCAGTTGTATTAAGGCATCCTTACCCAAACCGACGCCATCATCTTCCACCACAATTTGCACTTGGTTAGCCACACGTTGTAATTGACAATACACACATTGCTGCGCCCATTTGCAGGCGTTATCCAACAAATTACCCAATAATTCCAGCATATCTTCTCGATCCCCAAAGCTCGGTAAATCAGCGGGTATGTCATAATGAATCTGGCAAGTTTTGTGGCGATAAAGTTGGTTCAATACAGCTATTAAATCTGGTAAATCCTGTTCAGGCTGAAAACGTTGAGCTACAGACCCCAAACCCGCCAGTCGCGCCCGCTTTAATTCACGTGTCATTAAGTGTTGAATACGCTCTGCCTGTAAACGCACTTGTTGCACATCAGAATGCGTATCCGCTTGATCCAAATATTGGATCATCAAATTTAATGGACTTTTTAAGGCATGAGCCAAATTACCAAAAGCATGACGTGAGCGTTCCAACCTTTCCTGCATCACTTGCAAAAGGTGATTAAACTTTCGGACAATGGGTTCGATTTCCAGAGGAACGAGCGTCGATAACTGTTGGATTTGCCCTGACTCTAATTGGCATAATTCATCACGAATATGATCTAACTGCCGAAAAGCACGACGAATCACCATCCGTTGCGCCATTAATACCAGAATAATCCCAACAGCCGCCAACAAGGGAAATAACCATTTAAAGCGGTGCTGGCGATGTATAAATGTTGTCGTTGTATTATCTGTGATAGCAACACAATAGCAACCCGAACTATTCAAAGGAAAAAAGTCAGGCAAACCACGCGGTAACTGGCTGCCCACTAACCAAATCAACACCATCACGGCTAACAAAATACCAGCCAAATGCCATTGTAATTGCTTTTCTAACGAAATCATAAACTAGACTCTGGTGTATTGAGAAAGATATAACCTTGCCCACGGCGCGTAACAATACGCCCTTCGCCCAGTTTGCGGCGTAAATGTCGCACATAAACTTCAATGACATTGCTATCGCGGTCACTATCATTATCATAAATATGCTCGGTCAAACGCGACTTAGTTAATAGCTTACCTGAGTGCAGCATAAAATAACGCAGCAAGCGAAATTCAATATTGGTTAAATCGTGCGTTTGTCCTGTTTCTGTTGTTACTTGCTGATGATCTTCATCTAACGCTAAACCACAACAATGAAACACATGATTTTGCACATTAGCTTGATATTGCCGACGAATTAATGCCTGAATCCGTGCTAATAATTCTTCAAAATGAAATGGCTTACCCAAATAATCATCTGCACCCGCCTTAAAACCATCGACTCGCTCGTACCAAGCATCGCGTGCAGTCAAAATCAATACAGGCACAGCATTACCCATCTTTCGCCAATAACGTAAAACATCCAAGCCATTACGCTGCGGTAATCCCAAATCCAGAATCACCGCATCATAAGCAATCTCTTGCGCCAAAAATGCCGCGTCCACACCGTTATCAGCAATATCAACAGCAAAACCTTCTCGTTCAAAACGCTGTTGCAATCCAGCACTGAGTTCAACATCATCTTCTGCCAGCAATAAGCGCATAATCCTCTTTATCGTGGTTTACCATCCGCGCATTTTACTACGCCCAGCACCCTGACCACGCTCCCATTCAGTATTCACAATTGCATCCACTTGCGTTTGTTCCAACACTTGTGCCTGATAAGTAATACCTTGATTTACTAAGGCCGTCACGAAAGCGCGTAAGTGATTGCGCGAACCCTTCATAAGATTGTTATACACCTGCACCAACGCAGTTTGATTAGAGCCTAACTGTGTTTCTGCAATGGCTTCTTGCAAGTCTTTAATGTCAAACTCTTCAATAAAGCCCCCCACTTGTAAAGCTTCCACCAAAGATTGATTACCACGCTCTACCAAACTGGTATATAGGTTGGAGATTTGTGCACTACTAAACACCCCAACCGCATCATTCATCACCGGATCAGCCACCCCCGCAGCATCCAACAAGGCTTTCACCCGCTCCATGTGGGTTTGCTCCGCACGTAACGCAATGTTCTGGAAAGTGATGTCCCCCCACCGCTCATATAAGGTCAAGTAAACATCACGCGCCATTTTTTCCTCTTCGCGCACAAACAATAACGTTTCAATTTCACTCGCTGTTAATGGTTGTGCCAATACGGGCGCGGTCATATTGACAGCATTATTATTTGCCGCTGCCAGCGCATTACTGCCACCACCACACCCTGTTAATAATGAAATAACAACCAACACGGAAACGCCACATTGTACATTACGCTTCAAATTCAATACGTTCATGGCTTCATCCTTTCATTCACTGTTTCACATCTTTTGTTCACAGTAACGCAGTAATCTGAAATGAAGCTGAAAAATATTACATCACATTCATCACGCGTAATAACAAGCTGTGCACTTGTCCGGCTTGGGTCTGGCGGTAAATGGCTAAGCCAAAACGTGCCCAATCGGTTCGCGCTTCCGCCTCTTGTTCGAGGTAAATCATGCCGTCGGGCTTGAGCAAACCGCGTGTCACAATCTGCTCTAAGACACTTTCCAACCAATCTTTGCGAAACGGTGGATCAAGAAAAATCAGGTCGAACGCATCCGTTTCACGTTGCAAATAACGAAACGCATCGTCATGCACCAACTGCACCCGGTTTGCCCCCAGCAAGGCGATATTGTCGCGCAAAGCTTTGACGGCGGTGGGATGCTTTTCCACCATCACCACGCTGGCAGCACCACGCGATAACGCTTCTAAACCCAATACACCACTGCCTGCGAATAAATCCAAACACCGCGCATTCGGCACTTGCCATTGCAGCCAGTTGAACAACGTTTCGCGCACCCGATCCGGTGTCGGACGCAAACCGGAAACGTCGGGGAAGCTCAGTCGCCGACTGCGCCATTCCCCACCAATAATGCGTAACAGGTTATTTTTCATTACCGCCCACAATCACTGTGACCATTTTGTCCGGCTGGATGCGACGGGTAAACGCTTCGGCAATTTGTTCGCGCGTCAAGGCATTCACTTTGCTGGTGAAAGTGTCAAGGTAATCCAACGGTAGTTTGTAGAAACCAATCACGCCCACGTATTCCACGATTTGGCTATTGCTGGCAGTACGCAAGGGGAAACCACCCGTCACGTCTTTTTTCGCTGCTTCCAATTCCTTATCGCTAGGGCCTGCTTTTTGGAACTGGCTAAGCGTGTCGCGCGTTACTTTTAAGGCTTCATCGGTTTGCGCTTGCTTGGTTTGCAAACCCATTTCAAACGCACCCAACTGCGCCATTGGCGCGAAGTAACTGTAAACGCTGTAACTCAAACCGCGATTGGTACGCACTTCAGTCATTAAGCGCGAGGTAAAACCACTGCCACCCAAGATTTGATTGCCCATGTACAGCGTGTAATAGTCCGCATCCCCGCGTTTATTACCGATCTGCCCCACCAAAATGTGCGATTGCGCCGATGGGTACGGAATCTTAATGGTTTTGGCTTCCGTCAACGGTTTGACTTCCGGCAAAGCGGGTGCGGCTTCGCCCACGGGTAAAACCGCCGCGATTTGTTCCGCCAACGCTTCGGCTTGCGGACGTTCCACCGCCCCGACAATCGCTAACAGACCGTTTTTCGCCACGTAGTAATGCTGGTAAAACGCTTTCAAATCATCGACTTTTAACGCGGGAATGCTGGTTTCTGTGCCATTGTTCGGCTGCCCGTAAGGGTGATCACCGTATAACGCTTGGTAAAACGCTTTACTGGCAATGCTTTCGGGGTCTTGCTTTTCCGCCTGCAAACCAACCAATGTCAGTTTTTGTACACGCTCGAAATCTTTTTGCGGAAAATCCGGCGTTTTCAGCACTTTCAACCACAAGTCTAATGCAGCCTGCTGCTCTTTTGGCAGGGTAATGGTGCGCAAACCGACCCACCCCGTGTCTTTGGATGTGCCGGAAGACAACACTGCACCAATGGATTCAAACTGTTCCGCCAATTGATCTTCGCTTAAACCTGCTGCACCTTTGTCCAACATGTCATTGCTTAACATGGCTAAACCGCTTTGTTTGCCATCCCGCGCACTACCAGCATCGAAGACCAAGCGCAAATCCATCATGGGTAATTCGGGCGCGTGAACGTAATACACCCGCAACCCATTACTGGTTGTCCAGTTTTCGATTTTGGGCGCAGCGGATGCCAAGGAACTGAAGTAACACAGGCACAGCACCAACAGGCTGAGCAGGCTAAATTGTCGTTTATTCAACATAGTGCTTATCTCACAAAACGCGGCTCGTTTTTCGGCTTATTCGGATCAATGGGTTGCGGATCAAGCTCCGCAATGGTGAGGTGATCTTCCACCAAATATTGCTTCGCCACTGCCTGAATTTGTTCGGGTGTCACCGCCAGAATATTATCCACATATTCATCCGCGAGTTTGTAACCCAAGCCCACCGATTCCAACGAACCCAATAAACTGGCTTGTTGTTGCTGGGAATCGCGCTCGTAAATTTCACCCGCAATCACTTGCGCTTTAACACGCGCCAATTCATCCGCAGTTACGGGTTCATTTTTCAGCTTGTCGACTTGTTCGAGCAAAGCCGCTTTCACGGTTTCAAGTTTCTGCCCTTGTGCTGGCATCCCGCCTAAGACGAATAAATCGGGTAAGCGTCCATAACCACTGTAACTGGCACTGGCTTCGGAGGCGATTTCTTTGCCACGAATCAAGCTTTTCGCCAATCGTGAACTGTTGCCACCGTCCAAAATACTCGCCAACATTTCCAGCGCGTAAGGTTGCCATTTTTCCTTGACACTCAACATATTGGGCACTTTGTAACCCAGCATAATGTAAGGCAGTTCTGCCGGAGCTTTCACTTTCACATAACGCAAGCCTTTTTGTTCGACTTCGGTCTGTGGTTTCGGCGGTGGGATATTAGCCGTTGGTTTGAGTGGCTCGTAATACTTTTTCGCCAGTTCCAAGACTTTATCAGGTTCAACATCGCCGACCACGACCAAGGTAGCGTTATTCGGCGCGTACCAACGTTCGTACCAAGCGCGTAAATCTTCCACTTTCATGGCATCCAAATCCGCCATCCAACCAATGATGGGATTGTGATACGGGCTATTCATAAATGCCGTGGCTTCAAACTGCTCACGCAATAACGCGATGGGTTTATCCTCAGTGCGCCAGCGCCGTTCTTCCTTAATGACTTCGATTTCTTTTTTGAACTCTAGCGGTGGCAAAGTCAGGTTACGCACGCGATCCGATTCCAAATCGAACGCGACGTCTAAACGGTCTGCGGCAATGATTTGGTAGTAAGCGGTGTAATCTTGCGCAGTAAAGGCATTATCTTCTGCACCATTTTCGGCAATGATGCGGTTAAATTCGCCGGTTGGGTATTTTTGCGTTCCTTTGAACATCATGTGTTCAACAACGTGGGAAATCCCCGTTGAGCCATTTTGCTCATAACTCGAACCAACTTTATACCACAACTGCACCACGGCAATCGGCGCACGTTTATCCTGTTTTACCAGCACTTTCATGCCATTAGCTAACTGGTATTCGTGTACGGGAATATCCACCTTCACACGCTCAATGGCTTGTAAAGGTGCGGCAAAAACACTGCACAACAGGCAGGACGCGACTAAAATTGTTCTGGTGTTACGGATTTTGTCGGTAAATGTTAGTATTCTTTGCATCTTTCACCTGATAGAGCACTTAACGCTTGGGCGGTTCATTGTACGATGTTTGGATTATTCGGAAAGAAAAAAAAGCAGGACGTAGCTAATACACCCGCTCCACCAGCGGCTGCGCCAGCCGTTGCCCCTTCTGCACCGGTTGAATCGGTTGCGACACCCCAATCAACACAGCTACCCACGATTGCCGCTGTGCCAGTGCCACCCGCACCGCCACCGGTTAAGGAAGGCTTATTCGCCCGCCTGAAACGTGGCTTATCCAAAACCAGTACCGCCTTAACCGACGGTATGGAAACCTTGGTCAAAGGCAAAAAGAAAGTCGATGACGAAGTATTGGAAGAACTCGAAACGCGCTTGCTGACCGCCGATGTCGGGGTTGAAGCCACGCGCACCATCATGAGTGACTTGACCAGCCGCGTAAGCCGTAATGAATTAGCGGACTTAGACGCGCTGATGCAAGCCCTTTACAATAAAATGCACCGCATTTTGCGCCCAGCGGCACAACCGTTGGAAATTGACACCTCACACGCACCCTACGTGATTTTAATGGTGGGGATTAATGGCGCGGGCAAAACCACCACCATTGGTAAATTAGCCAAAAAATTCCAGCAAGATGGCAAATCCGTGATGTTAGCGGCAGGCGATACCTTCCGCGCGGCAGCGGTCGAACAGCTCACCATTTGGGGCGAACGCAATCAGATTCCAGTGATCGCGCAAGGCAGCGGCGCGGATTCGGCATCCGTGATTTACGATGCCATCCAAGCCGCGAAAGCACGTAAGATTGATATTTTGCTGGCGGATACCGCTGGTCGTCTGCACACGCAAACCAATCTGATGGATGAGTTAAAAAAGGTCAAACGTGTGATACAAAAGTTCGATGTTTCTGCACCGCACGAAATTATGCTGATTGTTGATGCCAGCATAGGGCAAAACGCGCTGGTGCAAGCAAAACAATTCAACGAAGCATTAGGTTTGACCGGCATTACCGTCACGAAACTAGACGGTACAGCAAAAGGCGGCATTCTGTTTGCTATCGCCGAACAACTCAAAATTCCAGTACGCTTCATTGGCGTGGGTGAACGCATTGATGACCTACAAGAGTTTGATGCCTATGAATTCACCAGTGCCTTGTTAGCAGGTGATAAAACGTAAAACCATGACATGATCGAGTTTAAACAGGTCAGCAAAAAATACCCCACGGGGCAACTCGCACTCTATAACGTCAATTTGACGTTAGAATCTGGGGAAATGGTGTTCATTACCGGGCATTCCGGTGCGGGTAAAAGCACCCTGCTCAAATTGGTCGCCATGCTCGAACGGCCGAGTCGTGGGGAAGTCGTGGTGGGCGGGCATTCCCTCGCGAAAATGAGCAAAATTCAAATACCCAACTACCGCCGCCGTATTGGGTTCATTTTCCAAGACCCACACCTGTTATACGACCGTAGCGTGTTTGACAATATTGCTCTGCCTCTGTTGATTTCTGGCATGGGGCATAACGATATTCGGCGGCGGGTGCAAGCTGCACTGGATAAAGTTGGCTTGTTGGGTAAAGAAAAGATTTTCCCGCTCATGTTATCCGCTGGTGAAAAACAGCGTGTGGGCATTGCCCGCGCAATGGTCAATAAGCCCACCATCATTCTCGCTGATGAACCCACCGGCAACCTTGACCCCGAACTTGCGCAAGACATTATGTTTACCTTTGCACAATTCAACGAATTGGGTGCTACAGTCATGATTGCCAGCCACGACCACACACTCGTCGAACGCATGAAAAAGCGCACCATTGTGCTACAGAAGGTTGACTAATGCCGACTCAAGCCCCGAAAAAAGCTCCCGCTAAACGCAATGCCACCGCTAGAGCAAGTCCACTGGGTGCATGGCTGAATCAGCAATTTCATGCCGTACAATTCAGCATGGAACGCTTATGGTTTAACCCGTTATCAACGTGGATTACCCTCGCGGCAATTGCTATCGCGCTTTCCTTACCCACCAGTTTGCATTTACTGCTGAAAAATTTGCAAACCCTCACGGATGACAAACGCGAAGTTCCCACTATTACGCTGTTTTTAAAGCAAACGGTGACGGAGCAACAAGCCAAAGACCGCGCTGAATTAATGTCCGAACTACCCGAAGTCGATAAAGTGCGGGTCGTGACGCGCGATGAAGCCCTCGCCGACTTTCGCAAAATCACCGGATTCGCGGAAACCCTCAAAACCTTGGATGAAAACCCACTCCCACATGTCTTGATTATTACCCCGAAATTGGACTTGCTGGGTGACGTGGAAATGGATGTGAACGCTTTTTCCAGCAAACTAAAGTCGTACCCAGAAGTGGATGATGTGCAAATTGATGTGGAATGGGTACAACGTTTACGCGCTATTTTGGGCATTGCCGAACGCATTGTGTTGGTGGTTTCCATCTTACTCGGACTCACCGTCTTGCTTGTCGTGGGTAATACCATTCGGCTCGACATTGAAAACCGCAAAGATGAAATTCGTGTCACGCGCCTGATTGGTGCAACCAACACTTACATTCGTCGCCCGTTCATTTATGGCGGCATTTGGTTTGGCTTGTTTGGCGGGATATTAAGCTTAGTTATTGTTCATGTCGCTTTATTGTTCCTCGTCGCACCCGTCAACCAATTAGCAAAACTGTATGGCAGTACTTTCACCCTACACGGTCTCGATGTCGTCATGACAATTGAAATATTATTAGCCAGCAGTATGTTAGGTATTATCGGCGCGTGGCTCGCTGTCGGACGTTATTTATGGCAAGAAGAAAATTAAAATAAATTTTGCGCAAAATAATCATACAAAATTTCTATTAGCACATTTGCTGTGTAGGTCTATATTAACCTGACTTGTCTACTGAAAGTCGGGGCTAATGGCTATGTTACACTCTCATTCTCACACCCAAACCACATCACAACTTCAACCCGTGACCCACCTGCACAAATACGATTGGCTAAAAGAAAGTCACGTTTGTTGCCCATCCTGCCGTAGCAGCTACGCCATGCCAGTACGCCGCCCGTGGTACAAAAAACTGACAACGACCCAGAAAAAATTCTGGTGTCAAGATTGCGGAACTTTCTTCTGGCGTGACTGCTAAACAATTAATTTTTATCAACTAAACTAGCTTGTGAGCCTTGGTACAGCCGCTAGCAGTTTTTGGGTATACGGGTGCTGGGGAGTTCCACAAATCGTAGCGGTGTCTCCCTGCTCCACCACCTTACCTTGATACATAACAACGGTTTGGTCGCTTAAATACTCGACCACGCCAATATTATGCGTAATAAATAACAAAGTTAAATCGCGTTCAGCACGGATCTTCAGCAGCAATTGCAGGATTTCAGCTTGCACGGACACATCCAACGCGCTGGTAATTTCATCACAAACCATGAATTCAGGGTTTAACACTAACGCGCGTGCTAAACCAATGCGCTGGCGTTGCCCACCGGAAAATTCATGCGGATAACGCCACAAATGCTCGCGTTTTAATTGCACGCTATCTAATACTTGCGCTGCTAATTCCACGCGCTCTGCTTCCGACTGCCCAATACCGTGGACACGCATGGGTTCAATCAACGTGGTTGCCACCAACAAACGCGGGTTTAAAGACGACTGCGGATCTTGAAAAACAATCTGCATTTTCGGACGTAACGGACGCAATTCACGTGCCGATAATCCCGTCAATTCCTGATGATGCAAGCGAATACTGCCGGAAGTCGGGCGTTCCAATTGCAAGACTGCCCGCCCTAACGTGGTTTTACCGCAGCCGGATTCCCCGACCAATGCCACAATTTGCCCACGCGGAATGTCGAGCGATACGCCATCCACCGCGCGGATATGATCCACCGTGCGGCGCAAAATCCCCTTTTTAATCGGAAACCACACATTCAAGTCACGAATGGCAAGCAAAGGTTCGGTAAGCGGCAAAGACGATGGTGAAGAGGAGTTTGGATGCGGATTGCTGGTGGGTTTTTGCAGATTTTCTGGCAAAGCGGCGAGTAATTGCTGGGTGTAAGGGTGTTGCGGTTGGCTTAATACTTGCGCAGTTTTGCCCACTTCCACCAAACGCCCGTGCTGCATCACGCCAACTTGGTGCGCCATTTGCGCCACCACCCCTAAATCGTGGGTAATGAACAGCATACTCATGCCCGTTTCGCGTTGCAGTTGCTGCATTAAGCGCAAGATTTCGGCTTGCACCGTCACATCCAGCGCGGTGGTCGGTTCGTCGGCAATCAGTAATTCTGGTTCGCACGCCAATGCCATCGCAATCATCACGCGCTGGCGTTGCCCGCCCGACAATTGATGCGGGTAATCGTTAAAGCGTTCTGCCGCTTGCGGAATTTGTACTTGTTGCAAAGCTTGTAATGCCCGTGTTTGCGCATCGGCTTCGCTCATGTCGGGATGGTGCAATTGCAAGCTTTCCATGATTTGCTCGCCAATGGTAAACACCGGATTCAACGAGGTCATGGGTTCTTGGAAAATCATGGCGATTTGTGCGCCGCGTAATTGGCGCAATTCGTCTTCGCTGCACGTTAAGAGGTTTTGCCCATTCCACAGGATTTCCCCTCGTGGATGTTCGGCAATCCCTTGTGGTAATAAACGCATCACTGACAGCGCGGTAATGGATTTGCCACTGCCGGATTCGCCCACCAAACAAAACGTTTCGCCTTTGCCAATGCTGAAACTGACATCTTCCACCGCTTTGACGATTTGCCCTTGGCTGTGCAAATAGGTGTGTAAGTGTTGGACTTGTAACAACGTCATGCTTTTCCCCCGCGAGCCAGTTTCGGGTCAATCGCATCGCGGAACGCTTCACCAACTAGGTTATAAGCAAATACGGTGAGGAAAATCGCGCCCCCCGGAAATACCGCCATCCACCAGTTGAAGGTCGACGATTTCACCGCTTGATCCAACATTTGCCCCCATGACGGTTCACCGACCAAACCGAGTCCCAAAAAGCTCAAGGTGGTTTCGGCTAAAATCGCCGATGCCACGCCAAAACTCACCGACACCAATAACGGCGCGACCCCATTCGGCAGCATGTGGCGGAATAAGATCGACGACAATGGCAAACCACTGGCAATCGCCGCTTGCACATAATCTTGTTTGCGCAGCTTCAAAAATTCCGCCCGCACATAACGCGCGTAACCCGACCAACTGGTAATGCCAATAATCACCATCATTAGGTACAAACTGCGCCCGAAAAATGCCACAAAGGTAAGCAACAGGAATAAGGTCGGAATCGCTTCAAAAATTTCCACCAAACGCATTCCCAGCATGTCGACCCAACCGCCGAAATAGCCCATGATGCCACCGAGAATAATGCCAATAATCAAGCCAATTCCCGTGGCAATTAAGCCAATGCTCAGGGCAATGCGCGAAGCTTGGATCATGCGACTCAACACATCCGCGCCGTTTTCTTCCGTGC
The DNA here is from genome assembly GCA_039797295.1 of Pseudomonadota bacterium. Taxonomy (GTDB): domain Bacteria; phylum Pseudomonadota; class Gammaproteobacteria; order Thiotrichales; family Thiotrichaceae; genus Thiothrix. Next base: position 6,094 of record JBDKID010000029.1, on the reverse strand, counting down.
CCATCCAATGTTGACGCTGTTGTTCAGGCGGGGAAGTCAGCGGAGCTTCCAAACTGTGTTCGGGGTAATCGCGTAAATAATCGGTTGGGGCGTAGGGAATCGGCGGCATCACGCGCCAATCGACTTGCGTGTAAGCGGCTTCGCGAAAGGTTTCATACACCATTACTTGCGGGCTTTTCCACCATAATGCGGCGGCAGAACCTAAAACCAGCGTCCCCACCATCCACACCAACCAACGTTTCGCCGAAGTCAGCGGTAACAACAGCACGGCAATGGCTAAAGCAAACATGCTGAACACCACGAGGTCTTCAACACTCAGGTAACGCAACACAGGGAAAGATAACTCGCCACCTTTGTGCATTATTAACGGCATGGAATTTGCCAAAAACGGCGCGAATACCCCCGCAAAAATGAGCAAACCCAGCCACACCAGACTGAGTTTCACCCCAGCACCGTCCAAGGTTTTCCGCCACAAGCTCGTGTTAGTCATACGTCACCCGTGGATCAGCCAAGGTGTAACAAAAATCCGCAATCAAATACCCAATCAAGGTTAATACGCCGCTAATCCAAGTAATCGACAGCAGCAATTCACGATCACGCCCTTTTACTGCATCCACTGCCAACTGCCCCATACCATTGATACTAAAGATACTTTCCACCACCACCGAACCGCCTAACAAACTCGGCAACAAGCTGGCAGACACCGTAATCAAGGGCAATAAACTGTTACGAAACACATGCTTCCACAACACTTCATCTTCTGCCAAACCTTTCGCCCGCGCCGTTCGTGCATAATCGGCTTGGAGATTTTCCAGCACCGAAGCGCGAGTCAGTTTCGCCAAACCCGCAAAACCCGCGTAAGACAAACAAATGACAGGCAATACCAAATGCCAAACCCGATCCAGCAAAAAGCCCGTTACCCATTGCCCATTCACAATGTGCGGCAAAAACGGCATGTCTTGCGCGGCGCGGCTACTCAGACCAGCGGTCGGAAACCATTGCCAATATTGCGTATTCGCGAAAAAACCCAGCAATAACACGCCTGCTAACATGGTGGGAATCGACCACAATGCCAGCATCGACACATTCGAGAGCATGTCAAATCGCCCGCCACGATCCGTCGCTGCCTTCACCCCCACCACAATCGCAATCACATAAATCAGCGGAATGGTGATGAGATTCAACAACAAGGTAATGGGAATGCGTTCGGCGAGAATGTCGGAAACTTTGCGCCCGTAACGGAAGCTTTCGCCCAAATCCATGCCTTTGGTAAAAGAAAACTGCGTGTAATGGCCTTGCGCATCTTGTTCAAAGCCAATCGGCGACACATTGTTCAGCCAACGTAAGTATTGCAACGGTGCGGGTTGATCCAAGCCGTAACGCTTATTGTAATAAGCTTCGAGTGCGGCTTTTTCCTGCGGTTTCATATTACCGTCGATTAACGATTGCGCAGTCAAACCACCGGGGGACATGACCATCACGGCAAATACCACCAGCGTAATCCCCAGCAAAGTGGGGATCATCAGCAATACACGGCGCAATAAATACGTTAGCATGACATTCCTTTACTCCGACAACCACTGTTTACGCAAAGCCTGATGGACACTTTCCGTCGAGCCTTTGGCTTCACGCAGTTTCAACAACGCTTCGTTCACTGGCTCAATCCAATGGCTTTTGGTCGGAAACGCAATCCCATAAATTTGCGGATTAAAACTCGCTGGCAAAACCATTACCGCTTTACTCGGCTCAGCATCCTTATTGTACGCATCCGCTAAATACACCAAACGCGGCCCATCGTGAACCAAGGCATCAACTTCTCCATTCGCCACTTTCTGGATACCTTCAGCCAGATTCGCCACCGGAACGGGATTAATCCCCAGCTTTTGCAAGTATTCACTCGGTGCATCGGTTGCCACCGCCGCCACACGTTTATCGAACAAATCATTCACGCTTTGGATGTTACTGGTAATGTTTTGTGCGGTCAGCGCGGCAGTAATCACCGAACTGAGAATCCCCAACGACAAAAATCCCATTAAAAACCACACCAAATCCACCAATCGTGCCAAACCACGACGCGGCGGCGTATCCCACGTAATAAACATGGTCGCTGCCCACCACGCGGCTTGCCCAATCCCATGCCGATAATCCGGCGCGAACGAAGCCTCTTCATCCGTGGCAACGGGCTTATCCACCAACCAGCGTACATGCGCAAAAATAATAACCAAACCGCATAAGGTCAGTAAAACCTTCCAGCTCATTAACTTACGCATTTCATCAAATGCCACTAACAAGGGATTAGGCGAGGAATCCGCCGCAACCATAATCTGCAACCCCAACTCATACATCGAATTGGAAAAGTCCACTTGAGCTTCCCGCTCCCGCGTGACGGTAATCGCTGAAATACCCGCATCCACTTGATTATTCTGCGCCGCCTTAATCAAATTCGGCATGGAATCAAAATAAACCCATTCGGTTTGCGTACCCAGCTCTTTGGCAATCGCGTTCCACAAATCAATGCTAAAACCCGTGGGTTGACGTTGCGCGGGTGGTGATTTTTCGTCATACATCACCCACGGTTCGGACAACTTCACCCCAACCTTTAACGTTTCTGCCGCCCCTGCATGACCCAATAACAGCAGGTTTAAGCACAGCATTATCCAAACAATGCGCAGCAACTTCATTACTTTACCTTTTGATACAGTCGTCGAATGGGGATTCCTACGGGAGCGAAGCCGTGAGGCTTCACCCCTTCGGTGGGTTCTTGCTTCATCGAGGCACTTAACGCGCCATCTCCACAAGCTAACAAGCGGTGTCCCCGCTCTAACACATTGATTGCGCCGACCACATCGGCGTGGTTTTCGTAGCCGCATTCCACGCAAGCAAAACGGGCTTGAGTCTGGCGGTTATCTTTGGAGACGTGACCGCAACACGGGCAGGTTTGGCTGGTGTGGTGCGGCGGCACGGCAAATAGTATTCCGCCGTTCCATGCCAGTTTGTAGTCGAGTTGCCGACGAAATTCACCCCAACCTTGATCGAGAATCGCTTTGTTTAAGCCAGACTTTTGGGCAACGTTCTTAGCGGGGTTTTCTACCGTGCCTGCCGCTGACTTGGACATATTCCGTACCTGCAAGTCTTCGACGAACACGAGCGCGTGGTTTTGGCTGATCGTGGTCGTGGCTTTTTACCGTTTTTGCCAGACACGGTGACATTGCGTAATTCCCCCAACACGTCGCGGCTGTTGCGGTAGCGTATCCAACCTAATTTTGGTAGGAAAATCCGTCTATTACCTTGGTCGAGCTTGATTTGTTTGGGGTCGGGGTAGCGGAAACTGTTACCGCTGCCTTTGCGCTTGAAACGCGGGAAATCAGCACGTTTGGCAAAGAAGTTTTGATAAGCTTTGTCGAGGTCTTTAAGAGCATGTTGCAGAGGATGAACAGGAGTATCTTTTAGCCACGGGGTTTCTTCCCCATTGCGCCATGCCGTCAAGTGTTTCGCCATTGCCACGTAACCGATGAACTTTTTACCCGCCTCATGGTTGACTTGTTGCAACGCTAACGCCTTGTTGTACACGAAACGGCATGACCCCGCAAAACGGCGCAGTTGACGCTGTGTTTCACCGTTAGGCATGAGTTCATATTTGAAGACTTGTCGTCGTTGCATACCTGTATTATAGTTTGGTCTATGAGTAATGACAACGATATTAGACAGGGAAGACACTGTGTTTTCAGGTTACATGTTCACTTGGTCTTTGTAACAAAATACCGCAGAGATGTGTTTACCAAAGCCATATTGGATGACTTGCGCGGTATTTTTGCCAGCGTGTGTACTGACTTTGAAGCTGAACTGATGGAGTTCGATGGGGAAGATGACCATGTGCATTTGCTGGTGCATTACCCGCCAAAAGTGGCAGTATCCGCCTTGGTGAACAGCTTGAAGGGTGTTTCTAGCCGAGTGATACGTAAGAAAAATTACCCCAACATCCATAGGAAACTCTGGGCTGGTGCTTTATGGTCGCCTAGTTATTTTGCGGGTAGCTGTGGTGGTGCGCCTATTTCTGCCATTCGCCAATACATTGAACAGCAGCAAACACCATTAACACCCCAAACATAGGGCGGCTTTGCCACCAAGCACTCCTCCCCGACCTGAAGGACGGGGTTTGCCGCGCAATCTGATCAGCGAGTGGACTATGCTTTGCCAGACGAAACACCAGACTTCAGCACACCATGCCAATACCCGATTACCAAACGCTTATGCGCCCGCTGCTGCAACTCGCGGTTGATGGGCAAACTCACCCCTTGCGCACGGCGGTTGACATCCTCGCCAATCAATATCGCCTCACCGACAGCGAACGCACCGCCATGTTACCCAGTGGCGCACAAACCGTGTTCAGTAATCGCGTGGGTTGGGCGCGTTCCTACCTCAAACAAGCGGGTGCGCTGCATTCGCCGCAACGTGGGCATTTCGTCATTACCGAACGCGGACGGCAATTACTCCAACAAAACCCGCTGCACATTCGCCTCACTACCTTGGCACAATTCCCCGAATTTCAGGACTTCAAAAACCGTCGCCGCGCCATAAAAGCCGACAACGGGCGCGATACGGGACAACTGCTCGACATGGATTCGGATGTGATTTTCGACGACACGCCCGAAGACATACTCGCCTCGGCTTACCGCTTATTGCGCCAAAATCTCGAACAAGAAGTGCTCGAAACCGTCAAAGAAGCCTCCCCCACCTTCTTTGAAAGACTCGTGGTCGATTTGCTGGTCAAAATGGGTTACGGCGGCAATCGGCAAGACGCAGGACGCGCCATTGGCAAAAGCGGCGACGGCGGTATCGACGGCATTATTAACGAAGACCGTTTAGGCTTAGACGTGATTTACCTGCAAGCCAAACGCTGGGAAGCCACCGTCGGTCGCCCCGACATTCAAAAATTCGCTGGCGCACTGCAAGGACAACGCGCCAAAAAAGGCGTATTCATCACCACCTCGAATTTCAGCCGCGAAGCCAAAGAATACGCCCGCATTATCGACACGCGCATTATCCTCATCGACGGCGAAAAACTCGCGGCTTTAATGGTCGAATACAACGTCGGCGTATCGGTGGTGGATCACTACGAAGTCAAAAAAGTCGACACCGATTATTTTGAAGGAAATTAAGCAAATGCTTTATTACAACATCGCCACTTGCGATTTAGGTCACATCCTATTAGCACGCAATGCAGACGGCATTTGCAGCATTGCCCTAGCGGATAATGAAACCGCATTGCTGGCAGAATTACGCCACCATTTCCCACAAGCTGAACCACATAGCGACGATGCACAAGCGCAACAATGGTTAGTGCAAGTGATTACTACCATTGAAAATCCCACGTCAGCGGTTGAGTTACCATTAGCCATCACGGGCACAACCTTTCAACAACAAGTCTGGCAAGCCCTGCGCGACATTCCTGCCGGAACAACCCGCAGTTACAGCCAACTCGCACAACGCCTAGGCAAACCGCAAGCCGTGCGAGCCGTCGCAAGTGCCTGTGCCGCCAACAAAATCGCCGTACTCATCCCCTGCCACCGCATCGTGCGCAGCAACGGCGCATTATCCGGCTATCGTTGGGGTGTCGAACGCAAACAAGCGTTATTAGAACGGGAAAAATCATCCTAATTAGCCTCGCTCGCCCTAATGCCAACTCAAATAAATTATCACGCCAATAAATATATTTTTTAATTCACAGATATGATAAAGTTTCGATCAATTCGTCAAATTCTGGCAACACCCCAACAGCAACACAATCATAACAACACGCACCCCAACCCATGCTGGTTCGCGTGACACGGCAGGGCGGTAGCGTGCTTGATGAAGTGTTTGGCAAAACGGCAGCAGAAATGACGAAAAAACCCAGACTAGGCGGAATGCTGGACGAACGGTGCTATACAGCCATCGCGCAAAAACCAAGCACAGGCTGTATATCCCAATATCCCAGCTTTCCGCCTAATAAACTGATAGGGCAGACCGCTCGCGCAGTCTGCCCTATAGGAGCAGAGTTGAGCTTCGCTCGCCCGACTTGATAGTCGCCGCGCTACGCGCTCTGCCTATCAAC
>JBDKID010000028.1:0-73092 GCA_039797295.1 Pseudomonadota bacterium | reverse complement strand
TTCGCCACACGCTGAACAGGTCTTACTGCTGGCAAAGAATCTGTCAGCAATCACCACGATACCGCCACGCATCGCCGCCTTATATTCAAGTTGCCGCCGAAACTCGAAAAAGCCCATGTCGCTGATGGCACGGGATAAATGGCGGTTTTTCACCATGCCGGACACGTTCAAATCTTCAATGCCGAGGGTGTGGAAACGGCGGGTTAAATCCGTGGTGAGCTTGTGCAGGGCATCCTTACGGATGTTGGCGATACGCGCATGAAGTTTCGCCAACTTCTGTTTTGCCTTGTGGCGGTTGGCACTGCCTTTGACCTTGCGCGACAGGCTGCGGGACAGCCGTTGCAGGCGAGAAAGTAGGGCTTTATGCGGCTTTGCTCCGGTTACTTTTTCCCCCGTTGATAGGGTTGCCAGTGCGGATACGCCCAAATCCACCCCTACCGTGCCTTGGTTTTCGGCAGGTGGCAGGTGATTTTGATCCGTATCCACAGTGATGCTGGCGAACCACTGGTCAGCGGTGCGGGAAATCGTGGCAGAGAGGATTTTGCCGGAAAAGCGTAACGTTTCCCGCATCCGCACTAACCCCAGATTAGGAATGCGGATGCAGCAAGCGTCGATGGCAAACTGGTCATTGGTGAGGGTGAAACTGTCGCGGCTTTTGCCTTTCTTTTTGAATTGTGGGTACTTCGCACGTCCGGCAAAGAAGTTGTTAAAGGCTTGCCCCAGTTGGAGCGCAAGCTCATTTGGTTAGGTTTCGGTTGGGTGTTGTCATCCTTCCATGCCGCGTATTGGGCTTGCCATTCTGCCAATGCCCAGTTGTAGGCAAACCGTGCCGTGCCAGCGGCTTTCGCAAGGTAGGTGGCTTGCCGGTTGTTGGGATCAAGGCGGATTTTGTGGCTGATGATCATGATCAAAAGGATGCTGTACAACGTGATATTTGTCTAATCGGCGGTGTTTTTACTGTTGTTATTGACTGATAAACGGCAACGCTTTTTACAACCTATCCAAACTGGATAATATTGGATAGGTTTTCGTAGGTTTTATGGTAACTGTTTCAAACCCGCTGGCAGGCTGTTACACTGATTTAAAATAATAAATGGATGTAACCAACGATGTCGACAGCCGAAGCCACGTTAACGAATCACCGTTTTATCCCTTTAACCGAAGCCAAAGCCCGCGAATGGGTGGCTGCTTTGCCTTTAGCTGACCCCGGCGAAACCACTAAGCGCGTGTTCCACGGTTTGGTGGATTTGAACCGCCGTGCCTTACCACCGCAAACCCGCTTAGCCATTAGCGAATTATTGCGTGCGGCGGTGGAAGTGGCGTTAGAAAATCTCCAGCGGCATTTGGTCGCCCGCGCTTTTCCATTGACGCAAAAAAGCCAGAAAATTTTTGAGTTAACCCAATCCTTGTTGTTGGAGTTTGCCGGTTCGTACCAAGTAGCAACCCTGGACATGCTTACCCGCAATGAAAGTGCAAAAAAACTCCTGCAATTAGCCATTTATCGTGTGCTGGATTACATGGGGCGGGCGTTATTGCTGACGTATTCGGTGTACGTGCGTACCCGCGAAACGCTGTGGCACGACATCCATCACTTGTACTTGTTGGCGGTGGAAAATGGCGTTGATCAACTACGCTTGAAAGACGGTTACAGCATGGGCGCACCAACTATCGAAGCACGTTACGTGCAAATCAATTTGCTGGCCTTGGCGAAACCTTATTGTTTGCGGCAAGGTGAAGTGACGCGGTTGGTGCATTATTTTTCATTCAATACCCATTTGGTGGGAATTTCGCGCGATACGGATGGCATTGTCGGGGATTACATCCACGCTGCCATGCTCAATAGCGATGAACCAGCGGTAATGATGCCGTCGAGCGATGTACCGCATTCGCCGACCGTGCGGGTGTTGAATTTAAATGCGTTGCTTGCGGCAATGGATCGTCACATCCGTAAATTGGAAGAAAATGGCATTCCTGCCATGTTATTGCATGAAGGTTTGAGCCGGAATTTGGCAAAACGTCTGATTTATCACCTCTCGGCGGTGCGTCATCGCAGTTTCAATCGTTTTCCGAAAAAAGAGGAAAAAATCGGCATGGTATCGCGCATGACGGATGTGCTAACCGTGATTAAAGATTCCTACAAACAAGACGATGGGACAGCGAAACAAGAAGAAGACCAGTTGTTTAATGTGTTTTTATCGCGCGAAGATGATGAATTTGAAGGTGAGCAACGTGCCGCGATTACGGAAGTGGATGATGAACCGGGCGCACGCATTCAAGCATGGAAATTGTTGAACAGTAGTGTCGGTGGCTACGGTTTGTGCTGGGAAGGCAAGGAAGAATCGGGAGCGCGAGTCGGTGAAATTGTTGCATTACGCGATTTGGAAAATGAAAACGCCGTCTGGATGATTGGCGTGATCAAATGGTTGGAGTTCGTGCAAAAACGCGGTTTGTGTTGTGGTGTGGAACTGTTATCAACCAAGACGATGGTGGTGACGGTGAAACAGGTGCTAAATCGTGCTTTCAAACAAAAATTACCCTGTGAAGGTTTAATGTTGCCCAGTATTGAAGGGGCGCGACCTGATCCAGCCTTAGTGTTACCGGCTTATATGTTCCAAACCGGCGATGAAATTTGCTTAGAATTAGCCGAGCGCGATGAACGCGTGCGTTTATTGTTATTGGATGAATGCTTGGGGGCGTTTGCGTACTTTCGCTTTACGACCTTGGCGGAGAAAAAAGTTGAAGAGGATGACGACGATTTCACCTCATTATGGCAGTCCTTATAGGTTTGGATGAGGCGTGACAGGGTGCATTAATGCCATCAGCATGGGTGGGATTTCGGGTATTTTTTTAAGCATCAACAGCTCATCAACGAGTCTCACTCGATAATCGGGCTTTATGTAGGTTTGTTATAACGCGATGCGTATCTTCTGAGGTATGAAACAGCAGAAGATACATTGTGTGGTGATAGACAAAGATGCGGCCACCACCGCATCACTGGACGCTGCTTTGCGCAGTGCCAATATGTTGCTAGACGTTGAGTCGCTCAACTCAATCCAGCAACTGATCCCAGTGTTGTCAGAAAAAAAGCCGCATTTGTTGTTCTGTCCGCAGCCGCGCAAAGGTGATTCGCGAGCTTTATTGGAGGTGTTACAACGACACTCGCCAGACACTTTGCTAGTGTGGATTTCACAACAAGAATGGCAGGGGCTGACCACTTGGTTAGTTGGCGTGGAGTCTTGCACGTTACCGATTAACGATGCGGAGTATTTCTCCCAATACATTGACTTTTTATTGCACTATTCCAGCGTTAAGCAAGATTTTCGCCAATGCAAGCACTTGTTAGGCGTTGCAGAATTGCGTTGCCATTGGTTGGTGGATTATTCGTGGGAACCCATTGCTTACATTGCGCAAGGGATGCACCTCTACGCCAATCATGCCTATGTGACGATTTTTGGCTTTGAATCGCTGGCAGAAGTGCGTTCCATGCCAGTGACCGGTTTGGTCGAAGCGGCAGAGCGTAAAGTTTTTGAGTCCATGAGTCATGCGGCGGATTTTGGCAATAAGTCGTCTAATCGTTTATTGACGACCTTGCGTACTTTGGATGGGCAAGTAATGCGGGCGGAAATTCGCTTTATTCCCGCTGTGCTGAAAGGGCAACGTTGTACGCAGTTGCATGTGCGCCCCTTAGAAACGCCCGTTAGAGGTGGCAAAGCAGCGAATAATCCGTGGCAAGAAACCGATGCGGCGGGACATTCAGTCGCCCCAACGCCGTTGCCACCTGTACCACCCGCTGTTACACCCGCGCCCGCTCCCGTCGAGCCAAAGCCGCTGAACGTTGCGCCGCCTGTCGCACCTGCACCAGTGATTCCCAGTGAGGGTTTTAAACCACCACATTTGCCACGGATGCGCGTTGGTTTTGTGAAATCCATGAAACTGGCTTCCAGTACACCGTCTTTATTATTCGCCGAGCCTTGCTTTCGCCAGCAAGATGGGCGCGTGAGCACTTATGAAACATTAATTCAGCACTTAAAAGATATGGATGGGCGTTTTCGCTTGGATTATTGGAATGTTGGGCAAGTAATCGCCAAATTAACATCCCAAGCCAGCAAAATCCCCGGTTATCTGATTTTTGTGTCGATGGGGGAGGCGATTTTCAATAATGAAAACGACCTAAAACACCTGCTGGAGTTGTTGCAAGCGCATCCTCAAGCAGCTAAACAGATCATTATTGCCCTGCGTTACCAAGATTGCCTCAATCATACGAAAAGATTGGGTAAAGTCGTGAAGTTATTAAGTGCCGTGGGGGTACAGCTAGCGATTGATGAATTACCGAATGCGCCACAGGCTATTAAATTAGTTCAAACCCTAAAACCGGATTTTATTCGTTTAATGCCTGAACTCGTGACACGCATTCACATTGATTCTGATGTACTCGCCCGTTTACAGCGTCTAACGCGACAACTCAGTGATCTGCATACAAAAGTGATAGCTAGCGGTGTCAATGACATGTCGTCTTTAAACTTATTGTGTGCCACCTCCGCCGCCTACTTGCAGGGGGCTATGTTCCAAAAGTAAGAATTATAAAGCGAGTACCTCCGATGTCGGATGCCCCATTAAAAATAGTCCTCGTGGTTAATGGTGAATACGTTTCCGCGTGGGAATACCTGATGTTGCAACGTTTATTGGTGATGCCACAGCTTCAACTGGTTGCGGTTTTGTTCCACCCAGTGGCAAAAGGTAGTTGGCAACGCCGTTTTAATGATTGGGCATTGCGTGGTTTACATTGGCTGGATAGCTCCCTTTTTCATTGCATCAGTAAAGCGCGAAATTTAACCAGTTTTTTGCCATTGTTGGGGGATACCCCCTGCTTGACACAGGATAGTGCGCGGTTACAGCGTTTCATCGCTCAACAAACCGTCGACATTGTGGTGGATATGACTGGCGAAGCGGCATTACCCCAATACGTCGCATGGGCGCGATATGGGGTTTGGCGGCATGTGTTCGGTTATCCCTTCCGCTTGAATGGACATTATGTTGCTGTGCAGGAGTATTTGACCGATCAAACGGAAATAATGACGGGTCTTGAATGTATTTTGGTGACAGATACTGAACCTGTTGGCTTGTTTTACGCCACAACCAGTACCGATCCTATGTCGGTCAGTCGTGGTGTTGAGCGTACTTTGTGGAAAATGGCGGAGTTCGTTCCACAACGCATTGCAGAACTGCAATCCGTGGGGGCGCAGCATTTTTTTCATTGCGCCAAACAACGCACAGATAGACTGATTAAACAGCCACAGTACGCACTGAATGATCCTTCACCCGCGTTAATGTGGCGGTTGTGCTGGCAATATGGCTTGAATTTCAAGCGTAAGTTGTATCGCTTAATTTCCTACCATGAACAATGGGTTTTATGGGTTGGTAAAGCCGGATTGGTATCCAAACCGATGGGTGTGGATTTGGGTGGCTTAACCCATTGCCAGACACTGATTCCACCTGCTGATCGCTTTTGGGCTGACCCTTTTCTCGTGGAACATGACCATACGCCGTTCATTTTTTTTGAAGAACTCGTTTATGCCGAAGCCAAAGGTGTCATCGCTTGCATTCGGCAATTAGCTGACGGCACTTATAGCGAGCCGATTAGGGTATTAGAACGCGATTACCATCTGTCTTACCCAATGGTATTTCAATACGCGGGTGAGTATTACATGATTCCTGAAACGGCTAGTAATCACTCCATTGAATTATACCGTTGTGCGGAATTCCCACACCGTTGGGTCTTTGAAAAGTATCTCATGCAGGATGTCGAAGCCTACGATACCACCATAGTTGAATACCAACAGCGTTGGTGGATGTTTGTGTGTATGCGCCAGCATGATAGTTGTTCGCCGAATGAGACTTTGTATTTGTTTCATGCGAATAGCCCCTTGAGTCAATCTTGGCAGGCACATCCACAGAATCCCATTGTTGCCCAAGCATCGTGTGCCAGACCCGCAGGGCGTATTTTTGAGCTAGACGGACAGTTATTCCGTCCCTCTCAAGATTGCGCAGGAACGTATGGACGCGGTTTAAATATCAATCTTATCCAGCAACTTACCACGCAAGCGTATCAAGAAGTCGTGCAGGCGCATTGTTTGCCCGATGGTCAACTGAATATCTCTGGAATGCATACATTGAATATTGGCACGCAGTTGGTGGTGTCGGATGCAATGTATGTTCATCGTCATTGGAAGACAGTGCGGCGTTATGGGATGCATATCAGACACTGGTTGTCTCGCTAAGTCCGCACACAGTTCGGTTTTGCAAAAAAGGAGTTATGACTCGCCATGCGTAAAAAAATTGCTTTGGTCGTGTATTCACTTGGCATGGGTGGGGCGGAAAAAGTTGTTTCGGATTTATCGTTTCAGTTTGCCAAACAACATGATGTAACGCTCATTTTATTTGATAGCTCACGCATATGTCACCCTTATGCGGGTGAACTCATTGATATTAATTGCCCTTCTAAAGAAAGTTTTCCAGCAAAAGTGATTAACTTTTTAGATCGTGCATGGCAATTACATCGTATTTTTCGCGTTAAACGTTTTGATACCATTATTGGTATTATGGAACACGCCAGTTTTCCGGCTATTTTAGCCAGTCGTCAAACCATTGCGGCAAATCATTGTAATCCTGAACGTATTTTTACCCGCCGTGATTGGTTATTTGCTAAATGGTTATATCCAAAGGCAAAACAAGTGGTGGCAGTTTCTAAAGCGGGTATGGATATTATTCAACAGCATCTCGCTTTAAATAACTTGCGTTATTTATACAATCCCCTGAATTTCCAGAAGCTTCAAACGTTAGCCGCAGAACATCCAGCCATTAGTCTGCAAGGACCATACATTGTGGCGGCGGGGCGGTTATGCCCACAAAAGCATTTTGCTTGTTTGATTGATGCTTATGCGCAATCACAAACACGTCATACACACCAATTGCTTATTTTGGGTGAAGGGCCACAACGTAAATTATTAGAACAACGAGTCCGCGATTTGGGATTACAACAACAGGTGCGTTTGCCCGGTTTTATGCAAAATCCTTACCCTTACATTGCCAATGCAACATGTTTGGTGCTGTCGAGTTTACATGAAGGCTTCCCCGTGATTTTAATGGAGGCGTTGGGTTTAGGTCGTCCTGTGGTTGCTACCGATTGTGAAACAGGCCCGCGCGAAATTGTGCAACCTGAGCATAATGGTTTATTAGTTCCAGTCAACGATACCAGTGCGTTGGCGGAGGCTATTGATCGAGTTTGCTTAGATGTGGATTTCCATGCTCAGTTACAACACAACGCCAGAGCATCCGTTGAATATTTAGACATTAACCGAGTGGCAGAACAGTGGTTAGCACTTTAAAGCTGGGCATCTGGCGGTCGTTTTTCATTTGCATCGGTATACTGTGCGGTGTGGTAGCGTGTGCCAAACAGCCACCACCGGATTTAAGTGTCAAAGCGATTGGGGTCATGGATCGCTTCGCGCCGTTTGAAACCGTGGTTGGGCAAGATCAGGTGACGATTTTTGCTGCACGTAATGAATACGAAGGGTTTCAGTTTGTTATTAGTGCTGGTGAGAAAAGCTTATCCAATGTGCAAGTCACGGTATCGGAGTTACGGCAAGCATCGGGGCAAACCATTCAGCAACCACAGGTATTTCGAGAGCGTTATGTTAATGTCTCGACACCTTCACCACATTCACCCTACGCACCACAAGCTTGGCCGGATATTTTGTTACCAGTAACGGATATTGCTGGGATTCCAGATGCATACCGCGCTTTTCCACAGAATTTATCCGCAGATGAGAATTTGCCCGTGTGGGTGGATGTGTTTGTGCCGCAAGATGCTAAGCCGGGGGTATACAATGGCACAATCAGTGTTACTGCTGATGGCGTGACTCCGCAGACTTTACCCGTGACGCTTACGGTGTGGCATTTTGCTTTGCCAGAACGTTCGCCATTACGCACAGTGTTTGGCACAAATGGTTATCGTGTCGCTGATGTTTATGGTTTTGAACGTACGGGAACTTCTGTTGAAAACAATCGCATTATTCGGACGTACAATGACTTTTTGTTGGATCATCATTTGTCGCCGGAAAGTTTTTGGGATGCAGCCCCTGAAGCCAATAGCCAAGGTTTACCCGATTTCAATCGTCGCTTTGCGGGTTTAGGTACGGTTAGCGAAAACATGCGGCATTACATGCAGGATAAACACGCATCCGCTTATACCTATGTGTTTGCTGATACTTACCCGTTTCGTGACCCGCTAGGTAAAGATCGTCAAGCAGCGCAAGGCTTTCTACGCGAATATGCACAATGGTGTGAACAATATGCGGGTGCGGATCGTTGTTATACCGATCCTTCATTTGTGGATGAACCCGATACGCCTGAAGCCTATGCTCATGCTAAGCGTTGGGGGACGTTTTTTGATGAAACCCAAACCAAGCTTCAACATAAAATCCAGTTTCAAGTCAGCGAACCACCTTTAAATGAAACACCGAGTTTGGGTGATTTATCCGGTGCAGTGGATGTGTGGATTCCGAAGTTTTATGACTTATGGCGTGATGTGGATTACCTGCATAAAAATGTCGTTGGTCAGCATTTAGCTGCTGGTGAAGAGATTTGGGTCTATACTTCACTGGTTTTTGATTGGGATGCCTATAAAAAATTAAATGCCAAAGCTGATGCTTTAAAAGGTAGTTATCCACCGGTTTGGCAGTTGGATTATCCGGCAATTAATTATCGACTTCCCACTTGGTTATTAGCGCAGTATGGTGTTAAAGGTTTAGGCTATTGGGACACTGTGTCGTGGTCAAAAGGTTTAGATGTGTGGAGTGATGCCGCAAGTTTTATCAATGAACGTCCCGCTGGCATTCGGTTTAATGGTGATGGTTTATTAATTTATCCCGGCAAAGATGATAAGGTGGGATTTAATGCGCCGATAGCCTCGCTACGCTTGAAATGGATTCGTGACAGTATTGAAGATTACATGTATTTGGATTTGCTAAAGCAAGCCGGTGAAGAAAATTTTGCAACACAACAGCGTCAGCAGTTTGCCCGTAATTTAGGTGATTGGGATAATAATCCTGAATTGCTACTTAAGGTTAGACAAAACTTAGGGGAGCGATTGAGTGCGTTAGCCGTTGCTGCAAAATAATTGCAATATTAACAATAAATAACAAACAATTAGGTTTGTCATTAATGGAAACAAACCCATGAAAATAATCCTGAGTTTAGCTATTTTCTTTTTAATGATGTTGGTTTTCGCCTTGCCTACCGATGGTGGGGTGGAAGTTGCTGGCATGTCGTTAGTGAAAATTGCAGGTTTGATGGCATTTGGCTTAACTGCTGTATTGATTATGATGGGCAGTGAAGTGACTGCCGTCCCCGCTTTGCATATTCCTGTATTATTGTACGTGGGATGGGTAATTTTTTCCTATACATGGACTGCCATGCCGATTCCTTATGAAAGTGAACAAATGGTTGGGGGTTATCAACAAGCCATTAAAACCAATTTGTATGTTTTGATGGTAACGTTACTTTTATTTCAATTGGTTAAAGAAGAAAAGCATTTGCAAATGCTTTGCATCGCCTTTATTTTAGGTGATTTATGGTTAGTCTACTTAATGGTAAAGGACTATCAAATTGGTGGTAATACCGTTCGCCAAGAAATTAAAAATTTTGATGCGAATGAGGTTGCCGTTAAGTTGGCAATGGCAATGCCTTTAGCTATTTATTTGTTTACATTAGCCAAACAATGGTGGTTGCGTGCCATAGCAATTATGTATTTACCGCTTGCCATGTTTACCATTTTGATTACAGGTTCGCGTACTGGTGCTGTTACGATGGTCATTGGTTTAATGGGGTTGTGGCCAATGATTTTGCGCTCAGGTTGGTTTGGTAAGCTATTGGCAGTTGCTACATTAGTTGGTTTGTTAGGAGTTGCTGCCACCGTTATTCCACAGCAAACCATTGAGCGCATATTCTCGACCAGTAAAGAAATATCCCAAGGCACTTTAAATGAACGTAGTGTAATCTGGAGCTATGCGTATGAAGAATGGAAGCAAAGTCCGGTCGTTGGTCATGGTTTAGGGTCTTTTAGAAGGATAATAAATCAGTACAATGTTCAATACACTGCACATAATAGTTTTGTTTCCATTGCAACAGAGCAGGGAGTTATTGGTGTACTGTTGTATTTAAGTGTAATTATAACCGCTTTTTATTATGCAGCGTCTTTATCTTCTCCCGAACGATTATTCATGCTGTCCATAATGACAATTGTTTTGCTTGGGCAAATGTCGCTAACGATTCATGACCGTATGCATGTGTGGTTTGTTTATTCACTACCTATTTTAATTATGTACATTAAAAATAGAAGTCGGTAGTTTTTAGGTAAAATAAAGGTGTTACTGTGAAAAAAAAGAAGATTGCAATTGTTATTGCAGATATGGGTGCATCAGGTGGAGCAGAAAAAGTTGCGGCAGACCTTGCTGAAGAGTTCCATGCCCGCAACTACGATGTAACGGTCATTAAATTTGAAGAATACGGTGACATAGCACGTCCTTACCCCGGTAATACCATTCACTTGCATCTACCCAGTAAAGAAGGAAGTTTAGTAAGACAGGTTATAACCATGCTGAATCGTGCTTGGCATTTTCGTAAGGTATTTCAGCGTGAAAAATTCGATCATATTTTCTCTTTCCTAGAAGCTTCTAATGTGCCGTGTGCTATCGCTAGCCGTCATGCTGTGCTTTCCATGCACTTAGACCCCAATAAAATGACACGCAATGAATGGCGAGCCGTCAAGTTATTTTATCCACGGGTAAAACGTGTTATTGCTGTTTCCAGCCAAATGCATGATTTATTAGTTAAACAGGCTGGTTTATCTAATGTGGTTTGTATTTATAATCCAATTAATATTCAGAAAATTAAAAAGCTGGCACAAGCTCCATTGGCTATAAATGGGCGTTTTGTTTTGGCAGTTGGACGTTTAGAAACACAAAAAAGGTTTGATTATTTATTGCAGGCATTTGCACAAAGTCAATTACAACACGATTGTCAATTAGTGATTATGGGTGAAGGGCGGGAGCGTACAAACCTAGAGGCATTAATTATTGCATTAGGTCTGGAGCAAAAAGTTATTTTAACGGGTTATGATAGTAATCCGTATAAATACATGGCGCGTGCTGAGTTTCAGATTATGACCAGCGATTATGAAGGTTATCCGCTGGTGTTGATTGAAGCATTGAGTTTAGGTTGTCCCGCCATTTCCACTGATTGTCCGACTGGGCCGCGTGAAATTATTCAACATGGTAAAAATGGTTTGTTAGTACCACAAGGTGATGTCGTTGAAATCGTAAAAGCGATGGATTACCTCTACACGCATACGGATTTACGCGATCAAATGCGTATCTATGCTGAGCAATCAGTACAGCAAAATAATATTGCGCAGGTAGCGGATGCTTGGTTAGCGGCGTGAGGTAATATTAAATGTATCTTAAACATGGACTCATTTATTTATTGGCAAAGGTCGTTCCGGCTTTCGCAAGTTTCATTTCTGTTGCCGCCTATACTCGCTGGTTGACGGCAGAGGAATATGGGGTTTACACCACGATTGTGGTATTCGTTTCGAGCTTAAATGGTTTCTTATTTGGTTGGCTTTATGTTGGCATTATGCGTTTTTGGAATGCACAAGAAGTTTCTGCTACTGCGGTACAACAGTTAATTAGTTTTGCTGTCGTGGTTATTTCTGGTGTTGTGGGTATTGGTGCTACTGGCTATGCTTTATTGAATGGGCATACTACGGTTGCAGTCTCATTCTTTATTTTGTTTACCAGCACCGCGCTGTATGAATCTTATCAACGTGTCAACTCCATTACCTTGCAAGTTAATCAGTACCTATTGACAGAAATTGCTAGAACACTCCTAACTTTAGTCATTGGTTTAATTTTGGTGTGGTCTGGTTATCACTGGATTGGGGCAATGGGTGGGGTAACATTGGGGATATTCTTTACCTTGGTATTCTCTGGTGGTATTTGGCGTTATTTAAAAGTAACGTGGCGTGAAGTTGATTTGGTAGTGCTCAAGAAAATTCTGCAATATGGTTTGCCTTTAAGTCTGTCGTTTGTTTTATTAGACATTATTTTTACTTCAGATCGGTTGTTAATCGGTTTATTGGCGGGATACAGTAAGGCAGGGCAATACGCGGTTTCTTATAATGTGCCTCATCAAATCATTATGATGTTGACGAGTTCTTTGAATTTGGCGGCGTACCCTATTGTGATCCGTACATTGGAAAAAGAAGGGCAATCACAAGCCGAAGAAAAACTGAAGCAATATTTTCTTATTCTAATGGGTGTTTGTGTGCCTGCTATTTTTGGCTTGATTGGTATTGGTAAAGTGTTTTTGCCGCTATTATTAGGTAAAGAATTTGTTGCTACTGCCATTCAATTATTACCTTGGATTGGTGTGGCGGTACTAGAACATTGTTTGTATTTGTTTTACGTATCACTGACATTCCAATTGGCAAAATGCACGACGGATGCAGTAAAAGTGGTAGCAGTTGGAGCTGGTGTTAATTTAGTATTGAATTTCGCCATGATTCCACTGTTCGGTTTGCAGGGAGCAATTAGTGCATCCATTTTGGCTTATGCTTTATGCCTTGTGTATGGCTATTATTTAGGAAGTGCTAATTTTAAGTTGATTATTCCTTGGGGTGATTTATTGAAAATAGTATTTGCATCAGGCACTATGTTATTAGTAATGGGCTATACGCCGAATTTGAATGCTATATTAAGCATTGTCTTGAAAATATTGATTGGTGTTTTGGTTTATGTGGCGATGGTTGTGGCTTTAAATGTTGGTGATGTACGGTCTCAATTAAATGTTTTACGCAGCTTAATGGTGGCACGTTATCGTAGAGAGGTCGTATCATGAAACCAATGGTTTATATCATAACATCATTAAGTGTGGGTGGTGCACAGAAAGCACTATTGAATTTGACAAGCTCTACTTTTAGCCGCGATTATCCACCAGTTGTCATATCCCTGATTCAAACTGATGGTTTACAAGAGCAGTTTGCTCAAGCTGGTGTTCCCGTGTATGAAATGGCGATTAATAAACTAAGCCACTTATTATTATTGCCTTGGCGATTATGGTCGCTAATTAAGTATTTACAGCCACAAGTGATTCATGGTTGGATGCATCATGGCAATATCGTGGCAGTTTTGGCATGGTTATTCGCGGGATTCAAACCAACTTTATTATGGGGTATACATCATACACCGGAAAAGGCAACAACTGAACGTTGGCAACATGCTTTAGTATTAACTTTGGGACGATGGTTATCGTGTTTGCCTGCTGCAACCTTGTATGTTTCGCGCCGTAGTTTGGAACGTCACCGTGAATTGAATTATGACATGAGTGGTGCACAAGTTATTGTAAACGGTATCACGATTAATAAAAAGGTTGATGGTGATGAAGAAAAAGCACAATTAAAGGTTGAATTAGGTATTCCATCTGATTGTGCTGTTATTGGCAGCTTAACACGTTTTGTGCCTGAAAAAGACATTCCGAATTTATTGGATGCAATACGTATTTGCAAACAACACCGAGAACAGGTGTTTTTTATTTTAGCTGGCGAAGGTATGGATGCTAATAATCCTCAGCTTCAAACATTAATTACGCAATCTGGTTGTGGCGATGTCGTGCGTTTATTAGGGGTGCGCCGAGATACCGAGCATTTGTTGAATATTATGGATATTGCGACACTTTCTTCATGTCGCGAAGCATTACCCTTATTTTTAGTAGAAGCAATGGCAGCGGGTGTGCCCTGTGTGGCAACCGATGTTGGTGATATTGCAGAATGCATTGGTAAAACCGGCGTGGTTGTGCCTAAGCAAAATCCTAATCGTTTAGCAGCAGCGTGGGCGCGAATTTTGGCTTTATCACCTGGCGAACGGCAGCAATTAGGTCAACAAGCCCAAGCTCAAATCAAACAACACTACAGTTTGGATGCTGTTGTGGAACAATATCGCAAGCTATTAGTCATATTAGCGACTAAAACTGTTCCAGTCGTCACTTCTTATCATGTTAAGTGAAAAAATGATGTCAGAATTACAACAATTGTCATTACCTAATACTGAGCAAACAGCTCCTATTTTTACTGTTTTCACGCCGACCTATAATCGTGCGAAAACATTACATCGTGTTTATGATAGTTTGTGTGCACAAACTTTTCAGCGTTTTGAATGGTTGATCATTGATGATGGCTCGACAGATAATACTCGCGAATTAGTCGAGCAATGGCAACAAGTGGCTAATTTCTCAATTCGTTATTATTATCAAACCAATCAACATAAAAAAGTGGCGCATAATACTGGTATTATGCAAGCACATGGTGAATTGTTTTTAACGCTGGACAGTGATGACTCATGTAAACCTTATGCATTAGAACATTTTTGGCAGCATTGGCAAGCTATTCCTGTTTCTGAACGCGAGAATTTTAGTGCTGTAACGGTTTTATGTGAGAAGTTGTCAGGTGAGGTTGTTGGGAAGTATTTTCCTGCTGATTTTAATGGTGGTTGGATAGATTCTGATAGTATTGAAATGAGTTACCGTTATGGCGTGTGTGGTGAAAAGTGGGGGTTTCAACGCACTGATGTATTGCGTGATCACCCATTTTTGCATACCAATGTAGCAGGTTTAATTCCCGAAAATGTGGTGTGGGATAAAATTGCTGAACGTTATAAAACGCGTTTTGTTAATGAAGCTTTGCGCATTTACCATGATGGTGAGGATCAAGTGATTCGTGCTAAGCCACAACAACATGCATTGGGTCATGCAATTGCTTGTAAGTCGATGTTAGAACACGGCGCAAAGTATTTTCGCCACGCGCCGTTGAAACTGTTGGATATTGCGGTGAGTTTTGTACGCTTTAATGCTCATGCAAAACAACAAACTTTGAACGAGTCTTGTCAAGTGACTGGTTTAGTGCCGCGTTTATTGGTGTGGAGTGCATTGCCATTAGGCTACGCGCGGTTTTGGCTTGATCAGTATAAAGTTTCAGGGTAATAAATGTTTTGAAAAGAGTTAAAACGATAATCATTAAATAAACGATGCAGTTTATTAGTAACGGTATTACGGCGGGCAAATTGGTGGAAAGCCATTTTGCGTGAAATGGGTACTAATTTTGATACTTCGCGGTATTCATCGGTATCAGTTTCATACGGATGCATGTAAAACACGCTGGTTTGTGGGTTTAGGTTACGTCCTAACCAACGGGTAAACCAATACGGGTAAATACGGAAATAACCACCGCCCATAACGGGCAAGCGTTTACCCAGTAAATTGCCCACGCTCATGGGGTAGCTATCTAAGCCGCGTGCTTTTAAGCGTTGTAAAATCGCATCATCTGCAAACCCGTAATCGCTACGCACTTGGGCAATCATAATGGATGAGTCGTAAATAATGCCGTTTGTGGTGAGTGTATCGCAGTACCAATCCAAGATTTCATCGCGTACCGAAAAGGTTGGGGCGCGAAAACCCAAGATTTTTTTACCGCTAATATCTTCTAAAATACCCACGGAACGACGGATTTCTTCGCGGAATTGTGCTTCGGTTAGGTTGTAAATTAAGCGGTGACTGTAGGAATGGCAGGCTAATTCGTGACCCGCTTCCATGATGCTGGTGACGAGTGTGGGAAACTTTTCCGCGACCATGCCTTGCACAAAGAACGTGCCATTAACGCGATGTCGTTCCAGAATATCCAATAAACGATGGGTATTGCGTACCACGCGATTGCTGACTTCGCGATCAAAGTCGTAAACCGATTGCTGCCAATCTTCAATATCCGCACTGAAAATCATGCGTGTTTCTCCCGTGAATTGATTGGTAAAACGCTGGTGTGATGCGGGTCGCAAGCTAGGTAGAGTTCGCCTAACGATTGAATAATACGAGCTTCGGAAAAATGTTGCAGGGCGTGTTGGCGTGCGGCTTGCCCCATTTGCTGACGTTGTTCAGGGTGCTCAATCAGCCATAACATGTGATCGGCTAATGTTTGTGGGTCATTAATTGGGGTTTTAAAGCCTGTTTGTTGATCAATAATGGCTTCGCGACTGCCTTTGACATCGGTGCAAATCACGGGTTTGCCACACGCCATTGGTTCGATTAGTGCGCGAGGGATGCCTTCCGCAAATGAGGTGAGCACGCCGACATCAATGCTGCGATAGAACTGTGGCATGTCATTGTCGTAGGGCACGATTTCGACAATATCGGCTACATTAGCTTGTTGAATGGTTTGTGCAATGTCGTTTTGTAAATGCCCTTGACCGATTAAACGCACTTTAAATGCACGGGTTTTTTGGGCTAATAGCTGAATTGCTGCCAGTAACAAAGCATGGTTTTTGATGGGTTCAAAGCGTGCCACCATGCCAAAAACGGTAATAGCCTGTGCAGGTGTTGCTACGGGGCTGAATTTGTCGAGGTCGACACCATTGCCTAAGTACACCATTTGTGTTTCATCTAATAATCGGTGTTGGCGTGCGAGTTCCATGTCTTCACGCAATTGGAATAAGGAATAGCGCACGCTGTGTTTGAGAGTTTTTTCAATCCATAAATAAGCACGTTTTGCGAGTGGACTGGTATTTTCGGCAATGCTGTAACCGTGGCTTTGGTAAATCCATACCATGTCACGATTAAAGAAGGCGAGTGCGCGTCCGACTAAGCCGGGCACGCCAAAATGCAGGTGTACCGCATCATAACCGCGTAATGCGCGTTGTAAATGCCATGCGGAACGCAGCAGTTGCAGCGGATTTAAGCTGCGATGCAAGGTGGTTTCAATGACATTCATGCCTTGTTGGCGCATTAGCGCGACTTCTTTGCCGGGGGTGCATAAAATGTCGACTTGTAGCTTTCCCGGATAACGTTGGTTCAGGGCGTGGGCGCGTTGAAACACTAAAGCGTAGGCGGAACTACTGACGGTACAAACTTCTAATAATTTCATGTTTATTTGATCTTCTTTCTTTTCTTTGGGTTTTACTAATGGTTAGTAAATGGTTAGTAAAACTTGTGCATTAAAGTGCGGGCTAAACCGTCCATGACAACGCTCGGCGTATTGCGAATCACCCATGAAGCGGCGGTTTGTATCCGTGAGTGGCTCGTTTGATTGGACGCAATTTTTAAACGGTAGTAGTAAATTTTGTGTACGCGATTGGCGAGTTTGAGCTTGAATTGGTGTGGATTACTGCCTTCCGAAGAACGTCCTAAATTGTAGGTTTTGCGCCCTGTTTCACCGCAATATTCGATCATTTTCCATAACATGGCGAGAAAGACATTGTGCTTTTTGTAATCAGTATGAATGCCAGACCACGCGCCGTAAATTTCATCAGGGCTTTCAAAACTCACCGAGGAGACGACGGGAATGCCATCCATATAACCGACGAAAATATTCATTTGCTCATAACATTGTGTCAATAAATCGCTGAAAAAGCGTTTGGGGTGCGGTAGGCTGCCAATATCGTGCAAACTCATGCGGTAGAGTTGGTAGAATTCGTCCAACAGAGCGGGGGTTTTGCCTACCACACTGGTGAAGCCGCGTTTGAGTGGGCGACGAATATTCTTTCGCGTATTGGTGGAAAGGCTGTTCCACACGGCTTCAACAGACGGCGTAATATCAACGTTGAGTTCGACTTTATCGGCTTTGTCATGCAGACAGGGAATGTGGTGCGTAGTACGAATTTCTAACCATTCTACTGGCGTGGCAGCTAAAGCATCGCGCAGTTTTTCTACGATTTGCCCGTAATGTTCCATTGCTAAGTCGGGAATAATGCCGGTTTTATCAAAACCAGCGCCGAGAATAACCGTTTGTTTACCGAGTAGATTTTTGCGTAAAAATGCCGGTATGGTTAAGTCTTTTTCAGGTGCTGTTGTATCACTTAAGTGCAATTGCACGGCTTGTAAATGAAACGCTTCAGCAAGCAGTTGACGAAATGTCGCTGAGGCAAAAATATTATTTTGCACGGCATCAGGAGCGAGCAAATTGCTTGATTGATCGTCAGGTTGAATCACTACATTCATAAATTAAAGACTGCACTTTATTTTTGTAGAGGGAAGAGACTTTATTTGTATGCGCTACGTTGCGAGGGTGCTAGTACTGGCGGATTAGCGGAATATTTTCATGTTTGGGCGGCTAAATACCTGACGTGTCGCCCGCTTATCTAAAAAACTTCTACGAATGCTGTTTAATCCTTTGTTGTTACGGATGAGTGATGGAAGATAAGCATCACGACAATTAATTTATCTTGAACAGAGACGTTATGTTAACCCTTACTGATAAAAAAACTGCTGTCCGCCCTGTTCAGACCGGAAGTAATGTTACACCTTATATTGCTATACCAACTGCCCCAGTTTCGGCACACGTCCTGACTTTGGAGGATATTTGGCGGCGTTTATGGCGGCAAAAATGGATATTGTTAGCTACGGCGTTAAGCGTCATTTTATTGACGGCGTATATTACGTGGACAACTCCCCCGACCTATCGGGCTGGTGCAACCATCCAGATTGAGAAAGAAGGTGTGCAAGTTGTTAATTTCGGAACAGTGAACCCCAATGGGCCTGATTTGGGCGCAGAAGACCCATTTTTTCGGACGCAATACGAGCAGTTAAAAAGCCGCAAAGTGGCCGAAATTGTTATTAATAACTTGAATCTGAAACAACGTTTATTTGAACGGCCTGTCAAGCTGGGTTTGTTCGCCCGTTTACAGCAAGGTTTATTGGGTGAAAAAGAGCACGGTAAGAACATCGCTGGTGCTGCGAAAGAAAAAGATTACATTGAAGCCTTTATTAAAGGTTTATACGTTGAGCCGATTGAAAAAACACATTTGGTTAAAATTTTTTATGAAAGCCCAGACCCTGTATTATCGGCGGATATTGTCAATGCGTTGATTGATGCCTACATCAAAGATAGTATTAGCACGCAAACGGCAACGGATGCTTATGCAAAAACCTTTTTAGAAAGTGAATTGGAAAAAGCGCGGAGTCGCTTAACCATTCAAGAGGCTAAATTGGTTGAATACGCCAAACAAAATGATATTTTGGAAGTGAATAATAGCCAGTCTAGTCAAGAGAAAAAGCTGGACGATTTATCCACGGCATTAGGTCAAGCAGAACGCAATCGTATTCAAGCCGAAAGTTTAATGTTGCAAGGGCAAAAACACGGTAATGTTAAAGATGTTTTGAACAATCCTGTGGTTGAGGGTATTAAGAAAAACTTGGTTGATTTGGAAGCTGAATACCAAGAAAAACTTAAGTTATTTAAGCCAGCTTACCCCGATATGCAACGTTTAGATCAGCAAATTCAAGAAGTACGTCGTCAACTGCAAAATGAGGTGGGTGGTTTAAAACAATCCATGCAAGCAGATTTTACCGCCGCGAAAAAGCTGGAAGACGATTTACGTACCGAGCTGGGTCATTATAAACAAGAGTTGGTGGATCAACGTGATCGGGGCATTGAATATAACGCCTTGAAACGTGATGTAGAAACCAGTCGTAATTTGTACGATGGTTTATTGCAACGCATGAAAGAAGTGAATGTTGCCTCAAATGTCACGACTAGCAATATTAAAGTCGTCGATGCTGCTGCTCCTGCTACCGATATGTTTCGCCCTAAGAAAAGTTTGAACATGGTGATTGGCACATTGGTGGGCTTGATGCTGGGTATCGGGGCTGCATTATTACGTGAAACACTCAAACAAGGTGTCGCTTCGGTTAATGAGTTGCAAGCCTTGAGTGGTTTACCAGTGCTGGGTACAGTGCCACATGTGCGCAATATGGCGGAAGCTAGTCTGGCAATGGCGGCAGTGCGTGACATGGGTTCTTCATTTGCCGAAGCTTATCGAGTTGCTACCGCCAATCTACGCTTTGTATTACCCGGTGGCGTAGCACCGCGTGTGACCTTAATTACCAGTGTTAATCCGGCGGAAGGTAAATCCACATCAGCCGTGAATATAGCCCTGAGCCAAGCCCAGCAAGGCATTAAAGTATTATTGATTGATGCAGATTTGCGTAAACCGACGGTTCATTTCAAAATGGGTTTATCCAATCATAAAGGGCTTAGTAACTTTTTAGCGGGTGAAGTGGATATTGCAAGTGTGACGCAAGCCTCGCGTGAAGTGAAAGGTTTGTACATTGTTACGGCGGGTACACTAATGGCTGATCCGGTGAAAATGGTTGCCAGTGGTGCAATGGTGCAGTTATTGAACCTTGCAGCACAGCATTTTGATAGTGTGATTATTGATGCTCCGCCGGTAGCGGGTTTTGCCGACACGCTGTACTTGTCTTCAATGGCACAAGCCACGGTTTTAGTTGCGGATGAAGATAATATCAATCGTAAGCGTTTATTAAATGCGATTGAGCAATTACGGCGGGTGAAACAGAATGTGGTGGGGTTCTTAATGGTGAAGTCACAGCAACCAGTGGCAGACTATCGTTATTATGATCACCAACACGAACACAATAAAACGGCTGGGCACAAAGCTAAAACTAAACGTCGTGGTTTGAATCTTGTACCTGTTGGTGGTTAGACTGATCTAGTCGTCGGCAATAAAAAACCCTCAACCACGGATGGTGAGGGTTTTTCTTTAGTCACAGCAAGATGGTGCGTAACGGAAGGCCGCTTTAAGGCAGGTAAGTTTTACCCATCAAGAAACGGTCGCATTCGCGAGCAGCTTCACGCCCTTCATTAATCGCCCATACTACCAAGCTTTGACCACGACGCATGTCACCAGCGGCAAAAACACCTGGTAGATTGGTCGCGTATTGACCGTATTCCGCTTTGACATTACCGCGCGGGTCAGTATCAAGTTGCAGCGCGTCGATCAAGGTTTTTTCAGGACCAGTAAAGCCCATTGCCAATAACACTAATTGTGCTGGAATGACTTCTTCTGTGCCTTTGACTTCGACAAGGTTCATGCGTCCGCCCGCACCTTGTTCCCAACGCACGCCAATGATGTGCACTTCTTTGACATGACCATGCTCATCGCCCACGATTTTCTTGGTGGAAATGAGGTAATCGCGTGGATCACGTCCGAAGACTGCTGCGGCTTCTTCCTGACCATAGTCAACTTTGTGTACGCGCGGCCATTCTGGCCACGGATTGTCCACTGCACGCGCATCGGGTAGGCGTGGCATGATTTCCAATTGGCTAACGGATTTGCAACCGTGACGCACCGAAGTACCCACACAGTCCGTACCCGTATCGCCACCACCAATCACGACCACATCCAAACCTTTAGCGGAGATGTAGTTGCCATCAGCTAAGTCGGAATCCAACAAGCTTTTGGTATTGGCGGTGAGGAAGTCCATTGCAAAATGCACGCCCTTCAGCCCCCGTCCTTCAACTGGCAGGTCGCGTGGTTGCGTAGAACCCGCGCACAACACCACTGCATCGAAATCCGTGCGCAATTGTTCAGCGGAAAGATCTTTGCCCACTTCCACGCTGGTGACAAACGTCACGCCTTCGGCTGCCATCAGGTCAACACGGCGTTGTACAACTTCTTGTTTGTCCAACTTCATGTTAGGGATGCCGTACATCAACAAGCCACCAATGCGGTCAGCACGTTCGTAAACGGTGACTTCATGACCAGCCTTGTTCAACTGATCTGCACACGCTAAACCCGCAGGACCAGAACCCACGACGGCAATTTTTTTGCCAGTGCGTTGTGCCGGTGGTTCAGGTTTTAACCAGCCTTCCTCGAATGCCTTGTCGATAATGCTGACTTCGTTCAGCTTGATCGTGACTGGCGGTTCGCTGATGCCAAGTGTGCAAGAACCTTCGCACGGTGCTGGGCACACGCGCCCAGTGAACTCTGGGAAGTTATTGGTCATGCGCAGACGTTCAAAGGCTTCTTTCCACAACCCACGGAAAATCATGTCATTCCATTCAGGAATCAGGTTGTGAACTGGGCAGCCACTCGCGCCACCGGGTAAAATTTTACCCGTTTGGCAGAAGGGAATGCCGCATTCCATGCAGCGTGCGCCTTGTTGGCGACTTTCGGCTTCGCGGTCAAAGTGCAAGTGGAACTCGCGCCAGTCTTTAATGCGTTCCAACGGTGCGCGGTCTGGCGGTAGTTCACGTTGGTATTCTAGAAATCCGCTTGGTTTTCCCATGATCTACTCCTTAGTTGCCAGCGACACGCGATGCATCGCTATTATTTGCGGCGAAAGCGGCCATCATTGCTTCTTCGCCAGAAAGCCCTTGTGCTTCAAAAGAACGAATTGCGGTCAGCATCCGTTCGTAGTCACGCGGCATCACACGCACAAAGTCTTTAACGTAAGTATCCCAGTCGCCCAAGATCATTTGCGCCCGCACGCTGCCTGTGTGTAACAGGTGCTTTTCGATCAGGGTTTTGACTTCGGCTTGTTCTTCGGCATCGCTTAATGGGTCGTAATCGACCATTTCGGTGTTGCCACTGACTGCCAGAATGCCCGTTGGGTCGTAGACATACGCCACGCCGCCCGACATACCCGCGCCAAAGTTACGCCCGACTTTGCCCAAGACCACGACGCGCCCGCCAGTCATGTATTCACAACCGTGGTCGCCAGTGCCTTCGACAACGACTTTCACGCCAGAGTTACGTACGCAGAAACGTTCACCCGCGACACCACGGATGTAAGCTTCACCGCCGCTCGCGCCGAAGAAGGCAACGTTGCCAATGAGGATGTTGTCCTCAGCCACGAATTGCGCGTCTTTCGGTGGGTAAACGATGATTTTACCGCCGGATAAGCCTTTACCAATGTAGTCATTGGAGTCGCCATCCAGTTCCAGTGTCATGCCTTTCGGCAGGAATGCGCCGAAACTTTGACCCGCAGAACCGAAGAACTTCAAGCGAATGGTGTCTTCTGGTAAGCCAGCTTCACCGTATTTGCGCGTGACTTCTGCGCCCGTAATCGTACCAACCACGCGGTCGATGTTTTTGATCGGGAATTCAGCCGTAACTGGCGTGCCTTTAGCAATGGCTGTTTGGCAAACTTTGAGGATTTCGCGCTCATCCAAAGATTGCGCAATGCCGTGGTCTTGAGTGCGGATGCAGTAAACACCGTCGCATTCTTCCAAATCGGGGCGATAGAGGATTTTGCTCAAATCGACCATTGCCGCTTTCCAGTGACCTTTCGCGGTTTCTTGGCGCAATTTGTCGACGCGACCAACCATTTCATCAATGGTACGGAAGCCGAGTTTCGCCATGTATTCACGCAGTTCTTCAGCAATAAACATCAGCAGGTTGACCACGTATTGCGGGTCGCCGCTATATTTTTTGCGCAGTTCGGGGTTTTGTGTGGCGATACCGACAGGGCAAGTATCGAGGTGGCAAACGCGCATCATCACACAACCCAAAGCAACCAATGGCAAGGTCGCGAAGCCGAATTCTTCCGCACCTAACAAGGCAGCAATGGCGACATCGCGTCCGGTCATTAACTTGCCGTCGGTTTCCAGACGTACACGGCTACGCAGGTTGTTTAACAACAGCGTTTGGTGAGTTTCTGCCAAGCCCAATTCCCATGGTAAACCCGCATGTTGTACGCTGGTTTTCGGGGAAGCACCTGTACCGCCATCGTAACCGGAGATCAAAATGACATCCGCCTTACCTTTAGCAACGCCCGCAGCAATCGTACCGACACCGACTTCGGATACCAGTTTGACGTTAATCCGTGCGCGTTTATTGGCGTTTTTCAGGTCATGAATGAGCTGTGCCAAGTCTTCGATGGAGTAAATGTCATGGTGCGGTGGTGGTGAAATCAAACCTACACCCGGTGTTGTACCACGGGTTTTCGCAATCCACGGGTACACTTTTTTGCCCGGTAATTGACCGCCTTCACCCGGTTTCGCGCCCTGTGCCAACTTGATTTGCAGCTCTTGCGCATTGTTCAAGTAATAGCTGGTGACACCGAAACGTCCTGATGCGGCTTGTTTAATCGCGCTATTGCGTGAGTCGCCATTCGCATCCGGTGTGTAACGGGCAGGGTCTTCGCCACCTTCGCCAGAGTTGGATTTACCACCCAGACGGTTCATGGCAATCGCCATTGCTTCGTGCGCTTCTTGGCTGATTGAGCCGAACGACATCGCGCCGGATTTGAAGCGTTTCACAATGCTGGATGCAGGTTCGACTTCGCTTAATGGAATGGCTTGTTCCGCAAAGTTGAATTCCAATAAGTTACGCAGGTTAAACTTGGTTTCCGCGTCTTCGTGCATCAGCTTGCTGTATTCTTTATACAGCTTGTAGTCGCCCAAGCGCACCGCTTTTTGCATGGTGTAGATGGTTGCTGGGTTGTATTGATGCTCTTCTTCCTCGTTACGCCATTGGAAGACGCTACCCGCACGCAGTGAACGCTGTTCTGCATCGTGATGGTCGTAAGCGGTTTGATGGCGCATCAAGGTTTCTTTCGCAATGGTATTCAAATCAATACCACCGATGCGCGATGCGGTTGCGGTGAAGTAACGATCAACCACCGCGCTGCTAATACCCAAGGCTTCAAAAATTTGCGCACCACGGTAAGACTGAATCGTGGAAATGCCTATTTTCGACATGACTTTGATCACACCTTTGGTGACGGCTTTGATGTATTTTTGAACCGCGTATTCGTGCTTCAGGTTAGGCAACAAGCCTTCACGGATCAAGTCTTCCAGTGATTCAAACGCCATGTACGGGTTGATGGCTTGTGCGCCATAGCCCAACAGGGTGCAGAAATGGTGGACTTCGCGTGGTTCGCCGGATTCCAAAATCAAGCTCACGCGGGTGCGCGTTCCTTTGCGAATCAAATGGTGATGCAAACCAGCAACCGCCAGCAATGACGGAATCGGCGCGTTATCCGCGTCCGCCAAATGGTCGGACAGCACTAATAAATTCGCACCATTGTCAATTTCGTGATCCGCTGCGGCGAACAAACGTTGCATGGCGGCTTCTAAACCTGCTTCCCCCTCGGCAACGCGGAAGGTAATCGGCAGGGTAACGCACTTAAAGCCATCACGTTGAATGTGTTTCAGCTTCGCCAGCTCGTCGTTGTCCAGAATCGGCGTTTTCAACAGAATTTGTTGGCAACTCGCGGCATTTGGCGCGGTAATGTCGCCTTCTGAACCCAATGTGGTGTACGACGAAGTAACGATTTCTTCGCGAATCGAGTCAATCGGTGGGTTTGTTACCTGTGCAAACAACTGTTTGAAGTAGTTAAACAGGGGTTGCGCTTGGTTAGACAGTACCGCGATAGGCGAGTCGATACCCATTGCACCGAGTGGTTCCATCCCTGTTAATGCCATTGGCACAAGGATTTTGCGCACGTCTTCGTAGGTATAGCCGAACATTTTTTGGCGTTGCACCAAGGTTTCGTGTTCAGGCAAAGTACGATGCGGTACATCGGGTAAATCGTTCAATTCAATCAGATTGCTTTCCAACCACTCCTGATACGGTTTGGCGGTAGCCATTTGCTGTTTGATTTCTTCGTCAGAAACGATGCGACCTTGTGCGGTGTCAACCAATAACATACGACCCGGTTGCAGGCGTTGTTTGGAAATGACTTTGCTTTGATCCAAGTCGTCCAAAACGCCGACTTCGGATGCCAGAATGATCATGTCATCGTTGGTGACGTAGTAGCGTGATGGACGCAAACCGTTACGGTCAAGCGTTGCGCCGACGATAGTACCATCGGTAAAGCCCATTGCCGCAGGGCCATCCCACGGTTCCATCAGGCAGCTATGGTATTCGTAGAAAGCTTTTTTCTCTGGACTCATGCTTTCGTGGTTTGCCCACGGTTCGGGCACCATCATCATCATGGCATGAGGCAGGGAATAACCCGACAGGTACATGAATTCCAGCGTGTTATCAAACATCGCGGAGTCACTGCCATTAGGATTAACGATTGGGAACAGTTTGTCCAAATCGGTTTTGAATACGTCAGTTTTAATGACCGCTTGGCGAGTGTTCATCCAGTTGACGTTACCACGCACGGTGTTAATTTCACCGTTATGAATCAGGTAACGATTCGGATGCGCCCGCGCCCAGCTTGGGAATGTGTTGGTTGAGAACCGTGAGTGAATCATGGCAATCGCGGTTTCTACTTGCGGATCATTGAGGTCTAAGTAGAAATGCCCGACTTGTTCTGTGGTCAGCATCCCTTTGAAAACGATGGTGCGTGACGACAAGCTAGGGAAATAAATATGCCCAATACCACCTGCTTTGACTGCGTTTTCTGTGCGTTTACGAATCACGTACAGTTTGCGTTCAAAGTCGATACCTTCTGCTACATCCCCCGACTTTGCTATAAATGCCATGCGGATAGCAGGCATCGCATTGCGTGCTGTTTTACCGATGGGTGTTGGATTAACGGGAACATCACGCCAGCCTAAAAGGGTTTGGCCTTCTTCTTCGACAGTGCGTGCAAAGATAGCGGCACATTCGGCGCGTGCATCGCTTTCTTGTGGTAAAAACACCATGCCCACCGCATAATGTCCGGGAGCTGGCAACTTGATATTGATTGCCTTGCATTCAGTTGCGAGGAATTTATGCGGGATCTGGATCAGAATGCCTGCGCCATCACCGGTATTTTCTTCACAACCACACGCACCACGGTGTTCCATGTGGGTCAATACTTTTAATGCCTGTTGGACAATCTGATGTGACTTAACACCTTTTAGGTGCGCCACAAAACCCATGCCGCAAGCATCGTGTTCATAGCCAGGGTCATAGAGCCCTTGCGCTGGGGGTAAATCGGTGTATCTCATCGGAATCTCAGGCAACAAAAGGGTTGCTATTATGTTACAAAATACGGAGTCAGGGCTAGACACATTAGCGCGTTTTTGCGGGTATGGAAAGAGCCGCTGCGCGTTAAATAATCTATACTGACCTGCTTTAATTATCCCAACCGACACCTAAGTGATGATGAATACGTCAGGTAAAATTCCCCGCGAATTCATAGACCAATTACTGGCACGCATCGACATTGTTGATGTGATAGGTACGCGCCTGCCATTAAAAAAAGCCGGTCGGGAATACATGGCTTGTTGTCCTTTTCACGGTGAAAAAACGCCATCGTTCACCGTTAGTCCTAACAAACAGTTCTACCATTGTTTTGGCTGTGGCGTACATGGTTCAGCCATCTCATTTTTGATGGAGTATGAACATCTTGAGTACGTCGAGGCAATTGAGGCGTTAGCACGTACCATTGGTGTGCAAGTGCCCCGTGAAAGTACAGGGGATGCACCAAAACGTCAAATTTCTGCACCAGCCCATGACAAAAATTTATACGATTTATTACAACAAGCGAGTCAATGGTATCAAAATCAACTGCCACAAGCCCATACTGCAATCACGTATTTAACACAACGTGGGTTGTCAGAAGCGATTATTGAGCGCTTTGGCTTGGGTTTTGCACCCGCTCAGGTCAGTTTAACGCGGCAGTTCGCCACTTTTGGGCAAGAACGTTTAATCGCCAGTGGCATGGCAATTCGTAATGAAGCGGGTCGGGTGTATGACCGTTTTCGCGACCGTATTATGTTCCCGATTCGGGATCGGCGCGGGCGGGTGATGGGTTTTGGTGGGCGTGTATTGGGCAATGAAACCCCCAAATACCTCAACTCGCCAGAAACTGATATTTTTCATAAAGGTTCTGAACTTTACGGCTTGTTTGAAGCACGGCAACACACGCGCAAACTCGAACGCTTATTAGTGGTCGAAGGTTACATGGACGTGATTGCCCTTGCCCAACATGAGATTACTTATGCGGTGGCAACCTTGGGTACAGCAACGACCCCAGAGCATGTGCGGAAATTATTCCGCCTTGTGCCAGAAATCATTTTTTGCTTTGATGGTGATCGTGCGGGTAAACAAGCGGCATGGCGTGCTTTGGAAAATACCCTGCCGGAGTTGCAAGATGACAAGAACGTGCGCTTTCTGTTTTTACCGACGGGGGAAGACCCCGATAGTTATGTACGGCAAATGGGCAAGGCGGCCTTTGAGGCAGGGTTAACTAAAGCCGTACCCTTGACTAAGTTTTTTCTTGTGGGATTAAACGCGCAATTAGGTTTTCGTGAGAATTACACGTTGAACATCACCGAAGACCGCACACGCTTCTTAAAAGAGGCGGCTAGTTTATTGGCAAAAATGCCAGATATTCTGCAAAAACGCCAATTAATGCCGGAATTAATTCGGCTCGGTTATTTAGATAACAGCCAAGAACACATATTCAAAAGTTATGGGCAAAACAAAGTTAGCGAGTCAGTTACGGTGGATATGGAGGAAAAACGCCTCAATGATCAGGGCATGAAACGTACTCCGATGCGTCATGCGATTACGTTGTTGCTGAATTTTCCGCAACTGATTGAGCATGTTGGGAATCCTGAGCAGTTTGCGCGTTATGAAGTTGCCGGTGTGGATTTATTCTTAATGCTACTTGAAATCATTGAAGCTGACCCCACTATCCACACAGCAGCTCTTGTGGAGCGTTTCCGTGATACACCGTATGCAACGGCGTTAGCTCGTTTGCACGGTTTACAGTTTAACTATGATGTAGAAAGTGATTTACTAGTGCGCGAATTTTGCGACTGTTTGGCACAGATCAAACGGCAAGCGCAACAGAAACAACTGGATCAGTTATTACAAAATGAACAAGTTAACGGATTAAACCCGCAAGAGCGGAACGATTTACTATGCTTATTGTCTGAACTGCATAATTCCGGTGCTTAGCGGTCGTAATCGGCAGGTTGTATTTCAGAAAAATATGCTATAATCACCGACCTTTTTTCCAGAGAGTTTAGGGCATGAGTCACGAAGAGCAGCAACAGTCCGGCTTGAAAGAACTGATTGCCAGAGGCAAGGAACAAGGCTATCTGACCTATGCAGAGGTTAACGATCATCTTCCTGATACCATCGTTGACCCGGAGCAGATCGAAGATATCGTTGCCATGATCAACGACATGGGCATTACTGTGTATGAACATGCCCCGGATGCCGATTCTTTGCTGCTGAATGATGAAGCAGTTCAAGCCGATGATGAAGCCGCCGAAGAAGCTGCCGCTGCACTAGCTAGTGTGGACAGCGACTTTGGGCGTACCACCGACCCGGTGCGTATGTACATGCGCGAAATGGGCACGGTGGAGTTGCTGACGCGCGAAGGTGAAATTCAGATTGCGATCCGTATTGAGGAAGGTCTGAATGAAATCCTGCGTGCTTTGGCGCAATACCCCGCCTCGACAGAGGTTCTACTGGAAAAAGCTGCCTTAATTGATTCCGAAGAAGTACGTTTGACGGACATTATTAACGGCTTTACCAACCCGAATGAAGAAATTGCAGCGTCTTTTCAACTGCCAATCGATGAAGATTTCGGGGACAAAGTGGATGCCGATGATGAAGTGGTAGCAGTCGTCGTTGATGAAGACGAAGATGAAGTGCCGACTGATCCGGTGGATACCGGGCCTGATCCTGAAGAAGCGCGTTTGAAGTTCAACGAATTGCGTGAATTGTATGACGCTTCCAAAGCAGCTTCATTGAACAATAATGAAGGTGCGTATGCGGCAGCGCGTGAAGCGGTTGCGGTTAAGTTTATGGAATTCCGTTTGGCGCAACCGATTATTGATGAATTGACTCAACAACTGAACGAGATTGTAGAGCGCATTCGTCACAATGAACGCCACATTATGAAGTTGTGCGTGCAAAGAGGCGGGATGTCGCGTCAAGACTTTATCGACAGCTTCCCACAAAACGAAACGGATTTGGAATGGTTGGGGCGTTATTGCGCAACTAAACGTGGCGACCATACCAAACTCAAGGCTTTAATGTTCACGGTTCACGAAACACAAAAACAGTTGTTAGAACTGGAGCGTGAGTGCAGCTTAAGCGTGCAGCAAATCAAAGACATCAACCGCAGTATGTCGGTGGGTGAAGCGAAAGCGCGGCGTGCGAAAAAAGAAATGGTGGAAGCCAACTTGCGTTTGGTGATCTCCATTGCTAAAAAATATACAAACCGTGGGCTACAATTCTTAGACTTGATCCAAGAAGGTAACATCGGTTTGATGAAGGCGGTGGATAAATTTGAATACCGCCGTGGTTACAAATTCTCGACCTATGCAACGTGGTGGATTCGTCAAGCAATTACCCGTTCGATTGCGGATCAAGCACGTACCATCCGTATTCCGGTACACATGATCGAAACCATTAACAAGCTCAACCGTATTTCGCGTAAGTTGTTGCAGGAAATGGGGCGTGAAGCGACACCGGAGGAATTGGCGGAAGCAATGGACATGCCGGAAGATAAAATCCGCAAAGTCCTGAAAATTGCCAAAGAACCGATTTCAATGGAAACACCAATTGGTGATGACGAAGACTCGCATTTGGGTGACTTCATCGAAGACAGTAATATTATGTCGCCGATTGAATCCGCAACCACCTCCAGTCTGTCAGAAGTCACGCGCGAAGTGTTGTCGAGCCTGACTTCGCGTGAAGCAAAAGTCTTGCGGATGCGCTTCGGTATTGATATGAATACTGACCATACCTTGGAAGAAGTGGGTAAGCAATTTGATGTCACGCGCGAACGTATTCGCCAGATTGAAGCAAAAGCATTGCGCAAGTTGCGCCATCCGAGCCGTTCGGATATGCTTCGCAGCTTCTTAGAATACGATCCGGGTCAGTTGCCAACCAACTAACTCTGAACCGTTTAAAGGGCCTATGGCGCAACGGTTAGCGCAGGGGACTCATAATCCCTTGGTTGTAGGTTCGAATCCTACTGGGCCCACCAATTCAACAGCGAGACGCTAAACAGTGTCTCGCTGTTTTTGTTTGTGCGCTTTGAACTGGTTTACTGCTAGACAGTGTTGCCTCCCAGCTTCTATAGTGGTGACTAATCTAAAA
Organism: Pseudomonadota bacterium; assembly: GCA_039797295.1. GTDB lineage: Bacteria > Pseudomonadota > Gammaproteobacteria > Thiotrichales > Thiotrichaceae > Thiothrix. The sequence goes on along the minus strand of JBDKID010000028.1, from coordinate 42,184 downwards.
ATGAGTGTCATACCACAATAATAACGGGAGAGTGTCCCATGAAATTAATCGCTAGTTGCTTGGCATTTTTGCTAACCACCTCCGCTAGTTATGCTGCTGACCTTGCCAGCGTCGATTGTTCAGCCATGCCCGATGCCGAAACCATTACCCTTTGCGAGCAAACCAAAGCATCCCCTACGTTGGATACTGATCCCGCACAACTCAACGATTTTTTTGCACAATTACCGGATTGCACAATCTTGCCTGAAGATCAGCACGCATCCTGCGAACAAGCCAAGCAGATTGTGACTGATAATAAAGACACAAATGTTGCGGATACCGATGTCGATGCCGTGACTTCCGCGCTTAATGAGCTGTTGCAAGGTAACGCAGCATTAAGCGGTTGTATTACTAATGGTGTGGATTGCCAGAATGGCGATGCGACGGCATGTGCTTACCTCAAAACTAACTGTACCGCCGCTGGCGTGGAATAATCATGACCCATAACACAGCCTCACGAATGCGTGATATTCAACCCTTTCATGTTATGGCATTACTGGCGGAAGCACGTCAGCGCGAAGCCGTAGGGCAAGATATTATTCATTTGGAAATTGGCGAACCGGATTTTCCTACACCACAACCGATTGTTGAGGCTGGCATTCGTGCCTTGCAGCAAGGGCGAACCAAATACACCGCCGCACGCGGTCTGCCAGCCTTGCGTGAAGCGATTGCGGGTTATTACGCCAGCCGTTTTGGGGTAACGATTGCCCCCGAACGCATTCTGATTACACCCGGTGCGTCGGGTGCATTGCAATTGGTGTTGGGCGCGATGTTGAATCCGGGCGATGAAGTGTTAATGACCGACCCCGGCTACCCGTGCAATCGGCATTTCGTGCGCTTATTTGAAGGCAAAGCTACGGGCATTCCCGTCGGCGCGGCTACCGCTTACCAATTAACCCCTACGCATTTGGCACAATATTGGACACAAGCCACCCGTGCGGTATTGCTTGCCACGCCTGCCAACCCGACTGGAACGGTGTTGAGTTTGGCGGAATTACACGCACTGTATGCCGCTACGACTCAGCGTGATGGAGAGTTAATCGTCGATGAAATTTACCAAGGGCTGACTTACGGCGTGCCGGATGTTACCGCGCTGTCGGTGGATGCGGAAAATATTTGGGTAGTCAATAGTTTTTCCAAATACTTCGGCATGACAGGTTGGCGTTTAGGCTGGGTAGTAGCACCCGAATACGCCGTCGAAACCTTGGATCGTCTCGCGCAGAATGTATTCCTCGCCGCGCCCACGCCTGCGCAATACGCCGCACTTGCCGCTTTTACCCCTGAAGCCTTAGCCATTATGGAAGCACAACGCCAAGAGCTACAGCAACGCCGCGATTTTCTGTTACCAGCGTTGCGCGAATTGGGTTTTGAAATTCAAGCCGACCCGCAAGGCGCGTTTTACATTTACGCCAATGCCACCCGTTTCGGTATGGATGCGCAAACCCTGTGCCGCGAAATGCTCGACAAAACAGGAGTCACCTTCACACCGGGAATTGATTTTGGCAGTTACCAAGCAGATACCCATGTGCGCTTTGCCTACACTTGCAACGTGGCGCGGCTCGAACAAGCCGTGGAGCGGTTAGCGAAGTTTTTGCGGTAATGTCAGACATTTCTCCAACCCCATATTTTCGCTTTTAATTGCCGCCTCGTTTGCACTTACCTATCATGTAAAACAATAGGTAGTTAGTTTTCCTAATCGGAGGTGGGGCATGGCAGGCGATCATTCAATACATTCCATCAATCGGCGGCAATTTCTGGCGTACAGTGCAGCGGGGGCAGCGGGTTTGTTGTTGCCCACACAGGCGGCAGTGGCAGGCGTGACGGATATTGCCGATGTGTTGCGGTTGATGCGGTTGCATCCGGTGCGCTTTATCGCGGGTTTGGTGTTTGATGTGGCAAAGGCAGTGCTGGTGGATTTTGCCGGTGATGCGATTGTGGCGGCGTTGCGGAATGGGCAGCGTCCGGCGAATGTGGCATTGGGCAGCACGAGCGGTACGGAGTCGGCGGCAGAATTTCGCCATACGCCTTACAAGGCTTCGACGGTGGTGCTGGGCGTGGCGGATTATGATGTGTACAAAGAACAGCAATTGCGTTTGCTTTTGAGTGACCCGCAGCACCAAGCACGCTTTCAAACGACGTTGGACTACATGAAGTCGGAGAATATCCGCGTGAAATTGGCGGGGGCGGACAAATCCGATGCGGTGGGAGGTTTCTCTCCCGATGCCATGTTCACGCTGGACTACATCCAGATGGAAAAGCATCAGGAAGAGCATTACCGTAATTTGATTGCGGCAACCAAAACGACGGCTTTTGACCATTGGAGTGTGTGATGCGGCGTTGGCTTTTGGCAGGATTATTGTGCATCAGCGTGGCGGGTGCGGCATGGGCGGGGGATTTTACCCGTGAGGAAATCGCTATCATGCACAATGCTGGGGTGAAAATGGCGTTGGTGGGGGAAAGCAAGGCGTATGTGATTCCGTTGGATATTGCCCCCGACCGTTTGGTGAAAACGGAAGTGCTGAATTTTTCGGGCAATTCGGTGGTGACAGTGCCGGATTGGTTGGCGAAATTTACGCAAGTGCGTCAGTTGGATTTGTCCAACGCGGGCATCAAGGCTGAGAGTGCCTTGCTGAATGCGTTGGGCAGTATGCCGTCGCTGGAAATTCTGGATTTGTCGGGCAACCGATTGTTTGCGTCTGGCGGTTCGAGTTTAGCAGCGGTGTGGGGTAAATTGCCGGGTTTGCGCCATCTGAATCTGGCAAATACGGGCGGGAGCGTGTCCGACTACGGTTCAATGGCAGCGTTGACGCAATTGAACAAGCTCGACCTCAGCGGCGCATCCTTGAGCAGCGATTTATCCGGTTTGGGGCTGAAAAGCCTGCCACTGGAACGCCTGAATCTGGCAAAAAGTGGGGTGAGCGGTGCGCCGCTATCCGCCTTGCCTACTGCAACCCTCGGTGAGCTTGATCTCTCCGGCAATAGTGCCATGACCATCGAAGCGGAATACGGCGGTATGTTCGCCTTCCCTAAACTGGCAAAACTCAGCATCGACGATAACACCACCGTGCCGGAAGGTTTGCGCAAAAATATTCGTGACCGTGATCCAGCGTTCAAAGCGGCAATGGCAGAAAGTAACAAACGCTACACCCTCAACAGCAACGGCACTGTCACCGACACCAAAACCAGTCTGATGTGGAAGCAATGCTCTGAGGGACAAAGTGGCGACAGATGTAGTGGTGACGCCGCTAAATACAAGTGGGACGATGCCATGTCCAAGTTCCGTTCTGGGGTCAGTTTCGCAGGCTATTCCGACTGGAGGATGCCGACAAGAGAGGAGTTGCAAACGCTAGTGTATTGCAGCACTGGCACATCAACTCTAGTGCGGTCGGATGCGACTTCTTGTGGCGGTAATTACCAAAGCCCAACGATTAACCAGACGGCATTTCCGAATACAGCTTTATCGTGGCACTGGTCGTCCACCGAAAAAGATATGTACGCTTGGGGTGTCAACTTCGACTACGGTCTCAACAGTTTGGGGCACCGCAACAATGTCTCTCATGTACGGTTAGTTCGTTCCGGTCAGTGATTTTGCTTTTTGTCTGAACTGGGATTTTTAGGATGGAAGGATTAGCAGGATGAGGAGGCGGCTTTTTTTCATTGTATCTATTTTTTAATCCTGAAAATCCTAGTTCAAGACCGTCATCCCCAGTACTTTAGCAGATTCATTCAAATGCTTGTCAAAACAGGCGAATACCAGCGGTTGCGGCATGATTTGCAGGCTAATCGCTTCCGCTGCCGCGAGATGGATGCTGTCGTAACCCCGCAAGCCAAATTGATCAGCCAGATTACCCGCTCGTTTGACCAGCATTTCAGTGGGCAAAATCACATTCAGCGTTTGCCAATCGTTGTCGATGATGGGCAACAGTTGGGCTTTTTGGGTGGCATCCAGACGTTGCATACGTTGCGCTTTTGCCAAGGCTGCACGTAATTCGGCGTAGGCAATCAGGTGGGTGCAAGTCTGTTCCGCTTGTTCAACTGCTGCATGGACTGCTTCTGAACCGTCTTCTTCCACATACAATTTCAGCCACGCGGAAGTATCGAGATAGAGTAGGGGGATGTTCATGCACGGTCTTCCAACAACAAATCACTCAACGAAGCACCTTCGGTTAAGCGGATACGCTGCGCGGCAGGCAACCCCAGTTTTTTGCCAGCTTGCCCACGCCGTACCCACGCTAATTTATCTAGCGGTTGTGAAGCGCGAAGTTGCAAGTTGGGTGCTAGGCGCATCAAGCGTGCCACCGGATTACCGTGGGTGGTGACAATGATTTCTTCACCTGCTTGTGCATATTTCAGGTATTCGGAAAAGCGGTTTTTGAGTTCGCGGACAGCAACGTGCATAACGGTTATCTCATTTATGGCTACATTTCTCCATTGTAGACACAGTTTGAGGTATTTGCACGATCAAAAAACGGGAAGATGTTACCCCCCAATCTCCCCCATTAGCTTGATAACCCATTCCTCCCGCTCCTCCACCGTCGGCAATTCCACCTCAAACCGCAACTTATCCTGCCTCTGGATCAGGGTAATCACCTTCATTGGGTCAATATTCGGCTTGTCGTCAAAGATAATCCGCCCGCCCTTGACGTGCATATCCAGCTTGCGGATGCCCAATTCCTGCGCCAGCAGCTTGACCCGCGTGACGCTGAACAGGGTTTTGGTGGGTTCAGGTAGTAAGCCGAAGCGGTCAATCATTTCGACGCGCAGTTCGTCGAGTGCGGTTTGGGATTCGGCACTGGCAATGCGTTTGTAGAGAATGAGGCGGCTGTGTACGTCGGGTAAATAATCGTCGGGGATCAGGGCGGGTGCGCCGAGTTCAACGGTGGTGCGGCTGTTGGTGGCTTTGAGTTCGGGGACTTTGCCGGATTTGAGGGCTTTGACGGCGCGTTCGAGCAAGTCGTTGTAAAGGTTGAAACCGATTTCTTGGATTTGTCCGCTTTGCCCTTCGCCGAGGAGTTCGCCCGCGCCACGGATTTCCAAATCGTGTGTGGCTAAGGTGAAGCCCACGCCTAAATCTTCCAGTGATTCAATAGCTTCCAATCGTTTGACCGCATCCGGCGTGAGCGCGGATTTGGGTGGCGCAATCAAATAGGCGTAAGCGCGATGGTGCGAACGTCCGACCCGTCCGCGTAACTGGTGCAATTGCGCTAGCCCCAGTTTGTCGGCACGGTTGATCAGGATAGTATTCGCGGTGGGTACGTCGATGCCGCTTTCGATAATGGTGGTGGCAATCAGAATCTGGAAACGCTGGTGGTAAAAATCGCGCATAATGCTTTCGAGTTCGCGCTCACGCATTTGCCCGTGGGCGTAACGCACCTTGACATTGGGCAGCATCGCTTCGAGTTCGTCGGCGATATTGGCAATGGTTTTGACTTCGTTATGCAGCACATACACTTGCCCGCCGCGTGACAATTCCCGCGCACAGGCTTCTTGAATAATGGTTTTGTTCCATTCGCAGACAAAGGTTTTAATCGCGTGGCGTTGTGTCGGCGGGGTGGCAATAATCGACAAATCGCGCAAGCCCGACAGCGACATATTCAGCGTGCGCGGAATCGGCGTGGCGGTCATGGTCAACATGTCGACATTGGCGCGTAGCTTTTTCATCTGCTCTTTGTCGCGCACGCCGAAACGGTGTTCTTCGTCGATGATGACTAAGCCGAGTTGTTTGAACTGCACATCGTCCTGTAGCAGTTTGTGCGTACCAATCACGATGTCAATGCTGCCGGAAGCCAGCGCGTCGAGGGCTTTGTTGGTTTCTTTGCCCGTTTTAAAGCGCGATAACGATTCGATATTGAATGGCCAATCGGCGAAGCGGTCACGGAAATTGTTCAAATGTTGCTGCACCAATAGCGTGGTCGGCGCAATCATCGCCACCTGCTTGCCTGCATTCGCCGCGACAAACGCCGCCCGCATGGCCACTTCGGTTTTGCCGAAACCCACATCGCCGCACACCACGCGATCCATCGGCTGCGCGGAACGCATGTCCTTGATCACGTTTTCGATGGCTAAGCCTTGGTCTGGCGTTTCTTCAAACGGGAATGCGCCCGCAAACAGGCGGTAATCATTGTCATCAAACGGGAAACTTTGCCCCTGTTGTGCCGCGCGTCGCGCATGAATATCGAGCAATTCCGCTGCGACATCGCGGGCTTTTTCCGCTGCCTTACTCCGTGCTTTTTCCCACTGCCCCGTGCCAAGGCGGTGTAAGGGCGCGTGTTCGGGGTCTGCGCCTGTGTAACGACTGACCAAATGCAGCGCGGCAACGGGCACGTACAGCTTTTCATCGTTGGCGTAGTTGATCATCAAGTACTCAGCCGTAACCCCGCCAGCGGTGACGGTTTGCAAGCCCAAATAACGCCCAACCCCGTGCTCTTCGTGTACCACGGGTGCGCCTTCGGAAAGGTCGGTGAGGTTGCGAATAATCGCATCGGCATCGCGGGTGGTTTTCTTGCGTCGTCTGGCTTGCTGAATTTGTACGCCATGCAACAGGTTTTCGGGAATCACCGCCAGCCGTGCATTGGGTAGCCAGAAACCGTCTTCCAGTGGCGCGACCGTGACCGCCATTTCCGCTTTACCAGCTAAGAATGCTTGCCAGTTTTCAACGGTTTGCACGCCGCTAATGTTGTATTCGCGTAATAACGTCAGCAAGGCTTCGCGCCGCCCCGCTGATTCAGCGGTGAATAACACGCGCCCTTTTAAATCCTTGAGGAAATTGGTCAGCAAGAACAACGGCTGTTCGTGTCGCGCATGAATCAACAATGAGGGCAGGGCAGCAATGGGATAGTTCAGCCCATCTGCTTCAAATTTAAATCGCTGTACTTCAACCCGTGGATAATCACCCAACCAACTGCTTAGCATGGCTGCGGTTAGGAATAATTTTTCCGGCGCAAGTAACGGGCGTTCAATGTCGTGTCGCCGCTGTTCGTAGCGGTATTCCACCGTCTCCCAGAAGGTTTTAACCGCTGCGTCCACGCCTTCTGCCAACACTAATAACGTCTTTTTCGGCAGGTAATCAAACAGTGTGGCGGTGTGTTCAAAAAACAGTGGCAGGTAGTATTCAATCCCCGCTGGCGGTTTGCCCTGACTCACCCCTTCGTAAATGCGGCTGCGGTTTAAATCGCCGTCGACTTGCGAGCGGTAATTCTGGCGGAAAGTACGAATCCCTGCTTCGTCGAGCGGAAATTCCCGCGCTGGCAGTAATTCAATGCTCTCGACTAACTCTTCAGTACGCTGCGTTTCGGGGTTAAAGGTGCGAATCGAGTCGATTTCGTCGTCGAATAAATCAATGCGGTATGGCGTGTGGCTGCCCATTGGGAATAAATCCACCAGCGAACCACGGCTAGCGTATTCGCCGTGCGCCATGACCTGACTGACATTGCGATAACCAGCTTCATCTAATTGTTTACGCAGTTTGTCAATATCGAGTGGCGCACCCTTGCATACCATGAAAGTATGACCATGCACATAACTGGTCGGTGCAAGCCGATGCAGCAGCGTGGTCACGGGCACAATGAGAATGCCGCGTTTAAGGTTCTGTAAGGTTGCCAGCGTTTTTAAACGTTCAGAAATAATGTCTTCGTGCGGGGAAAACACGTCATAGGGTAAGGTTTCCCAGTCGGGGAAAATGTGACGCGGCATTTCCGGCGCGAAAAATTGCAGGGCGGCTTCCATTTGGTAGGCGGTATGCACGTCTGGTACGGCTAATAACAGTAAACCGTCGAATTGTTGCGCAGTTTGGGCAAGCAACCATTCACGGGAACAGCCGTATAATTGCCCCCAACGGCTGGGTGAATGTAGGTTGGTTGGCAGGTGTAATGTGAGGTGTGTTTTTTGCAGTACGGACATTGAAACCGAGTTTATAATGTATTCTAAAAGCAGCATTTTAGCCGATGGCGGTTAGCTTGTCCTGATCTCCTACCGTTTGTTAGTAAGTTTGCCGGTTTTATGAGATCGTGCTTTACATGGTTGAGATTTTCAGAGAAATTTGAGCAGAAAAACTTTCAAGGAGCGGGCAATGTCAAGTGATGCGGTTGAAATAAAGGGCGAGATGACGCTGTTGAATGTTTTGCAGTTGGTTTCGCCACAATTAGCGAAAGCACGGCAAGGTTTACAGCAAAAACGCGAAAGTATGCCGCAACTATTCGAGGGTAGCCCTCTCATTGTGGACTGTGCAGGTTTGGGTGAACATTGCAATGTTTTGGACATGACAGCATTACGCGAACTGGTGGTCGAACAGGGTTTTATTCCATTAGGTTTGCGCCATGTACCAGAAGATTGCGTAGAAGCTGCTAAACTAGCAGGTTGGGCGATCTTGCGTGATGGGCGAAACCCTTCAGCGGCGACGCGGATTGAGCGTCCAGCACAAAAGAATCAGGACGTTGTTGCTAAGCGCGTCGAGGTAATAGATCGCCCCGTGCGTTCTGGGCAACAAGTGTACTGTCCTGACAGTGATATTGTGGTTTTGCAGCACACCAGCGCGGGTTCAGAAATTTTAGCAGGTGGTTCAGTGCATGTGTACGGTTCACTGCGCGGTCGGGTTTTAGCAGGTATTTTAGGTGATACCAGTGCGCGAATTTTCTGTCAAAAACTAGAAGCAGAATTAGTTGCTATTGCAGGAAACTACCGTTTATTGGATGACATTGATACGAATCTCAAAGGTCAGGCAGCAATGGTATGGCTGGAAGGGGAAAAACTAAAAATAGCCCCAATGTTCTAAGTGAATACTTATTTTCTGCTAAAAAAATTGAAATTCTGATAATATTTGCGGGTGTGTGTAACAGGCCCGTTTCATGGAACATAAAGAACAGGAGGAGCCTTTGAGCAGGATTGTTGTTGTAACTTCTGGCAAGGGTGGAGTTGGTAAAACGACCACCAGTGCATCATTCGCCGCCGGGCTTGCAATGCGTGGTTATAAGACTGCTGTCATTGATTTCGATGTGGGATTACGTAATCTCGACCTCATCATGGGGTGTGAACGCCGCGTTGTTTATGACTTTGTGAATGTCATTAATAATGAAGCATCATTGAAACAAGCGTTAATTCGTGACAAACATACTGAAAATCTTTTCATTCTGCCTGCCTCGCAAACGCGCGATAAAGATGCTCTCACCAAAGAAGGCGTAGGGCGTGTCATTAATGAATTACGTGAAGATAATTTCGACTTTGTGATTTGTGATTCACCAGCCGGTATTGAGCGCGGCGCATTGATGGCGATGTATTTTGCCGATGATGCGATTGTGGTGACAAATCCTGAAGTGTCGTCAGTGCGTGACTCGGATCGTATTTTGGGTTTATTGCAAAGTAAAACCCAGAAAGCAGAGCAAGGGGAAACCATTCGCGAGCATTTGTTGATTACCCGTTACTCACCAAACCGCGTGGCGGCGGGCGAAATGCTCGGCATGGAAGACATTCTCGAAATTCTGGCTGTGCCATTGATTGGGGTCGTTCCTGAATCACAAAGCGTGTTGCAAGCGTCAAACAATGGTACGCCCGTGATCTTGGATAAAACCAGCGATGCAGGTCAGGCTTATGATGATTTCGTGCGTCGCTTTTTAGGCGAAACGGTTCCACACCGCTTCTTGGACGTGGAGAAAAAGGGTTTCTTCAAACGGTTATTCGGGTGATCTATGGGATGGTTTGATTATTTTAAACAAAATAAGCAAAGCAGTGCCAAGGTCGCTAAAGAACGCCTGCAAATCGTGATCGCCCATGAACGCTTGGATCGCAATGGCCCCGATTACCTGCCACAATTGCGGCGTGACATTATGGACGTGATTCGTAAATACGTCGCGATTACCGATGATCACGTCAATGTGCAGTTTGAAAAAGGTTCGGATTACGATGTGCTAGAGTTAAACATTGCCTTACCGGAGCGGGAACGTTGATACAGTGCGTGCTTTTTGATTTAGACGGTACTTTACTGGATACCGCGCCCGATTTGGTTGCTGCTTTGAATGCCGTCTTGCTCAGTGAAGGGCGTGAGCCTTATACCCTTGCTCAAGCACGTCATACCGTTTCGCATGGCAGCATTGGTATGTTGGAATTTGCTTATGGCATGGAACAAACAACTGCTGACATTGAACGGCGACGGCGTATTTTCTTGGATTATTACATCGCGAACATTAGCCGCCATACCCGTTTTTTTGCGCAAGTGCCGCCTTTGCTTGAACGCTTAGAACATGCCGGATTGCCGTGGGGCATTGTCACCAATAAGCCTGAATACCTGACTTTTCCATTGTTGCGCGACATGGCATTGGCTGAACGCGCCCGTTGCATTGTTGGGGGCGACACCTTAGCCGTTGCTAAGCCGCATCCTGAGCCATTGTTATTGGCGGCAGAACAGTGTGGCGTTGCGCCCGAAGTCTGTTTGTATGTGGGGGATGCGGAGCGTGATATTCAAGCAGGGCGCAGCGCAGGTATGAAAACCCTCGCGGCAGCTTATGGTTATGTCCAACAGGATGAGCATTTAGCGTGGCAAGCAGACGGTGTGATTGCGCAACCCTTAGAAATATTAAACTGGTTAGCCTAAAGTCATTTCGTTTACAGTAAGCACTCTTGGTTTAATGGCATGGAGTGCTTGCGCTTGTAATGGATTCATTCAGTTCTTCCCTCGTTTTTCTCATGACTTTTTTGGTCGCTGGTTTAGCGTTTGCATTCGGCTGGTTTGCTGCTGGGCGTTGGTATCGGTCGCGCTTACAACAATTACAACGCGAACTGGACTTGGTGCAATTGCAGCGTGAAACCGAAGAAAAGTTATACAGCGAACGCTTGCAAAATAACCTCAATACCTTGGCGCAACGTGCTTTACAGGAAAATACGCAAAACTTTTTGCAGTTAGCCCGCGAAACTTTCGGGCGTGCGCAAGGCGAATCCCAAGCGGATTTGGAACAGCGACAATTATCCATTCAGCATTTGGTTGCCCCAATTCGTGATGCTTTAGCCAAAAACGAAGAACAAATCCGCCAGATTGAAAAAGAACGCCACGCCAGTGCGGGAATGCTTACCGAACAATTGCGCGGCATGATGCACGAACACCATCTGTTACGTCGTGAAACCGGGCGTTTAGCCAGCGCATTACGTACACCGAGTGCGCGTGGGCAATGGGGCGAATTGAGTTTGCGGCGCATTGCTGAATTGGCAGGCATGATCGAATACTGCGATTTTATGGAACAAGTGCAGCGCAGTAATGAAGAGCGCACCATTCGCCCTGATATGTTGGTGCGAATGCCGGGCAAACGTGACCTCATTATTGATGCGAAAGCCCCGATGGATGCGTATTTGGATGCGGTGGATGCTGATCAGGAAGAAGTTCGCACGCAACATTTGCAGCGTCATGCTAAACGGGTGCGCGAGCATGTGCGCTTACTGGCGAGTAAGCGGTATTGGGAACAGTTTGCACACGCGCCGGATTTCGTGGTGCTGTTTATTCCGGGTGAGCAATTTTTAGGGGCGGCGTTGGAGCATGACCATCAGTTATTACAAGATGCCTTGCAATTAAAAGTTATTCTAGCCACGCCTGCCACACTCATGGCATTGTTACGCACATTGGCTTATGGTTGGCGGCAAAATGTTTTGGCAGAAAATGCCCACAAAGTCCGTGATTTAGGCGAAGAAGTTCACCGACGTTTAGCGGCATTTTTGGAGCACTTTGAGAAGTTAGGGCGCAATCTCAGCAGTAATGTGGAAACCTACAATCAGGCATTGGGTTCGCTGGAACGCAGTGTTATGCCCAGCGTGCGACGGCTGGCGGAATTAGGGGTATCATCGGGGCGGAACATTGCCACACCAACCATTGTCGAAGTTGTTCCTCGTCAGCCTTCTACCAAAGGGTTTGAAACCAATGCTGAAAAACATTAATACGCAATACTCCCTCACGCTCCTGCAAATGTTGTTAGTGCTGGCAACGATGGGGGGAGGGTTGTGGTTCTATCAACAACCTGTTTTTGAGTTTTTTAACCACACACAAGCCGGACTCTTGGGTTTAATCCTCAATGGCGTGGTGGTGGCGATTTTCTTGATTGGCTTGTTACGCATGGTGCTGATGTTCATCAGTTATAGCCGTGAACAATCCGTGTTGCGGCGCTTTGTGAAACGCGCACAAGAAAATGCAGCCAGCCCAACTTACGCACTTGCCGATTCTGCTTTGATTGTGGAACGTTACAATGCGGTGCAAACCATTACGCGGCAACACGGGGAAGTGAATCAAGCCGCACTCGCTGCGACTTTAGTGGCGGGGCAAATGTCGCAATTTACCCTGATCCGTTATGTGAATAGCATTTTGATTTTGGCGGGTGTGTTAGGTACGGTTATTTCTTTAGCCGTGGCATTAATGGGCGCGGCGGGTTTAATGAATTCACCGGAAAACATGAAAAACATGTGGAATATTATCGGCGGGATGTCGAACTCACTCAGTACCACCGTGACTTCCATTGTTTGTTATGTATTTTTTGCGTATTTTTATTTGTGTTTGCAAGATGCTCGCACGCAATTACTCGCCAATATTGAAGACGCAACCTCGTTGTACATTATGCCGTGCTTCCAACAAACTGAAGGCAATAACCTGATGCAAGATGTGGCAAAACTGGTCAGCGAATTGCGCACAGCGGCGGAAACAGTGAATCAAGTGCAGAATCGTTTCTTACAAGCGGGTGAACGTTTGCAATTGGCAGTCGGCGATCTGCAAACCGTCATGGCGCAAAGTGGCGATAATATTCGCGTGATTCGTGAATCCGTGCGTGAAGGCTTCCGTTTGGATGCCAAGGATAAAACATGAGCGGCGGTTTTCCTTCCCTCAGTGGGGCATCGGAAGAACTCGAAGAAGGTTTCTGGTCTTCCTTCAGTAACGTTATGATGGTGATTCTCAAGATATTTCTCTTGGTGATTGTCATCATGGCGTTGAACAACCGTAACTTACTCGACGATTTGCAACACAGCGTCAAAGCCAAAGAAAACGCGCAACAAGCCGCTGAAGAAGCCGCTTCACACGCCCAACAAGCGGAAAAAGAAGCGCAGAAAGCGGCACAAGTGGCGGAATTCCGTTTGCAAGAAAATGCCACGCTTGAAGATCAAATGGATTATTTGCAGCAGCGCGTCAGTTCGTTGGAAATGGAGTTGCTGCAAAGCCAAGCGGAAACCGAGCAAGTACGCAGCAGTGGTGCAACGCAAGCCGCCGAGGTTGTGCGTTTACAAGCGGAAAATCGGGCGCAAGCAGACAGTTTGAGTTTGAAGGAAAAATCCTTGGTCGATTTGCAAACCGAACTGAATAATAAGGGTTCGGAAATGGCAGGTTTGCGCACCAAAGTCGATGAAAGCGAGAAAAAATTACTGAGTTTGCAAGGTGATTATTCGGCATTGGATGAGAAATACCAAAAACTGCTGAAGCCCGCGCGTTCCAGCAAAAACAAGCAGGTAGCGGAAGTTACCTATGGTAAAGCGGGTTATCGCTTGCGTCCGCCGAGTGATGCCACGGCTCATGCAGTGGGGCGTGATGCTTTGGATGGTGAATTAGCCGCCTTGAAAGCGCGTTACGGCAATGATCTTTATGTGAAAGTGATTATTCCCGATAATAGCGGCTTGTCGTACAACGAAGCGTGGCGATTTACCAATAGCATCCTCAGTAAATACGACTACTATTACCAGCCGGATAGCAGCAAGCCCGCCGAATAATCCCGCCCGTTATGACGCTATTAGCTAACCTCCCCAAGGCGGGGAGGTGATGCAACATCAGCGGTAGTTGACTTAACTTTTGCTGCGCTGGCGCAAGGCTTCGTATAAACACACGCCAGTGGCAACCGAGACATTCAAGCTCGAAACTTGCCCGTTCATGGGAATAGAAATCAAGTAATCACAGCGTTCTTCGGTCAAGCGGCGAATGCCTGTACCTTCCGCGCCCATGACCAATGCCATTGGCCCTTTCAAATCCGCTTGGTACAGGGTTTGTTTGGCTTTATCGCTCGTACCCGTTAACCAAATACCGCGTTCTTTGAGGGTGTCTAAAGTCCGCGCAAGGTTGGTAACGGGTATGAATGGCACAATTTCCGCCGCGCCGGAAGCGACTTTACGCACCGTCGGGGTCAGGCTTACCGCATTGTCTTTCGGTGCAATGACGGCGTGAACGCCCGCGCCTTCCGCAGTACGCAAACACGCGCCGAGGTTATGCGGGTCGGTTACGCCATCCAAAACCAACAAAAACGGCGTTTCTTCCAAGCCATCCAGCAAATCATACAAATCGTTTTCGGTGTAGGTTTTGCTTTTGAAGTATTCCGCAATAATGCCTTGATGACGGTTATTACCCGCCATTTTGTCGAGTTTGTCAGCAGGCATCGGGGAAATGCGTAAACCGTTATCTTCCACCAATTGCAGCAGCTTTTTCAGGCGGTCATTGCGGCTGTTTTTGTCCAGCCAGATTTGCCCAATGTTTTCGGGGTCGTTACGCACGGCACTTTCAACCGCATGAATGCCGCAAATAATGCTTTTTGCCATTACTGTTTAGCCTTTTTCTTACTGGATTTTTTACGAGAACCATTTCCCGTGCGTTTTTTACTGGGTTGCGTTGCAGCAGGAGCAGCTTGCGCGGCTTTTTTCTTCGCAGCACGCTTTGCTGTGTTTTTAGCAGTGTTTTGGGTTGCCGCACCTTTGGGTTTTTTGCTACGAGGTGGATCATTATTTTGTGCGAGGACAAAATCAATCTTACGCTCGTCTAAATCCACCCGCGCCACGGTGACTTGCAGCGTATCGCCTAAGCGGTATTTGCGCCCCGAATTTTCACCCGTGAGTTGTTGGCGGATCGGGTCGAAATGGTAGTAATCGCTGGTCAGGGCGGTAATGTGGATCAAACCTTCCACATAAATACTGGTTAATTCCACGAATAAACCAAAGCCCGTGACACCGGAAATCACTCCGCTAAAGCTTTCACCAACGTGTTCTTGCATGTATTCGCACTTCAGCCATGCGGTAACGTTGCGCGTCGCATCATCGGCGCGGCGTTCGGTCATCGAACAATGCTGACCCAAGGCCACCATGTCGGCCAAGGTATAATGGAAGTCGCTGGCTTTACCGCCTTGTAATACGTGACGAATCGCCCGATGCACCAATAAATCGGGGTAACGACGAATCGGCGAGGTAAAATGCGCGTAATGCGTTTGTGCCAAGCCGAAATGCCCATTGGTTTCGGGGCTGTAAACCGCTTGCGACATGGAACGCAACAACATGGTTTGAATCATGTGCCGATCTGGGCGACCCTGCAAACTATCCAACAAGCGCGTGTAATCCGCTGGAGTCGGCTCGTCACCGCCTTCCAAATTCAAGGCTAAACCACTGAGGAACTGGCGGACATCGGCGAGTTTTTCTGGCGTTGGTCCTTCGTGCGAACGGTGTAACGCGGGCATTTTGTGCTTACTGAGGAATTTTGCCGCGCACACATTCGCCATGATCATGCATTCTTCGATCAGTTTGTGCGCGTCATTGCGTTCAGTGGGCACAATCGCTTCGATCTTACGTTCGGCATCGAAAATAATGCGCGTTTCAGCGGTTTCAAAATCAATCGCGCCGCGCCGATCCCGCGCTTTACGCAGCACTTTGTACAAAGCGTACAAGTCATCCAAATGACCGACTAATTCAGGAGCGAATGCTGCCCGCACCGTCGCATCTTGCTCCACCACGATTTGCGCCATCTTGGTGTAAGTTAAACGCGCGGCGGAATGCATAATGCCTTCCATGAAGTTGTAACTCAGCAGTTTGCCGCGTGGTCCTAAGTGGATTTCTGCCACCATACACAAGCGATCAACGTGCGGGTTCAGGGAACACAAACCATTGGAAAGAATTTCCGGCAACATCGGAATCACTTTGCCGGGGAAATACACTGAAGTGCCGCGTTCGGTGGCTTCACGATCAATCGCCATGCTGGGGCGTACATAATGCGAAACATCCGCAATCGCTACCAGTAAACGCCAATTATTACCCACTCGTTCGCAGTACACCGCATCGTCAAAGTCTTTGGCATCTTCACCATCAATCGTGACTAATGGCGTTTGACGCAAATCGACACGCCCGACTTTATCCGCTGCTGGCACTTCAAAGGTAAAGTGGTCGGCTTCGTCTAATACCGCTGGTGGCCATTCAAACGGCAATTCGTGGCTACGAATCGCGACATTGATTTCCATTCCCGGTGCCATGTGGTCGCCTAATACTTCGACAATTCTGCCACTGGGTTGAGCGCGTTTGGAAGGCTGTTCCACAATCGTCGCCACAACAATTTGCCCGTGTTTGGCGTTATGCGTGGCATCCGGTGGAATCAAAATGTCTTGGTGAATGCGCGTATTGTCAGGTGTTACAAAGCCAATGCCACCTTCAATGAAATAACGCCCGACTACCTGTGTGGTGCCGCGTTCGAGAACTTCCACCAAACCGCCTTCGCGCCGACCTTTCGGGTCAATGCCCCGCACGCTGACCAAAGCACGGTCGCCATGCAATAAGGTACGCATTTGTTTGGCGTGTAAGAATAAATCAGGGCTGCCATCATCCGGTTTCAAAAAACCAAAGCCATCGGGATGCCCAATCACACGCCCCGCGATTAAATCCGTGCGATCCACTGGCACGTATTCACGGCGACGGTTGTACAACAATTGCCCATCACGCTCCATTGCTCGCAAGCGTTTTTTCAGGGCATCTAAATCCATGTCATCCTGTAACTGTAGGGCGGCTGCAAGGGTGGGAAAATCCAGCGGCTGCCCATTCTCGACCAGCAAACGCAAGATTAACTCACGGCTGGGAATAGGGTTCTCATACTTCTCAGCTTCACGCTGATGGAAAGGGTCTTTAAACTTCACTCAAATTCCTTGTTATGAAGAGGTTTTGTCTCTATGTGCAAAGCATATCAAAAAAAGGTAACGAAAATGCATTTTCCTGTTTGACAAGCCAAGCCCACATCTATAATATTCGCCTCTCACAAGGCGGCGACGCCGTAGTGAATTAGCCGAGATGGCGGAATTGGTAGACGCGCTAGTTTCAGGTATTAGTGGGGCAACCCGTGGAAGTTCGAGTCTTCTTCTCGGCACCAAATTTAAAAGCCAGTCAGAAATGACTGGCTTTTTTTATGTCCACGATTTCTGTATACCTCCTTAGACTATGACAAACTAACCCAATTAGGTATAAGAATTAGGTAGACGAAATACCAAGCTGAGGTGACTTATGAATGCGGTCAGTTACGAACACGATTTCTACGGTTGGATTCAAAGCCAAGTTGCACTATTGCAAACACGTCAGTTTGAACAAGTTGATTTGGAACACTTAATCGAGGAATTGCAAATCATGGGAGCACGCGAACGCCGTGAATTGGTCAATCGTTTGTGTGTGTTACTCATGCACTTACTGAAATGGCAATACGAGCCAGAGCGGCGCGGCAAGAGTTGGGTAAATACAATTCGTGAGCAACGCCGCATGATCCCAAAACACCTCAAGGATAATCCTAGCCTAAAAGGTGTCTTTCAAGAATTGTGGTTGGAAGCCTATGATGATGCGCGTAAAGAAGCCGCACTTGAAACCTCATTGCCTCTGCAACTGTTCCCAAACGAATGTCTGTGGACGTTTGAACAAGTGATTGATCACGAATTTTGGCCAGAAGCCGCTGTCTGAATTGTTCCGTTCGTTCCGATACCCCACCATCGGAATGCCTGATAGAATCGGGTGGTTTTCTGGAATTGGGCGATTCAAGTTCCGATACCCCACCATCGGAATGCCTGATAGAATGATACGCGCCACGGTCAAGCCTAGTCGTTCGTTCCGATACCCCACCATCGGAATGCCTGATAGAATGCCCGCAGTGCGGATCCAGCAACTATGAGCGTTCCGATACCCCACCATCGGAATGCCTGATAGAATGTTTGGTGGCATCTGCGCAGACATTCCGCAGTTCCGATACCCCACCATCGGAATGCCTGATAGAATGGCGAAACTCGTCTTTAGTATCAATGAATGGTTCCGATACCCCACCATCGGAATGCCTGATAGAATCTCCATGTTTTCAAGCAGCCGCGCATCAACGTTCCGATACCCCACCATCGGAATGCCTGATAGAATTAAGTATTCCCGTGGCGGAAGGTCAGCATAGTTCCGATACCCCACCATCGGAATGCCTGATAGAATCTTGGGTTGTTGGTTTGTTCTTCATGCCAAGTTCCGATACCCCACCATCGGAATGCCTGATAGAATCGAAGTCATGTAATACCTTGTTTTTACTGACTGATTCGGCTAAAAAAGCTCGACTTGCTGCGGCAAATCGGGCTTTTTTTTCGTTGGCTTGCGCCCATAATATTCGTAAGTCATGCCGTATTGTTTGTCAGTGATGAAAAAAAAGTCTACTTGGGCATTATCGGGTATGAAAGGGCGCAGTCGAAAAACGACGGCTTCCGCCGTGGCAAGTGTGGGATAGTGTTTGACATATAACGATTTCTGTAACTGCATAAAATTCTCGCGTAACAAACACTTACGAAAAAACGCATAATCACTACGCGCTTTTTTACTGGTCATCGGACAATCATAAACAGCAATTAACCACATGGTACGCCAACTGTTTGCTCCTTGTTGCTTTTGCATCCGTGCTTCCTCGCTAAAATGGTAAGCGTAACCCCCCTTTACCTTTGTCCAACCAACGGCAATAACTGGCGATAGTTTCAGCAATAGCATGTGGTAAGCGAAACGTTTCCGTGCCTAATGTAACGGTTTCTTGCACGATAGCTGCCAGTCGACGGCGTTCGGTTGGGTCAAATTCATCACCGTTCTGTACGCTGAAAACATGGTTTTCAATCAGATAGCGGTAACATTCCAAAAAGTCGTCGGCGAGGTTAAACGGGTTTTCTTGGCTAATGTGCCCAACACCTAACGCAGGGTTTAAACCAACAGCAACTAATTCCCGCGCAATGAGTGAGCGCAAAATCGCATACCCAAAATTTAAACGAACATTGGTTAGGTCTTCAGCACCTTGTTTCATGCGCCCTTGTCCAGCAGGAAATAGGTGTGCCCAATAATGGCGGGCGGCTTGCCCTTCCACCTTGGTGTGATCGGCGAGTTGCACGTTTTCTGCCATACGTTCCAGCCGAACAGCACCTTTTTTAACCACTCGTCGTAAGGTATGCGCTTGCCCCCGAATCCTACATTGGATAATGCGTTGCCAGATTACTGCTTCTTGCCCTGCTTGCAATTGTTGTATCTGTTGGCGTAAGCGTTGTGATTGAATCGGTGCGCCATAATACGGCAAAGTCAAAGCAGCAGGATGGTGTTTGGCATCGGTAGTCAAAATACATGCACCTGCTGCACCTAATGCTTGTAGCACACTAACGCTCAGTTGAATGGTGTGGTGATGCAAAACCAAAGCGCAATCGACCCGTGTGTATGGTCAAATGCGCTGGGTTTTCAACCAAAATAATGCGTTGATCTGGCATCAGGTCAAGGATTCATTAGGATGAGTCGCGCCATTTGTGAAAAGGCTAACTTTTTCTTTCCTGAAGCTTTCTCTTCAATAGCACCAAAACTGCGGGGGTCAGTATTGGGGATGAGAAATACATTACCCTCTGCTGTGAAATAGCCTATGCGGTAGTGGCGTTGGTCTTTAGGGTCAAACACGATGTCTCCTTTGTAAAAGCGCGTTATGCCTTGCACTTTAGTTGGGCGTTGAGTCGCTTCGTGTAATGGAACTAATTGCGGATCACCGACTAATTTACCATTTTCTACCTTAATTTCCAGCCATGCGTAGCCTTTGGATTTTAAATATTTGGTAAGTGTTATACCTTGACGGGTGCAATGGGTAATGGTTTTAGCATTTTCTGCACTGTTGTCATAACACTTTACTTTTTTGATATAAACAGGCTTATTTTCGCGTGAATATTGCGGGTGTTGTAGCGGAACTTGCAGGGCTTGATACGGGGTTAGCCCCTGACTCAATCCAGTGTCGAGGTGCTGCATGACCAGTTCACGCACGCTGTTACTGATAATACTCTGAATGGCTTTGCGAGCTTTTTCTTCCTTGTCCTTTTCAGTGATTAATGCAGCGATTGCATAACGGCGCGTAAACAGGCGTTTGTGTGTCTCAGGGTGTTCAGCGATACCAAAGGCATTGGCATCAAATAACTGACCATTCGGGTGATGGTCGGGTTTGTGTTGAATACGGCAATCCCGAATCATAGCGACAGCCGCTGAGCGTAAATCACCGCAGGGTGGGTCTGCGTAAAGGCGAATGCGGCTTTGTACAGGGCGTTGATTACGCTCGCAATCTTGGCGGTAATGCGTCGCCATTGCTTGATACAAGCTACGACTGGTTAAGGCAATGGTCAGCGCATCGATCAAGTGGTGGCGATGGTCGAGGCGTTTCTCCAGCCGAATATCCACGGTTTGCCCGCTGTGGCTGTAGCGATGCCCTTCCCACGCGGGGCGAAAATCGTGGAATTGTTCCGCAGTAATGGGTTTGCCATTCTCATCTAATACAGGTAAACCGTGGGCAAGGCGCACTTCGGGGATCACCGTTTCCAAGCCCCAAATGCGGCGTAAGTGGGCGGTCATTTGCCCGCGTGATACGTCTACATCGGCACAAATCTGGCGTAACCATTGTGTGGCAGCCTTGGCAATCCATGAGGTATCGTGAAATTGACGGTCGCTGAAGTCAGCAATGGATTCATCCGTGAGTACATCGTTTTCAAAATCTTGTAAGCAGAGTAATTTAGCCTTGCGGTATAACGCAGCGGAACGGCTGGGGTTTTTCACGCGGTATTTTTTAGCATTGGCTTGTAAAATCGCTGCCATTTTCTCTACTGCCTGCCAACGTTCTGGTTGTTGTGTCCCCCACGCTTGATACGGAGTCTGATTGCCTTTGGCATCATTGCAGTGGCTATGGGCTAAAACGATTTCGCTGTTTTTTAAGCCAATTCGTGTGAGTGAGCGTGGCAAAATGTGCTCAAAATGTGTGATTTTGCCGTCCATTACCTCATTGAGGGTGAACACGTTATGCCCTTGGCAATAAGGGCAGTGCCAATCTTGTTCTTCTGCTAACCAATAACGCCGGATATTACGTTCGGTTGCGGGGTAATTTGCCTCTTGCAAGATTTTACTGATGGCGGTACGGCTGTTTTGGTTAAGGGTTTGTTGGTTGTGGATTTCATTGCGGCGAGTGACACCTTGCCCCAATTCACGACTCATTTCCACCACGATACGGTCAGGGTACGCGCCCAATTGTTGGTGAAACTGGTTGAGCGTGCGGTAAAGCTGGCGTAATGCGCTATCAACCACTTGGTTGCCCGTCTTTTCCGGCAATGGCAAACGTTCTTGCAGCGTAACAGGCTGGTGAGCGTTAGGGTAACAAACGTCGATTGCTAAATATTCGCTTAAAGGTTCGGCACTGGTATTGCTTTGTAACCATGCGGTCAGTTTGTTGGCTGCACTGATCGAATACGCGGCGCGTCCGTCTTCCAGCCCCATTCGTTT
The DNA here is from genome assembly GCA_039797295.1 of Pseudomonadota bacterium. Taxonomy (GTDB): domain Bacteria; phylum Pseudomonadota; class Gammaproteobacteria; order Thiotrichales; family Thiotrichaceae; genus Thiothrix. The sequence continues at coordinate 20,623 of JBDKID010000028.1, read as the reverse complement.
TAAACGCCCGAATTTGCCCGTGGCGACTAGCGCGTTAATAAAGCTAATCGTGGTTGCGTCAAAATGCCGTGGTTGATTTTTCTTTTCTCCGTGTATTTGCGTGTGCCATTGTGGGGTATCGAATTGTTCAGGGCTACCCATATCAGCAAGTAAATTAATGACTTGGGTCTGTGCAGTATGAGATAAGGCGAGCCACGCACTTTCCATCCCCAATTTGCGCCACGCGCTTAAGGTCGTATTGCCGTGTAGCTGATCACGCCCAAGGTGTTCCAGATTCAAACCAGTGCCCAATGGTTTAGGGTGTCCGGCTTGTGCTAATAACGTTTCGATTTGTTTGAAACTGAGTTTGTCGTGTTGTTGTAAGTGTTCGCGGATAATGGCTTTCTGCACAAAAGATAAGGGTTCGGCATGTTTGCGCATTCCCCAACGCATATCCGCCAATTGTTTTTCAATACGGAATGCTTGCACACTCGGATGAGCACGCGGCGCACGCGGTAAGTTGGATTGCAAAGGGCATTTACCTACCAAGGTGCTAACGGATTTTAACGGGCGTTGGTAGAAAATCACGTCATGAAAAATGTTCTGTAACGGTTTACCCTCATGCTGTGTGTTGAGAATCGCGTGAAATCGCGCTTGTGTTGCCCAAATAATGGCAAATTCTTGTTCCACTAATTCCCGTGTGGCGTACAGGTTTTCGTGTTCTGGGTCGGTAATGATGGTGGATTTTTTACCGTGATTCCCCGCTGTTTGCGTCTTCAAGTGAATGGGTAAGCCACGTTGGTAACGACTGTATAAGTATTCTCCCAAAGTTTGGCAGCCATGTTCCTGCATAAGCGTTTGTAAACGTTCTACACCCCCCTTGACTTCGCCTACGTCTTTATTGGTTTGAGTACGAAAGCCGCCCGCATACCCCCGTCTTTTTGCCATTTTGATAAAAATCCGCAGCAAATCGGCAACCGCGACAGGTTCACTGGCAGCAATAGCGCGTAAACGGGGTAAGTTTTGCCCATTATCAGGTGGTAACGGTTTGGGATTTAAGCCCAACAAAGACGCAAGTTGTGCAATGTGGCGTAAGCGTTGGGCGCGACGTGCCAGTTGGGTGCGTTGCTGGCGTGCCAAGCGACGTTCAGCTTTTTTCGGCACTAATGCGCCTTTGTTGTCGCGTTCATTTGGTTCAGGAAAAATGTGTAACTGTTGCGCTAAAAGGGTGAGGGGTTCATGAGAATTAGGTGGGGCAATAGCCACCGCGCCAATGGATGTCGTGCCTAAATCTAGCCCTAAATGATATTTCATTTGCCTCTCCACACAATTTTTGATAGCCTGAAATTGTATCAGGTATTCCGATGGTGGGGACTATCGGTAACAAGTTCCTTCGGGAACGACCGATATAAAAAGCAGCTTCGGCTGCTTTTTTCGTATTGTTCTCTGTAATATTCTGTTTTTACCAGAAAAACGGTTAGTACGTTGATTACCTACACCCCTCCGCCCGATACAGGGCTTTCCATTCTTTACCAAGATGATTGTTTATTAGTGCTTGATAAACCAAGCGGTTTATTGTCTGTGCCGGGGCGTGGTGCGGATAAACAAGATTGCTTGATTCATCGCGCACAGGCGGTATTTCCCGATGCTTTAATCGTGCATCGTTTGGACATGGGGACATCTGGTTTAATGGTATTAGCACGCGGTAAAGCGATGGAACGCGCTTTGAGTATTGCGTTTCAAACGCGGCAAGTGCATAAGCGTTATGAAGCATTAGTAGCTGGGAAATTGTCGCCAGCGCAGGGCGAGGTGAATTTACCACTGATTACGGATTGGCCGAATCGCCCCAAGCAAATGGTGAGTTTTGAACTGGGTAAGCCGTCTTTGACTCGTTATCAGGTGATGGAATATTTACCAAGTCTGGATGCCACACGAGTGAGTTTAGAACCTATTACGGGGCGGTCACATCAGTTGCGAGTGCATTTGCAAGCATTGGGGCATCCGATTTTAGGGGACGAGTTGTATGCACCACCGAGCATTCAACAACGTGCAATACGCTTGTTATTACATGCCGCAGACTTGAGATTGCCACACCCGATTTCAGGGGAAATGCTTAATATTGCAAGCATTGTACCATTTTGAATGTCACGGATATTTGTTAAGTGCAGGGGCACGCGAACTGGGTTAAACTGGTAGAGCGGTTGATTTTGCGTCAGAAGCCGTTTGTCATTTACGTGGAACTCTTAGGCTAATCTAGCCTCTAAAGCGTTTTGAGAAAATAAGTAATATTGAGGTATTCATTATGAAAACTACCATGCGTCATCTGTTCATTGGTGCGCTGTCTGCTGCGGTATTGGTGGGTTGTGGCCCTAATGGCGAGATGACTCGTGCAGAACAAGGTGCGGTTATCGGCACAATCGCGGGCGCGGTTGTCGGCAAAAACACTGGCGATAAAGACCGTGGTCATACCATTGCAGGTGCGGTTCTCGGTGGTGTTGCGGGTGCGACAATTGGTAACTACATGGATCAGCAAGAAGCTGCTCTGCGTCAACAATTGCAAGGTACTGGCGTACAAGTACAACGTCAAAATGACAATATCGTCCTGACCATGCCGGATGCGATTACTTTCGACTTTGGTCAAGCAGACGTGAAACCACAGTTCAACGGTGTATTGAACAACTTGGCGAACACGCTGAACCAATTCCCACAAACACGCATTCAAATTGCGGGTCACACTGACAATGTGGGTAGCGATGCTTCTAACCTGCAATTGTCACAAGCGCGTGCCAACAGCGTGCGTGGTTACTTGAGCAGCGTTGGTGTTGCGCCCGCACGTATGCAAGCAGTCGGTTACGGTGAAAGCCGTCCCATTGCGGACAACAGCAGCGACTACGGTCGTGCACAAAACCGCCGCGTTGAGATCACTTTGATTCCGGTTCAGCAGCAATAAACCTGCAATAATCGGAACTGTTGATTGGAAAATGGGTTGTTGACCCATAATCCGTTATATGATGAAGGCTTCTCTTAGGGGAAGCCTTCGTTTTTTTAGCAAATATAATGGATTGAGATTGTTTTGGAGCAGATTCCTAACCTCATTACAGTCATTCGTATCCTATCCATTGCCCCGATTTGTTGGTTGTTATGGATAGATTCCTATCAGCTTGCATTCCTCTTGCTGGTGATTGCAGGTTTGTCTGACGCGCTGGACGGTTTTTTAGCGCGGCGTTATGGCTGGTTAACGAAACTCGGCGCGGTGTTAGACCCGATTGCCGATAAACTCTTTGTTGTGGCGGTTTTTCTCGTTTTTGGTTTTAAAGGCAGTTTGCCTTGGTGGTTGATTGCTTTGGTGATGGGACGTGATGTGGTGATTGTTTTAGGAGCAATTGCTTATCGCTTAGTGACAGGGCGATTACAAATGCGCCCATTGATGCTAAGTAAGCTCAATACTGGCTTGCAAATCGTGTTACTTGCCGCCACTTTATTGCATGTTGCTGTATTTCATTGGCCAGACTGGTTTTTCATCGGTTTGCAGTGGAGTGTAGCGATCACAACCTTTCTCAGCGGTATGGCTTATGTCATTCTGTGGAGTGGGTATGCATTCACCGGGGATAAAACATGAAAATAGACAGTGGGATTAATAGTGGTCGTTGGTTTTGGTTGGTGCTTGGTACGATTGCCACGAGTTTGCTGTATTTACTCGCGCCAATATTAACGCCGTTTCTGGTCGGTGCATTGTTAGCGTATTTGGGCGATCCGTTAGTGGATCGTCTGGAAACGTGGAAATTATCACGTACCTTATCGGTGGCGTTAGTATTCGTGAGTATTATCCTTGCATTACTGCTGTTCTTCTTGTTTTTAGTACCTGTATTGGAAACGCAAATCGGACGTTTCATTGCTGTATTACCCAATTATCTGGATTGGGCAATGAATGTATTCTCGCCGTATTTGCAGCATAGTTTTGGGGTTGACCCCAGTGTGTTGGGGGGCGAGAAATTAAAAAACCTGATTGCGTCACATTGGAAGGAAACGGGAGGTTTGATTAGCAATGCGATTCAGACTATTTCCAAATCCGGTTTTGTGGTGTTGGGTTGGGTGGCTAATTTAGCTTTGATCCCGATTATCACGTTTTACTTGCTGCGTGATTGGGACTACATGGTGGCATACATTGATGACCTATTGCCGCGTTCGATTGAGCCAATCGTGGCAACATTGGCGCGAGAGGCTGATGAAGTATTGGGGGCATTTTTACGCGGGCAATTATTGGTAATGTTGTGCCTTGCAAGTATTTATTCCGTGGGTTTGGCTGCGGTAGGTTTGGAGTTTGCTTTATTAATTGGCTTAATTGCTGGTTTGGTGAGTTTCGTGCCTTACCTCGGTTTGATTGTCGGTGTTGGTGTAGCAGGGATTTCCATTCTGTTCCAGACACAAAATGCAATGGATTTGCTGTGGGTGTTTGCGGTATTCGGGGTTGCTCAAGTAATTGAAGGTATGTTGTTGACCCCACTGTTGGTCGGTGAGAGGATAGGTCTACATCCAGTCACGGTAATCTTTGCTGTATTAGCGGGTGGTCAGTTGTTCGGCTTTTTTGGTATCCTACTGGCTTTACCGGTTGCAGCAGTTTTAGCCGTGATCATGCGTCATATCCATTGTAGTTACAAACAAAGCCAAATTTATGGAATTGACATTAGTGTGGTAGTCGCGAAGCCGGTAACGCCTACGGAGACGACGGAGCAAATATGAATCAACAACTGACATTGAACGTAGGAATACGGGATGGATTTCGTTTCAGTTCGTTCTTTGTCACCCCTGAAAATGCTGAATTATTAGGTATTTTAAAACGTGGTTTTGAACAATACGCGCCACAGGTCTTTTTGTGGGGCGATACTTTGTCGGGTAAATCCCATCTTTTACAAGCCTGTTGTGAAAATTACTATAAGCAAGGGTTGATGGCAGCTTATTTGCCGCTAAATACCTGTGCTAAATACGGTAGCCGAGTATTAGCAGGCATTGATAACAAACATTTAGTGGTTATTGATGAATTAGACTGCATCATTGGGCAGCGTGATTGGGAGGAGGCGTTAATGCACCTGATTAATCGTTGTCGAGCGATTAATGTGCCGTTGCTCTTTGCTGCTCGTACTAGCCCCCGCGAAATGGATTGTGTATTAGCAGATTTTGCATCGCGTTTATTATGGGGACCGAATTTTCGTGTTCATACATTAAGCGAAGAGCAGTGTATGCAAGCAATGGCATGGCGTGCTCATCAACGTGGTTTTGAATTACCAGCGCATGTAATGAAATACATTGAAAAGCATTATCCGCATGACATGAAAACCTTAATGGCACTGTTAAATCGTCTTGATGAAGTGAGTTTAACGCGCGGCCGTAAAATTTCCCGCGAATTAATTCGCGAAGTGATGCGTGATTCGCCAGCAGTCCTGAATTAATTGCTCTATGCTTGAGGCGTACTCGCGCAACGTATTATCAAAACAAGGAGATCAAGATGGACGTGAATAGTTTGCTTGAACAATTGTTGCAGTCTGGCAAAGACATGGCACAGAAAGGTCAAGCCACCGCTGAACAGCAGTTAGGGATTCCTAGTGAAGGTGCTGATCGTGATGCGGTATTGTCTGGTTTGAAATCCGGCGCGGCAGCCGCTGGTGTACTCGCCTTGTTATTAGGTACGCAGGCTGGGCGACGTGTGACAGGTGCGACAGTGAAAGTAGGGAGTCTTGCGGCATTAGGCGGTTTGGCTTACCAAATGTACCGTCAATGGGATAATAGCAAGACTGCGCCAGCACCAACGCAACCAGCAGCGGGTAGTGCCGAAGCGGCGCAATTACCAGCTCCAGCAGCACCAAAAGCCAGTGTCGAATTGCTATTAAAGGCGATGATTGCTGCGGCGAAAGCCGATGGTCATGTGGACGCGGCAGAGTTAGCCAAGATTCGTACTCAGCTTGCTAGTGGCGATTTGGGAGATAAAGCCAATGACATGATTCTGGAAGAGTTGGTGCGTCCACTTGATGCTAAAGCCCTTGCTGCTTTAACCAATGGTGATCAGGCCATTGCAATGGAAGTGTATTTGGTTTCGGCGGCGGTGATTGATGCTAGCAACGAAGCTGAACAAGTTTATTTGGAAGATTTGCGGGTGGCTTTGCAATTGCCAGAAAGTGTTAAACAACAACCTGTTGCACCTGCTGCGTAATTGTTTGCTGATTCTCGCTGTACAGTTGCAGGCTAAGACGCGCTCCTGAACGGAGCGCGCGCTGTCTTATTTAAAGTCGTCTGCAAACACATCCTTTAGGCGACGTTCGAGTGCCTTTCGTTCCAAGTAATCTTCCACACTGCGGCGCACAACATGCGGTTTGGTTTTTTTGCCATCTGGTGTGGAAATCTGTTTATCTAGTGTGAAGACTTCATCATCACGTTCTGCATCGTACTCGTTGTTATCACGCATAGTATTGGCTCCTGTTCATACCATCGTTGGTAATTCGAGAACTGTTGGATACGTTGGTTTTTGTGTACACACGCCCAAGGCGTTTGTGCCGCTAGTATAAAAAATATAGCTTAATTTGTGCTGATCGAGCTTTGCGTAAAAGAAATTACTTATAAGCGGTCGTTTAAGAGGATCAGACGCATGAAATATAATTTCATTCGCCGATTTTGTGAAGATGCTACCCAGTGAACCATCATGATTCACTGGGTGCTGTACTGGGACGTGTTAGTGTGCCAATAACTCGTTGAAACGCGCGACACGTTTGGCAAATTTATCAGCCTTTTCATAGCCACTGAGACGAATATCGTGTAGTTCTTTGCCGTCTGGTGCAAAGAATAGCACTTGTGGCGGACCGAATACGCCAAAGCGTTTGGTTAATGCGCTGTCTTGGTCAGTATTATCGGACAGGTCAGCTTGGATCAGGACGGCATTTTTAAGACCTGCGACTACTGTGGGGTCTTTGAAAGTAAACTTATCCAGTTCTTTGCAAGAGACACACCAAGTCGCGTAGAAATCCAACATGACGGGACGTTGCTCTTCTTTAGCTTGGGCGAGAGCCGCTTCAACCGCGTTTAAACCTTTGACCTGCTGAAAAATTAATTTGGATTGCGTTGTATCCTGCGCAATGGCAGCGTTTCCACCGAAAATACCTTTTAACGGTTGGAATAAGCTTTGACTGCCTGCGGCAACCCCAAACAGAATCATTGCACCGTAGAACAATAGAATCAGACCAATGCTTTTCCAGAAGCGTCCCCAGCCACCAGCTTCTTCATGGATTTTATCCAACGCACCCATGTAAATGCCGGACACCACCATCAAAATACCGGTTAAGGCCATTGTGACTTCTTGTGGGACAATGCGATCCAGCATCCAAATCGCTAAGCCCAACATCATAATGCCGAAAATGGCTTTGGTTGTATCCATCCACGCACCAGCACGTGGCAATAAGCGTCCAGCGGATGTGCCAATCATCATGAGCGGCAGCCCCATCCCTAAACCTAAGGAAAAGAGCGATAAGCCGCCTAATACGGCATCACGGGTTTGCGTGATGTAGATTAATGCGCCTAACAATGGTGCTGTAACACAAGGGCCGACAATGAGCGCGGAAAGCACACCCATAATACCGGCTCCGATAAAGCTACCACCTTGTTGGCGATTACTGATTTCGCTTAAACGACTTTGGATGCTGGTGGGCATTTGTAAGTCATAAAAACCGAACATCGACAAGGAGAGTAAGATGAATATCCCTGCAAACGAACCAATCACCCACGGTGTTTGGAAGACGACTTGCAGGTTTGCACCACTTAGCCCTGCAATAATGCCGACAATCGCATAAGTCAGTGCCATTGGTAACACATAAGCCAGTGACAGAATAAAGGCTTTGCGTGGTGATAAATTACCGTAGCCTGCAATAATGCCGGATAAGATCGGGATCATTGGGAAGACGCAGGGCGTAAATGCCATGCCTAAACCCGCGAGGAAGAACAACATTAAGGTACTAAAATAGCTGTTATCACGCATTTGTGTGAAGATGGCATCACCTTCATTGACAACAGCATTTTGATCCCCCGCTTGTGCATTATTACTATCAGCAGGCTGGCCTTCTGGTAAACCAGCTAAACTGAGTTCGGTGGTTTTAGTCACCGGTGGGTAACAAACACCACTGTTTTCAGCACAACCTTGATAATCGGTTTCAACCGTCAGTTTATTCAGACCTGTTGAGGTAATGGGGACTTTGACATCAAAATCGCTATCGAAGACGTTAATCTTCCCATAAAACTCATCGTCAACTTGTTTGCCCGCTGGGAATATGGGTGAGCCTAATGTTGCACCTGCGGGGTCTTTAATGCGGAATGAGATTTTGGGGCGATATAAATGATGACCCGGCTCAACAACCCAATGTGCATTTAATGTGTTTTGATTGAGTGCGGTAACAGTGAGGCTAAAAGCTTTATCAACAGGGAGTGCATTTTTCGACTTATCGTCATTTTTCTCTTTGATCGTATTGAGTAATGTCGTTGATGCAGCTTTGCTTGATGATGCTTCGCTAGTGGCAGGAGAGACTGCGGCTAATTGGAGATTGGCTGTTTTGCGCAGTGGTTGATAACAAATGCCTTCAGCAGCGCAGCCTTGATATTTTATTTTTAGCGCTAATTCAATGGCTTGAGAGGCAGTTTGCCCACGGTCAATCGGAATTTCGACGACCACTTGCTTGTGGTAAATTTCCAATTTACCAAAGTTGGGGTCATCTTTGGTATCGCTTTGCGGAAAGTTAGGTGCGCTTAATTTAAGCCCAGTTGTTTCAGTTTCAAAACCAAAGCGTTGGCGATACAAATAGTAGCCATCTGCAATATCCCAAGTCGCTTTGATTTTATCTGGTGCAACGACTTCCGCTTTAAATTTAAAGGCTTCGTCTGGTAATAGCGGTTCGCCGCCTTGTGCCAGACTCGTCATCTGCACCGTGACAAACAGCAACAACAAGCAGAGCAGTTTTCTCATTCTTGGGTTCTCTCTTTTATCCATCCCAAATATTCAGGTAAACCGTGGGTTAACGGTATCGCTATAATTTCCGGCAGACTATAAGGATGTTGACTGTGCAACCATGCCTCAAGTTCAGCGTAGCGAGCTGTTTGCGTTTTGACCCATAGTAAATGTTCGCTGTTCTCGCAGATTTTGCCATCCCAAACATAAATAGAAGTCATGGAGGGTAAAATGCTGATGCAGGCAGCCAGCCTTGATTCCAGCAAACGGTGAGCCAAGTTTCTGGCAGATTCCAGATCCGGCAGGGTCGTCATTACAAGTAGACAATCTGTCATGTCTCAATGTGGTTTACCTAGATGCGGCTAATAGTAGATTAAATATGCGCACTCGGCAAAACATCTTGTTACGATTTTGCAAACTGTTAATGTTTGCAGTAGATAACTGGGGCATTTACGACAAATGTGGTATGTTTACAACACGTAATGCTTGAAATTTAAGCAATAAATGGGGCGGCGGCGACTTATTAAAAATAAAAAAGCCTGCATTAGCAGGCTTCTTAAAAAAGCTAAGTTGAAAGCTCTTTAAAGTGTGCAGTCTTCTAAACTACCACCCGCAGCTAACAATTCCTCAACCCAGCCCGGTTTTCTGCCACGACCGCTCCAAGTTTGTTCTTTGTTATTCGGGTTGAAGTATTTCGGCTCAATAACCCGTTTTTTTGTAGGTCGTGCCTGCATTACTTCTTCAAGGGTAAAACCAGCTTTTTCCAGCATTTCATCAATTGCCTCACGCAAACCAACTAATTCAGTTTGGCGACGGCTTGAAATTGCAGTATCAATGCTGCCTTTAAGAGCTTCTAGTTCAGCAACGCTCAAGTTTGAGATATCGACATTGGCCACAGATAACACCTGTCCTTTGTATCTTAATTAATGAAAACAGTGATGTTATATATTCCAATTCTTAAATCAGCTTGTCAAGCAGGGTTTTTAAAAAATGAATTCTTTTTAATAGAAAATAAAAATGCTGCTTAACAAAAAGATTTCGTCAAGAGCTTAGTCAAGGATATTTTAGTAGGAGTGGGGGCTTCCTTCAGACAGGCGGGGTAGCATTCACTAACAAGATTGCCTACAATGGTCGAAGCTATTTAATCATAAAAAATAGAAAGTAAAACAAAATTTGCACAAGGGGGATTTGATGCGCTTTGTCATCCCAATTTTGTCATTAGTTGCGCTCGCTCTTGCTGCTATGGAAGCTTGGCTACACAGTCAATTTCATGAGCAAACGATTTCGTCCTATGAGGTGTCAGTATTTTCATTTTACATGCCTTATTTGTTGTCTGGAATGCTGTTGATGCAGGGCGGAGTTCTGTATCTGTTGTTACGTGGTAGCGAAGAAAAAAATGAGTTAGTACCAGACTTTTCAACTCGTGCAAAAACACCATTACCAGCGGAGAAATCAGCACCTGCGTCTAATGATCACCTGATTAATACGGAGTGGGTATTGGATGTGTTAGCGGGTGGAATTGTGGTTGTTGACCTGCAAGGCCATATTACGTACATGAATCCGAGTGCTGAAAAACTAATCCTTTGTTCGCGGCGTAAAGTGGTCGGATTACCTATTGCGAAAGTTCTAGAATTAGAAGATTTTCAAGGTAATAGCATTGTTGATCGTGTGTTGGAAACGCACCGCTCACACCCAACTCATCCTCTTCAGTTTGGGCAAATTCGTTTGCAACCCCACACAGGTGAAGCGCGTTTTGTGGAGTTAAATACGACGTGTATTCGAGAAGAAAAATCCATTATTTTTATTTTTCGGGATGTGACAGCCGACCGCAAAATCATTAATAGGCTTTATGAGCAGGCATCGCGTGACCCGCTCACTGACTTGATGAATCGTAGTAGTTTTGAACAGTATGTAGAGCAACTAGCACACGACACTTCTGGCTTGTCACATACACATGTTTTGGCAAGTGTTGACCTCGATAACTTTAAAATTATTAACGATACCTGTGGGCATCAGGCGGGTGATGAATTATTGAAACAAGTCGCACAAATCTTCCGGCGTTCGATCCGCAGCTCTGACAAAGTGGCGCGAATCGGGGGGGACGAGTTTGCGATTTTCTTGGAAGGTTGTGGGGTGGAAAAAGGTCGAAGTATCCTCGAATCCATCCTGATTGAATTGCGTAATTTTCGCTTTAGTCGCGAAGGTAAGATTTTTTCCATTGGCGCAAGTGTGGGTTTAGTCGAGTTTATGCCTTCCACTCACATCCAAATTCGCGAGTTGTTCTCTGACGCGGATAAAGCATGTTATAACGCAAAGGCGTTAGGGCGTAATCAAGTGTGTGTTCATGCAGGGCAGAATGCGCAAGAAATTCCTAGCCAGCGGGTACACGATTGGGGGAAATTACTTAAGGATGCGATTCGCGAGGATAAATTTATTCTATTTGTGCAGCCGATTGCACCGTTGCGTCCAGAGCATCATTCGCCACGGCAATATGAAGTTTTATTGCGCTTGCCATTCCGACAGACTTTATTAAATCCGGGGAGTTTCCTGCCGATTGCTGACCGCTTGGAGCTGACTTCACACATTGATCGTTGGATTATTCGTAAGTCGTTGGAGATGTTAGCCGATTGTTGCGCACCTTCGATGATACCCAATGCAGTCGAACATCGATTGATGATTAATTTATCAGCTCAGTCGGTGCAAAATCCTGATTTACCAGTATTTGTGGAACGTCAACTGAAGCGATACGGTATTAATCCAGACATGGTTTGTTTTGAAATTTCCGAGTCAGTAGCTATCAGTAACTTTGTTAATGCCAAACGTTTAATGAACAGTTTGCATGGTTTGGGTTGTCACTTGGTCTTGGATGACTTTGGGAGTGGTTTTTCGTCATTGAACTACTTACGTGAGTTGCCACTGAGTTACCTAAAGATTGATGGTAATTTTGTACACAATCTCGTGTCCAATGCCGTGGATGCGGCGATGGTTAAAGCAGTGCATGAAGTTGGACAAGTTATGAAGTTACTGACGATTGCGGAATTAGTTGAAGATGCGGAAACACTGCATCATTTACGGCAAATCGGTGTGGATTTTGCGCAAGGTTACTTCTGTGGTCGTCCCATCCCTTTAGTGCAACTGGGGCAACAGATTAAAAATAACCGTGGTGGTGCTATCGCTGCCTGAACAGAATTTTACGCTATACGCTTGAAAAGCCTAAATTCATACCGATATAGGGTGTTTGTTATCATTCTACCTATGGAAGTTCATTGTGCGAGCATTCCCCATCTTCGCCACACTTTTCTTTGTTGTGCCTCTTATTGAAATTTGGTTATTAGTCAAAGTCGGCAGTGTGATCGGTGCATTGCCGACCATTCTGTTGGTCATTGCCACTTCAATATTAGGAGCTTATTTATTGCGCCAACAAGGTATGGCGACCTTACGGCGTTTTCAAAGCACCCTGCAAAGTGGGCAACTGCCAGCCAAAGAGATGTTGGAAGGCATGATTTTGTTGGTTGGGGCGATACTCCTGATGATTCCCGGTTTCTTTACCGACATTGTGGGTTTGGTCTGTTTACTGCCATTCACCCGCCAGTTAGTTGTCGCCTTATTTGCTAAACGTGCCACCGTCTATGTGCAAGGTCGGGCAACGTCGTTTAGTCAAAGCAGCAGCGAATGGGGAGCTTCCCAAACAGATTTACGGCGTTCTAATTCACAAGGTGGTACAGACATTGATGGTGAAGTAGTACGCCGCAAAGACCAAGATAACGATGGTTTTTTGCGCTAACAGTGCGTGATATTGCCCTTGGTTGTGTCCAAGTTATGACCATGTTTGCGGCTCAAGATTAAAAATTTCGGCGTCTGACCCTTGACTTTACCTAACTCAACCTTATTATTAGCACTCACTAGCATAGAGTGCTAACAAGTAAGCTGAAGATTTTTTATCTTAAACTTTCAACCCATTTGGTTTGAGGAGTATGACCAATATGACTATTCGTCCTTTGCATGATCGCGTTGTTGTACGTCGTGTGGAAGAAGAGCGTAAAACAGCCAGCGGCATCATCATCCCTGACAATGCTGCTGAGAAACCAGACCGTGGTGAAGTTCTCGCGGTAGGTCCTGGCAAAATCGGTGATGACAACGAGCGTGTTGCAATGCAAGTTCAAGTCGGTGACAAAGTTCTGTTCGGTAAATACGCAGGTACTGCGGTGAAAGTCGATGGTCAAGAACTGTTGATCATGCGCGAAGAAGACCTGTTAGCGGTTATCGAAGGCTAATCAGCGCGTAACGGCTAAGTAATACCCGAACAAAATTTTAAGAGGTTTAACGATAATGAGTGCTAAAGAAGTACGTTTTGGTGATGATGCACGTTCACGCATGGTGAAAGGCATTAACGTTTTGGCTAATGCGGTTAAAGTAACGTTGGGTCCTAAAGGCCGTAACGTGGTACTGGAAAAATCTTTCGGTGCACCAACTGTCACTAAAGATGGCGTTTCCGTTGCCAAAGAAATCGAATTAGAAGACAAATTCGAGAACATGGGCGCACAACTGGTGAAAGAAGTTTCTTCTAAAACTTCTGACGCTGCGGGTGACGGCACTACCACTGCAACCGTTTTGGCGCAAGCCATCGTGCGTGAAGGCATGAAAGCGGTTACTGCTGGTATGAACCCAATGGATCTGAAACGCGGTATCGACAAAGCGGTTATTGCTGCTGTTGCGCAACTGCACGAAATGTCTAAACCTTGTGCTGATAACAATGCTATCGCGCAAGTAGGCACAATTTCTGCCAACTCTGACGAAGCCATCGGCGACATCATTGCTAATGCAATGGACAAAGTAGGCAAAGAAGGCGTTATCACCGTTGAAGAAGGCTCAGGTCTGGACAACGAACTGGACGTCGTAGAAGGTATGCAGTTCGACCGTGGCTACCTGTCTCCTTACTTCGTCAACAATCAACAAAGCATGTCTGCTGAGTTGGAAAGCCCGTTCGTATTGTTGTACGACAAAAAAATCTCCAATATCCGTGAATTGCTGCCAGCCCTCGAAGGTGCTGCAAAAGCGGGTAAACCACTGATGATCATCGCTGAAGACATCGAAGGCGAAGCATTAGCGACACTGGTTGTGAATAACATCCGTGGTATCGTGAAAGTGGCAGCGGTTAAAGCTCCGGGCTTTGGCGACCGTCGTAAAGCCATGTTGCAAGACATCGCTATCCTGACTGGTGGTGTCGTCATTTCTGAAGAAGTCGGCCTGACTTTAGACAAAGTGACGCTGGATGACTTGGGTCAAGCCAAACGCATCAATGTTACCAAAGAAACCACCACCATTATCGACGGTGCTGGTGCGGCGGACGACATTAAATCGCGCGTTGACCAAATTCGTGCGCAAATCGAAGTCACTACTTCTGATTACGACCGTGAAAAACTGCAAGAGCGCGTTGCCAAATTGGCAGGCGGCGTAGCGGTTATCAAAGTTGGCGCGGCTACCGAAGTCGAAATGAAAGAGAAAAAAGCGCGCGTAGAAGATGCTCTGCACGCGACGCGTGCTGCGGTTGAAGAAGGTGTTGTACCTGGCGGCGGTGTTGCACTGGTTCGTGCACTGCAAGCTATCACTGGCTTGAAAGGCGACAACCACGAGCAAGACGTGGGTATCCAAATCGCATTACGCGCAATGGAAGAGCCACTGCGTCAAATCTGCTCCAACGCAGGTGACGAGCCATCCGTTATCCTGAACGCGGTTAAAGCGGGCGAAGGTAACTACGGTTACAATGCTCGTACTTCCGAGTACGGTGACATGATCGCAATGGGTATTCTTGACCCAACTAAAGTTACTCGTACCGCGCTGCAAAACGCTGCTTCTGTTTCTGGTCTGATCATCACGACCGAAGCAATGGTTGCTGAACTGCCGAAGAAAGATGCCCCTGCAATGCCTGACATGGGCGGCATGGGTGGTATGGGCGGCATGATGTAATTCTTTAGGAATTACTTTCCCGCTTCCCATTATGAGAAAACCCCGCACGCGGGGTTTTCTTTTGCCTGTTGTTTTAGAACTATTGCCGTTAGGTATGCGTGCCCATGCTGCCGGGATTATTACGCATGATTTCTGCCGCGCTCAGGCTTTTGATTTTCTCGTAAATGCCTTGAGTTGGGGCTAACCAAACGATGCCGGGGCCGGTAAAGGTTTGTAATAACATTTCACCGCTGGTCACGGATTGGAACAGGCTCTTGCCGGATTTTTCGGCTTGAAAACTCACGCCCGCCGTTCTGACAAAGGCAAAATTACCATCCACCGATAATTTTTCGCCCGCCGCTAATTCATAAACGATCAATTCAGCTTCGGGTACGGGGGAGTTTAGCACCACGATGCCCGTGCCTTTGACTTGGGTTTGAAACAAGCCTTCGCCGCCGAATAAGGTACTGGAAATATTCTGCTGCATTTTCGCGCTGACGGTCATGCCCGCCGAAGCGCAACAGAACGCGCCTTTGTCAAAGATCAGCGCGTCGTCTTCGATATTGAACAGCAAATAATGCCCAAACGTTGGTTCTAAATACACCTCACCCGTGCCTTTGATCTTGGACTGAAACAGGCTTTCACCGCTCATGAATTTGCGCATCAAGCCTTGGGTGAGGCCACCATTGACGCTGGATTCCAACTGCAACTGACCTTTCATGAAATACAATGCACCGGGTTCGATCAGTAGTTCCTGCTTATTTAACGTTACTCGCAGCATTTTGGCGTGAATATTGGCTTGATTGACCAGAAAAATCTTTTCAGCAACCAGCAAATCATCTGAACCTTGCAGCGTGCGGTATTGCATGACTTCAAACACAGCCCCCGGTATGGTTTGTGTTTGCGTGACGGTCAGTGCATCAACATTCGTCATGGTATCGTTTCCTGTGTTGTTGTTCGTGTTTATTGTATCGGTTCGCTGTCAGGCCATTGTACCCAATCCGTGTTAGCGGTATTTACGCAAATACCACCATTCAAAGCTGCGTTTGAGCCAATGATGCACACGGCAACTGGGTAACATAATGCTGCGTTTTTCGCTGCGGTAAACCAACATCCCTTTTTCATTGGTGTCGATAATGCACATGAGTTCGACTTTAAAGGTCGCATTAGCGGGTTTGCCATTGAATTCCGCAATAATATTCTTGGCTGCGGCTGCCGCTTGTAAATCCGCCATATGCGCTTGTTTTGGCATCCAATCAGGACCGGGGAAACTACCGGAATCGCCCGCGACATAAACCTGATCCCAACCTTCGACTTTACAATGTTGATCCGCTTTGATTAGCCCGCCTTCTGAACGCGGTAATTCGGTATTATCAAACCACGCATTACCCGTCAGTCCCGGCATAAATAAAATTAGGTCAGCGCGGAATTCGTCGCCTTCGGTTTTGACTTTATTGACTTCAAAGCCTTTCATTTTGTGCCCAAGGTGCGGCTCAATATCGCGCTTTTGCATTTCCTTGAGAATACCATTTACGGCTTTTTCGCCTAAACGATTCCCCGGTCTTTCGGCAGGGCTAAAGAAAACCAATTTGAATTGTTCGCGGCGATGTTGTTGGCGCAATAAGGTATCAATCCCAAACAGGAATTCAAACATGGGGCCGCCACGCATGGCACTCGGTTCATTGGGATTACCCGCAAAACCCACAGCAATCGTGCCACCATACATATTATTCAAGCGGTTACGGATTTGTTCTGCGGCGGCAATGCCTTCGCAAGGGGTAATAACGTAGTCAATGCCGGGTAACTTTTTAATGAAACGCCCACCGGAAGCAATAATCAGTGCGTCATTGTGGACTTCGGTATTAACGTCGCCGTTATTGATTTCGACCACGCGCCCGCCGTCACGCAAGCCCGTTACATTACCTTGGTGAAACGTAACATTCATGCGTTGAAAGAATTTGCCCAATGGAATAACTAAATCCGAGCGTTTCCGTAAACCACTCGGAATCCAGATAATACTGGGCAGGTAATGCAATTCAGCACGCGGGGCAATCACGGTAATCGCGACGGTTTTATCCTGTTTGCGTAATTCGCGCACAGCCGTTAGAGCCGCGAATCCCGCGCCGATAATGGTGACTTGTTTCATAGTGAGCGTCCATACTACGTCCGTCTGGGGCGGTTACGACCATGCCAACCAGACGGATAAAATGATAAAAAGCAAACGGCATTGTGGAGGGCTAGTCGATTGCCTCAGCGCGTGGGTGGCTTATCCACGCCGCCAAGTTGTACCGCCAGCACCATCTTCCAGCAGAATACCTTGTGCTTTGAGTTCATCACGAATGCGATCGGATTCTGCCCAGTTTTTCGCTTTGCGAGCGTCCAACCGTTGACGAATCAGGGTTTCAATCGCTTCATCACTTAACCCATCCGTTTGGGCAGAGCCTTTCAGCCAGCCTGCGGGGTCGTCTTGTAACAGCCCCAGAATATTGCCTAAACGTTTGAGTAATGCGCCTAGTGGTGCGGCAGCGACATCGCTTTGGGTTTTGCGGATGCGGTTAATGTCGCCAGCCAATTCAAACAGCACGGTCATGGCTTCAGCAGTGTTGAAGTCATCATCCATCGCGCTAAAAAAACGGTTTTCATAATAAGTTTTTGCCGCTGCCCCCACTTCTGGCAAACCGCGTAATGCGGTGTAAAGCCGAGCGAGAGAAGCACGCGCTGCATCCAATTGCTCCGTAGCATAGTTCAATTGGCTGCGATAATGGCTGTTCAGAATGAAAAAACGCACTTCGGCGGCACGATAATGCGCCAATACTTCGCGGATAGTAAAGAAATTACCCAACGATTTAGACATTTTCTCGTCATTAACGCGAATAAAGCCGTTGTGCATCCAATAATTGACGTGTTGATGCCCGGTGCAGCCTTCGCTTTGCGCGATTTCATTCTCATGATGCGGGAATTGCAAATCACTGCCACCACCGTGAATGTCGAAATGATCACCCAGCAGTTTTTGTGACATGGCAGAACATTCAATGTGCCAACCGGGGCGACCCGCACCCCACGGTGCATCCCATGCAGGTTCGCCCGGTTTAACGGATTTCCACAGCACGAAATCCAGCGGGTCATCTTTCACTTCATCGACCGCAACTCGTTCACCAGCGCGTAATTCGTCCAGCTTGCGTCCTGATAATTTGCCGTAGCCGTCAAATTTGGAAACATCGTAATAAATGTCGCCATTACTACCTTGGTACGCCAAGCCGTTATTCAGCAAGGTTTGGATCATCGCCAGCATTTCAGGAACATTGCCCGTGGCACGCGGTTCAGCATCCGGGCGTTGTACCTTGAGCGCGTCTTCATCTTCGTGCATCGCATCAATGAAACGTTGCGTCAGTGCGTCAATCGCTTCACCATTTTGCGCGGCACGTTTAATGATTTTGTCGTCGATGTCGGTAATGTTACGCACATAAGTCACGCTGAAGCCCTTGGCCTTGAGGTAACGATACACCGTATCGAAGACCACCATGACTCGCGCATGACCTAGGTGACAATAGTCATACACCGTCATGCCGCAGACGTACATTTGTACTTGCCCTTGGACAATCGGAACGAATTTTTCTTTTTGACGGGTTAAGCTATTGTAAATATGTAACATATTGATACTTTAGTTTAAGGAATGAATTAAGTTAATGCGGTTAATCCACAAGTTTACTCAGGATGGTCGCACCGTGGCTTAAGGTTTTGTGTACCGGACAACGATCCGCGATGTCCAATAAGCGCGTCCGCTGTTCGGCATCCAAGTCACCCACTAACTTTATATCACGCACAAACACACTTTGCTTATTGGCATCACGGCTGTGGCGTAATGTGACGATTACATCATCCACTACCCACTGTTTGCGTGCAGCGTACATGCGAATGGTCATGGCGGTACACGCCCCCAAAGCTGCTTTCAGGTATTCATACGGCGCAGGGCCTAAGTTATTACCGCCTAATGTGGTTGGCTCATCAATGATTAACTGATGTTTACCAGCGGTTGCCAGACAAGTATGACCTTCCTTGCCTTGTAAACTAACGACAACCGTGTGTGGGTCTTGTGTATCCATAAAGTTCCCGTGCCTTTGTATGATGTGTTCAGACGATGGGCAGAATGTTAGCCCAAAGGTGCTCAAGCCGCCAGCCTATCGCGTTATACTCCTGCTTTCCAATACAAAACAAGACAGAGGGAGTATCGCGTATGAACTTATCCACCTTCCACAAAAGCCTGACCGCTATCATCATCAGTGGCGCGTTAGGCAGCGGCATTCAAACCGCAGCCGCCAATGATTCCGTTGCCGCACTTGGTGCGGGCGGCATTGTGATCGGCAAAACCGATGCCATCGTTATGGAAAAAGAAGACTTATTTGTCAGTGAAGACAGCATTCGCGTGGCTTACATTTTCCGCAATACCAGCAGCAAACCGATTGAAACGCGCGTCGCGTTTCCCGTGCCTGAATTTCCCGAAGAACCCGACGGCGATTTGGGCATTGATACGCACTCCAACAACCCAATGGGGTTCTCGGTGACGGTGGATGGTACGAAAAAAGACTTCGCGACTGAAATCAAGAAAAAAGATGGGCAAGTGAAAGTTACGCATCACTGGATGCAAACCTTTCCCGCTGGCGAACCATTAGCGGTGGTGCACGAATACAAACCCGCTGTCGGCGGCGAAGCGGGTTTTTATTTCGGCAGTGACACACGCAAATCGCGCATTAAGCAATACTGCATTGATCCCGACATGGTGAAATGGCTGGATAAGCAAATGAAAGACAATTACACCATGAGCGTTTCGCCCAACTTCGTGCATTACATCCTCAAAACCGGCGCGAACTGGAAAGGGCCTATCGGCAAATTCCGCCTCACCCTGAAAAAGCAAAACGCCACCGACAAGCTATCGTTCTGCGGCACGGGCGTGAAAAAGGTCGACGACAAAACCTTCGTCATGGAAAAAACCAACTTCACCCCGAAAGACAACCTGTACGTGATGTTCATTCACCAGAACGACGTGAATCAATAAAGCATCAACTAATCCCCCGTTGCTTGTAAATATACGGGGGATTGCTGTTGTGAGTTTTCTTGACGTTAATCGTGACGACTTTTAGTATCGGTGACTAATGGTGGTGATATGGCAATCAGCGTAAAACTTTCCGATGAAACCGTGGAGTGCGCACGCCAACAAGCACAAGTATTCCAACGCACAGTAGGCGGACAAGTCGATTATTGGGCAAAAATTGGTAGATTGGCGGAGCTTTATCCCGGTTTAACCTTTGATTACTTGCAAAAACTGATGCGCGAAAATCGTTTGCAACAGTTGGCGGCGATGTCACCCGTGAAAAAACAGTTCAATGCCATCAAGCTAAAAACACGCGGCTATCGCTTTGATCGTGAGGAAGCCAATGCCCGCTAAGGTTTTTCTTGATTCCAATGTTTTGATTTATCTGATTGCGCGGAAGACCTCGCCCTTCAGGGCGCGGATGGAGTGCTTGGTGGCGTAGCCGCCCTAAATCCCTCTCATTTCAAAGTTTCTTGCGCATCATCCGGTTAGCACTGCCGCACAACGATTCACAATCGTATCAACTGCATAAAAAAACGATAATGATCGGTATGCAGCGACTTCAAGCCTTCCAATACGAACTCATGCCCGATGGTGAAACGCAGCGGCTAATGCGCCGTTATGCGGGGTCA
>JBDKID010000027.1:0-72991 GCA_039797295.1 Pseudomonadota bacterium | reverse complement strand
GGGGATGGAGTGCTTGGTGGCGTAGCCGCCCTAAATCCCTCTCATTTCAAAGTTTCTTGCGCATCATCCGGTTAGAACTGCCGCACAACGCTTCACAATCGTATCAACTGCATAAAAAAACGATAATGATCCGTATGCAGCGACTACAAGCCTTTCAATACGAACTCATGCCCGACGGTGAAACGCAGCGGCAGTTGTGCCGTTTTGCGGGGTCATGTCGCTTCGTTTACAACAAGGCACTGGCGTTACAGAACGGTCGGTGTGGATATGGGTATTGCCCGTTTTGCCACCTTTTCGGATGGCAGTTACATTGCCCCACTCAACAGTTTCAAACGCAAAGAAGCCAAGCTCGCCAAATACCAGCGGCGCATGGCGCACAAGCAAAAATTCAGCAATAACTGGAAGAAAGCCAAGGCAAAAGTCCAAAAAATCCACACCGAAATCGCCCATGCTCGCCGCGATTTCCTGCACAAAGCTACGACTACGATTAGCCAAAACCACGCGCTCGTGTTCATCGAAGACTTGCAGGTACGGAATATGTCCAAATCATCAGCAGGCACAGCAGAAAATCATGGCAAGAATGTTGCCCAGAAATCCGGCTTAAACAAAGCCATCCTCGACCAAGGCTGGAGCGAATTTCGTCGGCAACTCGACTACAAAATGGCATGGAAGGGCGGGATGCTGTTTGCCGTGCCACCGCAGTACACTAGCCAAACCTGCCCGTGTTGCGGTCATGTTTCAGCCGACAACCGCCAGACTCAAGCAAAGTTTGCGTGTGTGGAATGCGGCTACGAAAACCACGCCGATGTGGTCGGCACCATCAATGTTTTAGAGCGGGGACACCGCTTGTTAGCTTGTGGAGATGGCGCGTTCAGTGCCTCGATGAAGCAAGAACCCACCGAAGGAGTGAAGCCTTACGGCTTAGCTCCCGTAGGAATCCCCCGACTTTAGGCGGGGGAGGATGTCAACAGGACTGGTTGAGGATGTTGTCCACTTTTAGTAGTGGGGATCACCACAGAACGGGCGGTGATTCTTGGGCGTGGGGGTGCGAAAAGTGCTAAAGTAACGCCCCATTACGCGCAATCAGATTTCAAGAGGTTTCCCTGTGCTAGTCGCTGCCAATGTCACCATGCAATTCGGTGCTAAACCGCTATTCGATAACGTTTCCGTGAAATTCGGGGACGGCAACCGCTACGGCCTGATCGGGGCGAACGGAGCGGGCAAATCCACTTTCATGAAAATTCTTTGTGGGCAGTTAGAGCCAACCCACGGCAACGTTTCCAAAGACACTAACGAACGCATGGCGTATTTGCGCCAAGACCAATTCGGCTACGAAGACGTTCGGGTGCTGGATGTGGTGCTAATGGGGCACGAGGAAATGTGGAAAGTCATGTCGGAAAAAGACGCGATCTACGCCAACATGGAAGCCACTGAAGACGATTACATGCGTGCGGCAGAACTCGAAGGTCAGTTCGCGGAAATGGACGGTTACACGGCTGAATCCCGCGCGGGCGAGTTGTTATTGGCAGTGGGTATCCCCATTGAACAACACAATGGTCCAATGAGCCAAGTTGCCCCCGGTTGGAAATTGCGCGTATTGTTGTGCCAAGCCTTGTTTGCCAACCCTGACATTTTGTTGCTCGACGAACCGACCAATAACCTCGACATCAATACCATTCGTTGGTTGGAAGAAACGCTGAATAATCGCAATTCCACCATGATTATCATCTCGCATGACCGCCACTTTTTGAACCAAGTGTGTACGCACACGGCGGATTTGGACTTCGGTAAAATCCAGATTTACTCCGGCAACTACGACGATTTCATGGAAGCCTCCACCCAAGCGCGTGAACGTCAAGCCAATGCGAATGCCAAGGCGAAAGACCGTATTCTGGAGTTGCAAGACTTCGTGCGCCGCTTCTCTGCGAATAAATCCAAAGCAAAACAAGCGACTAGCCGCCGCAAGTTGATCGAAAAACTCAAACCGGAAGACATTAAGCCTTCTAGCCGTCAGTACCCGTGGATTCGCTTTGAATACGACGAAAAAGAGCGTTTACACCGTTTTGCCGTGGAAGTCGAAAACCTTACGTTTGCTTACGATGGTATGGCTAAACCATTGATTAAAAACTTCAGTTTTACCATTGAAGCAGGCGAAAAAGTCGGCATTATCGGCGAGAATGGCGTGGGTAAAACCACCCTGATGAAGTTGCTCGAAGGGCAATTACAGCCACAAAAAGGCGCGATTAAATGGGCGGAAAAAGTCCGCATTTGCGCTTACGAACAAGATCACGAAGACGAGTTCAAAAGTGATAAACCGCTTACCGAATGGATGGCGGATTATGTACGCAAAAGTGGTTACGAAGGCGAAGACGCGGAAACCCAAAACCGTGGGACGTTGGGACGCTTGTTATTCGGCGGCGAAACCGTGAAAAAGCCAGTGCGCGTGTTGTCGGGTGGGGAAAAAGGTCGCATGATTTTCGGGCGTATGATGTTGTCCCGCACCAACGTCATGCTGATGGACGAACCGACCAACCACTTGGACATGGAATCCATCGAATCCCTTAACGGCGCGTTGGACAAATACGACGGCACATTACTGTTCGTTTCGCATGACCGCGTATTCGTTGGCTCATTGGCAACGCGCATTTTCGACGTGAAAGGCGACGGCACGATTGTCGATTATCGCGGCACTTACGACGAATACTTGTCTAGCCAAGGTTTGGAATAAGCCTGCCATAGGCTGTTACTGCGCCTGATACACAAACGCCTTCCTGTGATGGAAGGCGTTTTGTTTTACGGGTCTTAAACTTAAACGGCTATCAGTCGTTGTTTCCAATGCTCATCATGAATTGCAAGATGTACCAGAACAATAAGCCGACACTGGAAAATAAGGACAACGAAGCTGCGACGTGTTGTTCAGTGTGGTATTCGTGAATGATATTCGACGTGCTGTACAAAACTGCACCTGCCGCAAATAAGATCATGATCCCAGAAAATACCGCACCCAGCGTAAAGCCAAAGATTATGCTGGTCACGATGACGCCCAACGCAATCCAACTAACAATGCTTAAAACCGGACCAAGGAATGAGAAGTTTTTGCGCGTGGTGAAAGCAGTAAAGGTGATACCACCCACTAACATCAACGTTACCAACGCTGCGTGGCTGAGAATATCCGGTGCATAACGTTGTGCAATGTAAATCAGTGGCATGAAGACGATGGCTTCTGCTACCACGAATAAGCCTAGTCCAGCGTATTGCATTTCTTTGGACATGGCGGAATGCGCCCAGTTATTGGCAATGCTGGAAACGCCCATGAATAAGCCCATCACAATGAGCCACATCCATTGTCCGCCTTTGAGCAGGTGCAGGAACGATTCCGCTACGCCAGATTGAACCAGTGCGGTTTCCAAACCCGCAAACGCGAGAATTGCCCCACCTAAATGGAAATAGGTGCGGCGAATAAAACCAGCGCGTTCGCTTTCACTGGCATTGGCGACTAAGCGTCCGGCATTAATATCGAGTTGTGTCATGTGGATTACTCCCTGGATTTTTATCGTGCTAATGATTACATACGCACTGCTAAAGCACTAATTCCCATGCCAGATAGGGTCTGTTGCCACTTGTTTAAGGTAGCCGCATCGCTTGTAGGTCCCACTCGTACCCGAAACCACGTTTCGCCATGCACATTGGCTTTTACCATTTGTGTGTGCAAACCGCTGTGTTTAACACGTTCTTGCATGGCAGCAGCTTGATCTTCGGTTTTATATGAGCCAATTTGCAAGCCATTAAATCCGGTTGGTAAGGCGGAAGTTAGCGTTGTCGCAGCTTTTGCCGGTGTCGCGTCAGCTTTGTTATCCGTCACTTTAGTGGGTGTTGGCGTTTCGGTTTTTTTAGGGTCTTTCGCCGTCACGGTGTTGGGAGGAGCAGTTTCTGGTATGGAAATGGGTACACCGACTTCTAATTGCGGCAAAACGGCGTGGTAGCTAAAACCCGGTGGATTTTGCATGTCATCAGGCTTCGCATTGACATCACGGTTGGATGCATTCGGGTTAACGGGCGTGGCGGCGGGATTCGTACTCGCAGCAACGGCTGGTGGTGTGGCGGTATGGGTTGCAGTTGTCGTGGTATCACCTTTATTAGCAATGGCGTACATGCCCAAGCCAACCAATAGGCCAATCCCAATACCACCTAGCATCCAACTAAGCCCGTATTGACCGAAACTGTTGTCTGCGGCAATTTGCTGTTTAAAATCTTTAGTCATTGTTGTGATCCCGGATTACTGCAAGGGTTTCTGCCAGTATAGCGAAAACTCGCATCAGACGTAGTGAATGCCTGTTATTTTCAAGCGAAATCTAGCTGAACTCAATGGGATCAACATCAATCGACCAATGCACGGTACTGCGTCCCGCTAAGCGGTTTTCGTGCTGTTGCAAACGGTGTAATGCAGCGTGTAATACTGGGCGTTGGCGGCTGGTGAGGAGTAATTGCGCCCGATAGCGATTCGCGCGTTTTTCCAAGGGTGCGGGTACTGGACCTAAGCATTGTAAGGCAGTTAATGTTGGCTGTTCTGCCATGATTAACGGGCTAATTTGCTGTAAAAAATCCAAAGCTTTTTCCATGCTGTGCGGACTACTCGCACGGATCAAGGCTTGATAAGTAAAAGGTGGATAAGCCCAACGTTGGCGATCCGTTAATAATTGTGTGGCAAATGCGCCGTAACCTTGTCCTAGTAAGTAATTTAATAATGGGTGTTCGGGTTGCGCGGTTTGTAAAATGACTTGCCCCGCTTTATCCGCGCGTCCGGCTCGCCCTGCAACTTGCACCAATAATTGCCCTAAACGTTCCAAAGCACGGTAATCGGTGCTGTGTAGCGATTGATCCGTATCCAAAATAATGACTAAGGTGAGGTTGGGGAAATCGTGCCCTTTAGCCAGCATTTGCGTGCCCACCAATACCAGTGGTGCATTGGTGCGTACCGTGGCTAATTTGGCTTCGAGTTCGCCTTTGCGGCGCGTGACATCGCGATCAATGCGAATCACGGGGTAAGTGGCGAAATGGTTTTGCAATACCAGTTCTAAACGTTCCGTGCCCTGACCTTGCGTGGTGAGTTGAGTTTGGTGACATTGCGGGCAAATACTCGGCGTGGGGTGTTCGACCCCGCAATGATGGCACACCAAACGATTGCGCCGCGCGTGCCACGTCATATTGACACTGCAATGCGGGCAAGCTGCTTGCCAGCCGCAACTTTGGCAATACAACGCGGGGGCAAAACCGCGCCGATTCAAAAATACCATGACTTGTTCGCCACGCAGCAGGGTGTTACGCATGGCTTGTAAGCTGGGCGGGGTTAATCCGGCTTGCAGAATGCCGCTGAAGGGGCGCACGTCTTGCAGTTGCACATTAGGCGTGCGTGCCATGCCGGGGCGTTGATTGAGGCGGCAATAATGGAAACGGGAGCTTTGCGCATTGTGCAAGGATTCCAGCGAAGGTGTCGCGGTGCCAAGAATCACCGGAATTCCCAGCATTTGCGCGCGTTTAATCGCCAAATCCCGCGCGTGGTAGCGGAAACTGTCTTGCTGTTTGAGGGAAGCATCGTGTTCTTCATCCACCACAATCAAACCCAGTTGCGGCGCGGGGGTGAAAATGGCGGAACGTGTGCCAATAATAATTCGCGCTTGTGCGCTGCGTGCTTTGAGCCATGCTTTTAAACGTTCGCCATCACTTAAACCCGAATGCAAACACACCATTGCCGTTTCGGTGAAAAAGTGCGTAAAACGTGCCAATAACTGTGGGGTTAAGCCAATTTCCGGCACGATTACCAACACTTGCTGATTTTGTGCCAGCACTTGCGTCATGAGATGCAGGTAAATTTCGGTTTTGCCACTGCCAGTAATGCCATGCAACAAAATCGGTTTTGGCGGGGCGGTTTGCAGCCACGTTTGCATGGTTGCTAAGCATTGTTGCTGTTCGGCGGTGAGTGTGACTCCCGTAGCCGTTGGCGTGGGGATAACGACTGTCGTGGGTGAGTTGAGTAAGGCTTGAGCGCGTTTCCCCAAAGGCTTGGCTTGGCGTAAAGCCAGCGGTAAGGCAGTAAATACCACTTCGCCAATCGGATGGTGGTAATAACGTGCTGCCCATTCCAGCAAGGCGAGTAAATGCGCATCGACTAAAGCGACCTCATCCAATACCTGCGTCAGGGTTTTTAAGGTAAAGGTCGGTTGCGCATGGGTATCAGTATCGGGAGCAGTGTCCGGCTCATAATGGCTACATTGCAGAATAATGCCCGCTGTTTCTTGTTTGCCTAACGGTACGGCGACACGTCGTCCTAACCATCGATTGGCAGCATCAAGCAATGTGGTATCTGATGATGCACTATTTTCTGGCAATAAATAGCTTAAGGTACTGTGGATAGGGCGGGGAATGGCAACTTGTACAAGATAAGTGGGCTGGCTCATGCTCAGCAGTGTAACGGATATGGGGAAAACTGGGTAGGTTCGTGAAAATTTGCGGGGGTAAGCATCATGCAGGATTCGCTAAAAATCCGCAACTGTTTGTTTCTTAGGGCAGTTGTGGAGTTATGCACAAAACCTGTGGATAACTCTGTGGACAACTTTAAAAAAAGCCGCTAAACCCCTTATCTGACAAGCTTGTTAACAGATTGATTAAAAAATAATCATATTAATTTTATCTTTTTATTTCAATGACTTATTTGTTTGTTGTCATGCATTCTTGACAGTTAATGAATTTTCAGGGTGTCTGATTCAAGGATGTGGACAACTTGTGGAAAAAAGCAGATGGAGGGTGTGAAATTTGCCATTGTCAAGACTTGACTGACCACTTAATTTCACGAGTTTGTCATTCATTAGTGGCAAAAACCCCCTCAAGATTTAAGGGATTTTCATTGGCAAAAAAGAAGCCGACATAAGTCGGCCTCCTTGATGCTGACAGCAGGTTAAAACGTTGGGACGAATTAACGAGTGCCGCTTGCAGTTACGTCAACGCGACGGTCTGCTGCACGTTGTGCAGAGCCAGCGCCTTGTTTCGCTTCTGATTCGCCTTTACCGACAGCTTGCAGTGCAGCAGCAGGGATGCCTTTGCCAGCTAAGTAGTCAGCAACAGCAGTCGCACGTTTGTCAGACAGTTTTTGATTGTATTCAGTAGAACCGATGTAGTCAGTGTGACCAACAACGCTAATACCGGAAACTTTCGCACCTGCTAAATCGGCAACGAATTTGTCCAATGCCGCTTGACCAGCCGGTTTCAGAACCGCTTTGTCGAAGTCGAAGTTGGCATCCGCACCCAGCGACAATTGTTGGATTGGTGCTGGTGGTTTCGGTTTAGGTTGCGGTTTCGGTTGTGGTTTCGGTTCTGGAGCTGGCGGTGGTGGAGCAGCTTCGCAGCCTTCTGGCATACTGCCGAATTGCGCGTTCACGCACTCACCGGCACTGTTTTTCACAGCTTGCTTGTCGCTGTTTTGAACGTATTTGCCGTCTTCTGCATGAGCAGTTGTCACCATCATAGCGGCCATCATGGCAGCCAGACTAATGCCTGCAACTTTCTTCAGAGTCATTGTGATCTCCTTAAGCCTGATTTTTAAGTTTACATTGTTGAATATCATGACCTGCAACGGCTACTCCTAGCGGGTTGCGGGACTGAGCTTATGATAGTGTCTTAAATATACAACAATCGTTGTGATTATAGGTTAAACCAGCCTTAAGTGACTATAGCTAGTGGAGATTTTGTTAGATGGGCATAACGAGAAACCCCCGGAATATTCACGGGGGCTTTCTCTTTAAAATGAGATCATTCCATGTCGAAACAGGTTGATCTTATTTTTTATAAGGTTGCATTGCGGCACTGCTAGCTGGATCCAGTGCGACTGGGCCTTTGTAATTGCCTTTTGCTTTAACTTTAGGCACAACCGGCGGCATTACTTTGCGTGGCACTGGTTTCGGTGCTGGTTTAGCTGGCGGAACTGGTTTAACTGGCGGAGCTGGTGGAGCTTCTTCGCAGCCTTCTGGTGAACTACCAAAGATAGCCAGTACACATTCACCGGCACTGTTTTTCACAGCTTTACCGGAACTATCTTGAACATATTTGCCATCTTCTGCGAAAGCTGGGGTTGCCAATGCTACTGCTAATAAAGCTGCTACACTGAAACCCGCTACTTGTTTGAGAGTCATGGTGATCTCCTTAACGTCTGGTTTTAAATCTAATGGTCGCGTGGCTACTTAAACTTTAGAACACATTAGTAGCATTAACGCAACAGTTGTGTATATTGCACGACAAACGCACGATACGCCACAGGTAGACGCTATGCAAGATCAAAACACCCCGACATCTACGCCAATGGTCGACTTATTAAAGCTTATGTCACGCCTGCGTGATCCCACTCAAGGCTGCCCTTGGGACATTAAACAAACATGGCAAACGATTTTGCCGCATACCTTAGAAGAAGTATACGAAGTCGCGGATGCCGTTGACCGTCAAGATGCCATTGCACTACGCGATGAACTCGGTGACTTATTGTTTCAAATCGTGTTTATGTCACAAATCGCTCAGGAACAAGGTTTGTTCGATTTCAATGCGGTTGCCCGTGGTGTGACGGAAAAAATGATCCGCCGTCATCCGCATGTGTTTGGTGATGCCACCTACGCAGACGAGCAAGCGCAAAAACAAGCGTGGGAAAGCATTAAACATGCGGAACGCCAGCAATCCAGCGCAAACACTGAACCATCCGCGCCAAAATCCACCGACTTTTTTGCGGGAATTCCGCAAGCTGTGCCAGCTTTGCGGCGTAGCCAAAAACTGCAACAACGCGCCGCGCGGGTCGGGTTTGATTGGGATAACTGGCAACAAGTGATTCCCAAAGTGCATGAGGAATTGGCGGAAATCCAAGATGCGGTAGCGCAGGGTGAATCGGCAACGCGTGTTGAGGAAGAAGTCGGCGATCTCATTATGGCAACCACCAATTTGGCACGCATGTTAGGCGTGAATGCGGAAAATGCATTGCGAGTGGCGAATCGGAAGTTTGAAACACGGTTTTTGCGTGTCGAAGCTTTATTAATGAAGGATGGCGTCAATTTAGAACAGGCGAGTCTGGAACAGATGGAAAATGCGTGGAACATCGCCAAGTTAGCCGAGAAAACGACAAACGGTAGCTGAACAGAGCCTGAAAAACGATGCCCCCGACGAACGGGGGCAGTCAACACGGGCAAAAGTTATTATTATTGGTATTTATTGTTGTTGTTAACTGGTTTCACGATAACTCGTCGTCTAACGCGACTTGTACCGCTGAATTCGATTCCCCCCGCTGCGCGGAGGGCTTCGTTAGGCAAGCAGCAACTTATTGTTATTATTGTATATGGCTGCTTTCTGCCTCTTGGGGCTTGCTGAAACCTTTGTTATTATTATTGTATTCTTGCAAACCGATGACTCCGGTTTAAATACACCCCCACGCTGCCGTAGGGGCTATTAGGAGTCGATGCATGGTCAGGCTTGTTATTGTTATTAATGTGTATGCCTACTCGCTACATCTTGGGGCTTGCTGGTAAATTCTTCCTTTAACCCTTTCTTATTCTATTTTTTGTCCTTTCAGGTTGCTTGGCATCGATGCGTTGCAGCCTGTGCTAAGAGTATTGCAACCCCCGTGCCAAGTGGTGCAGCTATTCATTAAGCTCATGTAATTAAAAGAATTAATCTATATATTGATGTAATTTTGGCTTGGCAGTGGCGGGTGTATTGCTTGTCAAAAAGTGACAGAAGTGACATTCCAGCAGTGACAAGCGGGATGTCAGGTGACAAAGTGACAAAATAGCGGGATAAGTGGCGGGTAAGACAATTATTTGAGGCTGGCACGCAAAGCTTGGCGGATCATTTCTTCCACGCTTAAGCCTTGATTTTCAAAGCTGGCAATCATCTGGCTGGCCTGTGCGGGCTTGTAACCTAAGGCGAGGAGCGCGTTAATCGCTTCATCACTGATTGTGGCTTGGCTCGGTGCGTTGGTCGCGGTGGTCGGATGAACGGTCATTGCACCATCATCTGTTTTCGGTAAACGATCACGCAATTCAATCACTAAGCGTTCGGCAGTCTTTTTGCCCACGCCCGGAATACGGCTCAACCGTGCAATATCCCCCGCATGAATCACTTGCTGAAATTCTAACGGATTCATCCCTGATACAATCGCTAAGGCCATCTTCGGCCCTACGCCATTGACCTTTAATAAGTGACGGAATAACTCGCGTTCGGTTTGCGAACTAAAGCCGTACAGCAATTGCGCGTCTTCCCGCACCACAAAATGCGTGTAAAGCGTAACATCTTGGTGCAGTTCCGGCAGATCGTAGAATGTGGTCATGGAAGCTTGCACTTCATAGCCGACACCATTCACATCCAGCATTAGGTCTGGCGGTTGTTTAATCAGTAATTTACCGCGTAATAAGCCAATCATGAAGTTATCTCTGGTAGTTGCGCGTGGTATGGGTGGATTGTGCAGCAGCAAGGCGGTTTTTTAAGTGGCTGGTATGCGCGTGGCACAAGGCAATGGCCAGTGCATCGGCGGTATCGGCTTGCAGTTTGCCGTGTAAGCCCAGCAAGTATTTCACCATGTGTTGCACTTGCGCTTTGTCTGCGCCGCCTTTGCCGACGGTGGCTTGTTTGATTTCTTTGGGGCTGTATTCCATCACCGATAAGCCGGAGGTAACGCCCGCGCAAATTGCTGCACCGCGTGCTTGCCCTAACTTGAGGGCGGAAGCGGCATTGTTAGACACGAACACATTTTCGATAGCCATTTCCGTGGGTTGGTATTGCTGAATGATAGCGGTAATTTCGGTGAAAATTTTGCCTAACCGTTCGGGGAATGAAGCATCACCGAGGCGTAGGCAAGTGCTGAAAATGTGTTGGGTGTGTTGTCCATCGGTAGCAATCACCCCGATTCCGGTTTGGCGTGAACCGGGGTCAATGCCGAGAATGCGCCGTAGCGTCACCTAACCGTGTGCCTCAAGGTCGGCATCGGTAAAGTCAGCGTTGGTGTAGACTTCTTGCACGTCGTCGAGGTCTTCGAGCATGTCGATCATTTTCAATAATTTAGCTGCGACATCGCCTTCCACCAAAGTGAAGTTTTCCGCTCGCATGGTGACTTCATCGTGATCAGGGGTGAAACCAGCGGTGATTAAGGCGTTTTTGACGGCAGCAAAATCTTCCGGTGACGTAATGATTTCGGCAGAACCGTCATCTTCCATTTGAATGTCTTCTGCACCTGCTTCTAATGCTGCGTCCATCAGCTTGTCTTCATCCAAACCGGGAGCAAAGTTCATCACGCCGATTTTTTTGAACTGGAAGGCAACCGAGCCATTTGTGCCGAGGTTGCCGCCGTGTTTGGTGAAAGCATGGCGCACTTCGCCGACGGTGCGGTTAACGTTATCGGTCATGGTTTCGACGATCACGGCAATACCACCAGGGCCATAGCCTTCGTAACGCACTTCCGCGTAATTTTCCATGTTCAGCTCGCCCGCGCCGCGTTTGCAGGCTTTTTCGATGGTGTCTTTCGGCATGTTCGCGCCGAGACCTTTGTCCACCGCAAGGCGTAAACGTGGGTGTGCGTTCGGGTCAGAGGTTTTACCTTCCCGCGCTGCTACGGTGATTTCGCGGATGATTTTTGTCCAAATCTTGCCACGTTTCTTATCAACTGCGGCTTTTTGGTGCTTGATATTTGCCCACTTACTATGACCGGCCATCTCAAACTCTCGTCGTTAGGTCTTGAAAAATGTCGGCTAGTTTAGCATAGCTTGTGGGAGTTTCAGACTTCTAGCATGTCAAAATCTGTGTGGCATTAGACCTTCCAACGCGTCATCTTGTGCGGCACAGGCTTTTCAACCAATTCCACCCATGCATGGCGCACGTATTCCCGTTCGCGCACGAATTGTTTGGCATCCACGCACGCACTTTGTTCTTGCAGTGCCAGTTCATGAATACGGTCGCGCAAGCTGCGATAAATATCGCTCAGGGTTTCGCTTTGTTCTATTGTTAAAATACCCGCGTGTTGCAAGGATTCCAGTTGGCGAATGTTATCGCTCCAGCGCACTAATTCGGGGTGAGTGTGGGCATGTGCCAGAATTAAGAATTGCACAATGAATTCAATATCGGTAATGCCGCCGTGATCTTTTTTCAGGTTGAAACATTGCGCGTCTTTACTGCCTAACGCTTCCCACATTTTGCGGCGCATCTGAGTCACTTCATAACGCAA
The DNA here is from genome assembly GCA_039797295.1 of Pseudomonadota bacterium. Taxonomy (GTDB): domain Bacteria; phylum Pseudomonadota; class Gammaproteobacteria; order Thiotrichales; family Thiotrichaceae; genus Thiothrix. The sequence goes on along the minus strand of JBDKID010000027.1, from coordinate 60,750 downwards.
GGTATCGATGTCGCGTGCGCGGCACAGTACGTGTTGACGAATTTGCTCGAATTGCGCAATCAAGGCAGGTGAACCGGTAATCGCTCGCGCCCGTAGCAAGGCTTGATGTTCCCAAATCCACGCTTTGTCATGTTGGTATTGACGAAACGCTTCTAAGCTACTGACTAATAAGCCCGATGCACCACTAGGACGTAAGCGCGTGTCGGTTTCATATAATCGTCCGGCTGGCGTGAACGTGGATAGCGTGTGGATAATGCGTTGTGCCAGACGGGCGTAAAATACCGCATTTTCCAGCGATTTTTTACCATTGGTTTGTTGTGCCTGACCGTGGCTATCGTGCAGGAAAATCACGTCCAAATCCGAACCGTAACCCAATTCCAAACCGCCTAATTTGCCATAACCAATGATGGCAAAGCCTGCTGCGTGCGTGGTGCTATCCACTTGGTAATGCGGCGTACCCGTTTGCGCGGTGAGGTTAGCCCAAACGTGGCGCAAGGTTTCATCCAGTACCGCCTCCGCAATCCACGTTAATTGGTCGGAAACCTTCATTAACGGCAACATGCCAGTAATGTCGGAAGCCGCCACCCGTAACACTTGCGCTTGTTTGAATTGGCGCAAACGTTCCATGACTTGTTCGGGATCTTGTTGGTCAATGCGTTCTAATTCTTGGCGCAAAGCTGTGCCCAATTCCGCACGATTCAACGGTGTGTAAAGTTGGCGTGTATCCAGTAATTCATCCAACAAAATCGGGTGTTGCGTGAGTTGGCTGGTAATCCACAAACTATCGCTCACCAAGCGCACGAACTGATCCCGCGCGGTTGGGTGATCCGCCAGCATGGCAATGTACCCCGAACGCGAGGCAATTTTTTGTACCACGCGCAAACAACGTTCGAGGGTTTCATGCGGGTTTGTAGTGCTATTGCAGGCATCCAGTAACGCAGGTAAGAAGCGATTGAGCCGATTACGCCCCGTATCAGTCAGCGTGTTGTATAAACGACTCTGGAGCAAGGCTTGAATCGCGGGGTGTTCGGGCAATGAGCGCGATACGCCATTATCCAAAGCAAAAACGCGCTGGAAAATTTGGCTAACGTTGGTTTGATGCTGGTTCAAAGTGATTTGGAAGCTCGCCCAATCCGCAAAGTCCATCGCTTGCGCCAAAATCGCTTGGCGTTCAGGGGTGGTTGGTAAGGCGTGGGTTTGCTCATCATTCCACATTTGCAGGCGATTTTCAGTGCGCCGTAAGAAATGATACGCCGTGCGTAAGGTCGCGTATTCGTGCTCACTGATTAATTGCTGTTCCTGTAACACTGCTAAGGTTTGCAATAAATTGCGTGTGCGTAAGCTGGGAATGCGTCCACCGCGCATCAGTTGGAATAATTGTGCGGTGAATTCGATTTCACGAATCCCGCCCGTGCCGAGCTTCACGTCTTGGAATTTGCCGCGCCGCTCAGCTTCGCGGTTAATCATGGCTTTCATGTCGCGCAACTGTTCGACAGAACCGTAATCCAAATAACGGCGATACACAAAGGGGCGTAACCGTGCCAATAACTCCGCGCCGCGTACTGGATCGCCCGCCATGACTCGCGCTTTGACCAAGGCGTAACGTTCCCACTCGCGCCCGTGCGTTTCGTAATAATGTTCCATTGCATCAAACGACAACGCCAACGCGCCGACTTCGCCAAACGGACGCAAGCGCATATCCACGCGGTAAGCAAAACCTTCCGCTGTGGTTTGTCCTAAGGTATTGATTAACCGTTGCCCGACGCGCACGAAAAAGCTTTGATTATCAAGGGAACGCTTGCCATCGGTTTCGCCCGCTTCGGGGAAAGCAAAAATCAGGTCAATATCAGACGAAAAATTCAATTCACGCCCGCCGAGTTTCCCCATGCCCAGCACCACGAATTGCTGCGCCTCGCCGGAAAAACTGCGCGGCGTACCGTGTTTGGTCACTAATTCCGCGTAACACCACTGCAAAACCGCATCGGTTAAAGCATCCGCCACGTCGGATGTATCGCGTAAAGTTTCCTCCAAATCCGCCATGCCCGACAAATCGCGCCACGCAATCCGCGCCATTTCTCGATGCCGAATCTGCCGCACCACGCGCACTACGCTAGCATGATCGGTCAATGGCTGAATCGCCGCCGCGACGTGCTGCATTAATTCACCTTCCGCATACACTTGGCTGTGGCTAAACGCCGCCTGCCAATCGGGGTTACGCGCAAGCTGCTGTTGCAAATACTGACTAGCGGAAAGCATTGCATTGCCTGACATCTTTATTGTTCTCACTTCAAGGGGTTGCCGTCATTATAGGCTGGCGCATCGCGATTTTGTAAGGTTTGCGACAATTCTGCCCTAGGGTGGGTCAAGCTTTCATACACTTCCTTAATTATCGGTTCACTAAAAGTGACATCAGCAAAACTGCATGGGTATGGGCAATTTTGAGCAGATTGGCTCATTATTGTCTAACCTCAAAGGCTTATTGGGATAAGCGTACAGCGAGAGTCATGATGAAAATCAAACAAGTGATAACAGCAGCATTATTTGCTGTGATGGGCGTGCAGGCGCAAGCGGCGAGCATTAACTACACGAAGGTGGTGGATTTGAGCCATACGATTGCCACCGATATGCCGTTGTGGCCGGGCGATCCGGCGGTGGAATTCCAAGACGTGGCGCAATTCGATACGGATGGTTATTACTTGCGCAAGCTCACCATTGGCGAGCACAGCGGCACGCACATGAACGCGCCGAACAGTTTCCACAAGGGTGGTATTGCGATTGATGCGTATCAGCCGCAATCTTTGGTGGTGAAAGCAGTGGTGATTGATATTCGGGCGCAAACGCAAATGAACGCGGACTATGCCTTGACTCGGCAAGACGTGCTGAATTGGGAAAGCACATACGGGCGCATTCCGGCGGGTAGCGTGGTGCTGTTGTACACTGGTTGGCAGGCGAAGTGGAATAACCCGACGGCGTTTTTCAACGAAGATGCGGACGGTAATTTGCATTTCCCCGGTTTTGACGGCAGTACGACACGTTTCTTGCTGAAACAGCGCGGCATTAAAGGTGTGGGGATTGATACGCACGGTGCTGATCCCGGTCTGGATACCCGCTATCAAACCAATACCCAAGTGTTAGCGCAAAACGGCATTGTGTTGGAATGTTTGGATCATCTGGATCAGTTACCCGCCACTGGCACAACCTTGGTGCTGGGTATGCTGCGTCTTAAAGGCGGCTCTGGCACACCATTATCGGTGATGGCGTTCGTGCCTTAATGCACAAAGAGGCTGTCTCAACGGGGGCAGCCTTGATCTAAGTTATTAACTTGTTAAACCGCACCACTGAATGGTGGTGGTACTAGACGAGCTTTTAATTCATTCAGTTCTTTATCGCGACGATGATAGCCCATTTCCTGGATCATGGTTTCAGCAATTTTCATATGTTCTAGTGCTTTTTGTATTTTACCCTCAGCTAAATATACATTGATGTATTCTAAATGACAGTCAACAATGTGTAGACGCATACCATTAGGTTCGGCAATTTCTAATACTTCTTTCAAACGCTGGTGTGCTCTGTCGAAATCTTTTACTGAACAATGTAAGTTAGCACAAGTTAATAGTCCTCGTGGCAAATGGTCTTGATCATTAGCTTTTCTTAATGCTTCAAGTGCACCCTCAATATATAATTTCGCATCTTTTCCATTGCCATCTCTTAAAGCTATTCGCCCTAAAACCAATTTATTTAAACCAATAAATAAAGTATAAGGCTTATTGTTGGGTGATTGATTTTCCGCTAGTAATAATCCTTCATGCGAATGGTTATACGCTTCTTTAGATAAGTTGTTCTCCATTAATAATTCACAATAGCGAAACCCTGAAAGACCTATTAAATACTGAATTTCAGGTTTTTGTTGTTGTTGGATTTTTTCTGCCTCCTTAAAATAGACAAAGGCTTCTTGATTTTTGCCAGATTGATGTAATGCACGAGCATAAACCGAAACGCGCCGTAATCTTCTCTCAAGGTCTGGGTCTGAGTGATAATTCTTCTTAACACCAGTCTCTGCAAGTTCTATAGCTTTTTCTATATATCCCAGTGTTAAATAAGGCTCAATTAAGTCACTTTCTGTTTTGGCTATTTTGCTTTTACTGCCTATTTTTTTATAGATTGCTAATGCTGAATTAAAAGGTTCAATACATTGCTCAATCCACCCAAGTGAACGCAACCGATGAGCAATAGTACGTAAAATAAATGCTTGATCTGATAATTTTAGACTTGGATGTGCAACTGTCCATTTTTCCTCTAGAAAACTGGATAATACTGCAAGATCATCAGCACAAGCTCCAATTTTATGGAGATAATAAGTTTTCTCTCTACTAATGCGTGGAAAATAAACATTATTAAATGCTTTCTGGTGTAAACCTGCTAAACAACCATGTTTTACCGCATTTAGTAAAGGCTGTATGTCTTTAAGGTCATTGGGTGTTGGCGTTGATACGACTGTTTGATAGTATTGATATAATACCTCATTTGCTTTTATCCATGTGTTAGGATAATGTATTCTAAACTGCTCTCCAAAATACTCTCTAATTAATGGGTGGCAATCCAGTTGACTATTGTCATAGTCACATGTTGTTATTAAATAGTAATTGTGTTGAAGGTGTTCGATAGCATCAATCCAATCATCTTTTGCAACACCTAAAGTTAATTCTGGTATTTGAGACTTATGTAAGTGCATTAAAACATCCTGACTAACTGGATGATCAAATAAGCCTAAGCAATATAATAATGATAGTTCGTGTCGATCTTTGAGCCATTCTTCATAGTCGTGCATGATTTTAAAAGCACTATGTTCACCCTTATTTCCATACTCTTTTATCATTTTTCTAGGTTCTTTATATTTCCTAATGTCTCCTTTATAACGAGACTTAAGCATCTGTCCAAGTAGTGTGATAGCTAAAGCGTGATTGTTGTGTGACACGCATAAGCGTTTTAAGTCATCTCTATGTCCATTAATAATAAATGATTTTAGTAATCTAAAGCTATCTATTAGTGTTAAATTGCCTAAGTTATAGGTAACTACTGTGTCATAATCACTAATGTCGTAAATAGCTATGCGAGTTGTTATAATGCACAAACATTCTGGGGTAAGGCTTATGCTTTTTAATAATTGCCGAATTGCTCTATCTTTCAACGCTCCTGCTCTTAATGTTGTTGAATGCTGTAATGGTTCAATACCATCTAACACTAAGACGCATTGATTGCGCCGCAAAAGTTCGGCTAGATGTTCCCCTTTTGCTTCTTCACTCAAAAATTTCTTTTCTTGTGACTTTAATCTGTTAAAAGCATGTTCAAAAAATAATGTAGACGATGTTTGACTATTCTCGTGACCGCCCTGAGAATGAAATGACCAACTAATAAAGTTTTTCGGTTTGTGTTTGTTTAGCCAGTGTCTGATTAGTTTTGTCTTTCCTGTTCCGCCCGCTGCAACGAGTTGAATAATACTTTTCTTACTGTTTTTTAATGCATGGTTAAGTATTTTAATTTCTTTTTTTCTGCCAAAAAACGCTCCATCTACAGTTGGTAGGCGATCAGATTTTATTATCGCATCTGAATCTTTTTTCAACCTTTGTAGGATAAACTCGGCAGTCTTAATAGGGTCGTATTGACGTAAATCAATATAGCCGTCGATGCTAAATAGCCCTGGAATATGAGTATCATCAAAACGTAAGAACATGATCTTATTATCGTGTGTACGTTGTTTTAATAAATCACGGATGGCTCGCCATTCCAAACCACACCATTGTTTGTGTTCGTAGTCAGCACACAGAAAGGGTACAACCAGTACCGCTTCGTCGTGGTATATTTTTTGTAGGTAGGTATCTAAATTCGGACGGGAGAACTCGGCGGTATACCATTGATCATAGAAAACTTTTTCTTTACCCAATGCCGCAGCCAATGCATCAGCGACTTGCACAACGTAATCGCGTTTTTCACCGGGGAATGATAGAGCAACTTGGAAACGTTTCTGAGGCATTGGGGAAACTTCCTACACACGCAATGATGAGTAAGATAGTAATATTTATTATTGAAATTGTCATAATTAATAATTACTTGACACAACAATGTTGAGATAACCGCTTATTATCCCTGTTCAAGACACCAAATGATTAACTTACGTTAGTCAAAACCTTGTGATTTCCATCTAGTTTGCAGTGGAATAACCTTTTATTCATGTTGTTATAGGTTTTGTTAAGCATAAATAGTTGTAGAAGTTTCCTACTTGCCTTGCGCATCCCCCGCAATCGTGGTTTTTGTTGGGGGATTCTATGCTGACTCTTGTTACTACGAGCTTTCCGTTAGTGTGCGGCAAGGTGTTCAGGATGGAAAACCTAATTTTATTTGTATCTATATGAAAAATTAGCAATTAAATTTCTTGTTTCATTTTTGTTAAGCATTGGGGTGTTAGATTTGTTTTCGCTTGATTTTTGTGCGGAATCACCTTGTTTTTGTTTGTTTTTTGAGCTTTACACTGCGTGTTAACGGTGGGTTTGGCATCTGGCTTATAAACCTAGTGTTTACCCTAGCGTTATGAATTTGTATTTGTTTTTTATAAGTAATTGAAAGTTAAGTTATTTGTTTTTCAATGTGAAGTATTGAAAATTTTCGATGACATTTCCTAGATTTTGTTGAGATTTCTATAGTAGCATCCACTCCCGGATGGGAGAGTTCTGACTACGGAATGCTTGGTTATCAAGCAATAACAGCAATAAGCGGTGAAAAAACTACCGCATTCATCCCCGTTCATCACCACACAAAAATAATGATGCTAATTTTCAAAAGACAAACGCTAGATGAGGACTCTTTATGAGTATGGACTATCACGATCTTGACCCACAAGAAACGGCGGAATGGCAAGAAGCCATTGATGTGGTGGTGGAACGAGTCGGTGCAGAACGCGCTCGCCACTTATTGCAAAAAACCATTGAGAAAGCATTCGAGTCTGGCATTGAGCCACCCGACATGCACACACCTTACGTCAATACCATTCCTGTCTCGCAACAGCCTGTTTATCCGGGTAATTTAGAACTCGAACGTCACATTTTGCGGGCTTTACGCTGGAATGCCACCGCAATGGTGGTACGCGCTAACCGCAAACCCGCATCCCCCGGCGGTCACATTGCTTCCTTCCAATCCTCTGCGATTATGTATGAAGTCGGTTATAACCACTTCTGGAAAGGTCACGACCACCCGAATGGCAGTGATATGCTGTTTATTCAAGGACATACTGCACCGGGTACTTATGCGCGTGCCTTCGTTGAAGGGCGGATTACCGAAGATCAGTTAGAAAATTTCCGTATTGAAGCGGGTGGTAAAGGCATTTCGTCTTACCCGCATCCGTATTTAATGCCGAATTTCTGGCAGTTTTCTACCGTTTCAATGGGCTTGGGGCCAATCATGGCTATCTACCAAGCACGTTTTTTAAAGTATTTGGAAAACAGAGATTTAGCGAAAAAAGCTGACGTTCACGCCGAAGGTCGTAAAGTTTGGGCGTTCTTGGGCGACGGTGAAATGGATGAACCGCAATCCCAAGGCGCGATTGCTTTGGCTTCGCGCGAGAAACTCGACAATCTGGTGTTCGTGGTTAACTGTAACCTGCAACGTTTGGATGGTCCGGTACGTGGCAACAGCAAAATCGTGCAAGAACTGGAAGGCAACTTCCGGGGCGCGGGCTGGAACGTGATCAAAGTTCTGTGGGGTTCAGGTTGGGATCGTTTGCTGGCTGATCCAAAATACGGTCAGTTACTGCGCAAGTTGATGATGGAATGCATCGACGGCGAATACCAAAACTTCAAAAACAAAGGTGGCGCGTACATCCGTGAACGCTTCTTCGGCAAATACCCTGAGCTGAAAGCGATGGTTGCCGACATGACCGACGACCAGATTTACTACGATCTGATGCGCGGCGGTCACGATCAGGAAAAAGTCTACGCGGCGTACCACAATGCGGTGCATTCCGTGGGTCGCCCGACCGTTATCCTCATGCACACCGTCAAAGGTTACGGCATGGGCGAAGCGGGCGAAGGCATGAACATCAGCCATCAACAGAAAAAGCTGAGTTCCGACCAATTATTGAAACTGCGCGACCGCTTTAATATTCCGGTTTCAGAACAACAAGTTGAAGGCGCGGAATTCTACAAACCAGCCGCTGATTCACCAGAAATGCAGTATTTGCATGAACGCCGTAAAGCCTTGGGGGGTTATTTACCTAATCGTCCGCAAAACTTCGAGACGTTGGCGATTCCTGAACTTTCCATGTTTGACGCGCTGTTGAAAGACACCGGCGAGCGTTCCATGTCCACCACGATGGCAATGGTGCGCGTGATGGTAGCGATTGCACGTCACAAGGAATTGGGGCCGCGTTTAGTACCGATTGTGCCGGATGAAGCACGGACGTTTGGTATGGAAGGTATGTTCCGTCAGGTGGGTATTTATTCCCCTGAAGGGCAAAAATACGAGCCGGAAGATGCCAACGATATTATGCCGTACAAGGAATCCAGTAAAGGTCAGTTGTTGGAAGAAGGCATTAACGAAGACGGCGCAATGTCGTCGTGGATTGCGGCTTCCACGTCTTATGCGAATAACCATAAGATGATGATTCCGTTTTATATTTTCTACTCCATGTTCGGTTTCCAACGCATTGGCGACCTAGCGTGGGCAGCGGGCGATATGCTGGCACGCGGTTTCTTGGTCGGCGGCACGTCCGGTCGTACCACGCTGAATGGCGAAGGCTTGCAACACCAAGACGGTCATAGCCAATTGTTCGCGGGCTTTATTCCCAACTGCAAATCTTACGACCCAACCTTCGCGTATGAAGTGGCGGTGATTGCGCACGACGGTATGAAGCGCATGTATCAGGACGGTGAAAACGTGTTCTATTACATCACCACCCTGAACGAAAACTACTCCATGCCTGCGATGCCAGCAGGTGCGGAAGCGGGCATTATCAAAGGTATGTACGCCTTCCGCAAAGCCGAAGGTGACAACGCAAACCGTGTGCAATTAATGGGTTGCGGCTCAATCTTACGCGAAGTGATTGCGGCGGCGGATTTATTACAAGCGGATTGGAACGTCGCAGCGGACATTTGGGCAACACCAAGCTTGAATGAATTGGCGCGTGACGGGGCAGCGTGTGAACGTTGGAATCTGTTACACCCTGATCAAGCACCGCGCACGCCGTGGATTACGCAATGCTTGGCAGCGCAACAAGGCCCAGTGATTGCTTCCACCGATTACATCCGTAACTTTGCGGAACAGGTGCGTGCTTACATTCCACAACGCTTCCATGTGTTGGGTACGGACGGTTTCGGGCGTTCCGATAGCCGTAATGCGTTGCGGGCGCATTTCGAGGTTGACCGTTATTACGTCACCATTGCCGCGCTCAAAGCCTTAGCCGACGAGCAAAAAGACAGCACCGCGAGTGACAAAATCACTTACCAAACCGTGCTGGATGCAATGGCGAAATACGGCATTGACCCTGAGAAACCCAATCCTTTGTATGCGTAAGTTGGAGTTGCCCTTATGAGTATTGAAATTCACGTTCCCGACATTGGCAACTTCTCCAATGTCGATGTTATTGAAGTCTTGGTGAATGTTGGCGACACGGTTGCCATTGACGATTCATTAATCACGCTCGAATCCGACAAAGCGGCGATGGAAATCCCCGCGCCACGCGGCGGTGTGGTGAAGGAAATCAACATCGCGGTGGGCGACAAGGTTTCCGAAGGTTCATTGATTCTATTGCTGGAAGAAGCAGGCGAGGCCAGCGTTCATGTCGCATCTGCCCCAGCACAACCGAAAGTATCCGGCGGCGCGGCGGCTTCTGTACCCGTGACGGTGGCGACCCCAACGGGTTTAGAAGAAATTTGCGTGCCGGACATTGGCAATTTCAAAGACGTGGATGTCATTGAAGTGCTGGTGCGCGAAGGCGATGTGATCGAAGCGGAAACCTCGTTGATTACGCTCGAATCCGACAAAGCCGCGATGGAAATCCCCTCCCCGAAAGCGGGCGTGGTGAAACAATTGAAAATTGCCGTCGGCGATAAAGTCTCCGAAGGCAGTTTGATTCTGGTGTTGGAAGTGGCAGGGGCTGGCAATTTGAGCGCGTCGCCAGCACCAGCGGCAATTCCGGCTGCCGCTGCCCCTGCTGCATCCGCTTCTTCCCCAGTCGTGAGCATTGATGCGGACAGTTTCCGCCGTGCTCATGCTAGCCCGTCAGTACGCCGCATTGCCCGCGAATTGGGCATTGATCTGGCAAAAGTTGCGGGGACGGGTGCAAATGGACGCATTACCGAAGCCGATGTGCGTAACTTTGGCAAAGGCGGTGCAGCCGTGGTTGCACAAGCACCTGTTAGCGCACCTGTGGCGGCTGCCCCTGCACCCGCAGCGAAACCAGCCGCACCAGCGGGTGGCGAAATGGGCATTCCGCTGATTACGCAACCGGATTGGAGCAAATTCGGTGCAATTGAAACGGTGCCCATGTCGCGCATTGGCAAACTCTCTGCCAAACATTTGCACCGTGCATGGCTAAACGTGCCGCAAGTCACGCATTTCGATGAAGCGGACATTACCGAACTCGAAGCCTATCGCAATAGCTTGAAAGACAAAGCGAAATCGCTGGGTTTCAATTTCACCCCGCTGGTATTCATGATGAAGGCGGTGGTGGCGGGTTTGAAAGAATACCCGAAATTCAACTCCGCACTGGCAGACGATGGCGAAAACCTGATTCAACGCAAGTTCTACAACGTGGGCATTGCGGTCGACACACCGGATGGCTTGGTTGTGCCGGTGATCAAGGACGTGGATCGTAAAGGCTTGTTTGAATTGGCGCGTGAACTCGGCGAAGTGTCGAAAAAAGCCCGCGATGGCAAGCTGAAAGCGGCGGATATGCAAGGCGGTTGCTTCACCATTTCCAGCCTCGGCGGGATTGGCGGCACCAACTTCACACCGATTGTGAATGCACCAGAAGTCGGCATTCTCGGCTTGACCCGTGCGCAAGATCGCCTCAAGCGCGTGAATGGCGAAATCGTTGACCGCCTGATGCAACCACTGGCGGTGTCTTATGACCATCGCGTGATTGATGGTGCGTATGCGGCACGTTTCGTTAGCCATATTGCGTTTGTATTGTCCGACGTGCGTAACCTCATTCTGTGAGCGGGAGTGGAATCATGAGCCAAGTTATTGAAATCAAAGTGCCAGACATTGGCAACTTTTCCAACGTCGATGTCATTGACGTATTAGTCAGCGTCGGCGATACCGTTGCCGCTGAAGACGCGCTAATCACGCTCGAATCCGACAAAGCGGCGATGGACATTCCATCACCCGTTGCAGGCACGATCAAAGAGCTGAAAATTGCGTCGGGTGACAAAGCTTCCGAAGGCACAGTCGTGTGCTTGCTGGAAGTCGCGGCGGGGAGTTCCCCCCTCCCTAGCCCTCCCCCGCAAGGACAAGTTGCTCCTTCTTCACTCCCTTCACCTACAGCGGCAAATCACGCGGGTGGTGCGGATATTGCCTGCCAAATGCTGGTATTGGGTGCAGGCCCTGGCGGTTACACCGCAGCCTTCCGCGCTGCTGATTTGGGGCTGCAAACCGTGTTGGTCGAACGCTGGAGCACGCTCGGTGGGGTGTGTTTGAACGTCGGCTGCATTCCCTCCAAAGCGTTGCTGCACGCGGCAAAAGTGCTGGACGAAGCGCACGAAGTCGCGGATTGCGGCATTGAATTTGCCCCGCCCAAAGTCGACATCGACAAACTGCGCGGTTGGAAAGAGAAGATCGTCAACCGCTTAACCGGCGGTCTGTCGGGCTTGGCGAAACAGCGCAAAGTGCAAGTCGTGAACGGTGTCGGCACATTCCTCGACCCCAACCACGTCGAAGTCGTTGGCAACGACGGCAAGAAAACCGTGGTGCGCTTTGAAAAAGCCGTGATTGCGGCGGGTTCAGAAGCGGTGAAATTGCCGTTTATTCCCGACGATCCACGTGTCATCGACTCCACGGGTGCGTTGGAATTGGCGAGCGTGCCGGAACACATGCTGGTCATTGGCGGTGGCATTATCGGCTTGGAAATGGCGACGGTTTACGCGGCACTCGGCTCTAAAATCACCGTGGTCGAAATGCTGCCCGGCATTATTGCGGGCGCGGATAAAGACGTGGTGAAACCGTATTTCAACCGCATTAAAAAGCGTTACGACAATATCTGGTTAGAAACCCGCGTGACCAAAGTCGAAGCCACCGCAGCGGGCATGAAAGTCACCTTTGAAGGCAAGCAAGCGCCTGCCGAACCGCAGTTGTATGACCGTGTTCTGGTCGCCGTCGGGCGCACGCCGAACGGCAAGCGCATCGGTGCGGAAAAAGCCGGTGTGGCAGTGGATGAGCGCGGCTTTGTGCAAGTGGTCGACACGCAAATGCGCACTACCCAATCGCACATCTTCGCGATTGGCGACATCATTGGGCAACCGATGCTGGCGCACAAAGCGGTACACGAAGGCAAAACGGCTGCGGAAGTTGCGGCGGGTTTGCCTAGCCACTTCGACGCACGGGTGATTCCATCCGTCGCCTACACTGACCCCGAAATTGCATGGGTTGGCGTGACCGAAGAAGAAGCCAAAGCCAAAGGCATGAAAATCGGCAAAGGTGTGTTCCCGTGGGCAGCCAGCGGACGCGCGTTGTCGTTGGGACGTGACGAAGGCATGACCAAGCTGATTTTCGACGCAGAAACCGAGCGCGTGATTGGCGCGGGCATTGTTGGCACGAATGCCGGTGATTTGATTGCCGAAGTCGCGCACGCGATTGAAATGGGATCGAATGCGACTGACATTGGCTTGACTGTGCATCCGCATCCGACGCTTTCCGAAACTATCGCCATGGCAGCGGAAATGTTTGAAGGCACGATTACGGATTTGATTGCGCCGAAGAAAAAACACTAAGCTGAGATTGGTTTAGGTATAGGAAAAGGCGAGGTAACTCGCCTTTTCCTTATTAAGGAGAAATTGCTTATGATTAGCAATCTATGTGATTAAATCTTATTTGCATCCCATTCCAACTGGGAGTAATGAGTCATATATTTATGAAGAGCACTCATTTTTTCTTCATACCACTGTTCAATTGCTAAAAATTGATGTTGCATTGATTGAAAATTACTCATGCTTTCCTCAAAAATCACTTCATATTCTTCTTCTGTTTCATTTTCAATGAAGTTTGGCAAATAGCTTTTTCCATTTTTCAAGTCTTGAGTAATTAAGTCATAGTTTATATGGCTTCTATCAATCCAAAGATTAAGAACTACTTTTGTATTAGCTGGGTTGTTCTTATCAATTTCAATATGAGCATATAGACTGCTGTAATCTGATTTTTTTGTATCTCCTTTAAACAAATGATGTCTTACCATGCCATATCTAGTGTTTTTATAGATTTGCCCAAGGTTATTATCTAGTGAATTGTTTTCATTGATTTTTTTGAAATATCTAATAAACAACGGTTTAACCTGCTGCATGAGGTCATCTAAAGATTTAACAATTATAGGCAACCTATGAATAATAGCCAAATCTTCTATGGAAAAGTACGTATTTCTAATCATGGATTGTTTCTCTAAATATTCAAGAAAATAGTTAACTAAAGTTTTATTCTGAAAATGACTGTGATTCTTTAATAGAATGTAAATATCGTTCCATAAAAAACTCTTGAATCTTACAGGGCTATATATGCTTTGATCTTTTGGTTCTGGGTGTTTGGTACAATACAGTAGAATGGATTTTTTATTTTGGATTTTTAAAATAGAGGCATAGGTTTCTAGTTGATTGCCATTATTTTCTTTTGAGTTTACTTTTGCCTCAAGGAATATTAAGTAGTCATCATTCTTAAAAACAATATCAATTCGCGAGTTATTATAAGTTTTTTCAGTGCAAATTTTAAAGTTAGCATTTTTTTCTTCAATTCCAGCAAATTCTTGAAGAAAAATGTTTAACAAAGATTCATCAGATCTCAGAACGCCACAAAATATTTCTGTTGTAAAACGCTCTAAGGGAGTTTTCGAAGAACTACTTTTGTACAAATCCAAAAGTGCATTGAGCATAGTCATCATTCCAAAAATAAATGCTCTATAATTTATCAATATGATCAATAAAAAGCCACCATTTTCGTTTATTACGCCTTGATGCCACAATCGTAGTCTATGTGCATTTGCCGCAGCAACGAGCGGCGTAGTTCTGCCCATCTCGGTGAACGGGGATGTGATATGCTTTTTTTGAAAGCCTATTGAGGAATGATGCATGAATAACCGTATCACCATCGACCCAAGTATTTGCCACGGTAAACCAACCATTCGCGGGTTGCGTTACCCTGTGGAAACCATGCTGGAGCTTTTCAGTGCTGGCATGAGTCTTGAGGAAATTCTGGACGATTACGAAGACTTGGAGCGCGAGGATTTGCTGGCAGTGCTGGCGTATGCCGCCCGTCTTTCGCAAGTTAAACGTATTGAAACGGCATTGGCAGCATCACCGAACTGACACGTGATAGCTTAATTATTCATGCCTAGGTTGCGGTAAACACATGAACGAAAACATTCTAACCATTAAAGTCGGTACTGGCATCCAATCATCCTTGGCATTGGCACAACAGATGATGGAACGCTTGGAGCTTGGCGAAGAACCAACTCCTTATTTCGGCGTGGGATTCATGGACATGAGCCAGATGCTGAGTGTTTTTACGCCTAAACGCTGGGATTTGCTGGCAACATTGCGGGAACAAGGCGCAATGAGCATTGCCGAACTTGCCCGTACCTTACAGCGTGATTACAAGAATGTGCATAACGATGTGGAGCGTTTGATGGAGTGGCTGGCAATCGAGCGCGACGCACAGGGCAAGGTGTTTACGCCTTATGCTGAAATCGTGGTGGACGTACATTTGCCGCAGCAACGGGCTGCGTAAGTCATTGATCATTATCAGCCAATAACTGTTGGGGCGTACAAAACGTAGCAGCTTGTCGAGACTGATTTTGTTGATATGCTGGTGGCGATGTTCTTTAGGTACAAACTTTGCAATTGGTATTACGCTAAGTAATGATCAAGTATTGAAGTAATACTGGAGAGCATTAGCATGAATGCGTTTGTTTCGACAGTGACGCAAAAAGGTCAAGTTACCATTCCTAAGAGTGTGCGGGATAACTTGCGTTTGGTCACAGGGGATAGAGTTGAGTTTGTTTTTAATGATCGTGGTGAGGTTGTTATCAAGCCCGTTACCCGCAAAGTGGCGGAAGTGGCTGGTTTGTTGAGTAAATACAGAAAGCCTCACCCTGTAAGCATTGAGGAAATGGATCAAGCAGTTGCCCAGCATCTCAAGGATATGTTGGTATGAAAGCTGTTGATACCAATGTACTGGTGCGTTTTCTGGTGCAAGATGACGAAACACAGGCACAGATTGCGACCAGTCTATTGAATGATGCTGAAACACTTAAACAGCCTTTGTTTGTCAGTAATGTGGTTGTACTGGAGCTGATGTGGGTGTTGAGAAGTGTTTATGAGGTGCCTCGTGAGGAAATACTCGGCTCATTGAACGAATTACTATCCATGATGGCTTTGGAGTTTCAGGATTCCTTAGTTGTTCGTGATTTTGTTACCAGCGCACAAAATAATACCTACGACTTGGCTGACTTGTTGATTTCTCAAGTCGCACGCGGCAAAGGTTGTGCCACTACGCTGACTTTCGTTGACATCCTCCCCCGCCTAAAGTCGGGGGATTCCTACGGGAGCTAAGCCGTGAGGCTTCACCCCTTCGGTGGGTTCTTGCTTCATCGAGGCACTGAACGCGCCATCTCCACAAGCTAACAAGCGGTGTCCCCGCTCTAAAACATTGATGGCGCCGACCACATCGGCATTGTTTTCGTAGCCACATTCCACGCAAGCAAAACGGGCTTGAGTCTGGCGGTTATCTTTGGAGACGTGACCGCAACACGGGCAGGTTTGGCTAGTGTACTGCGGCGGCACGGCAAACAGCATCCCGCCGCTCCATGCCATTTTGTAATCGAGTTGTCGCCGGAACTCGCCCCAGCCTTGGTCGAGAATGGCTTTGTTTAAGCCGGATTTCTGGGCAACGTTCTTACCGTGGTTTTCTGTTGTACCTGCTGATGATTTGCTCATATTCCGAACCTGCAAATCTTCGACGAACACCATCGCGTGGTTTTGGCTGATCGTGGTTGTGGCTTTGTGCAGGAAATCGCGGCGGGCATTGGCGATTTCGGTGTGGATTTTTTGGACTTTTGCCTTGGCTTTCTTCCAGTTGTTACTGAACTTCTGTTTGTGCGCCATGCGCCGTTGGTATTTGGCGAGCTTGGCTTCTTTGCGCTTGAAGCTGTTGAGTGGGGCAATGTAACTGCCATCCGAAAAGGTGGCAAAACGGGCAATACCCAAGTCGATGCCGATAGCACGGGTACTTTGTGCCGTGGTTTGCTCCACTTCCCGCCGAGTCTGGATGCTCACAAACCATTTACCGCCCTTGCAGGAAACGGTGACATTGCGCAATTCCCCCAACACGTCGCGGCTGTTGCGGTAGCGTATCCAACCCAACTTGGGTAGAAAAATACGGCTATTACCTTGATCGAGCTTGATTTGTTTGGGATCAGGATAGCGGAAGCTGTCGCCACTGCCCTTGCGCTTGAAGCGGGGGAAATCGGCACGTTTGGCAAAGAAGTTTTGATAAGCTTTGTCGAGGTCTTTAAGAGCATGTTGCAGAGGATGAACATGAGTATCTTTTAGCCATTCCTGCCCCTCTTCACGCTTCCATGCGGGAAGCCACGCTGCCATAATCACATAGCCAAGGTGTTTCTCGCCTGCCTCATGGTTTGCTTTCTGCAACGCTAACGCCTTGTTGTACACGAAACGGCATGACCCTGCAAAACGGCATGACCCTGCAAAACGGCGTAGCTGACGCTGCGTTTCACCGTCGGGTATGAGTTCGTATTGAAAGGCTTTGAAGTCGCTGCATACCTTGTGAAGCGTTGTGCGGCAGTTCTAACCGGATAATACGCAAGAAACTTTGACATGAGGTGTTATTTAGAGCGGCTACGCCACCCGCGCTGTCCATCCCAGCCCTGAAGGGCGAGGTTTTCCGCGCAATACGATAAAAAAGCTGCTAAAGCTCCGTATTTCACGCAATTATAATCACAAGCTACCTTTTCTGGGCTTGCAACGTGTGAAAGTAATGACGTTTTTCACAGGATACAGTGTGATGATTCCCCCCGATGAAATCGAGTTTCAGGCGATCCGAGCGCAAGGTTCGGGTGGGCAGAGTGTGAATAAGGTATCGACGGCGATGCATTTGCGTTTTGACATTCAGGCTTCTTCTTTACCGGCGGAATGCAAAGCCAAGTTATTGGCGTATGCCGACCAGCGTATTTCCAGCGATGGTGTGATTGTGATCAAAGCGCAGACGCATAATAGTTTGGAAAAGAATCGCGCCGATGCGTTAGCGCGTTTGCAGCAGTTAGTGGTGGATGCGACCAAGGTACAGGAAAAGCGCAAAGCGACGCGCCCGACACGCAGTTCTCAATTAAAACGCTTGGATGGCAAGAAAAAGCGCGGTGTAATCAAATCTGGGCGTGGACGGGTGGATTATTGAAATATCCGGCGGTTTGTAAAGTTGTACGGAAGTGCTGGCATGAAGAGGTGATAACAATGTTGCTCCACCGTTTTACACAATGGTTGGTGTTTTTATTGCTGACGTTTTTGGTCGCGCTGGCGGTGAGTTGGGCGTTATTAGCTAAGGTCGATTTTGCGTATCCGTGGTTGCATGATCATGCAGGAATGGCGCAAAACATTACGCAATACGCGCCACACAATCCCATCAAGCCGCATTTTGACCAAACGACGGCGGCGGAACGGGCGCGGTTGTTTCATGGCATTGTGGTGGCGATTCATCAGCACGGACAGGGTTTGGCGGAACTCACTTATCACGATGCCAGTGGTAAACCATTGAATACTTTATTAACCAATGCCGAAGTGGTGCATTTGCAGGATGTTGCCCATTTGCTGGATAAGGTGAAAGTAGCCACGTTGCTGGTGATGGGATTGTGGACGGTGATGCTGGCGGGATTAGTGTATTTTCGCCAAGCATTACCGCCAACTTCGCAATTATTACTGGGTTTGTTGGGTGTGGGCATTGTGAGTGCAGTGGTGTTGTCATTGGGTGCGGTTGAAGTGTTTTATCAGTTGCACGTTTGGATTTTTCCCCAAGGACACCAGTGGTTTTTCTATTACGAAGAATCCTTGATGAGCATGATGATGAAAGCCCCCGATTTGTTTGGTTACATCGCGATGATGCTGGTGGCGTTAGCATTGTGCCTGAGCGTTGCCATGTTGTGGGCGTATCGCGGCTTGGTAAGTCGCAGAGGATAGGTTATTAATTTGTTAGCCAAATGAAAGCAACAACCGCGTTTATTAAATACCTTCGATAGCAATGCGGATGGTCAATTAGGTATAGATGAGTGGCAGGCAGTACGTGGGGCTGCTGAACATTGGGTGGCAGAAGAAACCCGTGTGACGCAAGCTGTCAAGCCATACCACGTCATGCAAGACGGAAAAAATCAGGCATTATTTTTGATTGCGAATATTCCACTGCAAGAATTAGCGGTGACTTATCAGCGGTCTATATTTTTATAGGTTGTTTGTGCATTCAGCACATTATGTTGGGCCGCAATGAATTAATTCCACACCGCGTCTTGACAAGTTGTTTATACCTTTTTTACACTTCAGATGCCATGATTACGGCATCAACAAGTTCCCGGCTGGGAGGCGGAACTTGTCGGTCAAAAGGTGAGAACACGTCAGTCTCTTAAAGACTTTTCAAAATTCTAAATATATCGCCATTGCTCAGGGCTTTTTGTGTATTTTTTGCACCATAGTAGGCGTGTTTTCAAGAGTTTTTTGCAAACGGAGGAGTCATTTAATGGCATCAACAGTCAATTGGGATGCGATCAGTCGCGACCCGCGTTTTCAGGCACTACACAAGAAGAAAACTGCTTTCTTGTGGGGTCTGATGATCTTTTCAATTATCTATTACTTCTTGCTTCCTATCGGGGCAGCTTACTATCCTGAACTTTTCAAAGGCAAAGTTTGGGGGCCAATGAACGTTGGTATCCTGTTTGCGTTGTCTGAGTTCGTTGTAGCGTGGACTATCGCAGCGGTTTATGCACGTCGTGCGAATCGTGATTTCGACGCGATGGCGGCTGAAATCGTGAACGATCCAAAGTACAAGTGAGGGGAGGAGAGTAAATGAAAAAATCTTTATGGTTAGGTTCTTTGGCATTGTTTGCACTGTTCGCCACAGACGCATTTGCGGCTGATGGTGGTGCGGTTGCGGATAAATTCAAATGGCTGACGTTCTTGGTTTTCGGTGCAATCATCGGTATGACCATGTACGTAACGTATCGTGCAGCAAAACAAACAGCGTCGGCTGCTGACTTCTATGCTGCTGGTCGTTCTGTTACTGGTTTGCAAAATGGTTGGGCGATTGCAGGTGACTACCTGTCTGCTGCTTCATTCTTGGGTATTGCTGGTCTGATCTCTTTGTACGGTTATGACGGCTTCATGTATTCCGTTGGTTGGTTGGTTGCGTACATCACCGTTTTGTTGGTGATTGCAGAACCCTGCCGTAACATCGGTAAATACACACTGGGTGACATTCTTGCTTTCCGTAATGACCCAAAAGCCTCTAAAACCGTAGCAGCTATTTCAACTGTTACTGTTTCTACTTTCTACCTGACTGCGCAAATGGTCGGTGGTGGCGTTCTGGTTAAAACCCTGATTGGTATTGAATACGAAGTTTCTGTTATCACTGTTGGTATCTTGATGCTGACCTACGTTGTTTTCGGCGGTATGAAAGCAACCACTTGGGTTCAAATCATTAAAGCGATCCTGTTGGTAACAGCTTCCATCTTGTTGGTACTGTTTACTTGGGGTCAATATGGCTTCTCCTTCCCTGGTTTCTTGGATGCAGCAATCAACAACCCTGCAATTCAAGCACAAGTAACTAAATTGATTGGTGATGCAGCGACTAACATGACGCCTGCTGAACTGGGTCAACGTTTCTTGGAACCAGGTCTGTACCTGAAAAACCCAATTGACCAAATCTCTTTGGGTATGGCGTTGGTATTAGGTACTGCGGGTATGCCACACATCCTGATGCGCTTCTTCACCGTACCAACAGCACAAGATGCACGTACTTCCGTTCTTTGGGCAATGGGCATTATCGGTGGCTTCTACGTTCTGACACTGTTCTTAGGCTTAGGTGCAGCGATGAATGTTACACCAGCAGCGATTGCAGGTTTGGATAAAGGCGGCAACATGGCTGCTCCATTACTGGCGCAATTCGTGGGTGGTGGTCCTGACTCCATGCTGGGCAACCTGTTCTTAGCCTTCGTTTCTGCGGTTGCATTCGCGACTATCGTTGCGGTTGTTGCGGGTCTGGTTCTGGCTTCTGCTTCTGCTATGTCGCATGACTTGTACGTTGGTGTATTCCGTGGTGAAGGTGCTACTGCGAAAGAGCAAATCACTGCGGCACGTATCGCAACAGGTATCGTTGGTGCATTAGCTATCTACGTTGGTATCGCAGCAAAAGGTCAAAACGTTGCGCATTTAGTGGCGTTGGCGTTCGCGGTTGCGGCTTCTTCTAACTTGCCTGCGGTGTTCCTGACCATGTATTGGAGAAAAGCGAATACCTACGGTATCGTTTCCGGTATGTTGGTTGGTGCTGGTACAGCAATCCTGTTGGTAATGTTGTCGCCAAACATGACTTACCCATTAGCGAAAATTGCTGATGCGAAGAAAGTTCTGGATGGCACACCAGTAACAGCAGCGAAAGAAGCCTCTCCTGCACAATGGAGCTTCTCTTGTGAATTGTTCGCTAGTGCTGATTGTAAGAAAGAAGTGAAAGCGTCTCCTGAGAAACCAGCCGTACCGGGTGCGTTGGCGAAACTGGAAAAAGCGAAAGCTGATCTGGCAACACTGACTGACGAAACGGCAAAAGCAGCGAAAACCAAAGAAATCGCTGGTTTGGAAAAATCCATTAAAGCTGCACAAGATGACCTGAAGAAATTTGACGGTCAAACTACCAGCATGATGGGCTTAGAAAAACCAGTCTTCATGTTGAAAAACCCTGGTTTGATCTCCATTCCATTGGGCTTCTTGGTTGCTATCTTGGTTTCACTGTTCACTCGTGATCGTCGCGCTGACGAAATGTGGGATGAACTGTATGTCCGTCAAAACACCGGTATCGGTGCTGAAGGCGCACAAGACCACTAATCAGGTGTTGCAGTTACGCACATCGTAGCTGTTTCCCTTGCGAAAAACCCCCGACTGGTTCGGGGGTTTTTCTTATCTGGCGTTTCTGCATGTGGCATTATGTGAAATCATGCTTAAACTGGCGGCAGCGGAGTATTCCATGCGCTTAGATCGCTTACTACTAGCACGCTTAAATGCTGAGCAAGTAACGGGTTGGAAGGCTTATGCATTGGCGGTGTTAGTCCCGTTACTCATTAGTGTGTTGGCTTATGCTTTTCTTCCCATTCTTGATATTGCCAACACCATTATGTTGTTCTTGTTGGGCGTATTCTTGTGTGCCATTTGGTTGGGTAAACGTGCATCATTGCTTGCCGCTCTTTGGTCAGTCTTATTATTCGATTTGATTTTTGTCCCGCCAGTTTTAGGGTTGATTACCAATAGTGTGGAATATTTGATTACCTTGACGGTAATGTTATTGGTCACTGTGTTAACCGGACAATTAACTGCCATGTTATTGGCACAAAATCGGGCATTAGTTGTCAGTGAGGAACAAACAGCGGCGTTATATCACATGGCGAGTGAATTAGCGGGTGCAGTGGATCAAGTGCAAGTCGACACTATTGCTAACCGTTACCCACGCAGTGCGGCAACTGCTTCGTTATTGAGCATTGCGCGTGAACGTTTACGTTATGCTGATCTTGCACAAACCAACCGCGTACAAGTGGAATCCGAACGGTTACGCAGTGCACTGTTATCCACGATTTCCCACGATTTGCGTACCCCACTCACGTCTTTGGTTGGTTTGACCGAAACGTTTAATACGCACGCGCAAGGTTTATCTGCCACGCAGCAAGACATGGTGGAGGCGATTCATGAACAAGCCGTGCGTTTAGCGGCAATGGTGACGAAGATTTTGGATTTTGCACGTTTATCGGCTGGGCAAATGCGCTTACACAAAGAATGGCAACCCATTGAGGAAGTGATTGGTACAGCATTACAGCTTTTATCATTGGCTTTGTCACGGCATCACGTCACCCTCACGATTCCCCCGAACTTTCCACTACTGGCGTTTGATGCGGTGTTAATGGAACGGGTGATTGGCAATTTATTGGAAAATGCGGCGAAATACACACCCAGTGGCACAAACATTACCATTACGGTACAACAAGACGGTGAATACGCGCTGATTGCGATTTGTGATGAAGGCGCGGGTTTTCCACCTTCTGTATTGTTTGCTAACGTACAGGCTACAGAAACGTTACATAATGAATGCAATCCAGCGGCGGGTTTAGGTTTAGCCATTTGTGAGGCGATTTTGAAGGCGCATGATGGACGGCTATGCTTAAAACAGAGAACGGATGGTATTACCGGTAGTTGTGCTTGTTTTCAGTTACCGCTTGGTGAACCACCCACGATGGATGATGACATGGATGCTAATGAATAAGGAGTTGGTGCATGACCAACAATAATGTATTGATTGTGGAAGATGAGCCACGGATTCGGCACTTTCTGCGCATGGCTTTGGAAGGCGAAGGCATTAGGGTAATGGAAGCTTGTTCGATTGCGCACGGCGTGACCTTAATGAGTGAGCAAGGCAGCGTAGGTTTGGTGATTTTGGATTTGGGCTTACCGGATGGCGATGGTGTGGATTTTATTCGCATTGTGCGCGATTGGTCAACTGTACCGATATTGGTGTTATCGGCGCGTAATTTAGAAGCCGATAAGGTGAATGCCTTGGATGCTGGTGCGGATGATTACCTTGCTAAACCGTTTGGTATCGCCGAATTATTGGCACGGGTGAGGGCATTGCGGCGGCGACGTGAAATGGCGAATGATGACGCAGCCGCCGTGATTAGCTTTGGTGATGTGGTGGTGGATCGTGCTAGTCGCACCGTGACGCGCCAACAAGCAACCGTGCATTTAACACCACGCGAATACCACTTACTGCTGGTACTGTTAGCGCAACCGAATAAGGTCATTACCCAGCGGCAATTATTGCGTGAAGTGTGGGGAGCAGGGCATTCGGAAGATGGGCATTATGTGCGCATTTACATGGGTCGCTTGCGCCAAAAACTCGAAAATAATCCCGCGCAACCGAAACATTTACTCACCGAAACTGGCATTGGCTATCGCTTTGCTAAAGCGTGAACCTGCTATGGGTTGAGCTAAAGAGCGGCGTACAATTGCTTCACTTTTTGTGAATAATGGATGAGGTTATGGAATCATCAGTTGCAATTGAAACCGCTAAACATGCATTGCTGTTGTTTGGCTTAATTTTAGCAATCGGTTCGTTTTTTGGGATTGTGGCGAAATGGCTGAAAACGCCAGATGTTGCCGTTTTCCTGTTGGTGGGGATGGTGTTAGGCCCTGAAATGCTCGGCTGGGTTGATTTAAAAGCCGATTCAGCGGTGAACCAGCTCATTCTGATTTTCGGTTCGTGTTACATCTTGTTTGATGGCGGCGCATCATTACGCCTGAAAGTCTTGAAAGAAGTGTGGCTAACGGTCGTGATACTCGCCACGCTTGGGGTATTAATTTCGCTGTTTGTCACTGGCATTGCCGCGTATTGGCTCATGGGCATTCCGTTCATGATTGCCTTATTGTTGGGGGCAACCATTGCCTCGACTGACCCCGCAACACTCGTACCCGTGTTCCAACAAATCAAAATCCGTGAACGAGTGGCACAAACCGTGATGAGCGAATCGGCATTCAACGACGCAATGGGCGCGATTGCCACCTTCACGGTGTTGGGTATTGCCGCAGGGCACGCAGAATTCTCGCTGTTTGGCTCTATCGGTGAATTGCTGTGGCAGTCGTGTTTAGGGATTTTGGTCGGTGGCGTACTGGGTTATTTGGCGGTGGTGTTAATCGCGCATGAGAAATTCAACTTCCTGCTGGAATACGCACCCATTGTCACTTTAATGGCAGTCATTGGGGCGTACATGGGCGCGGATGGCGCACACGCTTCCGGCTTTATGGCGGTGTTTACCTTCGGTATTATTTTAGGCAATAAAGACATGTTTGGGTTCACGATGGAAGAACATGAAACCGAACGCATGGAAGATTTCATTCTCACCACGGCATTAATCATGCGCATGTTCATTTTTATTTTGCTGGGTTCGCAGGTGAATTTCGCGCTGATGGGGGAATACCTGTGGGCGGGAATTGCCGTGGTGCTGATTTTTATGTTCATTGGTCGCCCATTAACCGTGTTTGCTTGTGCAATGCTGGATCGTAAAGCCAAGTGGACGCGCAATGAGTTGCTGTTTATGTGTTGGACGCGCGAAACGGGCGTAATTCCGGGCGCATTAGCGGGCATGTTGGTGGGTATGAAAGCACCGGGTGCGGATGTGGTGGCTTCGGTCACGTTCATTGCCATTCTCATGACGATTTTGCTGCAAGCCACCACCACAAAATGGGTGGCGGCAAAATTGGGGATGCTGGAAGAATAACGTAGCGGCGATGCAGCTTGGTGAAAAGGTCGGGATGGTTCTCGACCTTTTGCTTTTCTGGCGTAATGTCTGCTCTTAATGCGGAATCCAGCGGAACAGAAACTCCTTTTTCACCATGATCCACACACTAGCCAAAACAAAGGCATGGATACCCGTATTCACCCAGAAATTGTTATAACCGGGGAACGGAGTATTCGCGACCAGCAATAAGAAGAAAATGTGGATAAAGAATACGTACAAAGAAGCTTGACCTAAAGGAATAAAAAACCAGCCAAGGGCTTTATGAATCGGTTGCCAGCAGGTGGTTAACAGTGCGTAAATGGCAATGAATAACACCACCACATTCACTAATCGCCCAATACCGAGCTTACTTTTCATGAAGTATTCGTTATTAAAGTGATTAAACGTGTCTGGTGGAATAATATTCAAAGAAAACCATTGTGGAATGTAGGGCATGGGGTGATTCCACGTAAAAAATAAGAATCCCAAGGATAAGGCGACGCATAAATAAATAAGGCGTTTACCCCATTGGGTTGCTAAAAAAGCTTGCAACTCTTGTTTGTAATACCCGACTACCACGCCGTGTACGTACAGTAATTGCCACGCCAAAGTTGGAAAAGCGTATTCATATTGTGCGCCTGTCGGACGTAAGGATTGAAACGGTGCGCCATAATGAATCGTGTACATAATCCAGCTTAAACCCAACAATAATGGTACGCGATTTTTCGTTATCATGAAAAAAATACACGGGGTGAAAACAATAAACATGACGACGTACATGCCAATGATTTGGAATTGGTGCGGACCAATTTGCAGTAATAATGCTTTACTTAGCACTTCGGAAATATTTGCATCCAAGGGTGGATACAATTGATAGGTTTGGTTCACGGCAAAATCGTAGAAGGTGGTAATGATTTTGCTATCAATCCACGGGATATAACGAATGGCTGCCACGATTAAAATCATAATCACACTAATGCGATACAAATCCACCGAGCGTTTTAATAAACCCGGCATTGCTGCTGCTAAACCTGCCTGTTTTACTTTTTTACCGTAAACCATGCCGACCACAATGCCCGATAACATGACGAATATTTCTGCGGTAGAAACCATACCGACCCGTTCCCAACCAATAAACATCAGTAGGGAAACGTATTCAAAGTGGCTGGCAAATAGCAAAGGAATGACAAAACCTCGCATAAAATCAAGGCGTAAGTCGCGGGTCGCACTGGTTTCAGGGTATGCCCATTCCGCAGGGAATGCCTTGGGAAGTGGACGTGGGGTAGATAGAGACGCAGTTATCATAGTTACCACCGATTATCATTTTTTATGTCGCGCTTATCCATGTTATTGATTAGGATGTTCCTAAGCAAGTGGCTACCGCTATACGGCGCGACCCGCTAACAATTGCTTCCCATCTATAAAAATAAGTCGTGGAGGTCGCCTGTAATGAAGTTGAAATTGTCTACCGTACCGTCTTTATTTTTTGCCGCCTTACTGGTTGGCTTAGTCTTTTCCGTACTAATGCGGATTAATTTAGGCTTCAATAGCGGTCATATTGATGAATATGATTATTTATTTGTCGGAAAACGTTTGTTAAATGGGCAAAGTTGGAATACCTATTCCTATATTTTTGGTTCTAATCTCGACTGGTATTTATTAGGTTTAGGGGAATCCCTAGGGGGGTTATACGGGGCACGGGCACTTGCTGGGTTATTAGGCTTGGTTTCATTAGTCGGCTTGTACCGATTTGTTAGGTATTTGTGGGATGAAGTGGAATCACAACGCCTAGCGGTATTAAGTGTCGTTTTATTCGCCATGCAAGCGTCGCATATTTTTATCAGTAAATTAGCAACCTACGACATTATTGCCCTCACGTTTTTTAGTTTATCGCTTGCGCCTTTACTGCAAGCCTGTCGCGAACAAGGTAAAGCACGTTATTGGCATTTGGGTTTAGCCATTGTGTTGTTTAGCTTAGCCGTTACCAGTAAATACATTGTGATTGCTTATTTACCGCTGGTGGCTTTAATTGCCTTGTGTCTTGCACCTGCCGTTGGTTTGATCTTTAGCGTGGTCGTGTGCAGTATTTTAGCGGTGTATGCTGGTTGGCACTGGCAGGATTTGCAAGGTTTGTATGCTGTGCAAATCAAAGGTGTACACGGTGCTAATGCCAGTTATTTGCGCATTTGGCACATGGAAATGCTGTATTTAACCCTACCGTTAATGGCGTGGGTTTGCGCTATGTTGTGGCGTGTGATGACGCTGCGCCGCGCCAATATCCGTCTTAGTAGTGATTACACCGTGCGTTTGTTATGGCTTTTACTGGTGTTTGCCGTGCCATTTGCGGCGTATCACTTGAACGGGCGTAACATGATTTCATTGTACAAACACATGGTTTACGCGCTGTTTTTCCTTTCACCCGTGATGGCGTGGTTGTTATGGCAGTTCATGCAACGCTTTAATTTCCAATGGGCGGCACAAGCAGCGGCAGCAGCAGCGGTTTTGGGGATGGTGGGTTTGAATTACCAGCATTTACGCGGTATGGAAACCGCTTACCCTGATGTGCGCCCGATGGTGGAAGCCATGAGCAAATTGCCATTGGATGCGAACACCACGATTGCCAGCGAAGACCCGTATTTATGGCGTTATGTATTGTTCGGGCAACTTTCGCAGAATCACATTAAAGAACTGGGCTGGATGGATAACAACATGGATGGCAAGTTCGAGCAAAAAGATGCGATTGAAGCTGTCTGGGACACCAAATTCACCTACATCTTTTTCAATAACCTCATTCACCCTAGCTTGAATGAACAGTTACGTGGCTTATTCGCCAGTCGTGGTTATGAAAAAGTGTTGGAAGTACCGTGGCAAACCACGCAAGTCATGAGTGCGCAAGATCACGGGGTCTTGGAATTGTATAAACGTACCCGTGAACCACGGATTCCGACTAACGAAGATGCGATGTTCCGTTAGGAGTCACGAATGCTGCGCTACGTTTACATCAGTTGCCTGTGGTTGATTGGGAGCAATAGCCCAGCGTTTGCTGCCGCATCACCCCCAACGCAAACCGTCACCAACCTAGCAGCGCGTAGCTTGTTAGGGTGTATGGATGTGCAAGTGCTGAGCAATGGTTGGGTACGTGCCAGTTATCGTTTGACAGAGCATTGTCATGAACCCGCGTTTCCCCCCAGTCCTTACGTTCTCGATGACCAACAAACCCCTGTTACTGCTCAACAGCATGAGGAAAAGCACGCGCAAGTGCTCGAAACACCGCAAGTACGTGTGCAGTTGGACAAGAATAATTTGTGCCTCAGCCTATACGACAAAATCAAACAGCGTGATGTGACGTGGGTTTGCCCCAGCATTGGCGAACAAAATTGGCTGACCTTGGATGTGCGCAAAGACAATGTGCAACAGCTTTACGGTTTGGGGCAGCAACACCCCGCTTTGGGCATAACGGATGGCGATTGGTTACAACGCGGGTCGCGGGTCGCGGGCAGTCGTTTCGGTAATCAATTGGTGGATGCGCAAGGTGGTTTGGTCGGTAATACCCAGTTCCCGATTTTGTACGCATTGGGCAAGGACATGACACCGTGGGCATTGTTTTTAGACAATAGCTACCCGCAAAACTGGGATTTTCGCCAAGACAGCATTAAAGCTGGGATTAATAACAGCGACGATTTGCGTTTTTACCTGCATTTAGGCGATTCATTGGCGGATTTACGTCGTGATTACCTGCAATTGGTTGGGAAACCGCTCGTACCGAACCGTAAGTTATTCGGTTTATGGGTATCGGAATTCGGTTACGACGATTGGGCGGAACTGGATGGAGTGCGCGATTCACTGCAACAACACGCTTTTCCCGTGGATGGTTTGGTGATGGATTTGCAGTGGTTTGGCGGGATTGCGGAAAACTCCGACGATAGCCACATGGGTACATTGGCATGGGATGAGAGCCATTTCCCCAAACCTGCCGAAAAAATCAAAACGCTGGCGGATCAGCACATTGGTTTAATGTTGATTGAAGAATCCTACGTCAGTCGTAACCTGCCCGAACACCAAAAGCTGGCGGACAAGGGTTTTCTGGTGAAAAATCCAGATGGTTCGCCCGTGTATTTGGCGAAAAAACCGTGGTGGGGCAAAGGCGGCATGATCGACTGGAGTAACCCCGACGCAGGGGCATTCTGGCACGATTGGAAGCGGCAACCGCTGATCGACATGGGGATTTTGGGGCATTGGACGGATTTGGGCGAACCAATGGATTTCGCCAAAGACGGTGTGTACCACGGCTTTTACCCGAATAAAACCAGCCACAGTGATTTGCACAATTTGTATAACGTATTGTGGCATCGTGCGATTTTCGAGGGGTATCAGCGTCATCACAGCCAGCGCCGTCCGTTTATGCTGTCGCGTTCGGGTGGCGCGGGAATGCAACGTTACGGCGCGGGGATGTGGTCGGGGGATATTCCCGCACGGCTGGATAATTTAGCATCCCATTTGAATGCGCAAATGCAGATGAGTTTGTCAGGGGTGGATTATTTTGGCTCGGATGCCGGTGGGTTTTACCGCAATTCGTTTGCGGGTACGGCGGAACAATACGCCAATTTGTACACACGCTGGTACGCGGTTTCGGCTTTAATCGATTTGCCTTTGCGCCCACATGCCGACAATACCTGCAATTGCTATCACACCGCACCGGATCAAAGCGGGGATTTCGCCAGCAATCTCGCCAATACCCGTCTGCGTTACGAATTATTGCCGTATTACTACGCATTGGCGCATCGGGCTTACCGTTTTGGCGACCCGATTATCGCACCCGTGCTGTATGCGGATGAAAGCGATCCGGTATTGCGTGGCATGGGTAGCGAAAAGCTGATTGGTGACAGCTTATTAACGGCACTGGAAACCAAACCTGATAGCAAAACCATGCGCGTGTATTTGCCCAAAGGCGAATGGTTCGATTATCACACGCTGCAATGGCACAGCAGTAAGGGTGCATGGTTGGAAAATGTTTCACTGTTTGCTAACAAGCGTTACCGCTTACCGTTGTACGCCAAAGCTGGTGCGATTATTCCGCTATTAGCGGTGGGCAATGCGAGTGTGGATGCCTTCGGGCGTGAACGCGGTACGCAAGCCAAACCAACTTTATTGAATTTGAAAATTTTCCCCTTCCGCGAGCTGAGTGAATTTACCCTGTACGAAGACGATGGCGAAACCACGGCTTACACACAGGGGCAAGTGCGTACCACCAAAATTCGCCAACAGCGTACTGCTAAGCGTCAGCAAGTGTGGATTGATGCCGCGCAAGGCGATTACCACGACGCACCTGAGCAACGTGATGTGCAATTAGTATTCGCCGAAGTAGCCGATGTCGCCAGTGTGCAATGGGATGGCAAACCGCTTACTGCGCTGAATGCCACGTCGGATCAGTCCGGCTACGGTTGGCAACGTTTGAATTCCAACGCGCTGCGGGTGCGTGTGCCGAATGTGGCGGTGAAACAAGCGCATACTCTCGAAATTACCTACCAATCGCCGTCATCTTCCGCTTCAGCCCCGGTGGCGAGCCATAACAATAAAAAGGAGCAGAAACCATGACTGTCGTCGTGCCGCCTCTTGTTACCGCCACCCCGTGGTGGATTTATGGCTTACTGCTGCTGTCCATCGCGTGTAGCAGTGCCGCGCAAGTGTTCCAAAAACTCGCCGCATTGGATTTAGCCCAGCATCGCGGTTCGCTTCTGCAACTGCTGTGCAAGCGCAATGTATTGTTCAGCATTCTGTTTTTGGGTACGGGTTTATTGCTGTGGCTGGTGGTATTGGGACGGTTGGAATTAAGCATTGCTTACCCAATGCTCAGCCTCGGTTACGTGGTGGTCATGTTGGTAGCACGTACCTTGTTTCAGGAAGTCATTCCCGTGCGCCGTTGGTTGGGCACATTCTTGATTATGCTGGGTATTTCTGTGCTGGTGGGGGGCGTGTTATGAAATGGCTACTGGTCGCAACTTCCATTATCTGCGGGGCATGTGGGCAATTGTTCATGAAAGTGGGCATGAAAACCTTGGGGTCACTCGCGGCATTATTCCCCGCATTCGGTACGGGTGATCTCAGTGCCGTTCCGTGGCTGGGGGTATTGTGGTTATTAGCGGGCATTGCGTGCTATGGCATCGCAATGGTGGTGTGGATTTATGTGCTGGGGCATTTTGAATTGAGCGTGGCGTACCCTTTATTAAGTATGGGGTACATTCTGGTTTATCTTGGCGCGGTGTTGTGGCCTCAAATTGGCGAATCCTTTACGCTCACGAAAACGGGGGGGATTCTGCTCATTATGCTGGGCGTGGCACTGGTCGCAGCACCTTCAAAGGTAACAAAACATGAATAATCAACGACCTTACCTTTCCATTATTATTCCGGCTTACAATGAACAAAGCCGAATTGCTGATTCCTTATACAAGGTTAAAGACTACCTCGCGGCGCAATCTTACCAAAGCGAAATCATTGTGGTGGATGATGGCAGCCGCGATTTAACCACCGAAGTGGTGAAATTCATCGACATCTACGGCAAAGAAACCAAGGAACAAGACGAAGGCCAATTGATGGAAAACATCAAAAACGTCGGCAAAGGTTTCTCCATTGCACGCGGCATGATTAAAGCATCCGGTGACATTGTGCTGTTTAGCGATGCTGACCTTTCCACGCCCATCGAAGAAGTTGAAAAACTGCTACCGTGGTTTGCGCAAGGCTATGACGTGGTGATTGGTTCGCGCAAATTAGCCGAGTCCGAAGTCGAAAAGAAACCGTGGTATCGCGATGCCATGAGTTTGCTGTTTAACCTCGCGGTGCAAGCGATTTCCGTCCCCGGCATTAAAGACACGCAATGCGGTTTCAAAGCTTATCGGCGCGAAGCGGCACACAATATCGCGCTGTTGCAACGCATTTACGGCTTTGGGTTTGACGTGGAACATTTATACATTGCGCGGAAACAAGGCTTCAAAATCAAAGAAGTGGCGGTGAAATGGGAACACATGGATGGCTCGAAAGTCGACCCGATTAAAGATTCCATCCGCATGTTTAGCGATTTGCTCAAAATCCGTTGGCTGCATCGCTCTTTATAAGCAGTGTCAACGCTGAAAGCGTCTGGTTCGCGCGGCAGTATACGCGGCATATACCTTGCCCAAAAAAGAAAGCCGGGCAAAACACCCGGCTAAATCCATCTACAAAGAGAGTCAGAAAAATCTCACAACTCACAGAAACTTAGCATTGCTCCGGTTTCCCGTTTGGCTGCGTTCCCGTTGCGTCATGAATTCATAATCTCACAAACTTCATAAACAAACTTGATCATTGTGGGTAAAAGGCGACTCATTGGCGATAATAGGAATTAACGGTAGCGGATGCCGCGTGATTGGCAGAATTTGAAATCCCCCCGTGCATTTCTGGTGTAAAGTTCAGTGTTGTCTTTACCGCACTCACAGGAATGTTATGCGCACCGAATCCCCGTCGACCAATCGCCGTGATTGGCAGAATCTCCAATCCATGCTGCCGTTTTTGTGGGAATATCGCGGGCGGGCACTGTTCGCGCTGGCGTGTTTGATCCTCTCCAAAGTGGCAACCGTGGGCGTACCCGTGGTGTTAAAAGCCATTGTCGACACCTTGCAAACCAAGCCGCTCGCGACAGTAGCATTTCCGGTATTGCTGCTATTGGGCTATGGTGCCTTGCGGTTGGCGAGTGCTTTGTTTAATGAGTTACGCGATACGGTATTTGCACGGGTACGTTATCACGCGATTCGTAAGGTATCGGTGAAAGTGCTGGAACATTTACACCAATTATCCTTACGTTTTCATTTGGAACGCAAAACGGGGGCAATTACGCGCGATATTGAACGCGGCACGGCGTCCGTTAGTTCCTTAATGAATTACATGGTATTCAGCATTATTCCGATTGCGGTGGAATTCGGTTTGGTCGCGTTTATTTTACTGCATAATTACACGCCGATTTTCGCCGCGATTACCTTTGTCACCGTAATCGCTTATGTGGGATTCACCGTCAAAATCACCGAATGGCGTATGGATCACCGCCATTTAATGAATCGTTTGGATTCGCAATCAAGTAATCAAGCGATTGACAGTTTGGTGAATTACGAAACGGTCAAATATTTTAATAATGAAACGCTGGAATTACAACGCTTCGATAATACCTTAGCGCAATGGGAGAATGCGGCAGTTAAAAGCCAAACCTCCATGTCGATTTTAAATTTCGGGCAGTCTTCCATTATTGGTATTGGCGTTACCTTTATTATGTTTTTTGCCGCAGCGGGCGTGCTAAATGGCAATATGAGCATTGGCGATTTGGTAATGGTTAATGCTTTCATGTTGCAATTGTTTTTACCGCTTAGCACTTTGGGTATTGTCTATCGGCAAATTAAATACACGCTGGCGGATATGGACATGGTGTTCCGTTTATTAGACACCGCGCAAGCAGTTACCGATTGCCCCAACGCGCCGGATTTGCAAATAACACGTGGGGAAATCCGTTTCGAGAACGTCGATTTTGGTTATCAGCCCGAACGCCCGATTTTACGCGGGGTTAGTTTCAGCGTGCCAGCGGGGGCAAAAGTCGCGGTTGTTGGGCACAGCGGCGCGGGCAAATCCACCTTAGCGCGTTTGCTGTACCGCTTTTACGATGTTACGGGCGGGCGGATTTTGATCGACGGACAAGACATTGCCAGCGTCAGCCAAGCCAGTCTGCGCAAAGCAATTGGCATTGTGCCGCAAGACACCGTGCTGTTTAACGATAGCCTGCGTTACAACCTGCAATACAGCAACCCGCACGCCAGCCAAACCGATTTAGAACGCGCGGCGGACATGGCGCACATTCGCGGCTTCATCGAAAGCCTGCCCAACGGCTGGGATACCGTGGTCGGCGAACGTGGTTTGAAACTCTCTGGCGGTGAAAAACAGCGCGTCGCTATTGCTCGTGTTATTCTCAAACAACCACCGATTATGCTGTTCGACGAAGCCACCTCCTCGCTCGACACCGCCACCGAACAAGCGATTCAGCAAACGCTGCACGAAGTCGCCGGGCACCACACCACGCTGATGATCGCGCACCGCCTTTCCACCATTGTCGATGCTGATCAAATACTGGTAATGGAACAAGGGCAGGTGGTTGAACACGGCACGTACACCGAATTGCTCGCCCGCAATGGGCAATACGCCCGCATGTGGGAACTGCAATTGCGCGAGGAGAAGTAATGGATCACGCATAGAACTGAAACATATCCACTTTGCTGTGTGAGTCGTACTCATACCCGTTTGCGAGTGCGATTGGGGCGTGCCACAATGATCACGTACCTCGTTAGCGGAGAAATCTCATGCAATTGACGCTCGATATTCCAGAAAAATTTTTTGCTTATCAAACACCCAAAGAGCTGATACGCCTCCTCAAACTGAATACGGCGATTGATCTTTATCGGCGCGGCAAACTCTCGGCGGGTGCGGCGGCTGAATTCGTTGGCGACCTTGACCGCTACGAATTTCTCTACGAATGCCGCCAACGCGGAATTGAGCCACAAACTTATGAAAGTATTGAAGAACTGCAAGCCGAAATTGACAACATTCACGCCGCCCGCTGCTGGGGTAAATGCACATCGACCACGATTTCGGAATAAGGCGTAAACACCTTACCCTGTGCGTCACGCTCAATTGCCAGCCACTCCATCAAACGTTCCACATCGTTATGCACATTCTTGTAATCGCGCTGCAAAGTGCGGGCAAGTTCAGCGATGCTCATCGCGCCCTGTTCACGTAAAGTTGCCAGCAAATCCCACCGCTTAGGCGTGAACACACTCAACATCTGGCTGACATTCTTGAAACCCACACCGAAGTAAGGCGCAGGCTCTTCACCAACGTCCAAACGCTCCATCATCTGCTGTGCCAAAGCCAAGGATGATTGGATGCCAGTACCCACTTTGATGGTTAGAATACGTTCGCTCATGTGTTTACCCCTTCAATATCCCAGCGCATTACCAATCGCCAAATCCATTCGCCCGCAAGTCGGCTATCCGCACGATCATCGAGCGGTTGGGGTCAAACGGGGTGTCTTCAAAACCCCAATGTCGGTAAAAGTCGCGGATGCTGTCATCCAGCGGGTGGGTGATCATGCAGGCGCAACCGATTTGTTCGCTGATTTGCACCGCTGTCTTGAAGGCGAAGAACAGCAGCGACGTTGCTAGCACTTTCACTCTAATTTTCTTGTTTTTCCACCTCATTTGAGGTATAAAAACAGGAAAT
The DNA here is from genome assembly GCA_039797295.1 of Pseudomonadota bacterium. Taxonomy (GTDB): domain Bacteria; phylum Pseudomonadota; class Gammaproteobacteria; order Thiotrichales; family Thiotrichaceae; genus Thiothrix. The sequence continues at coordinate 25,694 of JBDKID010000027.1, read as the reverse complement.
TAACTATGAGGACAATAAAGTTGCTAAACAGTACCATCATGCACGCTGAACTTATTGATGTTCACTCCCGTTTATCCGAACTGGGACTTACCCTAGCTGCTTTGCAAGAAGCCGTAAATGCAGGTTACTTAGCTCGCACTCGCCTAACGTTACATCATCCTCGTATTTATTGGGGGTATGTTTTTTGGGCAGAAACCGTTGCTGAACTTCGTAATCAACTTCGTGTTCAAGGATGGGATAAAACGGATAACGGGAATTATGAGAGAACGGTTAATCCAGAAAAAGATATTGCCATAGTCGTTACCACTGGTGATGGTGGTACTGGGTGTACGGATCTAAATGCATCAAATCGTAATCCGAAGGGAACGAATACAGTTGATGCTATCGAAGAGAATATATGTCAATTATCATTGCCAATTCTAGACAATAATCAATCTTTACAACAGAATTCAACTTCTTGTATTACATGGATTCTTCTTGTTCATGTGGCAAAAAATGAAATTCGTTCAGAACTTTCAATTCCTTTGAAAATTGAAAAAGGGAAAATTCTCTCTTGGAAAGAAAGAATTATTTTACCTGCAACTCCACGAGATGATGATGGTTTTGATATTGACATTGATTATAACAATACCCCCCCACTTCCTCCAGAAATAGATATTCCAGTAATGCGCCGATTGTAAAGATAAATATATGTTTAATGGAAAAAGATTGACATTAGCGAGAAAAAGAAGAGGCGTCACTAAACGTACTCTAGCTGCTCAGATCGAAATGACTGAGCGTTCTTTATCGAGCTATGAAAATGGAAAAGGAAACCCTGAGGAAAAAACTCTAATTAAGATTGCAAAGGTTCTTGACTTTCCTCTTGATTTTTTTCTTGGAGATAATTTAGAGGAATTAAGCTCAGATGTGGCTAGTTTTAGAGCTATGTCAAAAATGACAGCATCACAGCGTGATATGGCTCTCAGTGCAGGAACTTTAGCATTATTATTAAATAATTGGATTGAGAAAAAATTTGATTTACCAAAACCCAATATTCCTGATCTTGATCGGAGTATGGCTGGTTCATCACATTCTCACTCAATAAAAACGTCATCTGATGAAGGGGATGTTGACTCTTATCCTTCGCCCGGAAAAGAACATAGTCCTGAAGCAATAGCTGAGGCATTACGTAAATACTGGGGATTAGGGGAGCTTCCTATAAAAAATATGATCGACCTTTTGGAGTCAAAAGGTATACGAGTTTTTTCTTTAGTGATTGATGCGAAAGAGGTTGATGCATTTTCCATGTGGTATAATGATAAACCTTTTATTTTTCTAAACACCATGAAAACTGCTGAAAGATGCCGTTTTGATGCAGCCCATGAATTAGGACATTTGATTATGCATCGTCATGGCGTACCTCAAGGACAAGATGCCGAACGAGAAGCCAATTCTTTTGCTTCAGCATTTCTAATGCCACGACGTAGTGTTCTCGCTTATGCACCCCGTAGTGTGACTTTACCTAGTTTAATTGCTAGAAAGAAATATTGGACGGTTTCTGCGGCAGCATTAAATTACAGACTTCACCAATTAGGATTAACAACTGATTGGACTTATCGGACTTTGTGTGTTCAACTTTCAGAGTTCGGGCGAGATAAAGAACCAGAAGGAGAAAAATCAGAGAAGTCTCAAGTGCTTACAAAGGTTTTCTCCGCTTTACGTTCCGAAGGAGTAAATAAATACACAATTGCACAAGAGCTTCTGATACACCCAAAAGAAATTGATGAATTAACATTTGGACTAATGATCAATGTCTTAGATGGTGGAAGAACTGATAATAATGATAAAAGATCAACGACGAATCGAGTCAATCACCTTAAGCTAGTTAAGTAACTGGTATTATTCATGATTTATTAAGTTGTAATTTTTGTTAATACTAGAGTGAATTGACGCACATTAAAATAAAAATAGTGGTTGCATCATTTGCAATAACTATAAAAAAACAGCCAAGTAAATATCGTTTTATTGGCATCAACAAAACGATACATTTCAATAATCTATATCTTCGCGCCTACCCACAACAACTACAATTCCTCTTATACTTCTCCATCTTCCCAATCCCCGGATTAAACGTATTGGTCGGGTCAAGCCGCTTATAGAACTCGCGCAAGCCACTTTCCGCCTCATACAAATGCCCGACATTATGTTCCGCCGGATACTTCGCCCCCCGTGCATCCAGCAACGCCAACATCGCCTTTTTCACCGCATGGGCATCCGCACCCTTTTTCAAAATATAATCCTGATGGAAAACGTGGCACATAAAATGCCCGTAATACAGCGTATGTTCAATCTGGCTGCGAATGTGTTCCGGCAACACTTCCACCCAATCCGCATCATTGCGCCGCAACGCAATATCCAACGCCAGCATCTCGCCGACCTCATTGCTATGCAAGGTCTGGCAACGAATCGCCGCACCCGCCGCCGCAAAGCGTTGCAAGAAAGCCTTACTCGCCTCCTGCGGCGTACACTCAAAATACGCCCCCACATTGCCTGCATCCGCAAAAAATTCCGGCAAAAACGCCCGCGCCTCAGCAATCCCGCCCTCGCTCATTTTCAAAATCAAGTGATGCTCATAACGGTCACGGAATTCCAGCAAACGATCCGGTAAATGCTGCGGAAACAAACTACTGACGCCCTGCATCACCCGATCACTCAAATATTTCGGCAACACCGGCAACTTGTTCAACGTCGCATCGGTACGCCCCTTAATCGCAAACAACTTCGGCATCACATCCGTCCCCAACTTTTCAATCGTCAGGAACGTATCTTTGCCGTACTTTTCCGCAATATTGAAAATGTCGCGGTGCATGTATTCGCCCACTTCCGGCACATTCGCAAACTGACTGAGGATGTGGCGACGCAAGCGCGTTAACACCTGCGGGTCATTCGTGCCGATGTAAAAGGCTTGTTCCTGCTGCACCATCGGAAACGTATCCAAGCGCACCGCAAACACCGCCAATTTCCCCGCACACCCGCTGGCTTCAAACAAACGGCTTTCATCGGCATTGAAACGCGCTGGTGTTGCCGCATCCACATCGCGCAACCGCGCCACGTAGTCGCGAGCCGATGCCAGCTTACCGCCGTCATCCACCCCGTCTTTCGCAAAATCGCCAGATTCCAGCCGCGTAATCATCTCCTCCGGCGAATCGCCCAACGCAATCCCCAAATGGTTAACCATTTCGAGCTTGCCCTGTTCATTCACCCGCGCAAACAGCGCCATTTCAGTGTAAGCGGGGCCACGTTTGACTAATGCCCCACCCGAATTATTCGCCACCCCGCCGACAATCGACGCCCCCAGACACGACGAACCGATCACCGAATGCGGCGCACGTTTCAGCGGCTTGAGCAGTTTTTCCAGCTTGTGCAAGGTTGCGCCGGGGAAACTCAACACCTGAGCGCCGCCGTTCAGCAGCACCAGATCATCCATCGCCAGCGTATTAATCACCACCACCTCGCGGTCGTAATCGTCGCCGCTGGGGGTCGAACCTTCGGTCAGACCAGTTTTCGCTGCCTGCATAATGATAATGGTGTTGGCATCCACACAGGCTTGCAACACGCGCCACAAATGCAGCAGCGTTTGCGGAAACACCACCGCCAAGGCCGTGCCACAGCCCGACCGGAAGCCGCTACGGTAATACTCGGTTTTACGTGGATTGGTGGCAATGTTGGCTTCACCGACAATTTCGGCTAATTGCTGCACGAGTGCATGGTTGGTCATGGTTTCCTCCTCCCGATATTTCTGCTTGTTGGTCTTACCAAATTATCACGAATTTAGGTGTTAACGCTATAAAATCATTGACAATCTATTATTGTTGCCAATAGTATCGCAAAATCTGGTAAGTTGGTATTACCAAATTACCAGTTTCTCAGGAGGAGCATTGTCAAACGTTTCGTTTCCGTGGAGGAGATTCCCATGCAAACTTGGGCGCAAGTGTACGACCCACTGGGCAACCTGTGGCTGTCATCGTTAATTGCTTTAATTCCGATTGCCTTTTTCTTCATCGCTTTGGCGATTTTGCGCATGAAAGGGCATGTTGCTGGCACGATTACCGTGGTGCTGGCATTAGCTGTGGCGATTTTGTTCTATCAAATGCCTGTTCCAATGGCATTGGCTTCTGCCGGATACGGCTTCTTCTACGGTTTGTGGCCGATTGCGTGGATCATTATCGCGGCGGTGTTTTTGTACAAAATCACGGTCAAAACCGGACAATTCGACATTATTCGTAGCTCGGTGCTTTCCATTACCGAAGACCAACGCTTGCAAATGTTGCTGGTGGGTTTTGCTTTCGGGGCGTTCTTGGAAGGTGCGGCGGGCTTTGGTGCGCCCGTGGCGATTACTGCTGCTTTATTGGTCGGTTTGGGCTTTAACCCTTTGTATGCAGCGGGTTTGTGCTTGATTGCCAATACCGCTCCGGTAGCGTTTGGCGCGATGGGCATTCCCATTACCGTTGCCGGACAAGTCACGGGTTTAGACCCCTTCCACATTGGGCAAATGGCGGGTCGCCAATTACCGTTATTGTCCGTGATTGTGCCGTTTTGGTTAGTCGCGATCATGGATGGCTGGCGCGGGATTAAAGACACTTTCCCTGCGATTTTGGTGGCAGGTGTATCCTTCGCCGTTACCCAATTTTTGACCGCGAATTTCATTGGGCCAGAACTGCCGGACATTACCTCCGCATTGGTAAGCTTGATTTGCTTAACCTTATTCCTGAAAGTGTGGAAACCGAAAAATATTTTCCGTTTTGCAGGTCAAGAGCGCAAAGCTTCCAACAAAGCTGAACCGACTTACAGCGGTGGTGAAATTTTCAAAGCATGGTCGCCGTTCATTATCCTGACCGTGATGGTGACAATCTGGAGCTTGAAACCGTTCAAAGCCATGTTTGGTAAAGACGGCGTGCTGGAAAGCTGGGTGATTAAGATTTCCGTGCCATTCTTGGACAAACTCGTGACCAAAATGCCGCCGATTGTGGCAGAAGCGAAACCTTATGATGCGGTCTACAAATTCGATTGGTTCTCGGCGACAGGCACGGCGATTTTCTTAGCCGCCATCATTACCCTGTTGGTATTGCGCATGAAACCAGTGGATGCTTTGCGCACATTCGGCGAAACTTTAAGCGAATTGAAACGCCCCATCTATTCCATCGGCATGGTGTTAGCGTTTGCTTTCGTGGCGAACTACTCCGGTTTGTCCGCAACCTTGGCATTATTGCTGGCGGGAACAGGCGCAATGTTCACCTTTTTCTCCCCGTTCTTGGGTTGGTTGGGTGTGTTCCTGACCGGTTCTGATACCTCATCCAACGCTTTGTTCTGTAGCTTGCAGGCGAATACCGCGCACCAAATCGGCGTTTCCGACACCTTATTGGTAGCGGCGAATACCACGGGTGGTGTAACGGGCAAAATGATTTCCCCACAATCAATGGCGGTTGCGTGCGCAGCGGTGGGTTTAGTGGGTAAGGAATCCGACTTGTTCCGCTTTACCTTGAAACACAGCCTGATGTTTGCGGCAATTGTGGGGATTATCACCACGCTGCAAGCCTATGTGTTTACGTGGATGATTCCGTAATTTACCCCCCATCCCCAGCCCTTCCCCCGCAAGGGGTGAAGGGAGCAAGAGGGAAAATCTTGTGTTAAACTGGCTTTTATCAAAATTGGTAAGACCAGAGCGCATGAAAACCACACGATTATCCGATCACATTGCTGAACAACTCGAAACCATGATTGCCGAACAGGGTTTGAAAGCGGGCGAACGTTTACCCGCCGAACGTCAATTAGCGGAACAATTGCAAGTCTCGCGCCCTTCGCTGCGTGAAGCGATTCAAAAGCTAATCAGCAGAGGCTTACTTATCAGCAAACGCGGCGGTGGGACGTATGTGCAAGAAGCCCCTAAAGCCGCTTTTGTTGACCCGTTATTGACTTTGTTTCGCGAAAATCCTGAATACCGTTTCGATGTATTAGAAATCCGTCACGCGCTCGAAGGCAATGCCGCGTGGTATGCCGCTTTACGTGCCACGGATGAAGATAAGCGATTGATTCGGGAACGGTTTGAATGCATGGTTGCACAACACGGCAGTGCTGACCCAATGGACGAAGCACGTGCTGATGCGGCGTTTCACTTATCCATTGTCGAAGCGTCACACAATCTGGTGCTATTACACGTCATGCGCGGCTTGTTTGAACTGCTGCAAAACAGCATTTCGCACAACCTCGATAAGCTTTACACCCAGCCGCGTGTGTTCGAGCCACTCAGCGAGCAACACCGTACCTTAATGGAAGCCGTGATTGCAGGCGAACCGGAACGCGCCCGCAAAGCGGCACAAGAACATTTGGCATTTGTGGAAGATTCACTCAAATCCATTGACGCAGACGAAGCGCGAAAAGTGCGTTCCCTGCGTCACCTTACGCTAGTAGGCAGGTAAATAATGACCAGCAAACCCAATAATGTGTACTTTTTTGGCACTTGCCTGATTGACCTCATGTACCCGCAGGCAGGGGTTTCCGCCGTACAATTAATCCAACGCGCGGGGGTGAAGGTGATTTTCCCATCCGCGCAAACCTGTTGCGGGCAACCTGCGTTTAACTCCGGCTACCGCGAGCAAGCGCGGGACGTAGCGCGGGCGCAAATCGCCTTATTCCCCAAACCCATTCCCATTGTTGTGCCGTCGGGTTCGTGCGCGGGGATGATGAAACACCATTACCGTGAACTCTTTAAAGGCGAAGCCGACGAGTCGCAAGCCGTGGATGTGGCAAGTCGCGTGTACGAACTCACCGAATTTTTGGTCGATGTGTTGCAGATTAAACTCACGGATTTAGGCGAACCTGTGAAAGTCGCGGTGCATACTTCGTGTTCCGCGCGGCGCGAAATGGGCGTTGCCGACAAGATCGAATCCTTGCTAGGGCAATTGGCGAATGTCGAACGCATTGAACACGCTCGCAAACCCGAATGCTGCGGTTTCGGCGGCACGTTCGCGGTGAAAGAGCCGGAAATTTCCGCCGCAATGGTGCTGGATAAAGTCAGCCACATTCGCAACACCGGCGCGGACACACTCATTAGCCAAGATTGCGGCTGTTTAATGAACATTAGTGGCGCAATGGGCAAACAAGGCAATCCCATTCCTAGCCAACACATTGCCGAATTTTTGTTGGAAAGAACGGGGGGTAAAGTATGAGCAGTCCATTCCGTCTGCGTGTGGAAGAAAACCTCGCTAAGTCTGAGATTCGCGCCAACTTTTACCGCGCAATGGATGGCTTAATGACGCGCCGCCTCGACCAATTCCCCGACAAAGCTGAGTTGGAACGCTTGCGCACTCAAAGCATGGCAATCCGCGCCAATGCCCTGAGCAAGCTGCCAGAATTGCTGGAAACCCTCGAAGCCAACCTGACCCGCAATGGCATTAACGTGCATTGGGCAGAAACGCCGGAACAAGCCAACCAAATCGTGCTGGGGATTATGCAGCGGCACAATGCCCAGTCGATTATTAAGGGTAAGTCAATGGTTTCTGAGGAAATGGGCTTAAACCATTTCTTGGAAGAGCACGGCATTGAAGCATTGGAGTCGGATTTGGGCGAATTCATTATTCAGCTCGACCACGAAACGCCATCGCACATTATCATGCCCGCGATTCACAAAAATCGTCTGCAAATTGCCAAATTATTCCACGAAAAATTCCCCGACATTCCCTACACAGAAGATGTAGATGAATTGACGCAAACCGCGCGACGCATTTTGCGCGATAAGTTTTACGCCGCACCCGTGGGGCTTTCTGGCGTGAATTTCATGGTCGCGGAAACGGGTACGCTGTGTTTGGTGGAAAACGAAGGCAATGGGCGCATGTCGACCACCGCGCCCTCGGTGCATATCGCGGTCACGGGCATTGAGAAAGTGGTGGAAAGTTTGCGCGACGTACCGCCCTTACTGAGCATTTTGACGCGCTCGGCGACGGGGCAACCGATTACCACTTACTTCAATATGATTTCCAGCCCGCGCAAACCGGGGGAAAAAGATGGCCCGAAAGAAGTGCACTTGGTGCTGCTGGATAATGGGCGTTCCAATATTTACAGCGACCCAGAATTGCTGGCGACCTTGCGCTGCATTCGTTGCGGGGCGTGCATTAACCATTGTCCGGTGTACGTGCGCATTGGCGGGCACAGTTATGGCACGGTGTATCCGGGGCCTATCGGTACGATTTTAGAGCCGCAAAAAGCGGGGTTGGATGTGCATGGCGAACTCACGCAAGCCTCGACGCTGTGTGGTGCGTGCAGTGAAGTGTGTCCGGTACGCATTCCGATTCCTTCCATTATCAACCGCTTGCGTTACGATGCCGTGCGCAAAGATCAAGAAACGCACACCGTTGGCGCAGGTTCACGCCGTACTTTGAGTGAAGCCGCAACGTGGCAAGCATGGGCATGGGCGGCAACACATCCGAGCGTTTACCATGCGGGTTCAAAATTCGCCACGCGCTTAAAAGGCATGATTCCCAGCAACTTAGGCGCGTGGACCAGTGTCAGAACTGCCCCCGTGATTGCCACATCCACCCTGCACGAACGCTTGAAAACCTTGGGAGTCGCCGATGAATAATCCAGCCCGTTCCGCCATTTTTGCCCGCTTACGCCAAGAAACTGCCCCCACTCTTCCCGCAGGGGAAAGACAAAACGGTGGGATTTCCTGTCATGCATGGGATGCTGCCGAGCGCACTCGCCGTTTTACCGAACGCATGGTCGCAGTACGCGCCGAAGTGCATCATGCCACACCCGCAACGTGGCTGGATGTGCTAGCAAAAGTGTGCGCAGACAAAGGTTTAACGAACTTACTGATCGCGCCGCAAACCGCACTCGGCAAGCAAATTCAGGCGCAAGCCGAACGTTTTCCAGCGTTAAAAGCCTACGACCAGCCAATTGAGGGTTGGAAACAGGCAATGTTCTACGGCATTGATGCGGCTTTCACCAGCACGCACGGTGGCATTGCCGAAACAGGGACGCTGATTGTTATGCCCTCGGCGGACGAACCGCGCTTAATGTCGCTCGTTCCGCCCGTCCACATTGCCGTGCTCGATTCGCGCCAGCTTTACACCACCTTCGCCGAAGCGGTGCAGGAACAAGCGTGGGTACAAAACGGAATGCCGACCAATGCGCTGCTGATTTCTGGACCGTCGAAGTCGGCGGACATCGAACAAACGCTAGCGTATGGCGTGCATGGACCGAAGGAGTTGGTGGTGATAATCATGTGATGGATGCGCTACTATCGTGGTTTGCTCGGCAATGAACAGACAAGGCAATGCTCTACATCCCCATTACCCAAGCCACGCTTGATGAGTTACTTCAGCCGAATGCGGCAGCGGCGGTTATTCCGCGCCTGAAAATGGAAGAATTGGCGGCATTATTGTTGCTTCAGGGTTTGCCGACGCTAGTAACTGGGGCGAAAACGGCGGAGGCTTTATTGTTCCAAGCCGAAAAAACGCTGGCGGCTTTGATTAAGTTGTACGACGGTTTTCCTTTAGATGAGTTACAGCAAGCGGTGGTAGAAGCCTTGGTTATTGCGCAATGCCAAGCGGGGGCTGGTTTATTGGCGGAAACCGATATTCAGTTAATGACAGCAGAGCAATTGCATGAAAGGTTATATTTAAAGTGGGAGGAGCAATGGGTATGGGATTGGGCGTTTAAACAGCGTGTCCAAACCGATTTCTTTGCCAGCCGTTTATTGAATCAACGCAGTACCAAAACGTATTTTGTCGCGAAAGAAGAAGAACGCATTCTAAATGTGATTTTATCCGAGCCGAATGAGTCGATTGATATTCAGGGTTATGCGGGGAGCGGTAAAACGTGGATTATCGCACGTTTAATCGAAGAAATGGCAAAGGGTACAACCCTCTTGCTTGCTGAATCGTGGGGGCAAGTCGCGGCATTACAAGCACGGATTCCCAATGCACAAGGCGAGACATTCGCGAATATTGCTAAAACATTGGTTGAAAGCGGTTTGTTAAATAGCGTGCGGCATTTAAAAGGGCGTTATGGTAAACAATATGTTATTGATGCTGGGCAGTTGGCAAAATATTTGCAATGTTATGATTTTGATGGTTATAAGCGTGAAGTAATAGCCAGAGATGCACAGCGTATTGTTAAAGCATTTTGTTTATCGGCTGATCCTGAAATAACGGTTACACACATTCCCAAACAAGCCAGTCAATTAACGCCATTTAAGCAGGAAATGCTCTTGGCGGTAGCAAAACATTTGTGGGATTTAACCTGCATTCCACGCGAGCGTATTTTGCTACCGATTCGTGATTATCATTTGGTAAAGGCATTGGCTCTCACCGAATTGGGTATACCCAGCCAATGCACGCACATTGTCGTCGATGAAACGCATAATTTACCGCCTGTCATCATGCAATTGCTGCAACAAAGCCCGCAGCCCGTGTTTACCTTTGGCGATTATTACCAAGCACTGGATGGTTTGCAGCAGCCGCATCACCTCGCTGAGACTATGCGCAAAAACACTTTATCTTATTCGGTGCGGACTGGTGCGAATATGGCGGGTTTGTACAATCAATTAATTGAGCTACACCCCATTAAACCAGATGTGGAGTTTTTGGGTAATAGCACGAAAACCACGAAGCTCATTGCTTATAAAAAGTTTCAGATACCGCCACAACCATGCGCTATTCTGGCGAAAAGCCCGTGGTCATTGTTTTGGATTGCTTACACTTTGCATCAACAGGCGGCGATTTATCACCTATTGGATAAAGAGAAAAAAGAACTCGATTGGTTGATTAACAGTGCCATTATGTTTTGCAATAATCATTACAAATCTGGGCACTATGCTTTTGCTAGTGCTGTCTCATGGGAAGAATTTGTCGAACGGCATAAAGCCAAAGAGTCCGCTTTGGTCTGGGTGGATCGTTTAATTCGTTCTGGTTTTAATCGCCAACAATTAGCAGCGATTTTGCAAACTTCCACTGCACAACCAGCAGCGAATGCGTATTTGATTCGGCGTGTTTGGGATTGCCGTAATGTGGAATTTGATCGTGTATTATTGCTAAATGATGTGATTGGGCAATCCGGCATTATTAATGATAGTTACGCTAAAACGGTTAGCCATATTTACACGGGGATTTCTCGCGCGAAACACGAGCTTTATTTACCTGAAAGTATTAGTGAATGGCTGGAAAATATTTAAGGGATACATAACCAATGGACATGATTATCCAAATCATTTTGCAGGCAGGGCGCACGGGCGTTGATTTGGCATTGTATACCTTATTGCCGATTATGGTGGTAATGCTGGCGTTAATGAAATTGCTGGATGCGTGGGGCGTATTGGCATTCGTGGCGCGGTTATTGAGTCCTGTATTAAAGCCGTTTGGCATTCCGGGATTAGGGATTTTTGCAGCGGTAAAAATGTTATTAGTGAGTTTTGCCGCGCCCGTAGCAACGTTCGCTTTAATGGGGCAAAGCGGTACGTCGCGCCGTCATTTAGCCGCAACTTTAGCCATGATTTTGGTAATGACGCAGGCGAATGTGTCGTTTCCCTTGGCGGCATTTGGCTTGGATGTTGGTGTATCGTTGCTCACTTCGGTTATGGGTGGCTTGTTGGCGGCGGCGGTAACGTACCACTTTTTCACCCGTAAAGTGGGTTGGGATGATGAAACTTTCCCCGCTGATGCGCCCGACGTATCCCCACATCACGGCAAAAATGCTATCCGTGTTTTGTCTGATGGCGGTTTGGAAGGCTTGAAAATCGTGGTCAACTCCATCCCCATGCTGATTCTCGCGCTGTGCTTTGTGAATGTGTTGAAAGCCAGCGGCGCAATGGCGGGTTTGAGCGGTTTACTTGCGCCTGCATTGGGTTTGCTCGGCTTGCCGGAAAGTGCGGTCTTGCCCTTGGTCACGAAGTTTATTGCGGGCGGCACGGCATTCATGGCGGTGACAATGGATTTAATCCAACACGGCAGTTTAACGGCGGCAGAACTCAATCGCATGGTCGGGTTTGCCACCAATCCGCTCGATATTGTCGGCGTGGCATTATTCGCCAGTGCGCATCCGCGTATGACAGAAGTCATGCGTCCGGCATTGTATGGCGCGGGCGTGGGTTTAGTAGTGCGCGGCGCCATTCACTTATTGATCTATTAGGCCGATTAAACGCGAAAATTGAGCGAGCCAGCACCCGCTCAGATACACTATGGTGAACAAATTAAGAGGTAACAATGATGAATTTAGCAATTGATTTACCTGATGATGTGGTGCAACTGGTGCGTAATGTACCCGACCAGCGTGGTTTTTTGATTGAAGCCATTATGCGCGAATTTCAACGTCGCAAAGCCTTAGCCGCTTTATTCAAATTGAGTGAAAAAGTCAGCAGCCGTCACCCAGACTTAATGGAACAGCAACTTGAGGACTTACTGCGTGACTGAACAATCATTGCGCGTAGTGGTCGATACTAATGTACTACTCAGTTTCTTAATGAGTCGTCATTCTAAACCCGCACTGTGTGTTACTCATGTATTAAAACAACATCATTTACTTATTTCCGATGCAACTTTGCAGGAATTAGCAGAAAAATGCAGTCGAGCAAAGTTTCGTCCTTATTTTTCTGAAATTGAAGGGCAAGAACTAATTCATTTATTGAAGCAAGTTGCTGAAATCGTCGTAGTTAATGTGGTCATCACCGATTGCCGTGATGTTAAAGACAATAAGTTTCTGGAATTGACGGTTGCGGGATTGGCAGACTTGTTAATTACGGGGGATAAAGATCTATTAATTTTACACCCCTACCGCAATATTCCGGTATTGTCGCCGCACGATGCTATTTTATGGCTTGGTATTCAATCAGGATAAGTCACAATGACTACCCCCATTCTTGAAGTACGTCAGTTGTACAAGCAATACCCGAAAGTGAAAGCGGTGAATGGCGTGGATTTCGCCGTGCCGTCGGGGATTTGTTTTGGTTTGTTAGGGCCAAATGGCGCGGGAAAAACCACCACAATTGAAATGCTGGAAGGCATTACCCAACCAACTTCGGGCGATATTTTGTACAAAGGCGAGCCGCAAGGCGCACGTTTTCGCCAAGAAGCGGGGATTCAGTTTCAATCCACCGCTTTGCAAGATTTCCTCACCGTGCGTGAAAACCTGAATTTTTTCCGCAGTTTGTACCCGAAAAGTTTGCCGCTCGATGAGTTGATTGCGATTTGCCGTTTGCAGGAATTTCTTGATCGCGATGCTAACAAATTGTCCGGCGGGCAACGCCAGCGCATGTTATTAGCCATTGCCTTGGTGAATGATCCAGATGTGGTGTTTTTGGACGAACCGACCACGGGTTTAGACCCGCAAGCGCGGCTGAATTTTTGGGAGTTGGTGAATAGCATTAAAGCGCGGCGCAAAACCGTGTTGCTGACCACGCATTACATGGAGGAGGCGTACAATCTGTGCGATGAAATTGCCATCATGGATCACGGTAAAATCATTGCGCACGGTTCGCCCGACGCGCTGCTTGCCAAGCATTTTCAGGACGTGATTATCGAATTGCCGGAGCGCGATTTCCCCGCTGCTGCGCGTACCATTCCGCATCGTTATTTGGATAAGGTCACGGGTACGGTGGAAATTATTACCGCCGATGTGAACGGCACACTGGCATTGTTGATGCAGCACGGCGCGTCATTGACGGGTTTGCAAGTGCGTCCGCGTACCCTCGAAGACCTGTTTTTAACCCTAACGGGCAAGGAGTTACGCGCATGATGCAGCGGATTTGGGCAACATTTTACGCCCGCAGTTTGGAGTTTTTGCGTGACCGCGCCACATTGGGCTGGAATTTGGTATTGCCCGTGGCATTGGTGTTCGGTTTGGCTTTTGTGTTTTCTGGCGAAGGGCAACCGTTATTCAAAGTCGGGGTGGTGGCAGACACGGCAAGCAATGTGAGCGCGGTCACTAAGCCGAATCCCGCTTTGCATCCGTTTTTGCAAACCCAGCACGTCGAATTTTACAGCGTTCCGCCTGCGAATTTGGACGCAGCACTACGCAAAGTCGGGCGGCATCAAGTGGATATGTTGCTGGATTTACGCGCCGGACAACACCATTACTGGATTAATGCCGATTCGCAAAAAGGCTATGTGGTGGAAAAACTGCTGCAAGCCAGCGGCGGTACAACGCTGAGCAAGGAAAGCGTGACGGGCGCACAAATTCGTTACGTCGATTGGGTAATCCCCGGTATTTTGGGCATGAATGTGATGTTCAGTTGCTTGTTTGGCGTGGGGTTTGTGATTGTGCGTTACCGCAAAAGTGGCTATTTGAAACGTTTGAATGCCACGCCGCTAAGTGCGACGGAATTCTTACTCGCGCAAGTATTTTCACGGTTGTTATTAGTGATTGGCGTAGCAATCGTGGTGTTCACAGGTACGAATGTGTTCATGCATTTCACGATGGAAGGCAGCTATTTGAATCTATTATTGGTGCTGATTGTGGGCGCGTTTACCTTGATTTGCTTGAGTTTGCTGGTGGCGGCACGGGTCAGTAGTGAGGAACTGGCTGGCGGTTTGCTCAACTTACTGACGTGGCCGATGATGGTGCTGTCGGGCGTGTGGTTTTCAATGGAAGGCACGAATCCATTCATGCAAGCTTTGAGTCAGCTTTCGCCACTCACGCACATGCTGGTGGCGGCACGGGCAGTGATGTTGGACGGCGCGGGGCTTGCCGAGATTAGCGGGCATTTGCTGGTATTGGCGGGCATGGCGGTGGTGTTCCTCGCGATTGGGGCGTACACGTTTAAATGGACGGCGGATTAGTCGGCGGCGGCGTAATCCGTTATGCTGCGAATCTTTACCCGCCAGATTGTGAAGACTTTCATGCAAACACCACCACTTGATGCATCGTTGGATGCCGAATCCATACCTGAATCCGTACCCGAAACGGCTGCACCGCTGAGTTTTACTGCGTTCGAGCTTGCCGCGCCCTTGGTGCAGGCGATTACCGCAATGGGGTTTGAACAACCACGTCCGGTGCAACTGGCGGCGATTCCTCCGGCATTAGCGGGGCGCGATTTGCTGGTGAGTGCGGAAACCGGCAGTGGCAAAACCGCCGCGTTTTTATTACCGACTTTGCAACGTTTGCTGGATAAACCGTCCGAACGTTATGGCACTCGCGCCTTGGTATTAGTGCCGACGCGCGAATTGGCACAACAAATTTTCCAACAATGCCAACAAATGCTGGCATTTAGCAGTTTGCGGGCGGGTTTGATTACTGGCGGGGCGGATTTTCGGCAGCAACAAACCTTGTTACGCAACAATGTCGAAATCATTATTGCCACACCGGGGCGTGTGCTGGAATTAATGGCGGTGCAAACGCCGGACTTTTCCCACCTCGATGTGCTGATTTTGGACGAAGCGGATCGCATGTTGGACATGGGTTTCAGTGATGCTTTGCAGCAAATTGCCGCACAATGCAGCCCAGAACGTCAGACCTTGTTGTTTTCTGCAACACTCAATCACGAAGGTATTTTACGCATTGCTGATAGTGTGTTGCGCGACCCCGAAATGCTGGGTTTGAATACCTTGCAGGATGAACACGCCAACATTACGCAGCAAATGATTCTGGCGGACGACACCACGCACAAACAGCGTTTGTTGGTGTGGTTGCTGAAAAATGATACGTTTACCAAAGCTTTGGTGTTCACCAACAGTCGGGCGCAAGCGGATAGTCTCAGCGGTACATTGCAAACCAATCAAGTGCGTTGCGGCGTGTTACACGGCGATATGGATCAGAAAAATCGCAATCGCATTATGGCGTTATACCGCAATGGCGTGATTGATGTGTTGCTGGCGACTGACCTTGCCGCACGCGGTTTGGACATCGCTGGCGTGGATTTGGTGGTGAATTTCGACATCCCACGCACGGGCATTCATTACCTGCATCGCATTGGGCGCACCGGACGCGGCGACGTGCAAGGCACGGCGATTAATTTGGTCAAAAGTACCGAATGGAATTTGTTGGCGAGCATCGAGCGGTTTTTGAAACAGCATTGCAAACGGCGTACCATTCAAGGTTTAGAAGGGCAATACACTGGCCCGAAAAAACTCAAAGCATCCGGCAAAGCCGCAGGCTCGAAAAAGAAAAAGCTTGCGAAAAAAGCTGCCGCCGCGAAAAAAGGGAAAAAGCGTTAAGTTATGACTAGCCAAAACATTACCATGCCCAATTTACCCGTGATTAAAGCTCCGCTGACGGCGCAGATTGAATCTTTGCGTCCGCATTATTCGCCGGAACAAAAAGCGGCAATCAAAGCTAAGATTAAACAAAAGCTGCAAGAACAAGACGCGGTGCTGGTGGCGCATTACTACGTTGACCGCGATTTGCAGGAGTTAGCCGAAGAAACCGGCGGTTACGTTTCCGACTCGCTGGACATGGCGCGGTTTGGTAATGAGCATCCGGCAAAAACGCTGGTGGTGGCGGGGGTGCGTTTTATGGGCGAAACCGCGAAGATTCTCAACCCTGAAAAGCGCGTATTAATGCCGACCTTGGAAGCGGAATGTTCCTTGGATTTAAGCTGTCCCGTGGACGAATTTAGCGCGTTTTGCGACGAACACCCTGAACACACCGTCGTGGTTTACGCCAATACCAGTGCAGCGGTGAAAGCACGGGCAGATTACGTCGTCACTTCCAGCATTGCGGTGGAGTTGGTGTCGTGGCTGGACGAGCAAGGCAAGAAAATCCTTTGGGCCCCTGACCGGCATTTAGGCAATTACATTCGCCGCGTCACGGGAGCAGAAGACATGCTGCTGTGGAAAGGTTCGTGCATTGTGCATGACGAATTCAAATTCCGCGCGTTGGGTGATTTGATGGAAAAATACCCCGACGCAGGCATTTTGGTGCATCCCGAATCGCCAGAAGAAGTGGTGAAAATGGCGGATGCGGTCGGTTCGACCACGCAAATCATTAAAGCCGCGCAAACCTTGCCACACAAGCGTTTTATCGTCGCCACCGACAGCGGTATTTTCTACAAAATGCAGCAGGCCGCGCCGGATAAAGAGTTCATTGCCGCGCCAACAATGGGCGAAGGGGCAACCTGCCGTAGTTGTGCGCATTGCCCGTGGATGGCGATGAACGGCTTACACAATTTGCTGCAAGTGCTGGAAACGGGTGCGAATGAAATTTTCGTTGATGAAGCAATCCGCGTACAAGCCCTACGTTCTACCCAACGCATGTTGGATTTCGCCAAAATGCCGAAAGGCTAGAGCACGGCTGCATGGGCGACTATTGGGCAGCGAGGCGATCCAACGCGCGATAACTCAAAGCTTCGGTTAAGTGCGCGGTGCGGATTGTGTCACTGCCTGCTAAATCGGCAATGGTGCGTGCCACTTTGAGAATGCGGTGGTACGCCCGCGCCGAGAGTTTGAAACGTTCCATTGCTGCATTCAGTAACTTTTGGTCTTTATCCGTCAGTTGACAATGGGCATCGACTTCGCGTCCGCTTAAAGCATTATTGATTTTGCCTTGACGTTGTTGTTGTCGCGCCCGTGCGCTTTCTACGCGCTGACGCACTTCGCGGCTGGTTTCGCCGGATTTAAGGTTTTGTAAGTCTTCGTGTTTGACGCGCGGCACTTCGATTTGCAAATCAATGCGATCCAAAAACGGTGCGGAAATGCGGCTGCGGTGGCGGCGTTGTTGTTCCGGCGAACATTCGCAGTTTTCGCGCAAATCACAAGCACGACCTTGCGGACAAGGGTTCATGGCGGCAACAAGCTGGAAGCGTGCGGGGTAAGTGGCTTGGCGTGCGGCGCGTGATAGGGTGATTTTGCCCGTTTCTAAGGGTTCACGCAGTACGTCCAACACGCTGCGATGAAATTCAGTGAGTTCGTCCAAAAACAATACGCCGTGATGCGCTAACGAGATTTCCCCCGGTTTGACTTGCGCCCCACCGCCAACTAATGCCACGCCCGACGAGGTGTGATGCGGTTCACGCACCGGACGTTGCCCCCATTGATTGGCGTGAAAACCGTGATGACTGATGGAAGAAATCGCGGCGGATTCCAATGCTTCCGCCTCATTCAGTGGCGGTAAAATCGTTGCCAGCCGATTTGCCAGCATGGTTTTCCCCGTGCCCGGTGGTCCTACCATGAGCAAGTTATGCCCACCCGCTGCGGCAATTTCCAACGCCCGCCGCGCCATGAATTGCCCTTTCACATCGCTCAAATCGAATGGGTAAGCCATTTCGGCGGTTTGCACGGCTTGTTCCCAATGCACGAGCGGTTCTACACCGCGCAAATGTGCCACGACTTCATTAAGGTGTTGCGCGGGGTAAACTTTTAAACCGCGAATTAAACTCGCTTCGGCGGCATTTTCCTGCGGCACAATTAAAGCGCGTCCGGCTTGTAAAGCAGCAACGGCGGTGGGTAATACGCCACGCACGGGACGTAATTGTCCGCCCAATGATAATTCGCCAATGAATTCATAACGCGCTAAATCCGTGGTGGGTAATTGTTCGCTGGCAGCTAATACGCCAATCGCAATCGGTAAATCAAAGCGTCCGCCATCTTTGGGAATATCCGCTGGCGCGAGATTCGCCGTAATGCGCCTGACCGGAAAGTTATAACCCGCATTGGTTAATGCCGCGCGAACGCGATCACGGCTTTCTTTCACCGCCGTTTCCGGCAAACCCACCATTGAAAAACTCGGCAAACCATTAGCAAGGTGAACTTCAACACTAACTAATGGCGCATCTAAACCATTATTGGTGCGGCTATAAACGACGGCAAGGCTCATGCAGAACTCGTATTATTGTTGGGAATAATTAGTTAATAAAATACGAGAATTATTCTGCAAGTAATGAATACGCTGCTCAAGCAAATTGCGACAAAAGCACCTATTCTAGCTTAGCAATCAAGCCAGTTGCTTTGTCTGCGGCAGTGTATCAGTGATCCGTAAACGCAGACATTGGTGGCAAAAAATCATCCATTGTTGCAAAAAGTTATATTACTGTTGGGAATGTTCGTAGAACCGCTGGGTGTCTTGATAGGCGTTGCGCTGGTGACTTATTGGTGACTCAGGCTTTTGGCGTTGGTTTGAAACCATTGTAAATTATTGAAATGTTGGCGCATCCGGCTGGAATCGAACCAGCGACCCTTGGCTTCGGAGTGCAAAACTATCAAAAACATCTAGCAACACCTAAATGCTAACACGCGCATTTAAAACAAGTTATTCTCTACCCTAAGAACATCTGAATACACCTAGATTCATTTATGGTGCTAACTCAGTGCTAACTCAAAAGGTGCTAACTTATGGAAACAGAGAAAAAAGCCAAGCTCACAGAGACGCTAATCAAGTCTCTCACCTACACGGGCGACACTGCCAAAAATGAATGGTGCATCTGGTGGGATGAAGAATTAACCCGCTTTGGTGTACGCATCTATCCCAGTGGGAAAAAGTCATTTGTCATTTTTTACCGTCATAACCGCACAATGAAGCTAAAGACCATCGGCAAGCATGGATTGCTAACACTGGTACAGGCACGGGAACGGGCAAAGAAAGACCTTGTTGGGCTGCTGGATGGGAAAGACCCAAGATCGGAGCGTGACGCATCCCGAAAAGCCATCCTGTTTAAGGATTTTGCCGAGGATTACATAAAACGCGAAGTAATGCCGCATCACAAGGGATGGGAACAAGAGGTAAGCCGCATACGGGGGCATCTTATAAAGCACTTGGGGGCGCATCCAGTCATCAGCATCACCCACGACCAAATAACAAACATTCACCTTGAGATAGGCAAGACCCACCAGCCCAGTGCCAACCGCTGTATCAAGATATTATCGTCAATGCTCACCAAGGCGGAAAAATGGGGCGTAGTGCCTGCTGGTACGCCTAACCCGGCAAAAGGCATAAGTTTCTATCGGGAACTTGCACGGGAACGGTATGTGAAGCCCGAAGAATTGCCAGCATTGATTGAGGCGATTGAGCAGGAGGAGGTATATCCGCGCTCAGCGTTTTGGCTGTACCTATTGACCGGATTCAGGAAAAGCGAACTACTCACCGCCACATGGTCACAGGTTGACATTGAAAACCGTCAATTCATCCTGCCCGACTCGAAGGGCGGTAGACCGCACCATTTACCGCTGACCCTTGAAGCAATGGCAATAATTGAGAATATCCCGCGATTGCACGGCAACCCGCACATATTCCCCGGCGCGAAAGAGGGGGCGCATCTGGTAGACCTAAAAAAGCCGTGGGAGCGCATCAGGAAGCGTTCAGGGCTGGAAGATGTGCATATTCACGACCTACGCCACACCATAGCCTCTTGGCTGGTTCAGGGCGGTAACTCGCTGTATCTGGTGGGTAAGATTCTCAATCATAAAGACCTTCGGACAACAGAACGTTATGCACGGTTTGCACAAGACAATTTACGGGATGCACTCGAATCTACTGGTAAGCGCATGACAGGGGCGGCGGGCAAGTCTGGCAGTGCAGAGGTAGTGCCAATGGGTCAAAAGCAGTCTGGTTAAATTATAGATGCAACCTTATGTTCTTACATGTAGTCAAATGTACGTCATAGACGTATCATCATGGGCATGTTTACAGTAATCGAAACCCCATTATTTACTTCGCTATGGTCTGACTATTGGTCGGAAGATGAACGCGGCGAATTTGCGTCATGGTTAGCGGAAAACCCGGAAGAAGGGGATGTTGTGCCAAAAAGCGGCGGTGTGCGAAAGATACGCTGGTCGAGGAAGGGCATGGGCAAGCGCGGCGGTGTTAGAGTGATTTATTACAACCGATTAGCCAACGGTGAAATATGGTTACTTCTGATTTATGCCAAAAACAAGAATGAGAACATCCCCGCGCATGTATTGAAGGCTATCAAAGAGGAATTAGAGCAATGATGACCGAAGAGCAATTGATTGAACGCGACTCCAAGCGCGATCTTGGGGCTGAACTGCTGGCATCTATCCGCCAAATGAAGGCGGGGCAAGTTGGTGCGGTGCATCAGGTGAAAGTATCCAAAGTGATAGAAGCACGTCAAAAAGTAGGCTTCTCTCAACGGCAATTTGCCGAACTGATGGGCGTATCTACTCGCACCCTGCAAGAGTGGGAGCAGGGCAGACGCAACCCCAGCGGCGCGGCTAGTTCACTGTTACGGCTTGCTATTGAACGACCTGACGTTTTGAAGGATGTATTCAGAACGGCGGCATAACTGCCAGCATCGAATAACCATCAAGAGCCGGGCATTGTTCCGGCTTTTTTGTGTCTGTGTTTTCTGTTTTCTATACGAATTTAACGAATTTACGAATTTACTGATAAATTCCATTGTTAATCATTTACTTGAACGGTTTTCTAAGTTCGTAAGCCTTACGAAGTTTATACGAATTTAATCAAAAAGCAGGCATCCAACACCCAACGGCGAACCCTCAGCATCAAAAACCCATCTATTAATGCCCCGAATGCCCCGAATACCGATTATGGCGCATCTCATTTTTTAAGGATTCGCACATGCTGCCAATTAAGAAAGTTTCGGAAATGACCACCCTAGCGCCTGCATCAATCCGCAGGAAATACCGGGCTGGCACATTCCCTGCACCATTGAAATTGTCAGAACGGCGCTACGCATGGCGTGAAGACGACGTGAAATCATGGCTTTCACAATTGGAGACTGTGACCAATGCCGAAAGCAAGCCGTAAGCAAGCCGCTGTCAGGGTTCTAAACGCTTTGTTGCAACGTCCGCACCGGACTGATGAACTCGACGCGGTTCTAGGATGGCGCAATTCACCAGAAGCTGTGCGCAGCTTGCGTCATCAAGGAATTGCGATTATGACCAGCTACAACAGTGGCGATAGACGCGGGATTTACTCACTTCCGCACGCCGAAAAACACAAAGTTTATGAATTTTTAGGAAAAACATCATGCCAGTTTTAAGCATTGAATTGACCGAAACCGAATACAGCCTTTTGCTGAAGAAGGCGAACAGTTGCGATTTGCAGCAAGTCACCCGTGTTGCACTCGATCAATATTTTCAGTCGCACCGTTTCACAGACGAAAACCTTCCGATTTTGGATTTGAGCGGGCATCGCAAGGCAGCAGCGGCGTTACATGGTTCGCGTGCTGATCCGCGTCTGCCAGTCGCACCGAATCGGCATGAAACTGGAAGCGACGGACGCTGTATTTACGAATCCGATGCTGATTTTGACCGTGCAATGTCTGCTTATCGCTGGATTCTCGACCGCTCCAACGCTGAAAAAGCGGCTTTTGAAGCGAAACGCAGCAAAGGCGTGGTTAACGAATGGGGCGGCATTACTTGCACCCTATAACGTCAATATCGGCAAATCGGCGGTAGTTTTGCCGATGGAACTACCGTCAAAAACTACCGCCCGTTTGCCACTCCAATTTCATGCTTAAAGCATTGTAAATTAATGGAAATTTACGATTATTTGCCGGAAAACCTTCCGATTTTTGACGTGTGGTTTCCTAATGATTTGTGTGAGTAAACGCCGATGTGGAAAACGGGAAAAATTACCCTAGAAGACCTGCCAAAGCGACCAATCAAAGGGCTTTCACCAAAGATTAAAGCCGCCTTGAATGGTGCAATCGCTGGCACGTTTGAAGGCTTGCAAGTGACATCGACAGCGTGTCATTACGGCTGTGTTCGGTATTGGTGGCAGTGTCCGAAGTGTGGGCGGCGCGTTGGTGTTTTGTATTCGTTGCCTTGGAAGTTCAAGGAGTGGGCTTGTCGGCACTGTCATGAAGCGGTTCATGCAAGCTCACGGGCTGGCAGGTATCGGCGCGAATACGATAAAGCTACGAAGCTGTATTTACGTTACAGCAAAAAAACCCTAGAGGCGCTGCTACCCTTCGATTTCCTGAGCATGGATGACAAGCCACGGCGAATGCACTGGAAGCGTTGGCTAAAGATTTTCATTAGGCAGGCAACGGCGCGTAATAAGGCGCTCACACTTCATTTGAGGTCGATGAATTGGGCAAATCGTGGCTGTATGACCCATGAAGAAGTTATTAGAGAACTGAATCGCATCAGCGAAGCACAGAGGGCGGCAAATCAGGGCGGATAAGCACCCCAAACCCGTGTTTTTGGCGTTTTGAGGCTTTCCCGAAGTTTTCCCCGACCTTTCCCAGCCTGAAAATTCATCAAATTGGCGCGTTTCTGCGAACCCCAAAACTGGGAGCGGTGGCAGATTGCAGCAAATCAGCATCTAAGCCTTTGATGACCTTTGAATTCTGGTGGTGACGAATCTCAAAACTGGGGCGCGTTTCTGCAAACGACACCTCTGAATATTAGCGTTTTCTTATCTAGTTCCTAGACTAATCACGCTCCCTCATTTTGAGGAAATGGGCAGATAATCATCAATTTGTAGGCTATGTGTTCCCCATCGTGAGCACCAATTATCCCGCCTTGCTCATGCGTGCCAGTTCATCTCTGACAATGCGTCTTATGGTGGCATCTAGGTTTTCATCTACTGATGGCTCTTTCTCGTTTGGGTATAGCAGAGATTCAAGCATCATGATTATTTGGGCATTCAGTGACCTGCCATTGTTTCTGGCAAGTTCTTCTAATTTTGCGCGTGTATCAGGTTCAAGGCGCAAGGAATACGGTACTGGTCTAGTGTCTTCGCTCATTCTCTGATTATCTCCAAATAACTCCTTTTGGTACAACATTCCTAAAAACTCCTATTGACTCCAGCATGTAAAGTGGCTTAACCTCTAAACACTCCAAATAACTCCTAAAGTCTCCAGAACAAGGAATGAGGTAATGGAAGAAGTAGAGCAACGACCAAAGCCTTACCCACTAAGGCTTGAACCTGAGTTAAAGCAATGGGTTAAAAGTAGAGCTAAGGATGGGGATAGGTCGCTAAACGCGGAAATTAACCGCACATTGAGAAAAGCAAAGGAATCTGAGGAAGGCGAAGAACAGAAAGACAAAGACGCATAAACGAAAAAACCCGCACGAGGCGGGCTTAGACGGGCTGGAAGTGTTGACGCACTGACAACCGAGTTCTGAAAAACCATATCAACTGAGGTTCAGAAAATGAATCATAGCACTGTTTTACCTGAAGAAAACACACCTTCAGACGAAAAACCAAAACAAGCACCACGTTTAATCGACGCATTAGAAGATTTATCCTGCCGTTCCTCTGAGGTCGAAGCAATTTTAGACTTGCTTATTCAATACGGTGAGTATGAAAGAGGTGCAACAGGGCAGGCGGTTTGTGCTGCTTATCGTCTTGAGCAATCGCTTGGTGAAGCAATCGAAGCCGTTATTGTCTTGTACAAAAAAGGCGGTGCAGCATGAGCACTACTTACCAAGTCGGCAATGCCAGCGACCTGAAAGCGGCATTCAAAAAGCCAGTTCCCGACCTGACCAATCATCACAATTTGGATGGTTGGAATCCAGACACTAACCTGACCTGTGACGCATCAACCCATCAGCCTTTGCCAGTGCGCGAAACTCGCGAAGGCAAACGCCAATTAATCGAATTGTCGAAAAACCCAATTCATGCCGCCATTCAACCCGATGGCGCACAAGTCACAATGGTGGACTGGTTGCGCGTGACCACTAACGATTTGGATGCATTCAAGGCTGTGTTGTCAGAGGTCGGCGAAAACGGCGGGATTCTGTTCGAGGCGGGCATGGATGTTAAGTGGAAGCAAGGCAAGGGTATGCACGGCTACGCTGAATCTGCGTCCATTTTGATTTGGAAGGATAGCGACTATCTGACCGTGGGCAACATTGCTTATTCCGAAACGGGGCAAAACAAGGGCGGTATGCTGGAACTCACGGGCACGGGCTGCAAAGTCCTTCAGGTGGAATATCCAGCATTGTGGCTGGAACTGTATAACGTGCTGGCTTATCACGATTGGCGCATTTCCCGCCTTGATATTGCACTGGATTTATCGGGTGAATACTGTCAAGAGCATGGGTTTACCGTGCCTAAGCTGTTTCGCGATGCGAAGAAAAACGACCTGTTCAAGTCCGATGCTAGCAAAAATCCCAACATGAAAGCCGCTATTGAGCCGTGTGGTGATTGGTCGGATATTACTGTGGGGGAAATCAAGATTGATGATTATGACCCACTGCAACACTGTCCAGCGGGTTTAACCATGTATGTGGGCAGCCGCAAAAGTTCGGACGACTTTTTCCGCGTGTATGAAAAAGGCAAAGAAATTTTAGGCAAGCAAGCCGAGCCGGAAAGCGTGGATCGTGGCTGGATTCGTATCGAGCACGAAATGAGCCGCAAAGCCAGTGGGCGCAAAATCCCTTTAGACGCAATGATTCGACCAGATGAATATTTCTGTGCAGGACGTTCCAATGTCCGCGTAATCATGGAAGCGGTACGTCATGACCGCGAGTTAAAAGCCATTCAATGCTGGCAACGTGAGCAATTCAAGCGCGAAAAATCCCTGATGTTATCCCGCAAAGTGCATTGGGCGCGGCACACCTACGGGCGCACTGTCCGCACCTTAATCGAAGAAGGTTTAACACCTGAGCAAATTGTGGATGCACTGGCACGGGAGGCAGGGCTAAAGGAATTTATCTTTGACCTGATGGACTACGCCAGCAATGACGACACCCCAACAGAGGTAAGTAGCTACCCAAAAGTTATCGTGTATTTACTCCCGAATTCGACCAGTATAGCCAATACCTGTTCCTTCATGTCTTTGTAGCTTTTGTACGCATCCA
>JBDKID010000026.1:0-43767 GCA_039797295.1 Pseudomonadota bacterium | reverse complement strand
TGACCCCGCATAACGGCGCATTAGCCGCTGCGTTTCACCATCGGGCATGAGTTCGTATTGGAAGGCTTGAAGTCGCTGCATACCGATCATTATCGTTTTCTTGTGCAATCAATACTATTGTAAATCGTTGTGCGGCAGTTCTAACCGGATGATACGCAAGAAACTTTGAAATGAGAGGGATTTAGGGCGGCTACGCCACCAAGCACTCCATCCCCGTCCTGAAGGGCGAGGTTTTTCGCGCAATACGATAAAAGCATAAGAAGTGACCTTGACAGAGTTACATTAACGCCACTCTCATAAAAAACGCCGCTTTTCAGTGGCGTTTTTGTTGGTGCGTAGGTAACGCGACTTAGACGGCTTGCGCGGCGAAGGTGAGTTTGCCTTCCGCCACGTCGATCAAAATAGTGTCGTTCGGCATGAACTTGCCACCGAGGATTTGTTGTGCAAGCGGATTTTCGACCTGCTGCTGAATCGCGCGTTTGAGCGGACGTGCGCCATACACAGGGTCGAAGCCTGCTTCTGCCAGCAAATCCAGCGCGGCATCAGTGATTTGCATACCGAGTTCACGCGCTGCCAAACGTTGACGCAAGTTGTTAAGCTGGATGTCTGCAATCTTGCGGATTTCAGCCTGATCCAGCGGATGGAATACCACCGTTTCGTCGATGCGGTTGATGAATTCAGGGCGGAAATGCTGCCCGACGACTTCCATGACCGCCGCTTTCATGCGCTCGTAATTGGCTTCGCCCGCCATTTCTTGAATGAGGTGCGAACCAAGGTTCGAGGTCATGATAATCACGGTGTTACGGAAATCGACGGTGCGCCCTTGCCCGTCGGTCAAACGCCCGTCATCCAACACTTGCAGCAAGATATTGAACACATCGGCGTGGGCTTTTTCCACTTCGTCCAACAAGATCACGGAATACGGACGGCGGCGCACCGCTTCGGTCAAATAGCCGCCTTCTTCATAGCCGACATAGCCCGGAGGCGCACCGATCAAACGCGCCACGGAATGTTTTTCCATGAATTCGGACATATCAATGCGCACCATTGCGTCATCGGTGTCGAATAAAAATGTCGCCAAAGCCTTGGTGAGTTCGGTTTTGCCCACGCCCGTTGGTCCTAAGAACAAGAATGAACCGCTAGGACGATTCGGGTCAGACAATCCGGCACGCGCCCGACGAATCGCATTGGAAACCGCAACCACCGCTTCCCGTTGCCCAATCACACGTTTGGCGAGCGCGTCTTCCATGTGCAGCAATTTATCTTTTTCGCCTTCGAGCATTTTACTGACAGGAATGCCCGTCCAACGCGACACGATGTCGGCAATTTCTTCTTCCGTTACTTTGTTTTTCAGCAACTTATTCGGTTTGGCTTCAACGCTGGAAGCACTTGCCAATTGCTGTTCGAGTTCAGGAATTTTGCCGTATTGCAGTTCTGCCATGCGTTGCAAATTACCCGCACGTTTAGCGGTTTCAAACTCAATCCGCGCTTGATCCAACGCTTCTTTAATGTGCGTTGTGCCTTGCACGGCGGATTTTTCCGCTTTCCAGATTTCTTCCAAATCGGAAAACTGCTTTTCCAGCTTGTCGATTTCTGCCTGCAAATCCGCCAAACGTTTTTTGGAAGCATCATCGGTTTCTTTTTTCAGGGCTTCACGTTCGATTTTAAGCTGGATTAAACGCCGTTCGAGTTTGTCCATCACCTCCGGTTTGGAGTCGATTTCAACACGAATACGCGATGCTGCTTCGTCAATCAAATCAATGGCTTTGTCTGGTAATTGCCGATCCGTAATGTAACGGTGCGATAAGGTAGCCGCTGCGACCAACGCAGGGTCGGTAATGTCGACACCGTGATGCACTTCGTACTTTTCTTGCAAGCCGCGCAAAATCGCAATGGTGTCTTCCACGCTCGGCTCGTCGACCAACACTTTTTGGAAACGACGTTCTAAAGCCGCGTCTTTTTCAATGTATTGGCGGTATTCGTCCAATGTCGTCGCGCCAACGCAATGCAATTCGCCCCGTGCCAACGCTGGTTTGAGCATATTCCCCGCATCCATCGCGCCTTCGGCTTTACCCGCACCGACCATTGTGTGGATCTCGTCGATGAACAGAATAATGTTGCCTTCGGCTTTGGCAATGTCATTCAACACGGCTTTGAGGCGTTCTTCAAAATCACCACGGTATTTTGTACCTGCAAGCAATGCGCCGAGGTCAAGCGACAGCAAACGCTTGCCTTTCATGCCTTCGGAAACTTCGCCATTCACAATGCGTTGCGCCAAACCTTCCACCAACGCGGTTTTACCCACGCCCGGTTCGCCAATGAGCACGGGATTGTTTTTGGTACGGCGTTGCAGAATTTGCACCATGCGGCGGATTTCTTCATCACGCCCAATAATCGGGTCGATTTTGCCTTGCTCCGCACGCTCGGTCAGGTCGATGGTGTATTTCTCAAGGGCTTGGCGTTGCTCTTCCGCATTCGGATCATTCACGGTCTGACCGCCGCGCATCCCTTCAATCGCTTTTTCCACCGCGCCTTTAGTCGCGCCCGCATCACGCAACAAATCCCCCAACGTGCCTTTATCCTCCAAACCCGCAAGGATAAATAATTCTGAAGAAATGTACTGATCTTTACGTTGCTGGGCAATTTTATCGGTGATATTCAGCAGTTTGTTAAGATCATTAGAAACGTGAACACTACCCGCATCACCGCCGGAAACCGTGGGCTGACGATCCAAAGCTTCGCCCAATTTTGAGCGTAATTGGTTCACATTGACCCCAGCTTTGGTCAATAAACCGCGTGTCGAACCGCCTTCTTGATCCAATAACGCAATCATCAAGTGAAGCGGTTCAATGATCTGATGGTCACGCCCCAACGCGATTGACTGCGCATCTTGCAGGGCGAGCTGGAATTTACTGGTCAGTTTATCCGTTCTCATGTGGGCTACCTCAATTTGGTTAAACGTTGTAACGTTGTGATGATCAAAATGTGGGGTAGCCACCAACGAAATCAAGGCAAGCCTGTGGATAAGTTTGACGTAGGTCAGGGTTTGTGACAGGCATTCAAATCTGTTAGCATTCTTACTAGGTATTACTATTAAAGGATGTAAATATGGCTATCGTTACCTCAGTCACAAGCAAGGGACAAGTCACTATCCCATTAAAATTACGCCAACAACTTGGTATTCGGGCAGGCAGTAAAGTGGTATTCGAATGGGTCAAAGATCATTTAGAAATCAAAGTGAAGAGCACTCCTGTTAGTGTACCTACTAGCGGTTTTGGTTTACTCAAAAGTAAACGTAAAGCTGTACCTGCCGATTTTGACCCTGCAAGTTTGTTAAGCAAATGATTGGCTTAGATACCAACATCCTCGCACGTTATTACATTGAGGACGAAAACGACACCGAAGCCACCCATCAACGATTAGCCGCACAACGCTTGATCGAATCCGGTAAGGCTTTACAGGTAGCAAAAACCGTTCTATTGGAACTGGAATGGGTTATGCGTGGTTATTACCGCTTTGACCCCACAGAGATCACTTGCGCTTTTAAACATTTACTGTCTTTGCCACAAGTCACTATCGAAGATCGGGATACTATTGAGCAAGCTATCACCAGCTTTGAACAAGGTCTGGATTTTGCCGACGCTCTGCATCACGCCAGTTACCAAGATTGCGATGCGATGGCATCGTTCGACGATAAAAAATTCGCCCGCCGCGCCAAACGCCTAGGTATGGCTCCGCGAGTGATTGTTCCAACGTAATTTATTAAAAATCCAAATCACAAAAAAATTTATTAAATTAATACTCATGATAAATCGACAAGAATTTGATATAGCACTCTCGTTTGCTAGCGAAAACAGAGACTATGTGGATCAAGTAGCAAATCTCCTGAGGGATTCTGGTGTCAAGGTCTTTTATGATCTTTTCGAGGAAGCGAATCTCTGGGGGAAGAACCTTTACGACTACTTATCTGACATTTACATGAACAAGGCGTTATATACGATTATGTTTATATCAGAACATTACGCGAAAAAAATGTGGACTTCGCACGAGCGGAACGCTATGCAAGCACGGGCTTTCCAAGAAAGCCAAGAGTACATTCTTCCTGTTAGGTTCGATGACACAGCTATCACTGGAGTCTTGCCCACAGTTGGCTACATATCCCTTGTGAACCGGACTCCGCACCAATTGGTAGAAATTATTCATAAAAAACTCATTAACAACGGTCGAACAGTCCCCACTGAAACAATGCGCAAAGCACTGTCTTCAATAACAACAATTCCACGTATTCCTCCACAGAATCCTTGCATATCGGTAATATCTACGTTAGGGACAGCAGTCTCAGATGCAATCATTGTTGCCATTGCCTCTAATAATACAACGAAAACCGTAAAAACTAACCCCGCAGGAATCGCCACTCTCACGATCGCAACTCGCCGTAGCTATCGACTGCTTATCGCACACCCAAGCTTTTCGGGGGCAGTAATTCCATCTTGGGATCCGGCTGAGAATATCCAAGTATCGCTGGCTCAAACTGATAACATTGGGTCAATAATTTGTCATGGCACTGGCTTCATACCCGGCCTAGAGGGTCGTCTGAACCCGATACTGGATACCAGCAACAGAACTTATCTATATGCCGATAACATCGCAATCAATGGAGGTGATAACCAACCAGTCACCTTTGAAATTAATAATTCCTTTGAACTGGAGGATTGCAATGGAGTGGTAATGCAGGTTCGCGTACTACACATTCAAGGGCGTACATCCCTAATTCAATTTGTACGACCACAATATGATTACTCATGTATCACAGATACTTGATAATAGATCAATTGTGGTAACCAAGATATGCCGTCAGTTTACCTCCTCGTAAATCTCTGCCAGTGATAGCGACGTTTCGGGGCATGGTAAGGTGAGTGTGCTTTCTAAACCGCTGAAGGTTTCTACCCACCAATTCCCTGTGGGTTCGCGGTAGAACATTTCGACTTCGTATTGGTCTTGCGCGACCAGTAAATAGGCTTTGAGCGTGGGAATGTTGATGTAAGCCAGCAGCTTTTCGCGCCGATCGCGTTTTTCGGTGGAATCGGATAGCACTTCGACGATTAAGCAGGGTTTTTCAAGGTAATAATCGCTGGCTTCGTCATCTTCACAACCAACCACCACATCGGGGTAGTAATAGGTTTTATGTGCTGCCGTGCGAACTTTCATATCAGACTGATACACTGTGCAAGGTAAACCTTTCGCCGCTGCTCGCAATTGGGCAAATACGTTCCCCGTAATCACGACATGACGTTTGCTTGCCCCCGCCATTGCGTAGACTTGCCCATCAACGTATTCATGGCGAATATCACTGTATTTTTCAGCTTTTAAATAAACGTCTTCGGCGAGATAATCCGTTGAAACATCGGCAGCAGACATGAAACCTCCATAACGGTTATGCTGCGTTATCATAATCAAAGTGGCATTAAAAAGACAAAAATCCCCATGAGCGAAACCCAACCATGAACCACGATTTGCACATGCTTCACTTGTCGGGCGCGGCGATTGCGCCGTATTTGGCGGACTTAGCGCGGTTGCGCATTACGGTGTTCCGTGAGTTTCCGTATTTGTATGACGGTTCGGCGGAATACGAGGCACGTTATTTGCAAACTTACGTCAATTCGCCGGATAGCATTGCGGTACTGGCTTTGGATGGCGCACAGGTCATTGGTGCGTCGACGGGTTTGCCAATGGCGCATGAGGAAGCGGATTTTCAGCAGCCGTTTTTGCAGCAGGGTTACGACCCGCAAACGCTGTTTTATTGCGCGGAATCGGTGTTATTGCCGCCATACCGTGGGCGCGGCGTGTACAAGGCATTTTTCAGCGGGCGCGAAAATCACGCACAACAACTGGGTGGCTTTACCCATGTAACCTTTTGTGGGGTGCAACGTCCTGCGAATCACTCTTTGCGTCCGGCGGATTACGCGCCATTGGATGCAATTTGGCGTAAATTTGGCTATCAACCACAGCCCGCGTTGCAAACCACTTACACTTGGAAGGACATTGACGAAACAGACGCTTCGCCAAAGCCCATGCAGTTTTGGTTGAAAACCCTTTAAGGTTGGATGTAAACCAAAGTATCGACGGAAACGCGGTCAAACAAATCAATGATTTCGTCATTATTCATGCGGATACAACCGTGGGAAGCGCGGACACCGAGATTGCCTTCTTTGTTCGTACCGTGGAAATAAATCGCTCGATTAAAGGTGTCGACGCGCCCACCTTTGTTTTTACCCGGTTCTAAACCATCAAGGCGTAAAATGCGCGACAACACCAAAGCTTTCACGCCGTATTGCGGTTTGGTGTAAATCTTAGCAATTTCTCCCGTGGGCGTGAGCTTATCAAACACCATGCCGCGTTTGGCATTTTTGCCAATTTTGCTGGCTATGCGATGCGCACCGGATGGGGTTTGATTGCTTTCCGGCATAAACCCTAAACCTTTCGCCGCCGTCGAAATCCGGTAGGTTTTCATCAGCTCACCATCTTTGTACCAATACATGCGTTGGTCGCTGTCATCCACCAGAAATACACCTTTGGCATAATAATCAGGGTATTTGGACTGCAAACGTGCTAAGACATCGATATGCCCACCATTACCCGACGTAGCATTCACGGCTTGTAGAAAACCGCCGAATACATAGGCTTGCTCATTATCGTAGGTAATTTCTGCCCAACGTCCGCTGCGTCCGCCGAGCGTTTGCGTACTGCCCACAAAACGCTGGACATCAACGTTCGCGTGGCGGGCTAAGCTGCCGATGGCTGCCCCCGTTGCCGAAGGTATGGAGCGCACTGTTAAAGCCGTGGACACATCGGCGCGATAAGCTTCACCGCCCCATGCTGCTGTATTTAGCAACCAAATTGCACCCGCTAACAGGGGTAAAATTAACTTTTTCATCGGTATGATTTCCAAATCTTTTTGTCTATAGTCTTGTGACAACAACTATCGTCCGAGGTTGGCGTGAATAATCTGCAAAGTCTGCATAGAATGTCATCAAATTCCCATTACGCACAACAAGGTATTTTCAAGCTCATGCACGCACTGCTCATTGTGGTAATCGTGGTGGGTTTGGTGGTTTTATTCAAGACAGGCAAGCTTCAAGGTGCAAAACACTGGCCTAGCGATGCAAAAGACTGGCTACAAGAACAACGTGATGCCTTGGATCTGCACAGCGATGATGCTGATGAGCAACGCAATACCAACGACACGACCCCACACAAAGTCACCCGCCCGAAAGAAACCACGCATTATACCGATAGCGGACGTTTTGCCGTACAACTCGCTGCGGGTTACGACTCCCGCCAATTGTATGCGTTACGTGATTCCTTAATTAATGACCATTTTGATGCGTATTTAGTCAGCCTCAATACTACGCAGGGTTTATTACTGAAGCTGCGTGTGGGGAATTTCAAATCACACGACCAAGCCGAAAAACTGCGCGAACGCTTACAAAACCGTTACCCAGAACAAGGCTTATTCGCCGATAGCTTTATTGTTGAAGGGAACTAATCCCATCTGAACGCGCATTGTTGTACATTATTTTGCAAAGAGATTGTATTGGAAATTGTACAAACCTTGTCCAGCACAATACACACTGCCTTGCGCCACATAAATGGATGGTTTGACACCTTTAGCATTGAGCAATAGCCCTTGCACTTCTTGCCCACAACGATCTCCTTTCGCGGGCGTACCAACAATGGCGACAATCACCGTACTTTTATCGTGCTGGTAAACTTGCACTTGCTCGGTCGCGGGTGACTTAATGAAAAAACACGGTGCAGTCGGTTTTAGCCATGTCGTCGGCTCAGCTTTACCCACTTGCAATTTGCAGCCGCCACCATCGTCCCACAACACTAATGTTTTACCCGTAACCACGGCTTGATCAGAAACATGCGGTGCATTGCTGCGTTCTGGCAGTGACAAGGGTTGGTTTTGTGGCGTGGTAGACTGGCGTTCACAGCCCCCCAGACCACAAGCTAATATGGCACTCAGCAATCCTATTGGTGCTTGCCAAGCGGTTAATAGACCGGCCAAAACCATACCTCCTCAGAACGTTCAAAGTAATCCAAACCACCATGCGCCATCCCAGCACCTTCCAAACTGGGGTCTAAAGCCTTACGGATCAAACCCGTACCATCCCACAAATCAATGTGGTCGCCTTGATTACCATCCCCCCAAAAATTCTGGAAGCAGACAAAACCAGTACGCCCCTTAAATGCGCCCCATGTCACACTTTTGCGAATTTCCACCCGCCCGAAACGTTCTGGGTGTCGCCGCATCCAATCCGCGACCTCGCGCGCGCGTAAGGTATGCCCCTCATGCCCACGATACCAACAGATACTTTTGTCATAACCGTGCAGCAAATTGCTACGCAGCAAACAAGTTCCCATCATAATGCCGCATTGATTACCAAAGTTGGGATTACCCGACACATCTTTGCAGGGGAAAACATCCTGATCCGCAATTGCGGGGTGATTACGCCACAACGTTTCAAAGCCTAAATGCACCCCTTCCGTCGGCAAGGTGAGTGTTACCAACACTGGCGGCGGCGTAGGGTTAGCGGGTGGTGGTGCAGGCTGTGACGGTGTGGGAAGCTCAGGCATAACCGACGGCGGTGGCGTTCGGGTTGCATCCGGCGTGATAGCGTCCGGTGGTGGCGTAACCGCAGGCGGCGAAGTCGGCACGTTACCGCTCACAAGCGGCGGGCGCGAACGGTTCAACCACGACAATAAGCGACTCCACCACGAAGTAGTCGACATTGGCATATACAGACTCCTTGACAGACTTTGCTTAACTATAGCAAAAACCCGCAAGCATACTGACGATTACTGGCTGCGCGTGCGTAATTTACTGCTCCTTGGAAAATGCGTGCTTAAAAACTCCATTTGATCCACTAAAATATGATGGCCCTGTAAATAAATGTATTCCGCATACGTCGGTTGGAAAGGTACAGCTAATAGCGGCATCCGTGCTTCTTCGGGAGTGCGACCACCTTTAATGCTATTGCAGGTTTTGCACGCCGTTACCACATTGGTCCACACATCAAGCCCACCTTTGACTAAAGGATGTACATGATCGCGTGATAAATCTTTTTCGGCAAAATGTTCCCCGCAATACAAACAGATGTAGTCATCACGACGAAACAAGGTGGGATTATTCAAGTGTGGAATATAAGCATCCAGCAAAAGCTGCTTGCTGCCGTATGTAGCAATAATGGAATTCAAATCAATGCGACTGCGCTTACCCGTTCTCGCATTGTAGCCCCCACGAATCGAGAGGATACGTGACCCACAGGTATAGGCTACCTGATCGTTGTAATACAGTTTGACTGCCGTTTGGTAATGAATCCACTCTAACGGCATTCCACTGACATCGGTTCGCAGGATGAGTTGGCTCAACTTAACCATGCCAAAGTCCTCTATGTGCGGCAAACTTCGTAATCAATACCAAAATGCGTAGTTTGCACGCGGCTGATGACAAGCGTATGAAAACACTATCGTTTCTGTCACGTTGAGCATAATGGCAAATTCCTGATATAAATCAAGAAACCAGCATATACTCCCCCCCTATTGTACTTGACCCTACTGCTTATTGAGCCATGTCAATTTTCTCCAGTCTACTCTGCGGCATACTTGCGCCATACCTAAATTTTGGATTGGACAGAGGCGGAAGATATGAAAATGAAAGAAATGCTTACTTTTGATTATGGTTTGCCAGCAGCAATTATCATCGTGCTGATCGCATGGGCCTGGTTTAGTTTCTTCACTGTTGTATTTTTCGGCTAAGATCAAAGTACTGAGTCCAATCACTATTCAACCTAGTTGAACGCGTTTCATCCTCCCGTTTGACGTGCTATAAACCATTCCCCCGACTTGTCAGGGGAATGGGATTCTTTTATGCTATCTCTGAAAGTGTTTTAGAGGTATGTAGCGTATGTTGAAATGGGACTGGGTATTCACAGTACCGATGGTCATCGTGGTAAGTTTGATTGCATGGGCTTGGTTAAGCTTTTTGTCAGTCGCTTTCTTCGCTTGATCAGCATAAAAAAGCCAACAAAAAAGGTCGCATCAGCGACCTTTTTTTACGCCTAAATTAAACATAAGCACTTAAGCAGCTTCTAAAACTGCCGCGCGTAACTTACCCACCGCCGCATTTTCTAATTGACGAATCCGTTCCGCAGACACTTTGTATTTGTCGGCTAACTCATGCAGTGTCGCCTTGTTTTCGACCAACCAACGACTTGCCAAAATATCCTGACTGCGCTTATCCAAACTATCCAATGCTTGCTGGAAACGATCACGGGTATAAGTGTCCCATTCTTCCGCTTCCAACACTTCAGCAGGATCAGCCGATTCCGCCGCTAAGTATTGGCTAGGGGAAAAATCAGCACGCTCATCGTCGTCTTGATCTGCACTCATATCAAAAGCGACATCATTTGCACTCAAGCGTTTTTCCATTTCCAACACTTCAGCCGTACTAACGCCTAAGTCATTTGCCATTGCTGTGGCTTCTTCGTGACTTAACCAACCTAAACGTTGTTTACTACTGCGCAGATTAAAGAACAATTTACGCTGTGCTTTAGTGGTTGCCACTTTGACAATTTTCCAGTTACGCAAAATAAACTCGTGGATTTCAGCACGAATCCAATGCACCGCAAATGAAATCAAGCGCACATTCATATCAGGGTCAAAGCGTTTTACCGCCTTCATTAAGCCTACATTCCCCTCTTGGACTAAATCACCAAGCGGTAAACCATAACCGTTATAACCGCGTGCGACTTTCACCACAAAACGCAGGTTATGCAAAATCAATTGACGCGCAGCTTCAAGATCACCTTGGTATTTCAAACGCTCTGCTAATTCACGTTCTTCATCCGCTTCTAAAACCGGAATGGAATGAATCGCGTGGATATAGCTTTCCAGATTCCCCACAGGGACTGGCAGCGTTTGTCCTCGAAGCATCAATGCGTTGGTCATAGGTTAGTCTCCTTCTTAACTCTGATGCTATGTTAGCACTCTCTATCTTAGAGTGCTAATTTCGCCACGGGTTCACGTTTATTGTAGTTAATTCATGCAACGTTATATTTAACACACTATCATGCTCAAAAGCGAACGGAATGCGCCGCAAGTACTAGCTACCCACCAGCTACTGATAACAACAAGCTAACTAACAGCAGCACACACTGGGCTAATCATAATGAATCGCGAAGAAAAAGGGCTGATTGAGAAGATTGAAGGTAATAAGTTCCTGACCGCAACGGATCGGCAGCTTTTGATCGACAGTTGGCACAACTTGTACGAACAACTTGCCCAACAAGAAACCCAACAGCAAACCTTACAGACACTCATTCAAACCAAAGATCAACACCTGCTAAGTGTAGAACACGCACTGCGGGAACGGGATCAATACCTTGAGCGTAAAGATCGTCAGTTACTCGACAAAGAATCCATCCTACACGTAGCACATTATCAGACCCAAGAACGCGACCGACAAGTTCACTTGCGCGACAATATCATTCAACAACGCGAAGAATCCCTACGTGAACGTGACCAGATTATCCGTGATTTGGAAAAGCGTTGCCGTGAGATTGATCACCATCTGCACCACAAAGAAAAGCACATTCACGACCGTGATGCGCAAATTCAAACCCACTCGCGCCGCTTAACGGATAAAGATCGCCACATTGATCGCCGTGATCGTGAAATTGATAACCGCGACAAACAATTAAGCCGCCGTGATCTGGTCATTCACGAATTAAGCCAGCAATTACAAGCACTCAACCAATGGGTACAAGAACGGCAGAAAAACCTTTACCTGCAAGAACAACTCATCAGCGAGCGCAATCGCCAACTGACCGAGCGCGATAAACAGCTTCAAGAACGTGACCAGCAACTCATTCATTACGCGCAACAATTACAAGAAAAAGATCAAATCATTCATCAACGCGAGCAACATTTGCAAGAACGCGAACGACAGTTACAACGCCGCGACATGCAAATTACCGCGCAATTCCAGCAAATCCAAGAACGTGATAAAGCCATCCAAAACCGTGACCAATTGATTACGACCTTACAAGATCATATTCTCAGCTTGGAACAAAACCTCGCAACGCAACAAGCATTACCCGTTTTGGAACAAAACACGGTACTAGAACAACAGTTAACCAGTGTCATGGCAATCTTGGAAAAGCAGCAGGCATACAATGTGGCGGATCAAGAATACGAGCAAAAACTTCAGCAACGTGATCGCGTTATTGGTTTAAAAGACACCATTATTGCGCAATTAAATCAGCAGTTATTGCATAAGGAAAAAGCCTTACAACACAAGGACACGTTACTGCAAAAAATCGGGCAACAATTACAACAGGTCAGCGAAACGGCTTAACGACGCAGCAGAATTGCGAAGCATCAATTACGCTAACGTTATCCGAGAACGATAATGGACTACTCCCACACAGTTAAGGCAGGCTTGGAATGAAAGAACAACAAATCACGCGCATGATGTACACCTTAATTACAGTAGGTTTAAGCATCAGTGCAGTGGGTGTTGGATTGGTGATTTTTACCGATATTGTCACAGGGCATGGCATCAAAGGCATTGCATTGGTGGCAGGCTTGATTGCAGGTGGGTTGTTTTTATCCATTCCCGCTAAAATCTACCTGACTTTGCAACTCATGAAACACAATGATGAAAAACTCAAAGAGCGGCGTGAGCGCGGGGAAATTCGCTAACGTTAAGTAGCTTCAACAGCAAGAGGGGCAGCGTAACTACCCCTCCAATGATGGTCGCAACTAGCAACCATCATGCATTAGTGACCGATTAGAATTTGCTGATACCCGGCGCATCCGTTGCATCAATTTCAAATGGGTCTAATTCCACAGCGGTTTTATCGTCCAATTTTCTGACGAAATGGCGATGCACAAACCAGTCCAAGCTAACCCAGCGTCCAGCCCCCATAAAGAACAGAGCCAGTAACAACACGAAGTAAACTAAGTACACTTCGACTTGGTTATTCGCCATGTTGCTGTAACCGTGTGTCATAACTAATTGACCCATGCTGCTTAAGAAGCCTGCATCGCCAATTGCCAACAGTGCCAATGCCACCATGACAAACATCAGAGCCAGCGTCACCCAACGTACAGCAAAACCCAAGACTAATAATGCCGCCGCCAGTAACTCAATCACACCGATAACGATCAGCAGCGTATCCGCACTCATACCTAACAAGCCAGTTTCATGAATGGCTGCAACGTTTTGGTGAAATGCTTCTGGATTCAGCCACGTTAATGGATTCCATGCTACAAAATCACTAGCCGAGAACAGACCGAGGCGTTTAACACCCGATACCCATAGCATGGGAGCTAAGAACAAACGGATTGCCAGTGGCGCAATAAAGTCGAAAATGCGCATCCATTCAAGGCTGAAAAAGCCGACGAGGTACTTCATGAGATGACTCCTTGGAAATTAAAAATACGACCGTAACCAGCGACTAGCAACAATGAGCGTACCGGCTTATAAATTTGGGTCGTATTGTGGCACAGGATGCAGGCTTAATCCAATGTGAATCAGGCTTCTGAGTAACGTACACAGGCACGATCCGTTTCCCAAATCGTTAAACCACTGACACGAATTCGTTCATTATTTAAGCGTTTCGCGAGGGTCTGAAAGAAGTAACGTGCAATGTGTTCTGCTGTAGGATTGATCTCGCGGAATGGTTCAAGATCGTTCAAATACTCATGATCCAAGGTTTCGGCAATGTCACGCACTTCACGTTTAATGACTTTAAAATCAATTGCCATACCGATGTCATCCAGCACGGATGCTTCGACTTCAGCCTCAATTTTCCAGTTATGCCCGTGCATACGACTGCACGCGCCGGGGTAGCCGCGCAAGGTGTGCGCGGAAGCAAAATCAGCAAGAACTTTGAGTGTATACAGTGCCATGACTAGTAATCAGCGTAAACCGGCGGATGATAGTGAAGGTGCTGAATATACGCAAGATTTACCTGCCTTGCTAGTACGCACACGATTAACAATGCCTTGCGCATCCAAGCCACAAGCCGCTAACTGCTCTTCACGTTGCGCGTGCTCAATGTAACTATCTGGCAAACCTAAATTAATCACCGCAACCGACAACTCAGCGGCGTGCAAATATTCATTCACCGCACTACCCGCGCCACCCATAATGGCATTATCTTCAAGCGTCACTAACAGATCATGGCTTTTGGCTAATTCGCGC
The DNA here is from genome assembly GCA_039797295.1 of Pseudomonadota bacterium. Taxonomy (GTDB): domain Bacteria; phylum Pseudomonadota; class Gammaproteobacteria; order Thiotrichales; family Thiotrichaceae; genus Thiothrix. Next base: position 29,492 of record JBDKID010000026.1, on the reverse strand, counting down.
AACATGGCTTCATCGAGCGGCTTGACGAAACGCATATTCACCAGCGTAGCATCCAATTCTTCAGCCGCTTCTTGCGCGGCAGTCAGTAATGACCCAAACAATAACAAGGCAATGGAATGCCCAGACCGCAATTTCAAAGCTTTACCAATCGGAATCGCTTGCATTGCCGTGTCGGGTTCAACGCCAATACCTTTACCACGCGGATACCGCACCGCTGTCGGTTTATCTTGCAAGAAGGCGGTATACAACATTTGACGGCATTCGTCTTCATCCGCTGGTGCCATAACAATCATGTTCGGTACACAACGCAGGTAAGAAAGGTCGTAGTTACCTGAATGCGTCGGACCATCCGCACCCACTAACCCCGCCCGATCAATCGCAAACACCACGGGCAAATTTTGAATCGCCACATCGTGCAACAATTGGTCGTAAGCCCGTTGCAAGAACGTGGAATAAATCGCCACAACGGGTTTCAAACCTTCACACGCCAACCCTGCTGCCAAGGTGACGGCGTGTTGTTCTGCAATCCCCACGTCGAAATAACGCTCAGGGAAACGTTCGGAAAATGCCACTAACCCCGAACCTTCGCGCATGGCTGGCGTAATACCAACCAAACGTGGATCACGTTCCGCCATGTCACACAACCATTGCCCAAACACTTGGGTGTAAGTTGGTGTGGATTTTTTATTACTCGCGACTAAACCGGTTTGCAAATTGAACGCGGAAACCCCGTGATAAGTACAAGGGTCTGCCTCGGCTGGCTCGTAACCTTTGCCTTTTTTGGTGACAACGTGCAGTAAACGCGGTCCTTTAATCTGCTGCAAATTACGCAAAACGTGTACCAATTCTTCGACATCGTGCCCGTCAATCGGCCCGAAATACTTAAAGCCCATTTCTTCAAAGAACGTACCGGGTAACACCATGCCTTTCATGTGTTCTTCGGTCAACTTTGCCAAACGCGACAGGGATTTACTGTGTGATAAGGCTTTTTTGCCACCCTCACGCATGGTGGAATACATTCGCCCTGACAATAAATGCGTCAGGTATTTACGCAATGCCCCCACATTCGGGGAAATCGACATTTCATTGTCGTTCAATACCACCAATAAATTCGCATCCAAATCACCCGCATGATTTAAAGCTTCATATGCCATGCCTGCGGTCATTGCACCATCACCGATCACCGCAATGGCTTGGGAATCTTCGCCCTTTTGCCGTGCCGCTAATGCCATGCCCAAAGCCGCACTGATCGACGTGCTGGAATGCCCCACCCCAAACGTGTCGTATTCACTTTCACAACGCTTCGGAAAACCGGACAAGCCATCTTTTTGGCGGATAGTACTCATGCGTTCACGCCGTCCGGTTAACACTTTGTGCGGATAGGCTTGATGCCCGACATCCCACACCACACGGTCACGCGGCGTATTAAAAACATAGTGCAATGCAACGGTGAGTTCCACCGTACCTAAATTCGATGAAAAATGCCCGCCACCGCTGGACACGGATGTCAATAAAAAATCACGCAATTCATCACAAACTGTCGGCAATGCCGCTAATTCCAAGCAACGCAAATCAGCAGGAGAATGGATAGAATCAAGCACGTAATGTACCCCTAGCGTAAGAATCCTAAAATTATATAACGCATCTGCCAGACTTAACGGATGCGTTTCACGGTGAACTCGGCAATTTCACGCAATAAATCGGCGGACTCACCAAACTCGGCCAACGCAGTAACCGCCTCATCGTGTAAATCACGCAATTTTGCCTTTGCCGCCGCCATCCCAATAATCGAAGGATAAGTCGGTTTGCCCGCCGCTGCATCAGCACCGCGCGTTTTACCTAGCGTGTGCGTATCACTTTCCACGTCCAAAATATCATCTTGCACTTGAAACGCTAACCCGACGCATTTCGCAAAGTGATCCAACTGGCGTAACTGTTGCGCCTCGATATTGTCCACCGTATACGCTGCCAATAACACGCTCGCACGAATTAATGCCCCGGTTTTGTGAATGTGCATGTGTTCTAATTCAAGCTCAGTCAGTTCCTTACCAACCGCAGCCAAATCAATCGCCTGCCCGCCCACCATGCCGCGCGAACCCGCTGCTTGCCCCAATTGCTCAATCATGCGCAAACGCTGTGCAGGGGAAACATTTAATTGCGGGTGAGAGGCTAACAATTGAAATGCCAAAGCCTGCAAACCATCGCCGACTAAAATCGCAGTCGCTTCATCAAAGGCTTTGTGGCAGGTCGGTTTGCCGCGCCGTAAATCATCGTCGTCCATCGCGGGCAAATCATCGTGCACCAGCGAGTAAACATGAATCAATTCCAAAGCAGCGGCAGGAATATCTAACTTCGCGGGTGCAACACCTAATGCTTCACCCGTGGCATACACCAACAGCGGGCGCATTCGCTTGCCGCCATTTAACACGGAATAACGCATGGCCTCATGCAAACGTGCAGGATGCGTGGTGGCGGCAGGTAGCACTTCGGTCAAAACACTTTCAATACGGTCTTGCCAAGCTTGTAAACGTGTCCGAACATTCAGCATTTAAGACACTCCTAATGCTGGAAAATCGCTGGTCTGACCATCGCCACTAACTAATTTTACCCGTTGTTCTGCGGCTTTCAGAGCCTCTTGGCAAAAGCGCGTTAATTGCACACCACGCTCAAATTCTTTTAAGGAAGCCTCCAGCGATAATTCGCCGCTCTCCATCCGTTGCACCAACGTTTCGAGTTCAGCCATTGCTGTTTCAAACGTTGGTTGTTGTGGCATTGTTTCTACTGCCTGCTTTCTAGGCATTTTATTAATCCCGCCGATTTAAGTAGCAAATAGGTTAGTAAACCGTAACTTGACTTCAGGGGCAAGACTCCATTACTGCTTTATCGCTGAAAGCGTAAGAAATTACGCTTAAACAACCTGCCTAACATTTCATGTTATGCTGATAAACCGTCTTTTTCAGGGACTTTATAAGGGAGTTCATTCCAGTATGCCATCGTCAACCACTTCACTGGCAAGCTACTTTGCCTGTGTCGGTTTGTTCGCTTTTAGCACTGCACAAGCTGATTTTCCTGTCACCACGCCTGAACCCACTTCGCCACCACTGTCGACACCCAGCAATCCGGTGATTGGCTATCCGGCGACTGTCACACCGTCGGTAACAACATCACCCATTGCGCCGCCAGCACCGACCCCAGTTCCCGCGCAAGTCATACGCGCGGCTTTCACCACAGGGCTAGTGGCTCGTGAACCAGTGAATCAACTCACGCGCGTAAATGCAGGGCAAACCCTTTATTACTTTACCGAGTTAGGCGGCTTACAAGAACATGTGATTACACATCGCTGGGAGTATAACGGCAAGTTTCAACTGGGAATGCAATTTCCGGTCGGTGGCGAACGTTGGCGCGTACAATCCAGCAAAAGTATTACACCCAATATGGTGGGCACATGGACAGTCACTGTCATCAACGATAATGGACAAGTACTGCGCCAAGACACGTTGCAGGTTGACCCTGTAGCCGCGCCTGTTCCAGCCCCCGTGCCGTTAACCCCACCGCCACAACCTATTGTTCCGCTGATACCAGTAGCCGTACCCAATCATAACACCCCCGTGATTCCGGCTAATCCGCCAAGCTTGCCGAATATTCCTGCTCCGGCAGCACCCTTAACGAAAATTCCGGCGGAGCTGGAAAAAGTGCCTGCACAACGCACAGAATCTGATCCCAAAGCGGCAGCAGAGAAGCACACAGATACACCACCAGAAACGAAAACCGCGCCTAAATCAGAGGCAAAACCAATCTGGGACAGCTTGCGCCCCTAGCATTCGTCATCCCACAAACGGCAAACGGGCATCTAGCCCGTTTTGCTTTGATCCCCATCCGCCCGTCGCTGCTTTATAAATTACAGAGCGTTAAGGTGAAGGGTACATCTTGGCTGAATTGCTTACCCCGATCCGCCATCATGTCAGCATTGACAAAACGCAAGGTAAATCGTTGTTTTCCCGCACTAATTTCTGGGTAGTAATCCACATTACCGACCAGCGAGACCCGCAACATGTGTGACGCTTTACGCCCTTCCAACGTGCATTGGAAAAAGCCTTCTTTCGCCACCGCTTCACGTGACTCACCCAAATCGCGAATCATGCCCAAAATATCGTGTGCCGCATCATCAGCATGGATGTAAGGAGCTGCCCATTCGCGCAAGTCCGCAAGGCGATTTTCCACCGGTTGTTCTTGCCAATACTGGAACAATGGAATGTCGAAACCATTGATCCCGCCCGGCAGTGACGAACGCTGACGTAAGCTATTAAAGAAGACGTGATTTTTGAGGTGTTGACCAAGTTGACCGCGTTGTTGATAGAGAATATCACTATGATAATTAAGCTTTTCCAATAACGTATCCAGTTTATTGGCTTCATCCTGATCTTGACGTAATAACAAGCGCATGGATTGCCCAACGCGATCAAGCTCTTTCAGAATTTCGCTTTTAACATCAACACGCGCCGAAAGATTATACAAATCCAAGAGTAGCTGCAAAGCGACAACGGTATCTTCCGGCATAGGATTCGCAATGTGGTAACGAAACCGTCCCATCAATAATTCCAGCCGCAATAGTAAACGGATTTTCTCGTTAAGCGGCTGTTCGTAAGTAATCATGTGACACCCAGAAATTCGACGAATGCTCTCGTCTAGAGTTTGCTGATAGATCGCCATAAGATATGCACAAAGCCCAAGGGTATCCCCTTATAGCAAAAAAGACTAACCCTCTACAACTAAAGTATGGGCTTGTGTCAAATATAATTCATGCAAGCGTTCAATTGCTGCTTGAAATGCCACAATAGTTGACTGATTGGTTAGGACATCATCAGCCTGTTGCAAGCGTTGCTCACGACTCATTTGCGCTTGCATAATGGCTTGAATCACGCTGTCTTCACTACCATCGCGCTGTTTCACCCGTTGCAGTTGTTGCTCAGGTAAACAATCAATCACTAACACACGGTCAAATAATACCTGATACCCCTTTTCAAACAATAAGGGAATATCCACCAACACATACGGACTACCTTGATAGGCAGCCATATCCGCCAGAATAGCGGCTTTAATGCGTGGATGTAAAATCGCCTCTAACGCTTGCAGACCTTGCGCATTACCGAAAACGTACTGGCGCAGCCATGCACGATCCAAACTACCGTCCTGCTGCAAAGCTTGCGCACCAAACACCTCAGCAATGTCTTGCAAGGCTGGCTCACCAACAGCAACAACTTGACGCGCAATCAGATCAGCCTCGACCACTGGCACGCCTAATTGCTGAAAATGCCGAATCGCTGTCGACTTACCGCAACCAATGCCACCCGTTAGACCGACTTTTAGCATCACGACGCACCATTTTACTGTGTCCACAAACGCGAAAAGCCGATTATAAAATCGGCTTTGGAATCGTACCCCGTCGTAACGCGGCTTACGCTTGCAACGCTTTGATGTGCGCGTTCAGGCGACTTTTATGACGTGCCGCCTTATTTTTGTGAACAATACCTTTATCGGCAATGGAGTCGATAACAGGTACTGCCGCATTGTAAGCAGCGATGGCGGCTTCACGATCCCCTGCTTCAACGGCACGCAGAACGTTTTTAACTTGAGTGCGCAGGCGTGAACGCAGATGACGGTTGTGCATCCGGCGTTTTTCACTTTGGCGGACACGCTTTCTGGCTGATGCTATGTTAGGCAAGGGTATTCTCCCGAAAAACCAATCCGAAAAATAAGGGGCGCATTATGCAATGATTCGTTACACACTTCAACCATTTAACCAATAATAGCGCGAAATTCTTATTGAATGTGCCCGATGATACCATCCAACTCATCCAACGTATTGTATTCAATAACTAATTTACCTTTACCCGTGCGATTATAACGGATCAAAACCTTCGCACCAAGCGTATCGGATAGGCGTTGTTCCAGTTTGATCACATCGGCGGCGGGCGTGGATTCACCAGTCGTCGTCTTAGCCCCGTCCCGCGCTTGTAGGGCTTGCTTGACCAAACGCTCCGTATCCCGCACGGATAAGGCTTGTGAAGCCGCCTGCCGCGCTACGTGAACCTGTTGCTGCCCTTGCAAAGCGAGTAATGCTCTTGCATGACCCATTTCCAATTGCCCAATATCCACTAAGGCTTTGGTATCTGCTTCCAAATCCAACAAGCGTAATAAATTGCTCACCGATGCACGCGAACGCCCAATCGCATCGGCGGTTTGCTGATGGGTCAAACCAAATTCATTAATCAAACGGCGCAGTGCATTCGCTTCTTCCAAAGCATTCAAGTCTTGGCGTTGAATGTTCTCAATGAGAGCCATTGCTGCCGCCACTTGATCACTGATTGGGTGTACAACCGCTGAAATTTCATGCAATCCAGCTAACTGACAAGCTCGCCACCGCCGTTCACCCGCAATCAATTCGTATTGCTCGTATTGCCCTTCCGCCAACGGACGCACGGCAATCGGCTGGATCAACCCTTGGGATTTGATGGAGTTGGCGAGTTCTTGCAAAGCATCGGGGTCAATGCGGGTACGTGGTTGGTAAGGGCTAGGACGAATCCGCTCCACCGGCAAGCTTTTCAAAGCAGAAACGTCGGTAGGCTGTACCATGCTACCACGCGCAGAACTCAGTAAAACATCCAAACCACGGCCTAAACCTGCTTTTTTCGCCATTATGCTACTCCCTGCACAGTGCTAGGTTGAAAACTATCCAATCGCAGCAACTCCGCCGCTAATGCGAGGTACGCCAACGCACCGCGTGAGGTTTTATCGTAATCCAACACCGATAAACCGTGGCTGGGTGCTTCGGCGAGGCGAATATTACGCGGAATGGTTGTGCTGAAAACTTTATTTTGGAAATAACCGCTGATTTGCTCCGACACATCACGCGCCAGATTACTGCGTGGGTCAAACATGGTACGCACCAAACCCACTAATTGCAGACGTGGATTCGCCCGCTGTTTGATTTGCTCAATCGTTCCCATTAATGCGGTCAAACCTTCCAAAGCGTAATACTCACACTGCATGGGAATAATCACACCATCTGCCGCAACTAAGGCATTTACCGTCAACATATTCAGCGAAGGCGGGCAATCAATCAGCACGTAGTCGTAATCAGCTTGTAGCGTCGCCAGTGCATGGTGCAGGTGATATTCACGCCGTTCCTGATTCATTAACGCAACCTCCGCCACCGTCACTTCGGGCGAACCCGGTAAGACGTGCAATGTGGTATCGGCGACAACTTGCACCACTTCCCGCGCCGTTGCCTCACCGAGCAAGACATCCGTTAGCGTGGTAGTTTGCTCGTGTTTATCAATCCCCAAACCGGTAGTGGCATTACCCTGTGGATCAATATCCACCAACAGCACGCGCCGTTTCATGGTAGCTAACGCCGCTGCGAGATTAACGGTCGTTGTTGTTTTGCCCACACCACCTTTTTGGTTGGCAATCGCAATGATGCGCGTCATGTAGTGGATTCTCGTTGTAGTTCAATCAAGTGACGTTGTGCATCCACCGTGGGTACATGCAATTCATGTTGTGCCGTTACGCGCCAGCCGTGCGGCAACTCGGCTAATTCCGCAGCAGGATACCGCCCTTTCATCGCATACAATGTGCCATCAGCTTGCAACAGTTGCGCCGTACCCTGTACAAAATCGGCGACTGACGCAAACGCACGGCTGATAATCGCATCAAATGGCGCATCGGGTTGCCAGCTTTCCACCCGCGTTTGCACCACTTTGACGTTTTTCAAGCCAAGTTCTAACACCGCTTGTTGCATAAAACGGGTCTTTTTGCCATTGGTATCCAGCAAGGTAAAGTGGCGTTCGGGCTGCACAATGGCTAAAGGAATACCGGGTAAACCCGCCCCGCTGCCGACATCCAGACAGGTTTCGCCGCGAATAAAGGGCGCGACACTCAAACTGTCATCAATGTGCAACGGCTGCATGTCAGCAAGATTGCGCACCGCCGTGAGGTTATAAACTTTGTTCCAACGTTGCAGTAATTGCAGGTATTGTTGCAACTGTGCGGCTTGTTGTTCGTTCATTAACTGGCCTTTTTCAAATGCACTAACAGCAAGGAAATCGCAGCGGGCGTAATCCCCGGAATGCGCGACGCTTGTCCAATCGTTACCGGACGTTGCGTTTGCAACTTTTGGCGCACTTCATTGGAAAGTCCGCGCACTTGCGCATAATCCAACCAATCGGGTAAGCGTGTGGACTCGTTGCGGCGTTGGCGTTCGATTTCTTCTTGCTGGCGATCAATGTAACCCGCGTATTTGCATTGAATTTCCACCTGTTCCGCAACAATGGCATCCGCTACCGGATTGCCCACTGCTGGCAGGCTGGTTAAAGATGCGTAAGTCACATTCGGACGACGCAGCAAGTCATGCAATTTGTATTCGCGCCCTAACACATCGCCAAACACGCGCTGACTATCTTCCGCGCTCACTGCGCTTGGTTGCAAAGTAGTGGTACGCAAACGCTGTTGTTCCAGCTCAATCGCTTCGCGCTTGGCACAGAATGCCGCCCAACGCGCGTCATCGACCAAGCCCAGTTCACGCCCCATTTCGGTCAAACGCAAATCGGCATTATCTTCGCGCAATAACAAACGGTGTTCGGCGCGGCTGGTAAACATACGGTACGGTTCTTTCGTGCCCAAGGTAATCAGGTCATCGACCAACACGCCGAGGTAAGCCTGATCACGCAATGGATACCAGCCGTCTTTGTCTTGCGCGTATAAACCTGCATTCAAACCCGCCAGCAAACCTTGCGCGGCGGCTTCTTCGTAGCCTGTTGTGCCGTTGATTTGTCCAGCAAAGAACAAACCGTGCAGCACTTTGGTTTCCAGTGTCGGTTTTAAGTCGCGCGGATCAAAAAAGTCGTATTCAATCGCATAACCGGGGCGCACGATATGCGCGTTTTCCAAGCCTGCCATCGAGCGCACCAAGGCGTATTGCACATCGAACGGCAAGCTGGTGGAAATGCCATTCGGGTAGACTTCGTGCGTATCCAAACCTTCTGGTTCAAGGAAAATCTGGTGACGATCTTTGTCTGCAAAACGCACCACTTTATCTTCAATCGACGGGCAGTAACGCGGGCCAATGCCTTCGATCACGCCTGTGTACATCGGCGAACGATCCAAACCACCCAAAATGATTTCGTGGGTACGGGTGTTGGTATAAGTAATATGGCACGGCACTTGCGGCGGATGTTCCTCTGCATTGCCCAAAAACGAGAATACCGGAATCGGCGTGTCGCCCGGTTGCGCTTCGAGCTTGCTGAAATCAATGCTACGCGCATCAATGCGTGGCGGCGTGCCCGTTTTTAAGCGATCCACACGGAAGGGTAATTCGCGTAAACGTTGCGCTAAAGCAAGCGATGGCGGGTCGCCAGCGCGTCCACCGGCGTGATTTTCCAAACCAATGTGGATTTTGCCGCCCAAAAACGTACCAGCGGTTAAAACCACGGCTTTGGCGGAAAAGCTCACGCCCATTTGCGTGCGCACACCCGTAACACGTTCGCCTGCGACAATTAAGTCATCTGCGGCTTGCTGGAAAATTTGCAAGTTAGGCTGATTTTCCACAATGGTACGAATCGCCGCTTTGTAACGCACCCGATCCGCTTGAGCGCGAGTCGCCCGCACCGCCGCCCCTTTGCTGGAATTGAGGATGCGGAATTGAATCCCACCACGATCCGCAGCGTGCGCCATTGCCCCGCCGAGCGCGTCCACTTCCTTGACCAAATGCCCTTTGCCAATGCCACCAATCGCGGGGTTGCAGCTCATTTGCCCAATGGTTTCAATATTGTGGGTCAACAACAATGTACGTTGCCCCATGCGTGCTGCGGCAAGAGCGGCTTCCGTTCCGGCGTGTCCGCCACCGATAACGATGACATCAAAGGCTTGTGGGTAATGCATGACTGAATTTAGGTATCGCGTAAGGCTTAAAGCGGGGTATTGTAGTACGCACGAGCATTACGCTCAAATGCCCATTTTCTCAAACAAAATCATCACAAAGCTGACGCTTTGACGCAAAATCAGTAAACTTTCCTCAAAACCACCGCAGGAAACCGCTATGTTGGCTAACCGCGCACTCAAAGCAGATGACATTTCCCCCGATGAGTATTTAAGCGGGGAATTGGTCGCAAGCGAAAAACACGAATACCTCAACGGCTTTGTTTACCCGTGCAACACGGCAGATGCGGGGGATGCTCACGTCAAAATCAGCCTGAATGCGGCGGCATTCATCAAAACACACCTGCGCGGTTCAGGTTGCAGCACTTACATTTCCGATATGCGCGTTAAGATCAATGCTAAAGACAAAGCGTGGTTTTACCCCGATGTGATGGTAACGTGCGACACCGAAGACCGCGAACGCGACACCATTAAACACAGCCCTATCCTCATTATCGAAGTATTATCGCCCAGCACCCGCGATTATGACCGAGGCGACAAATTCGCCGTATACCGTCAACTGACCAGCCTGCGCGAATACGTGCTGATTGACCCAACTGCTTATTTAGTTGAAATCTTCCGCCTAAATGCCGCCAAACGCTGGGAATTATTCAGTTATGAAGGGGCAGAAACCACGGTCGAATTCACCAGCATTGACTGGCAATGCACCTTAAGCGAACTGTATGAAGATGTGCGGGTATAAACGGTCATGGTAATGCAACCTTGATAACGGTGAATCCGTCGCTGGCGACGGCATCCGCCAACAACCCATCAGCCACCACAAATGCCCAATCTGTTTCGACCAACAACCGAAAACTGGCAAATTGCAGAGCATCCAAAGCTCTCAAGCCATACACGTCCGCTTTTTGACGCAGTAAGCGGTCTGCTTCACCAACCACGGCTTCATTAAGAGGATGCACATTAAATCGCGCCCATTCCTCATCAAATCCAGCCAATGCGTCTTGCAGTTGCTCCTCATTCAAGTCTCTGCGGCGTAATTTACGGTAAAGCGCACTGATAAACTCGACACGGGCAAGATCAGAAACCCAAACCTGATGATGTGGATGCTCCATTAGCTCAATGACCTGCTGCGAACCTGCCTCGATATGAAAATATTTCACCAACGCGGAAGTATCAAAAAATAAATTCACCAGCGATCTTCCCGATCTTCACGCACAGCATCAGACAAGTTCGTTTGCAATCCCGACAATGCCTGACGTGCCGCTAACGCACCATTACCACGTCTGCTAATCACGGTTTTTTTGGCTTTTCTCAGTACTGCCAGCACAGGCTGCAATGCCAATAACTCCCGCAAATCCAGCAACGCTATCTCTTGTAATACCTGATTTCTAAGCGCATTCATCATGCCACCGCCTTATCTCATTATCCGCTAACTTCGGTCATCATAACCGTATCCAAGCAAAAAGCAAAAGATCACGCTTTTCTCCACATCTCACCAAATATAGCTATAGTCAACAGAAACTGACAACGTTTCGTGTATCCGTGTACACTATTTTCGTGTGAGCTAATTGGAGGTACTCACCATGTTAAACATTACACTCAGTGCTGATGAGACATTAATCGAGCGAGCGCGGGAAAAAGCACGCCAAAAATGCGGCTTCGCCAACCTAGCTCATGCTTGACCTAGAACTAGACGGAAACCGATGAGGTTGTTACGGTTATCGGGCGTGCTGAACCTGCGGCTAGCGGAACGCAAGCCCTGTGCGCTGCTGACCCACGAGCCACCGCGCAACACGCGGTAAGAGCCAGATGCCGCGCCTTGCGGGTTTGTTACCGCTTGCATTGGGTAAACACTATTTTGACACCAATCTTGACACCATTCCCACACGTTACCGTGCATTTGGTACAAACCCCAAGCATTCGGCTCAAACGATTTCACAGGCACGGTTTTTTGCCGATATTCACCTTTTTGCCCGCCAGCATAAGGATAATTACCATTATAATTGGCTTGGCTAGGCGAAATGCTGTTGCCGAACGCGAATGGCGTGGTCGTACCCGCGCGGCAGGCATATTCCCATTCGGCTTCGGTTGGTAAACGGGCGGTTAAACCGGAAACACGCTGATTCAAAGCTTGCAGAAAACCTTGCACGTCATCCCAACTCACTTGCTCCACAGGATTGTTGGTATTGTCTTTAAAATGAGCAGGATTGTTACCCATGACCACCTGCCACAAAGCTTGAGTACACGCGGTATCGGCTAACCAATAACCCTTAGTCAATGTCACCTGATGTTGAACTTCATTATCATAACGTTCAGGCTCAGATCGCGGTGAACCCATTAAAAAAGTACCCGCTTCAATCCAACGGAAACGTTGAGTAACGCCTTTAACATTCAAATCCGCGTAACGCCCGTATTGGTCTTGCCCAGTATGACTTGCCCATACAGGATTAAACTTAGCTTCCAATACTTTGCGTTCAGCTTTAATACTAGCGGCTACTTCTGCTCGTACTTTAGCTGCTGCTGCCACTCGTTCACGCTGTTCCAGCTCGAACCGTAAACTCTGTTCGAGTTCTGCTTTTAGCTGCCTTTGCTTATCTAAGGATTCTTGCAAATCAAGAGAGTAAGCTCTACCACCCAGTAAATTCAAACATATTTGTAATTTCTGTACATAATCGGTATCCCTTAACGTCAAACTCGCATTTACTGCTACGAGACGAGCTTTCACACTAGGTATAATACCTAATTCACCACGAGCATTAAGCCAATAGCGAAGCGAATCCGCCAACACTGCCCGCGCCCACGTTTTATCTGGCAAGGCGGCAAGGCTGGTGGCTAAATCCACTCCTAAATCCGCCGCCCACGCGGGGCGTTCGCTTGCCAAGCCGTGCAACACTTGGCGGAATGCGTCGACCACAGGTTGCAATAATTCCGCACCGACCCCTTGCGCAATAAAGGCTTGCAACCACTGCGGCAACACGGGCGGTACATCGTGTTGCAATAGGTAATGCACATCCGTCATCAGCCCTGCCACCAAACGGTGGTTCAACACCAGAAATTGGTTCAGCGCCTCGAAATCTTCCGTGCGTAGTTTGTAACGCGGTGGTAATTGACTAATATCCACGCCAAATTCCGCCAATTGCTCGTTCTCCCGTAACACCGCCAGATTGTAGGTGTCAACTTCATTTAACAGCTTGGGATTTTTGCCTTGCTGAAGCAGCAAATCATGCGGCTTTTCCCATTTTTGAGCGCGTGCTTTAGCGGACTCGTACACGGATTCAAGATAAGGAAAGCGCGTCAGCACCGGGGCATAAGTGTAACGTGCCTGCCCCGCCGCCCAATACGCAAAACGCATATTGAGGTAATCGCCGTCAATTTCGGATTCCAACACCAGCAAAGCTTCTGAATTCAACATGCTGAACAAGGCTTTGATGCTGGATTCACCGTGAAAACGTTTGGCATCCCACGCGCCACCCAAAAATTCTACCGGACGTTGCGCATGTTCCAGCGGGTAATGCTTGCCAAAAAAGTGGCGTAAACCTTCCGCCAAACCCTTTTCTAACTTCGGCACATTTGCCACGCTTGCACCAAACTTATCCGAATACACGTCCGGCGGGGCAATAATCACTTTCAGCGGCGGATTGCCACCGTTAGGCTGATCATTAAGGATTTGCAATGGCACGATGCGCAACGGCCACGTTTCATACAACTTATTGACTTCGGGCAACCTAAGCGTGGTTTCACGTTGGAACGTAGCCATTAATTGCTGAGTTTCGCGGTTATAATTCGCCAATTCACGCTGCAATTCTTGTTCTTTACCCAATTTCCAGCCTTGAAACTGCAAATTACGCTCATTGATTTCTTGCTGCACTTGCTGGCGGAAACGTTCCAATTCCGCTTGATGTTCGCGGTTCAAACGCGCTTGTGAAGCTTGGAACACTTGATTATCTTGGTGTTGCAGATACTGCATCATGATTTGCGTCGTCTGCATTTTTTGCCGTTTGTCTTCTAACTTTTCTTGTTGCGCAGCATTGAAACGCGCAATATCCCAATTTTGCCCATGCAATTTTTCACCGCTAAAAAAATTTGTTGCAGCATTAACTAATGAACTAGCCAATACTCGAAGCCCAAAAGTTGCAAAGTCAGACAATGCCATAGATATTCCATATTTTTGATTAATTATTTTTTGTATATATCAAAAATGGTAATTTAAGAAGACTGTATGAGTCAACATGCACGACTTAATCTTCAACCTTCGTGCATGTCGCTCAAACTTCATTAAAATTAGAAATGCACACCCGTTGGTTGACCCGCTTCGGGTTCAATGCCTAAACGCGCAAACAATTGTTGGTCGTGGTTTTCGCCCGGATTTTCTGTGGTCAGCAGTTTTTCGCCATAGAAAATGGAGTTCGCACCAGCAAAGAAACACCATGCTTGCATTTCATCCGTCATTTCGGTACGACCTGCGGACAAACGCACGTAAGATTTCGGCATCATAATCCGTGCCACAGCGACCACGCGAATAAACTCAAACGGATCAAGTTTATCGCTGCCCGCCATTGGCGTGCCTTCGACGCGCACCAAGTCATTCACAGGAACGGATTCAGGGTGGAATTTCATGTTTGCCAATTGTTGAAGCAAACGTGCACGGTCTTGGCGCGATTCGCCCATGCCTAAAATGCCGCCACAACACACATTAATGCCTGCATTACGCACGTTTTCCAAGGTATCCAGACGGTCTTGGTAAGTGCGTGTGGTAATCACATTGCCGTAGAATTCTGGCGAGGTATCGAGGTTGTGGTTGTAGTAATCCAAGCCTGCAACTTTCAAACGTTGAGCTTGATGATCTTGTAGCATCCCCAACGTCACGCAAGTTTCCATGCCTAAACCTTTAACCGCTTCGACCATTTCCACCACGCGCTCAAGGTTTTTGTCAGTTGGGTTACGCCACGCTGCCCCCATGCAGAAACGGGTTGCACCTTGGTTTTTCGCCGCCTGTGCCGCATCCAACACCTCTTGCAGAGGTAATAAACGTTCACGTTCCAATGACGTATCATGTTTTGCACTTTGTGAACAATAGCCACAATCTTCTGGGCAAGCCCCCGTCTTAATGCTCAACAGCGTACTCACTTGCACCTGATTTGGCGGGAAATGCTCCCGATGCACTTGATGCGCTTGAAACATAAGATCAGCAAACGGCATTGCCAACAAAGCGTTGACTTCTTCAATGCGCCAATCATGACGTAATTCAGACATTGACAACCACTCCTTACTTAGTGGGGCATTCATTAGTGAGCTTGATTAGGGTCAGTATCGTGCCATTCTTCGCGGTTAATACGTAGAATTTGACGAATAGATAAGGGAATTAATACCAAAGCGCAAACAATCCACAATGCCCACCACCAATTGGCAAAGAAATCACCGGGGGCAAAGGTCAATACAGGCACTAATGCGCCTGCCAACCCATAATAGTGGTACGCGCCGATTTGCGTATAATACCCAACTCTAGGGTTCGGGTGATGGCGCATCATGGCATAAACGAACATGGATGCACCAAACCAAAGAATAAACACCGGAAATGGAATTAACACTGCAAGGATATTGCCATAATAAAAGATTTTCGCAGTTTTTTGCGCACTGGCTGCCGTCACAACCGCTTGATTGTCTTGCATGATGAACCCCATTCAAAAGAGAGCAGTCTATCGGACTACACCAAATTGACAAATGATATAGAGCAAAAAGGCTAAACGCAAAAAAGGTCGAACAATGTCGACCTTTTTCTTAGTGAGCTTCAGCGTACAGCGCGAAATTATTCGGCAGCAGCTTGTGCTTCGTCTTCAACCAATGCAACGTAAGCCATCGGCGCATTGTCACCAGCGCGAAAACCGCATTTGATGATACGCAAATAACCACCTTGACGTTCTTTAAAACGTGGGCCGAGTTCAGTAAACAATTTACCGACCACTTCTTTATCACGCAGACGTGCGAAAGCGATACGGCGATTGTGTACAGAGTCTTCTTTCGCACGAGTGATCAGTGGCTCAGCTACACGGCGCAATTCTTTCGCCTTTGGCAGAGTGGTTTTGATCGCTTCATGACGAAGCAGTGAGTTTGTCAGAGCTTGCAACAGGGCTTTACGGGCACTGCTATTACGGCTCAGTTGACGACCAGTATTACGGTGACGCATGTTCTATATCCTTCAAAACCCGTGGTTTAACCCACTTTGCTTTCACGGTGGTCAAGACCTGCTGGTGGCCAGTTGTCTAGCTTCGTACCCAAGGTCAAACCATGCTGTGCAAGCACATCTTTAATTTCGGTCAGGGACTTTTTGCCCAGATTCGGAGTCTTCAGCAGCTCTGTTTCAGTGCGCTGAACGAGGTCGCCGATGTAGAACAAGTTCTCTGCTTTCAGGCAGTTAGCTGAACGCACAGTCAGTTCTAAATCATCAACCGGACGCAACAGAATCGGGTCAATTTCTGGCTGTGATTCTTCGCGGCGTACTGGTTCTTCAATACGCAGGTCGAAGAAGACTGCCAATTGCTGTTGCAGAATTTGGGCTGCCATACCGACGGATTCTTCTGCGTTAACAGAACCATTGGTTTGGACTTCCAAAACCAATTTATCCATATCGGTACGTTGCTCAACACGCGCACTTTCTACATTGTAGGCAACACGCACGATTGGGCTATAGCTTGCATCCAGCACCAGTGTACCCAATGGCAACTCTGGTGAATCAGGGCCACGGCGTACAGAGGCAGGTTGATAACCACGACCACGGGTAATGGTCAGGCTCATTTCCAGCTCGGTTTCGTCCTTGGTAATGTGCGCAATAACGTGAGATGGATCGATGATTTCCACATCGTGATCACGCTCAATATCCGCAGCAGTAACAACGCCTTTACCTTTTTTCTTCAGGGTCAGGGTTGCTTCGTCACGCGCATTTAAGCGAATCGCCAACTTTTTGAGATTCAGCAGAATCTCAACCACATCTTCTTGCACACCTTCGATACTGGTGTACTCATGTACCACGCCAGCAATCTGCACTTCGGTAATCGAGCTGCCCGGAATCGAGGACAGCAAGATACGACGTAATGCGTTGCCGAGCGTGTGACCAAAACCACGCTCTAACGGCTCAAGTGTAATGCGGTAAGTGTTTAAACTTACTTCTTGCACTTGAACGTTACGCGGTTTCAGCAATTCTGTTGTTTTCGAGGTCATACTTGTCTCTCGAACCGGATCAGTGATTATTTGGAATACAATTCCACAATCAGTGATTCATTGATTTCGGATGGCAGGTCGCTACGGTCTGGTACAGATTTAAATGTACCTTGCAGTGCTTTTGCATCCACTTCAACCCATGCAGGGAAGCCCATCTGTTCAGCAACAGTAACGGCATCTTGAATACGGGTCTGTTTTTTGGATTTTTCGCGAACTGCAACCACGTCACCCGCTTTCACTTGGAAAGAAGGAATATTGACGGATTGACCATTAACGGTAATCGATTTGTGGCTAACCAACTGACGCGCTTCCGCACGAGTTGCACCGAAACCCATGCGATAAACGACGTTATCCAGACGGCATTCCAACAGTTGCAGCAGGTTTTCACCTGTTGAACCTTTGCGACGTGCCGCTTCTTTAAAGTAGTTGCGGAACTGACGTTCTAAGACACCGTAGATGCGGCGAACTTTTTGTTTCTCACGCAACTGTACGCCGTAGTCGGACAGACGCGCTTTGTTCTCACCGTGCTGCCCTGGAGCTTTGTCCAGTTTGCATTTTTTCTCCAGAGAGACACCACGACTCTTGAGGTAAAGGTCAGTACCTTCACGTCTGCTGAGTTTGCAGGTAGGGCCAATATAACGTGCCATGATTATCTCCCGTTACACACGACGTTTCTTAGGTGGACGGCAGCCGTTATGCGGGATAGGCGTTACATCCACAATTGTGTTAATTTTGAAACCGACGCTATTCAGCGCACGGACTGCGGATTCACGACCAGGGCCTGGACCTTTGACTTCAACGTCTAAGTTTTTCAAGCCGTATTCTTTCGCCGCAGTACCTGCACGCTCGGCAGCGACTTGTGCTGCAAACGGGGTACTTTTACGTGAACCACGGAAACCAGAACCACCGGAAGTAGCCCACGCTAATGCGTTGCCCTGACGGTCAGTGATGGTTATGATGGTGTTATTAAATGATGCATGGATGTGCGCAACACCGTCAGTGACAGTTTTCTTGACCTTCTTACGAAGGTTAACAGTTGCACCTTTCTTAGGCTGTCTTGCCATTACTTACTCTACCTGCAATCTCTTTATTTACGAATCGGACGACGAGGACCTTTACGGGTACGCGCATTCGTTTTGGTACGCTGACCACGCAGAGGCAGACCACGTCTGTGGCGGATGCCACGATAGCAACCCATATCCATCAAACGTTTGATGTTCATGGAAACTTCACGACGCAGATCGCCTTCAACGAGGAACTTGCCCACTTCAAGACGGATGCGTTCGACTTGTTCTTCTGTCAAGTCGCGAATTTTGGTGCTAGGAACGATGTCCGCAGCAGCACAAATTTCCGCAGCACGCGGACGACCAACGCCATAGATGGCGGTCAGACCGATGACCACATGCTTATTGACAGGAAGATTGATACCCGCAATACGAGCCATTAAAATCTCTCCAGACTACCGGAAAAGCCGGCGATTATGCCGGATTCCATCACGATTATCAACAAATAACCTCTGTCAATGCAGAGGTTATTCTAGCTTTCCCAATGGTATGACTACTTTGGGACATTTGCTGCTTATCTTAGCCCTGACGCTGCTTGTGGCGCGGATCAGAGCAGATAATGCGTACTACACCGTTTCTGCGGATAACTCGGCAGTTACGGCACAATTTTTTAACTGAAGCTCTAACCTTCATGATAAAAACTCTCCAAGTGATTCAAATCAGCGCAATGTGCCGGGGCGCGTCTGCGCTTTAAAATTGGCTTTCTTCATCAAGCCTTCGTACTGGTGTGACATCATGTGTGCCTGTAACTGAGACAGGAAATCCATGACAACAACCACAATAATCAGCAGCGAAGTACCCCCGAAATAGAAAGGCACATTCCAGCCCAGAATCAGAAATTCCGGCAACAAGCAGACCAGAGTGATGTAGATAGCACCAACCCCTGTCAAACGAGTCATTACACCATCAATGTATTTGGATGTTTGTTCACCCGGACGAATCCCCGGAATGAATGCACCTGCTTTCTTCAAATTTTCAGCGGTCTCACGTGAGTTGAATACCAACGCCGTATAGAAAAAGCAGAAAAATATGATGGCTACTGCATATAACAATACATACAACGGTTGTCCCGGTTGCAGCATTTGGAAGAAATCTTTCAACCATCCCATCCCATCAGCATTTGCAAACCACTGCCCCAATGTCGATGGGAACAAGATAATGCTAGATGCAAAGATTGGCGGAATAACCCCTGCCATGTTCAGTTTTAATGGTAGATGACTGGACTGTTGCCCCATCATCATTTTACGACCTTGCTGACGATTGGCGTAATTCACCGTAATTCTACGTTGACCACGTTCAACAAATATCACTAACGCCGTAACGAGTAATACCAGTGCCAGTACAATAATCATCAAAAACGGAGACAATTCACCGGTATTGACTAACTCTAATGTGCCACCAATAGCGGCAGGTAAACCTGCAACGATACCAGCAAAAATAATCAAAGATATACCATTACCAATACCACGTTCGGTAATTTGCTCACCCAGCCACATAAGGAACAATGTTCCTGTAACCAAAGTGACAACGGTCGTAATAGTAAAACTCAAACCGGGATGGAGCGCGATGGTTTGACCACCACCAATTTCCTGACCACCTAATGCAATTGCCACACCGAAACTTTGGAAAAGAGCTAAGGCTACTGTTCCATAGCGCGTATATTGTGTGATTTTTCTACGACCCGATTCGCCTTCTTTCTTTAATTGCTCAAAGAAAGGCACGACCGTTGTCATAAGTTGCACGATGATCGAAGCGGAGATGTATGGCATTACCCCCAGTGCGAAGATACTGAGGCGTTGCAGCGCACCGCCGGAGAACATATTAAATACACCCAAAATCGTGCCATTGTTATGGTCGAAAAACTGTGCCATTGCTACTGGATTAACGCCAGGCACAGGGATGTAAGTACCGATTCGGTAAACGATTAACGCCAGCAGTACGAATACTAACCGCTGGCGAATCTCAACCATGTTCCCAAATCCCCCTAGGGAGTCGACTGGGTTTTTGCGCATGAGTAGTGTCCGTTATGCTTCGATCTTGCCGCCAGCCGCTTCAATCGCTTCACGCGCACCTTTAGTTACGCCCAAACCTTTGACAGTCACAGCTTTTTCAACTGTGCCAGACAAAATAATTTTGGCTTGCAACGTTTGCGCATCAACAACATTAGCTGCTTTCAGGCTCAACAGATCAATCACATCACCTTCAACTTTAGCCAGCTCGCTTAAGCGAACTTCCGCAGTGCGGCGACCAATGCGCGAGGTGAAGCCGAATTTAGGCAAACGACGGTGCATAGGCATTTGACCGCCTTCAAAACCGCGCTTGTTAAAACCACTTTTACGTGATTTCTGACCTTTATGACCGCGACCTGCTGTTTTACCTAAGCCAGAACCAATACCGCGACCAACACGGGTGCGCTCTGGACGGCTGCCAGCATCAGGTTGTAGCGTATTCAATTTCATCTTAAGCTTCCTCAACCTTCAGCATGTAGGAAATTTTGTTGATCATGCCACGGTTTTCCGGAGTATCAACAACCAATACTGGGTTATGAATCTTGCGGATACCAAGACCACGGGCGCATTGCTGATGGCTATCGAGACGACCATTCAGACTACGCACCAACGTAACTTTAAGTTGCTTTGCAGTCGTCATCTCTTACCCCTTGACCTTGATCTGCTCGACAGTCTTGCCACGTTTAGCAGCGATGATTTCGGGATCTTGCATAGAACCCAAAGCAGCGATGGTAGCGCGGACTACATTGCCGGCATTGCGAGTGCCGATACATTTTGATAGTACGTTACGTACACCAGCAACCTCCAATACTGCACGCATCGCACCACCTGCGATAACACCAGTACCTTCAGAAGCAGGTTGCATGTAAACGCGAGCTGCACCTTGTTCATGTTTAACAGGGTATTGCAGCGTACCATCAACCAAAGAAACATTGATCATGCTACGACGTGCTTGATCCATCGCTTTTTGAATAGCGGCTGGAACTTCACGTGCTTTACCATAACCAAAACCTACACGACCGTTGCCATCGCCTACTACTGTTAAAGCAGTAAAGCTCATGATGCGACCACCTTTTACGGTTTTAGCAACACGGTTGACTTGAACCAGTTTTTCCTGCAAACCGTCGGATGGTGCTGCTGTATTTTCTGCCTTCGCCATTGGATAAACCCTTAGAATTTCAGACCGGCTTCACGAGCGCCATCTGCAAGCGCTTTGATACGACCATGATATTTAAAACCGGAGCGGTCAAAAGCAACGGAGTCAATACCTTTTGCTAGCGCACGCTCAGCAATCAGCTTACCAACTGCGGTTGCAGCGTCGACGTTGCCAGTGTAGCCCAAGCCAGCACGCAGATCTTTGTCTAACGTGGAAGCAGAAGCCAATACTTGCGAACCATCAGAAGAAACTACCTGTGCATAAATATGCAGAGAGGTACGGTGTACACTCAGACGGTTAACACGCAATTCACGCATTTTAACGCGAGTGCGTTTACCACGACGAATACGAGAGTCTTTTTTGTCCAACATTTTATGCCACCTTACTTCTTCTTCTTGGTTTCTTTGCGCAGAATAGTTTCGTCAGCATATTTCACACCTTTGCCTTTGTATGGCTCTGGTGGACGGTATGCGCGAACTTCCGCAGCAACTTGACCAACTTTCTGTTTGTCACTACCACGAATGATGATTTCTGTCTGACTTGGCGTCTCGACAGTAATACCTTCTGGCATTTCATGAACAACAGGGTGGGAGAAACCAAGACTTAGGTTCAATTTGTTGCCTTGTGCTTGCGCACGATAACCAACACCGACCAATTGCAGTTTCTTTTCAAAACCTTGGCTAGCACCAATCAGCATGTTGTTAGTCAGAGCACGCGTTGTGCCTGCTAATGCCCATGCACCATCAGTTTTAGCACGGAACGTCAGAACATTATTGTCCTGAGCGACTTCAACAGACTCATGCACCGTAAAATCAAAAGAGCCTTTGCCACCTTTGATTTTCAGGGCTTGCCCATTGATACTGACTTCTACACCATTTGGCAGCGTCAGTGCTTTCTTTGCAATTCTTGACATGTCACCGTCCGCCTTTTATTCGACCACACAAAGGACTTCGCCACCTTGACCCGCTGCGCGAGCCGCGCGGTCACTCATGACACCCTGAGATGTGGAAATAATAGCTACACCGTAGCCACCCATAACTGTTGGCAGTTCATCTTTCCCACGGAAAATGCGCAAACCTGGACGGCTTACACGTTTGATGCTGCTAATAACAGGTTTACCTTGGAAGTATTTCAGCTTCACTGTGATAACAGGTTTGCCCTCGGCTTCACCTGCTTCAAAACCAGCGATATAGCCTTCACTTTCCAAAACGCCAAGGATGGCATTTTTTTGCTTGGAAGCTGGGAAAGAAACACTCGCTTTGCTTGCTGATTGACCATTACGGATGCGAGTCAGCATATCGGCGATAGGATCACTCATACTCATTTTACTATCTCCCCTTACCAGCTTGCCTTGCGTAAACCTGGAACATCGCCACGCATAGTTGCTTCACGCAATTTGTTACGGCATAAGCCGAACTTGCGGTAAACAGCATGTGGACGACCAGTTAGGTTACAACGGGTCATTTGACGAACCGGGCTACCGTCACGCGGCAGTTTTTGGAGCTTTTCAACAGCATCCATCACTGCTTCAAAAGTGCTTTCCGGATTACGGATAATTTCTTTCAATTCGCCACGCTTGGCTGCATATTTGGAAACGGCAGCAGTACGGCGTGCTTCACGGGCGATCATGGATTTCTTAGCCATGGAATCTCTATCCTCGTTACTGTCTGAAGGGGAACTTGAAGGCTGCGAGCAATGCGCGTCCCTCTTCGTCAGTTTTAGCGGTAGTAGTAATCGTAATGTTCATACCACGCAGCGTATCAATTTTGTCATAATCAATTTCAGGGAAAATGATTTGCTCTTTGATACCCATATTGTAGTTACCACGACCGTCGAACGCACGTCCGTTCAAACCACGGAAGTCACGGATACGCGGGATGGAAATGTTAATTAAACGATCCAAAAATTCGTACATTTTTTCACGGCGTAAAGTCACCATGCAGCCAATTGGCCAATTGTCACGAATTTTGAAGCCTGCGATTGATTTGCGGCTCAATGTAACAACGGGTTTTTGACCAGCAATTTTGGTCATATCACCTGTTGCGTGTTCGATAATTTTCTTATCGCCGACAGCCTCACCCAAACCCATATTCAGGGTAATTTTGGTGATCTTCGGAACTTCCATCACGTTTTTGTACCCGAATTTGTCAGTCATTTCTTTGACGACAACCTCGCGGTAGTACTGTTGCAGTCTTGCCATTTTACACCTTAAGCGTCTACGCGCTCACCATTGGATTTGAAGACACGGATTTTCTTGCCATCTTCCAGGAGCTTGAATCCAACACGGTCACCCTTACCAGTGGTAGGATTGACCAGCATTACATTAGATACATTGAGTGGCATTTCTTTTTCAACAACGCCACCTTGAACCCCTAATGTTGGGTTCGGCTTTTGATGCTTTTTAACGCGGTTAATACCTTGCACCAAAATTTTGTCGTTTACCAGCACCTGCATGACTTTGCCGCGACGGCCTTTATCTTTGCCGGTGATGACAACCACTTCGTCATTACTGCGAATCTTACGCATTTTGTCACCTACTTCTGTCGTTGCAGTCTTACAGCACTTCAGGTGCCAGAGAGATAATTTTCATGAACTTTTCACCACGTAACTCACGAGTGACGGGTCCAAAAATACGAGTACCGATTGGATCCAACTTATTGTTCAGCAGGACTGCGGCATTATTATCAAATCGGATCTTTGAACCATCATTGCGACGTACACCATGAGCGGTACGTACAATAACCGCATTATAAACATCACCTTTCTTCACTTTACCGCGAGGAATGGCGTCTTTAATGCTGACTTTAATGATGTCGCCAATATTGGCATAGCGGCGATGGGAACCACCCAGAACCTTGATGCACATGACTTTCTTTGCACCGCTATTATCTGCAACTTGCAGAATGGATTGCATCTGGATCATTTTTGTTCCCGTCCCTTATGCTTGAGCGCGTTCAACAATTTTGATCAAGGTCCAGTGCTTTGTTTTAGACAAAGGACGGCATTCCTTGAACACAACAACATCACCTTCACGACATTCATTATTTTCGTCATGAACATGATACTTTTTAGAACGCTTAATAAACTTACCATACATCGGGTGTTTAACTTGACGTTCCAACAACACCACGATGGATTTGTCCATTTTGTCGCTGACAACGCGACCCATCAAACTGCGCTCGACTTTTTCTTCGCTCATCGTTACTCACCTGCTACTTGCTTTTGGGCAAGCACTGTCTTAATTCGGGCAATCTGATGACGCACACGCTTCACTTCGGAAGGACGTGACAATTGACCAGCCGCTTTCTGCATACGCAGTTTGAACTGTTCTTTCAGATTCTCAACTAGCTCTGCTTTTAATTCAGTAGCTGTTTTTTGCTTCAGTTCGGCTGCTTTCATCACATCACCTGACGGGAAACAAACGTAGTTTTAATTGGCAGTTTTGCAGCAGCGAGACGGAACGACTCACGTGCAACTTCTTCTGCCACACCTTCGATTTCAAAAAGAACTTTGCCAGGCTGAACTAAAGCAACCCAGTATTCAACGTTCCCTTTACCTTTACCTTGGCGCACTTCCAGTGGTTTTTTACTGATTGGTTTATCTGGGAACACACGAATCCAGATTTTACCACCACGGCGAACATAACGATTGATTGCACGACGCGCAGATTCAATTTGACGAGCTGTCAAACGACCACGTTCTGTTGCTTTCAAGCCGAACTCACCGAAGCTGACTTTGCTACCCGCCAGTGCTAGACCGCGATTGCGACCTTTAAACTGTTTGCGGAATTTGGTTCTCTTGGGCTGTAACATCTCAAACCTCTATCACTTCTTCTTTCTGCCTTGACCCTGATTCTGGGTTTGGCTAGATTGCTGCTGCTTCTGTTCCAGGTCGAAGACTTCGCCTTTGTAGATCCACACTTTCACACCGATGATACCATAGGTGGTCAATGCTTCCGCAGTTGCGTAGTCAATATCAGCACGCAGAGTATGAAGAGGAACGCGGCCTTCGCGATACCATTCTGTACGAGCAATTTCTGCACCGTTCAGACGACCAGCAACGCTGACCTTAACACCCAACGCGCCTAAACGCATGGCATTGCTAACTGCACGCTTCATTGCACGACGGAACATGATACGACGCTCAAGTTGGCTCGCAATACTTTCGGCAACCAGTTGGGAATCCAACTCTGGCTTGCGGATTTCTTCGATATTCAACTTAACGTTGTTTACGTTCAGCCCCAAGATGCTTGCAGTTTCGATGCGCAGCTTCTCGATATCCGCACCTTGCTTGCCAATTACTACACCCGGACGTGCCGTATGAATAGTAATGAACGCTGATTTTGCAGGACGCTCAATTTGAATGCGGCTTACGGAAGCGTCTTTCAGCTTTTTCTTCAGGAATGCACGAACTTCCAAATCCTTAAACAGAAAATTGGCATAGTCCTTGCCTTCAGCGTACCACTTGGAACGCCAGTCTGCTGCGATGCCAAGACGGATACCGGTTGGATGTACTTTCTGACCCATACTAAAACCTTACTTCTCGCCTACAGCGACGGTAATATGACTGGTGCGCTTCAGGATGCGGTTTGCACGACCTTTAGCACGCGGCATGACACGCTTCAAGGTCGGACCTTGATCAACGAAAACGCGCATAACGCGCAATTCGTCCACATCCGCACCTTCATTGTGCTCAGCATTGGCGATGGCAGATTCCAGAACTTTTTTCAGGATTGCCGCGCCTTTTTTAGGACTGAACGCTAATACGTTCAGTGCTTTGTCTACAGGCAGTCCACGAATCTGATCAGCGACCAGTCGGCACTTCTGAGGTGAAATACGCGCAAAGCGCAAACGAGCTGCAACTTCCATCTCTACCTCTTACTTCGACTTCTTGTCGGCGACGTGACCACGGTAAGAACGGGTAAGAGCAAACTCACCCAACTTGTGGCCTACCATGTTTTCATTAACCAGCACCGGAACATGCTGCTTACCGTTATGCACCGCCAAAGTCAGACCGATAAATTCGGGCAGAATCATGGAACGGCGTGACCATGTTTTGATTGGACGACGGTCGTTAGCTGCTTTAGCAGTTTCAACCTTCTTCATCAGGTGATGGTCAACGAAAGGACCTTTTTTTAGTGAACGTGGCACTGCTGAATCCTCTTACTTCTTGTTCCGGCGACGGACAATCATATTGTCAGTGCGTTTGTTGCTACGAGTCTTGTAACCCTTGGTCGGAACACCCCAAGGTGTAACTGGATGACGACCACCAGAGGTACGACCTTCACCACCACCGTGTGGATGGTCTACCGGGTTCATGACCACACCGCGAACGGTTGGACGAACACCGCGCCAGCGTTTTGCACCAGCTTTACCCAGTTTGATGAGGGCATGCTCGGAGTTACCGACTTCACCGATGGTTGCGCGGCAATCAATCGGCACTTTACGCATCTCGCCAGAACGCAAACGAATCGTTGCGTGAGCACCTTCACGTGCAATCAATTGCACAGAAGCACCAGCCGAACGCGCTAATTGCGCACCTTTGCCGGGTTTCATCTCAATGCAATGGATAACAGTACCAACTGGAATATTACGCATTGGCAGGGAATTACCAACAGCGATAGGAGCGTGCAGACCAGAAATAACTTCTGCACCAGCACTCAAACCTTTTGGTGCGATAATGTAACGACGCTCACCATCTGCATACAGCAACAAAGCGATATTTGCGCTACGGTTTGGATCGTATTCCAGACGTTCAACTTTCGCAGGGACATCATCCTTACGACGTTTGAAGTCAACGAGACGATAATGCTGACGATGACCACCGCCAACATGACGTGTAGTAATACGACCAGTATTGTTACGACCACCGCTTTTACGCTGGTTTTCTACCAGTGCTTTCCAGGGAGAGCCTTTATGCAGCTCTTTGTTTACAACTTTAACCTGAAAACGGCGACCGGGAGATGTTGGTTTTGCCTTAACGACTGCCATGATTCACCCTTACCTTATTCCG
Organism: Pseudomonadota bacterium; assembly: GCA_039797295.1. Taxonomy (GTDB): domain Bacteria; phylum Pseudomonadota; class Gammaproteobacteria; order Thiotrichales; family Thiotrichaceae; genus Thiothrix. The sequence continues at coordinate 2,100 of JBDKID010000026.1, read as the reverse complement.
CTGCCGCATCCAGTGAGAAACCTTCAGCCAAGCTTACATAAGCTTTTTTCCAGTCACTGCGTTGACCGCTGCGACGACTAAAGTTTTTCTGCTTGCCTTTTACATTGATGGTGCGAACCTGATCAACTTTGACTTCAAATAAAGTCTCGACAGCACTCTTGATTTCTTGTTTAGTTGCAGTTTTTGCAACTTTAAATACGTATTGATTGGCTTTTTCAGCGGCAGCAACAGTTTTTTCTGTTACGCGCGGAGCAACCAAAACGTGGTAGAGACGCTCCATACTCATGCCAGCCACTCCTGAATTTTTTCAATGGCAGCGACGGTAACCACGACTTTCTCGTGACCAACCAGACTAACCGGATTCAAACCAGCAACTGTCGCAACTTCACAATAAGGAATATTGCGTGCTGACAGCAGAATGTTAATGTCATCAACATCTGATACCAACAAAGTATCGTTTGAACCAAATTCTTTCAGCTTTGCCAGCATGATTTTGGTTTTTGGCTCAGTAACATCAAAACCGTTAACAACGATTAAACGATCTTGGCGTACTAGCTCAGAGAAAATGGAACGCATTGCTGCGCGATACATTTTCTTATTCAACTTCTGAGTAAAGTCACGTGGACGAGCTGCGAAGGATTTACCACCAGTACGCCACAAAGGGCTACGGATAGTACCTGCACGAGCGCGACCAGTACCTTTTTGACGGAAGGGTTTAGCACCACCACCGCTAACATCAGAACGTGTTTTTTGTGCTTTAGTACCAGCACGACCAGCAGCCATATAAGCCACTACCGTCTGATGTACTAAGCCTTCGTTAAACTCACGCGCAAAAACAGTTTCGTTTACCGCGACGGAGCCACCATTTGCAACTTGTAATTCCATTGCTGCCACCCTTATGCCTTAACCGACAGCTTGACAACCACATCGCCGTTAACAGCACCTGGAACGGCACCCTTAACCAACAACAGATTGCGCTCAGCGTCTACACGCACTACTTCCAAGTTCTGGGCAGTACGCTGTGCAGCACCCAGATGACCAGCCATTTTTTTACCAGGAAATACACGACCTGGTGACTGGTTTTGACCGATGGAACCTGGCGCACGGTGTGACAAAGAGTTACCGTGTGTGCGGTCTTGACCAGCAAAATGGTAACGTTTTAAAACACCAGCAAAGCCTTTACCTTTGCTAACGCCAGTTACGTCAACCTTTTGACCAGCTTCAAACATGCTTACTGCAAGTTCCGCACCCAGTTCGTACCCTGACGCATCTTCCACTCGCGACTCGCGAACAAAAGTACCCGCCGGCACGCCTGCTTTGGCAAAATGGCCAGCTTCCGACTTGGAAACGCGGGAAGACTTTTTCTCACCTGCGGACAACTGAATGGCGTCATAACCATCCGTCTCCACCGTCTTGACTTGGGAAACGCGGTTTGCAGCAATCTCAAGCACAGTGACGGGGGTGGAACCACCATCTTCACCGTATATCCGGGTCATACCTACTTTGCGACCCAGCAGACCGATAGCCATTTGCATACCTCTTCGAATTACTCACACCGAGCAACTTTCATTCTGATTTCTAGAAAAACTCGGCTCGACCTAGGTCGAGCCGTAGAAAGCCGCGCATTATAACAGAAAATTTCCTGTCGTTAAGTACTTTTTTACAAATCAGTTAAGCTTGATTTGCACGTCAACGCCCGCAGCTAAATCTAGCTTCATCAGGGCATCAACGGTTTTGTCAGTCGGATCAATAATATCCATCAGACGCTTGTAAGTACGAATTTCATATTGATCACGTGCATCTTTATTAACATGCGGTGAAATCAACACTGTGTAACGCTCTGTGCGCGTCGGCAGCGGGATTGGACCCTTGACACGCGCCCCAGTGCGCTTCGCCGTCTCGACGATTTCAGTCGCAGAACGATCAATCAGACGATGATCGAATGCTTTCAGGCGAATACGGATTCTTTGATCTGACATGACAAATTACTCAATGATTTTGGCAACAACACCAGCACCGACAGTACGACCACCTTCACGGATCGCAAAGCGTAAGCCTTCTTCCATCGCGATAGGGTTGATCAGGCTGATGCTCAATTTA
>JBDKID010000025.1:0-46070 GCA_039797295.1 Pseudomonadota bacterium | reverse complement strand
TCAGGGACTTTCAGGTCAACATCAGGGACTTTCAGGTCAACATCAGGGACTTTCAGGTCAACATCAGGGACTTTCAGGTCAACATCAGGGACTTTCAGGTCAACGTCAGGGACTTTCAGGTCAATGTCAGGGACTTTCAGGTCAACGTCAGGGACTTTCAGGTCAACGTCAGGGATTTTCAGGTCAACGTCAGGGACTTTCAGGTCAACGTCAGGGATTTTCGGTAAGTCGACATCCGGTAAGTCGATTTCAGGAGCTTTGAAACCAAACTTCGGCAGTTCCACATCCGGCAGGCTGACATTCGGGACTGTCAGGTCAACGAGGGACTTTCAGGTCAACGTCAGGGACTTTCAGGTCAACGTCAGGGACTTTCAGGTCAACGTCAGGGACTTTCAGGTCAACGTCAGGGACTTTCAGGTCGACATCAGGGACTTTGAGATCAACATTTGGCAGGTCGATTTCAGGAGCTTTGAAACCAAACTTCGGTAACTCAACATCCGGCAGGCTGACATCAGGGACTTTCAGGTCAGCGTCAGAGACTTTCAGGTCAACATTTGGCAGGTCGATTTCAGGAGCTTTGAAACCGAACTTCGGCAGTTCCACATCCGGCAAGCTGACATCAGGGACTTTCAGGTCGACATCTGGCAATGCCACATCTGGCAGGCTGACATCAGGGACTTTGAGGTCAACGTCTGGAATTTTCGGTAAGTCGACATCTGGCAAGTCGATTTCAGGAGCTTTGAAACCAAACTTAGGTAGTTCGACATCTGTCAAACTGACATCAGGGACTTTTAGGTCAACGTCTGGAACTTTCAGGTCAACGTCTGGAACTTTCAGGTCAACGTCTGGAACTTTCAGGTCAACGTCTGGAACTTTCAGGTCAACATTTGGCAAGTCGATTTCAGGAGCTTTGAAACCGAACTTCGGCAGTTGCCACATCTGGCAGGCTGACATCAGGGACTTTGAGGTCAACGTCTGGAATTTTCGGTAAGTCGACATCTGGCAAGTCGATTTCAGGAGCTTTGAAACCGAACTTCGGCAGTTCCACATCTGGCAGGCTGACATCAGGGATTTTCGGTAAGTCGACATCTGGCAGTTTAATGTCGGGCTTCGGCAGGTTAATGTCTGGTAAGTCGGCTTTAAACTTGCTGGCAGCCGCAGCTAAACCAGAAGCTGCCAAGGCAATACCGGGCACTTTTAAATCAATATCTGGCAAATCGAATTTGGGGGCTTTGGTTTTAAGTTCGACATCACCCAACCCTATTGTACCTTCTGGCGCATCAATAATGGGTTTGTGTGGGTCAAATGCTGATAACCAATCAAAGTCAACGGCTTTACTGGTGACACTTGGTGTGGTCACTTTAGTTGCCAGATTGGGAGTTGAGACGTTCACCGGTTTGACAACTGGTTTTGCCATTGCAGGGGTTGTCACTGTCATTTTACCCATGCTCGGTGTTGTGACCGATGTGGATAACGGTTTGCCCGTTGTACTGGGGATATTGCGTTTTGGCTCGCTAATACGGCAGCAAATACCTAAACGGCGTAACAGCCAGCACAGTAATGTACCTAAAATAAATGCCAGTAATACTAACGAGATAATTTCTATACTCGCCATGTCGAAAGTGTATGCCATGTTTGTGTTTTGATTCATATCTTTAATCCCTTGATCCTGAAAGAGTGAGCACCTGAATTAAGCAAAAGACCGGCATGGTTGCCGGTCTTCGTTAGGGAGGCTTATATATCCCGACCGCTAAGAATGAGATTTTGATAGTCTTTCAGGCGACCCCATTCACCTTTTGCTGCTAATTCAGCTTGGTAAGGCCATGTTTTCGGGTCATGCATTTTAAATTGACCGCCTTCCGCATCCAGTAAGGATTTGAGCAAGTCTGGGGTGATTGCCGCTAATTGATCAAAATTCTGAATACCGGCGGTATTTAAAAGTTTTTCAATTTTGGGACCGATACCTTCCAACTTTTTCAAATCATCCTTACGTCCATTGCCGAGGCTTGCAATCGTGGATTTGGCAATGGTGGCAGCAATACTGGCAATTGAACCTGTCGTTGTGGTGTTAAGGTTCACTGTGCCTGTATTTGCTGCGGTTTTATCACGTAGCAAAGTATTGATGTCTGCTGTGTAACTACCGCTGGTTTGAGGCGTAGGGAATTCACGAGGGGCGCGTGGTTTGTCCCATGTGGATTCAGTGTTGCTATTACGTTCCCATGCCATTGTTCCTGATGCATCAATGCTGGGGGCTTTACAGCAAAGACCGATCTTACGTAACAGCCAACACAATAGTGTTCCCAGTAAGAAAGCTCCTAGGGCTAATAGGATAATTTCTAAACTGGCAATACCAAATGTGTAATCGGGGCTAGTTTGGTTCATGGTTTACTCCTCATCGCGTTCGGCACGGTTGCGGAAGTAACAGAATAAAAAACCTAATAAAAATGAAACGCCTAGCATGATAATGACTTCCATGCTGGCATTGGTTAAGTCATAGCGACTCGTAATATCGTGAAACATGATCAACCTCTCTCCAATTATTTTACAGGTGTAATTTCAACGCGGCGATTTTTCTTACGGCCTTCTTCAGTTGCATTGTCCGCGATGGGTTTGTTTGGACCTTCAGATGCAGCATTGACGCGATCTTTCGGTGCACCGCTATCCAACAGCATTTTTTGGAGCATTTCAGCACGTTTCAGACCTAGTGCTTTATTTTTCGCTGGATCACCTTTGTTATCGGTATGACCCACAATGGTTACTTTAGCAGTAGCGTTGTCTTTTAAGAATTGGGCGACTTTCTCAAAATAGGCTTTAGTTTCGCCAGCTAATTGTGGATTGGCTGAACCGGTTGGGAAGTGCAGAGTAGCAGGACCAATGTCACCATTTTGGGCTGTTGTGGTTTCAATGGTAACTTTATCCGACTCTTCCTTGGCTTTTTGCTCGGCAGCGAGTTTGTCAGCTTCGGCTTTTTGCGTAGCAGCGGCTTGATCAGCAGCGAGTTTGTCAGCTTCGGCTTTTTGCGCAGCAGCAGCTTGATCAGCAGCAAGTTTGTCAGCTTCGGCTTTTTGTGCAGCAGCGGCTTTGTCAGTTTCGGCTTTTTGTTCGGCAGCAGCTTTATCTGCGGCAGCTTTGTCTGCACCAGTCGCATTATTTAAACCGGTAACAGCACCCGCAGAACCTGCACCAGCCGTTTGAACGGTAGCTGGAGTTGCAACACCTTTTTCTAAGTAATCAGCGATTTTGTTGCCGTTTGCATCAGCAGCATCATCAACATTGCCATCACTATTAGGGTCTGGATTTTCATCAGCAGTTAAAACGCCATCACCATCGTCATCGTTGTCGAAAGCATTAATTTTGCCATCGCCATCGGTATCTTGTGGTTGTTGGGCAACTTCAATCGCATCAGAAATGCCATCGCCGTCAGTGTCTTCGTTATTAGGGTTTAAGCCTAATTCGATTTCTTTTGCGTCTGGAATGCCATCATTGTCACTGTCTTTGGTCGCATCATCGCCAGTGGTTGAGTTCAAGGAAGTACCAGCACCCGCAGCTAAGGTTGCTGCTCCTGTCGCGGCAGCACCGGCCACTTGTGTTGTTTTTACATCTGCACCGCAAAATCCTTTGATTTTACAGGTGTACCACCACCAGCTACCGACACCCCAGATGCCTGCTAGCAATAATACGAGCAATGATTTCAGTTTCATAGAGGGGGGAACTCCTTTGATTATTTATATGAGACAATGTATCGAAAAACATACACTAGGTTATAGTATCTAACACAACGATTTGCAATCGAATGATTTTTCGATGAAAAATTGACGTATATAGGATAATCGGCGGGAAATTCCCGACTAATTTATATCATCAGTCGGGCTTTATCTGGATGATTTTTATTAATATAAATGTAAATTCAGTGAGTTGTTGGTTAAAAAACAGCTTAAATGTCTATTTTTCAATCTATGATTGTTCCCACGGCAAGCCCTGAAAACGCCAACCATTCACGGTGGATCGTTGACGTTTATTGTCCAATACGCCTTCAAAACCTTCATGGACGTGCATAACTTGTGCAAAACCAGCTTCGATTAGTGCGTAGCCTGCTTCATAACTGCGTTTCCCACTGCGACAGATCAAAATGATGGAGACATCTTGATACGGATTGACACCTTTGCAGCGGCTTTCCAATAAACGTTTAATGGTTGGGACAAAATCAGGATTAATCTCCCAATCAGGTTCATCCAACCACGCAATGTGGACGGCATCCGTTGGGTGTCCGACGAACATGAACTCTGATGTTGAGCGAATATCAATCAGAATGCTGTTGGGGGTGGTTTGCAAATAGGCGTAGGCAGCCTGTGCGGATAGGTCAATCAGTTCCGGCATGGGGATTTCCTCCAACCGTTTGGTTGTCGTGTTCTCGCACCTTTTCGGCAATGGCTTGGATGCCTGCATCGGTTGAGCGGCGATTGCCAATGAGCCAATCGAGAATATCTTGATCTTTAGCTTGTAATAGGCGTTCAAACGCAAACTGTTCTGACATGGAGACTGTGCGATAACAATCGCGTAAGAATGAGCCTAATGGACGGTCTAGCACTTGTAAAGTACGGCGGCACGCCCATCGAAGGCGTACCAACCGCTCCTCAAATTGAGGATCAACCATGTACCTGCCTCAGTTTCTGAATCAGGTCTTCGTATTGTGCGGGTACTGGGTCTAGCCCAAGCACCATGCCAAACAGCAAAGGATCTTGCATGTCTAGCAATTCATTCAACATCTGCTTTTCATGTTCGTTGGCGTTTGGGTAGTGGTGCGCGAGGTAAACCCCGAACACCACGTCCAGCTCTTTCATGCCGCGCCGACAGCGCATTTTGAGGCGGGAAAGTTCGCTCATGTTAGCAGTGCCTTAACGGCGTTCTACCATCATTTTCTTCAACTCGCCAATTGCCTTCGCAGGGTTTAAACCTTTAGGGCAAGTGTTAGTGCAGTTCATGATGGTATGGCAACGATACAGGCGGAATGGGTCTTCCAGATTGTCGAGACGTTCACCAGTGGCTTCGTCACGGCTGTCGATAACCCAACGGTAAGCTTGCAGCAAAACAGATGGACCTAAGTAACGGTCGCCGTTCCACCAGTAACTTGGGCAAGAAGTCGAGCAGCTTGCACACAGGATACATTCGTACAAACCATCCAGTTTCTTACGATCTTCTGGGGATTGCAGACGTTCACGACCCGGTGTTGCTGGGGTTTGCGTTTGCATCCACGGTTTGATGGAAGCGTATTGTGCATAGAAATGTGTCAGGTCTGGCACGAGGTCTTTCACAACTTCCATGTGTGGTAGTGGGCTGATGGTTACATCGCCATCGAATGCTTCGATGTCTTTGATACAAGCCAGCGTGTTAGAGCCACCAATGTTCATCGCGCACGAACCACAAATACCTTCACGGCAAGAACGACGGAAAGTCAGGGTCGGGTCGATTTCGTTTTTGATTTTCAACAAAGCGTCCAAAATCATTGGGCCACATTTGTCGAGATCCAGTTGGTACGTATCCCAGCGTGGGTTTTGTCCGCTATCTGGGTCGTAACGGTAAATACGGAAGTTTTTAACGCGAGTCGCACCCGCTGGTGCTGGCCACGTTTTGCCTTCTTTGACAACCGAGTTGGCAGGCAATTTAAATTCAGCCATGGCTATGCTCCCTTAGTAGACACGTTTTTTCGGTGCGATGTATTCGATTTCGTCGGTCAGCGTGTAGGTGTGAACCGGACGGTAATCGATAGCAACTTTACCAGCTTCATCAACCCATGCGATGGTGTGTTTCATCCACTCTTCGTCATGACGATCAGGGAAGTCTTCACGGGCATGAGCACCACGGCTTTCTTTACGGTTCAAAGCGCAGTTAATGGAAACTTGAGCGCAATCCAACAGGTTGGCTAACTCGAAGGTTTCCATCAGGTCTGAGTTCCAAATCATGCTGCGGTCTTGAACAGCAACGTCTTTGAAGCTGGCGTAGATGCCGTTCATCTTCGCAACGCCTTCTTCTAAGGATTCACCAGTACGGAATACGGCTGCGTGTTTTTGCATCGCTGCTTGCATTTCGTCACGGATTTGCGCCGTCGTTTTGCTGCCTTTCGCGTTACGAATGGTGTCGAAGCGATCCAGTACTTTCTTCAAGCCGTTAGCTGGCAGTTCTGGTTGGTTTGCACCAGCAACCAGTGTTTCTGCACAACGGTTAGCCGCCGCGCGACCGAAGACCACGATGTCGAGCAGAGAGTTAGAACCTAAGCGGTTAGCACCGTGCACAGATACGCACGCGCATTCGCCGATAGCCATCAAACCTTTAACCACGCTGTCTGGTTCGCCATCTTTCAGGGTGACAACTTCACCGTGATAGTTGGTTGGAATACCGCCCATGTTGTAGTGAACGGTTGGCAGAACTGGGATTGGTTCTTTTGTTACGTCAACGCCAGCGAAGATTTTCGCACTTTCAGCGATACCCGGCAGACGTTCGTGGATAACATCCGCACCTAAATGCTCTAAGTGGATGTAGATGTGGTCAGCTTTAGGGCCTACACCGCGACCTTCATTGATTTCGATGGTCATGGAGCGGCTAACAACGTCACGCGAAGCCAAGTCTTTGGCGTTTGGTGCATAACGTTCCATGAAGCGTTCGCCCAAGGAGTTGGTCAAGTAACCACCTTCACCACGCACACCTTCAGTAATCAAGCAGCCAGAGCCGTAGATACCGGTTGGGTGGAATTGGGTGAACTCCATGTCTTGCAGTGGCAAGCCAGCACGAGTCACCATGCCGTTACCGTCGCCAGTACAAGTGTGAGCGGACGTTGCAGAGAAGTACGCACGACCATAGCCACCAGTTGCCAGCACAACAGTTTGCGCACGGAACACGCGCAGTACGCCAGTACCCAAATCCCAAGCCAGAACGCCACGGCAAACGCCTTCTTCGTCCATAATCAGGTCAGTGGCGAAATGTTCAATGTAGAACTCCGCATTGTGACGCAGGGATTGTTGGTACAGCGTGTGCAGAATCGCGTGACCAGTACGGTCAGCCGCCGCACAAGTGCGGTGTGCAATGCCTTTACCGAATTCAGTGGTCATACCACCGAAAGGACGTTGATAGATACGGCCTTCTTCAGTACGTGAGAATGGTACACCTTGGTGTTCCAGTTCGATAACAGCAGGGCCTGCTTCACGACACATATACTCGATAGCGTCTTGGTCGCCCAGCCAGTCAGAACCTTTTACGGTGTCGTACATGTGCCACTGCCATTTATCCGGCCCCATGTTGCCCAATGCAGCAGACATACCACCTTGCGCCGCCACGGTGTGGCTACGGGTAGGGAATACTTTGGTAATACATGCGGTGGATAAGCCTTTAACAGCCATACCAAACGTGGCACGCAGACCCGCACCACCCGCACCTACAACAACCACGTCATAGGTATGATATTCAATTTTGTAGTCGGACATTTCGATCTCTAGCCTCTATGAATCGGATCAGCCTGCAAAAGCAACACGCAGTACGGAAACAACACTGACAGTACCCAACAGCGCAAGCATCAATTTTACGCCAATCAATGCAGCAAATTTAACCGCTTCATTGTGTACATAGTCTTCGATAATCACTTGCAAGCCCAGTGCCGCATGATAGAACGAAGTAAAGACAAACAGCGTGAACATGGCTGTGGTAAATGGCTTGCTCAACCATGCTTGGACATCTTCATAGCTTTGTCCGGTATGGGAAGCTACAGCGAAAACCACCCAAAGGGTGAGGGGAACGAGGGCAATTGCAGTAACGCGCTGCATCCACCAGTGGTGAACCCCGTCTTTCGCAGAACCCAGACCACGGGCTTTTTTAATCGGTGCTAACAAACTCATGTGTGTTCCTTAAAGTCGATGGAATGGGCTTAGGCAACCAGCCACAGCAGGACAGTCAGTACAAATGACGCACCAACTGCGATTTTGCCAGTCAGGTAAGTGGTAGGGATGTCATACCCGAAACCTGTGTCCCACATCAAATGGCGGATACCATTGCACAGGTGATAGAACAGTGCCCATGACCAGCCAAACAGTACCAATGAACCCAAGAAAGAGCCGAGGACAGCACTAGAGCTTGCAAAGGACTCTGGGCCGCCTGCGACGGAGGCTAACCACCAAGTCACCAGCAGTGTGCCTACACCTAACGCAGCACCTGTACCACGGTGCAAGACTGATAAGACGGCTGGCAGTGGCAGTTTATACACTTGCAGGTGTGGAGAGAGAGGTCGCTTGCTATTGCTCTTCATAATAGTTCCCGTTCTATGTGTTCAAATCCTCTTTGGGCATGGACTCAATACACTGCCGCGCATAATCTCGAGAGGCTCGAATATGATGACGCATCAGTGTTTCTGCCATTTCCCCGTCTCGCCGTTCAATCGCTGAAACGATCAGGGCATGTTCCTGATAAGCTTGCTCGCTACGGTCGAAGCCAGATTTAAGACGGAAACGGTAAAACCGTACCAAATCATACAAATCTTGGCACAACATACGGACTAGACGCTGGTTTTTACTACCGTGGATGATACAGGAATGAAAATCCAAATCCACGTCTTGCTGTGGGCAAGCCTGTTCGTCAGTGATTTGTTCTCCATGACGTTCCAGTAGTTTGCGTAAACGACCCAGCTCCTCCGAATTCATGTTTTCAGCCGCTAAACGAGCGGCCAATCCTTCCATAGCTTCACGAATTTGGTAAATATCCATCACCTGTTCAGTGGAAAAACCGATGATTCGCGCACCAATATTGGGCTTGCGTGTTACCAAATTGCAGTTTTCTAATTTACTTATTGCTTCTCGTAATGAACCGCGACTTACGCCGTAGATACCAGCGAGTTCGGGTTCACTAATCTTTTTACCGGCAGGGATTTCACCTGCCAGTATGGCGCGTCGCAGATCAAGAAAAAGCTTGTCTGCAATCGTCACCGGCTCCTGCGTATGGCAGGCCGAAAGAAACCCCATGGTGCAACCTCATTCTGTCGACATCTTGTACTTTGTGTTGACAATAATACCGATAAGCACCGTTTTTTCAAGTAAAACATCCTGACATTGTTGACACTTTCGGGCTATAATGCCGCGCAAAATAAAACAGAGTCATTGGGTTCGGCTTGGCAAGCAAAGTTGTGTTGCACTATGTGGTAGCGAGTTTGTTGACAATGCACCAGATTGCTGCGTCGCGTCAAGTCGAGCGTAATTGATTTGATATTTACCCATCAACGTAGGTTTGAAATATGCATAAAGGAGAAGGGCAGGTTGTGGCCTGGAATGCCGATACACAACTCGATGGCAATAGCGTTATATATTTGGAGGAGATGTATGAACGCTATCTGGAGAATCCCACTGCTATTCCAGACTCATGGCGGCAATATTTTGATGCGCTGCCACAAGTGAATGGTCAGGAGTCCGATACTCGCCACACACCTGTTAAAGATTTCTTCCGCGCTTATGCAGCTAAGCCACAAGCTTATGCCGTACCATCTGGTAGTGATGCCAGTAAACTTGAGCATGAACGAAAACAAGTTAAAGTTCTGCAACTGATTAATGCTTACCGCTTCCAAGGTCATTTCCACGCGAAAACCAATCCGCTTGATGAAAACACTCCAGCATTCGTTAAAGAATTAACGCTGGAATATCACTCTTTAAGCGAAGCGGATCTGAAAACCACGTTCAATACCGGTTCATTGGTCGGGCCTGACCAAATGACACTGCGCGATATTATCAAGCAGCTTGAACAAACTTACTGCGGTCATACTGGCGTGCAATACATGCACACCACCAGCACCGAACAAAAGCGTTGGTTACAACAACGTTTGGAAAGCGTGCGTTCTACCCCTGCGTTCAGTAAAGACGAAAAGATTGACATCTTAGATCGTTTGACGACGGCGGAAGGTTTAGAGCGTTACCTGCACACCAACTACGTCGGTCAAAAACGTTTCTCATTGGAAGGTGGCGAAAGCTTAATTCCGATGCTGCACTCGTTGATTCTGCACGCGGGTGAAACCGGTACACAAGAAATTGTTCTGGGGATGGCGCACCGTGGTCGTTTGAACGTTCTGGTCAACATTTTGGGTAAATCACCTGCAATGTTGTTCAGTGAGTTTGAAGGCAAATACGCTGACACCGGTCGTACTGGTGACGTGAAATACCACATGGGTTATGCATCTGACTTGCAAACCAAAGGTGGTCCGGTTCACGTTGCAATGGCATTCAATCCGTCTCACTTAGAGATCGTCGGGCCAGTGGTTGAAGGTGCAGTGCGTGCACGTCAAGACCGTTGGGATGAATGCGCAGAAGACAAAATCGTTCCAGTCGTATTGCATGGTGATGCTGCGTTTGCAGGTCAAGGTGTCAACATGGAAATGATGCAAATGGCGGATACTCGTGGTTATCGCACGGGTGGCACGATCCATATCGTCATTAACAACCAAGTTGGCTTTACCACCAGTGCGGCAGCCGATGCACGTTCCACTTTCTACTGTACTGACCTTGCCAAAATGGTTGACTCTCCAGTCTTCCACGTCAATGGCGATGACCCAGAAGCGGTGGTGATGGTGACGAATATTGCGATGGATTATCGCAATACGTTCAAAAAAGACGTAGTGATTGACCTTGTTTGCTACCGTCGTCATGGTCATAACGAAGCGGATGAACCTTCCGCAACACAGCCAGTTATGTATCGCAAAATCCGTGCGATGCCGACCACGCGTGAGCGTTATGCCAAACAATTGGTTGCAGAAGGTGTTGTGACGGCTGAAGACGCACAAGAGCGCGTGCAACGTTGCCGCCAACAATTGACGGATGGTATCCCGACCGTTCCACATTTGTTGGAAAAAGGCGTGGTGAAAAACCAATTCCCGGTTAACTGGAAGCGTTTTGTCGGTGGTACTTGGGACATGCCTGTTGATACCACCATCTCTGCTGAAACCATCCGTGAATTGGGTGAGAAACTGACAGTTTACCCTGAAGGCTTCAAACTGAACTCGCGTGTTGCACGTATCGTTGCTGACCGTAAGAAAATGGCGGCTGGCGAGCAAGCAATGGATTGGGGCTTCTGCGAAAACTTGGCGTATGCGACCTTGATTAAGGAAGGCTACCCCATTCGTTTGTCAGGTGAAGACTGTGGTCGTGGTACGTTCTTCCATCGTCATGCTGTGTTCCATGAGCAAGAAACGGGGGAAACCTTCGTAGCACTGCAACATTTGGAAGCAGGTCAGAAACCATTCGTGGTTATCGACTCCTTGCTGTCTGAAGAAGCCGTTCTGGGTTTTGAATACGGCTATGCAACCACTGAAGCGGATACCTTGACCATCTGGGAAGCGCAATTCGGTGACTTCGCTAACTGTGCACAGGTCGTTATCGACCAGTTCATCAGTTCGGGTGAGCAAAAATGGGGTCGTGTTTGCGGTCTGGTGATGTTGTTGCCACACGGCTTTGAAGGTCAGGGTCCGGAGCACTCTTCAGCGCGTTTGGAACGTTATTTGCAACTGTGTGCACAGAACAATATGCAAGTGTGCGTACCCAGTACACCAGCGCAGGCATTCCACATGTTGCGTCGCCAAATGGTGCGTGATTGCCGCTTGCCATTGATCGTCATGACACCGAAAAGCTTGTTGCGTCACCCATTAGCGGTTAACAGCATTGAAGACTTGACTGAGCGTGGTTTCCAAAACGTTATCGACGAAATCGATGCGATTGATCCACAAAAAGTCACGCGTTTGGTGATGTGTAGCGGTAAGGTTTACTACGATTTGTTGGAAAAACGCCGTGCCGCAGGTCTGGACGATGTTGCGATTGTGCGTGTTGAGCAATTGTATCCATTCCCTGAAGTCGACATGAATGCCGTGTTGGATCGTTATCCGAACATTGAAGTGCATGTCTGGTGTCAGGAAGAGCCTTTGAACCAAGGCGCGTGGTTGAGTATTCAACCGTCTCTGCGTCAGGTGCTGGGCAATGTAGCCCGTTTGGATGTGGTAAGCCGTCCGGCTTCTGCTTCACCAGCGGTGGGTAGCTCAAAAGTTCACGCTAAGCAACAGGAAACGCTGGTGCTGGGTGCTTTGGGTCTTTCCAAGTAACTGAAAAGAGTGAATAGGACGTTATGCCATTATTAAAACATTATCACGAAGCTGTTGCCGATGGCCTTATTAAAAAAGACCCGGCACAACTGGATGCGATAAGTGTTTTGCAGGGAGTGTGGGATGGATTAATGCAGCCCCGCCCTGTTGTTCAACCAAAGAAAAAGTTTTTCGGTTTGTTTGGTGGGAACGAAGAAGTGATTATCGAGCCAGTGCGCGGCGTTTACCTGTGGGGTGGCGTTGGGCGTGGTAAAACGTGGGTAATGGATACGTTCTATTCACGCATTCCGTTGACTGAAAAACGGCGGATGCATTATCACCATTTCATGTTCTTCGTGCATGAGGAACTGAAGAAACTCGCCATGCATCGCAATCCTCTGGAGGCGTTAGTTAAAAAGCTAGCGACTGAAGTGCGTTTGTTTTGCGTGGATGAGTTCCATGTCATGGACATTGTGGATGCAATGTTATTGCACGGTTTGTTGGATGCCATGTTCAAACATGGCATCACTTTGGTGACAACATCCAACCGTATTCCCGATGATTTATACTTGAATGGTTTGCAACGCGAGCGTTTTTTGCCTGCAATTGCTCTGTTGAAACAACATACGCATGTGGTTGAATTGGATAACCGCATGGATTATCGGATGTTGAAAAAAGCCAGCGAAGATAGTTTCCTATTAGATGAGGGGGCGATTCGCGTTGAGCAAGAATTAAATAAACGTTTTGCTGAATTAGCGAAAGGTAAAGTTGAAGTGGGTAAAGACATTACCGTGCAAGGTCGTGTGTTACCAACGCATCAACTCGCAGATAATATCGTGTGGTTTGATTTTAAAACCCTGTGTGAAACCGCACGTTCTACGCGCGATTACATCGAGTTAGCACTGCGCTTTGATTACATTGTCATGTCCGGTTTACATGAATTGAATACTGAACATGAAGAGGCGGCACGTCGTTTTTTAAATTTAATTGATGAGTTGTATGATCGTCACGTGCAATTTATTTTCCCAACGGAATTTAAATTAACAGATTTGTACAAAGGCGATAAGCTCAAGTTTGAATTCCAACGTGCCATGAGCCGCTTGAATGAAATGCGCAGCGTAGAATATCAACAAGCGCGAGTTGCTAAAGTCAATTGAGACTTTTAAGGTTAATGGTTTTAATTTACCCTGCCGTAGAATGCTTTTAAACATTAAACGGCAGGGGCTTTTTAGTTTTGCAACCCATTAACGGCTAATTAACTTTTAACGCTTGTTCGAGTGTTGTCCGAATCAAAGCTTGTTGTGAATTGTCCGTAATGCGTTCGCCACTGCGAGTGGTTACATAGAAAATATCTTGCGCTTGTTCACCCAAAGTATTAATCCGTGCATTGTGAACACGAATTCCCAAGCTATCCATTGCTTCACCTAAGCGTGATAGTAATCCCGGCATGTCACCTGCATTCACTTCCAACATGGTCAAACCTTTTTCCACATACTGGCTAAAGGAAATACGGGTTGCGACATTAAAGTTACGTAAAATGCGCGGTTTATGATGTACAGGGCGTAATGGCTTTTCACATTCGAGGTTAATCCATACTGTTTCCGCAATTTGTTGCAATTCATCAGGATCAGTCATAACTTGATTATTTGGTCCTAAAATGTGCAAGGTGTACAAGTCATAACTATCGGTGGTGGAAACAATGCGTGCTTGTACCACATTGAGATTCAATTGTTCCATCGAAGCTAATACGCGGGTGAATAAATCGTCGCGGTCTTGCGTATAAACAAAAATGACATTACTACTGCCGGAAAGTGTGCGACGAATTTGAATAATCGTCGGGTTTTCTTTGCTTTGACGTAGGATATTGCGCGTGTGCCATACCACGGATTCGACTGAATGTTGTAAATGGTAGTCACTACCAAACTGATCCCACAAATGCACGCAAGCACGTTCAGCAAAACCTTCTTGCAGCAATTGTTCTAAAGCCGCTTGGCGTTTTTCTTCTAACAGTAAATTACTTTCGCGCGATAAAGCCGTGCGATTGCGTAGTAAATTACGTGTTGAATGATACAGTTCGTGTAATAAGGCTTGCCGCCAGCCATTCCAAAGTTTGGCATTCGTGCCGCGAATGTCGGCGACAGTTAATAAGAATAAACCGTCTAAACGACTTTGTGATGTTACTTGTTCAGCAAATTCTTGAATAATAGCGGGGTCACTAATGTCTTTGCGTTGTGCGGTCATGCTCATCAGTAAATGATTGCGTACTAACCAGCGTACCAATGAGGCATCATGTAAATTCAAACCGTGTTCACGGCAAAATACAAAGGCATCTTCCGCACCTAATTCGGAATGATCACCGTGTCTACCTTTGGCAATATCGTGGAATAAACTGGCTAAATACAATAACTCTGGGTTACGCAGCGTTTTAAAGACTTCTGAGCAAAACGGCAATTCTTGTGCGCCAATTTCAGTACTGTAACGACGTAAGTTGCGCAATACGAACAGTGTGTGTTCGTCCACCGTATACATGTGGAATAAGTCGTATTGCATCCGACCAACAATGTTCGCGAAAGCCGGAATATAGGCCGCCAAAATCCCGTAGCGATTCATTAAACGCATCACAAAGGTAATACCTTTAGGTTGACGCAGAATTTGAATGAATAATTGACGATGACGCGATTGTTGGCGAAAACCATTATCAATGCGATGCAAATTGTGCCGAATCAAGCGAATCGTACCGGGGGTTAAACCAGTAACACCGGGAGTCATTTGCAATAGCAAGAAAATTTCCAATAATGCTGTCGGATAAAGCACGAAAACATCAGGCGAATTTACCGAAATTAAATTACCGTGTTTTTGATACCACTCACCCAGCATTTCTGGCGATGGTGGTTGTCGTGTGAGAATGCGTTCACGGAAAATCCCCATTAGCATTTCACTTAAACGTTCCAGTTCCGTAATGGTACGGTAATAACGCTGCATGAAGGTTTCGATACTTTCATTATTCGTATCGTCGGTATAACCAAATAAATGCGCTAATGTGCGTTGGTAATCGAATAATAAACGGTCTTCTTTACGCCGTGCTAATTCATGTAGGGCAAAACGAATGCGCCATAAAAATTCACGACCCGCGCGTAACGTTTCGTATTCATCGTATTCTAATAGGCGTTTTTCGTAGAGTTCTTGCAAGGAAAACATGCCATATTCACGCAATGTTACCCAGCCAATGGTGTGAATGTCGCGTAAACCGCCACGTCCTTCTTTTAAATTGGGTTCAACCCGGTGCGAGGTATCACCAAATTTGAGGTGGCGTTTTTGTTGCTCATCCAATTTTGCCAATAAAAAGGTGCGGCTATCCCACATGCGGTCGGGGGCAATCGATTCCTGCATAGTAATAAACAGGTTTTCATTGCCACTGAGGTAACGCGATTCAATCAGGTTAGTAATAACCGTAAGGTCTTGACGGGCTTCGTCAATGCATTCATCTAAGGTGCGAACGCTGTGCCCGACATCTAAACCAATGTCCCATAATAGCGTGATGAATGCGGCTAAGCGTTCACGGCAATCTGCATCAGGCTGGGTTTGCAGCAAAATCATGAGGTCGACATCCGATGCGGGATGTAGCTCACGGCGTCCGTACCCACCGACTGCAACCAAAGTGGCGAATTGGCGTTGTTTCGCACCATAGGCTTTCCACAAATGGCGCAATAATTCGTCAATAAATTCCGCGTGGTGGTAGAGTAATTCGCGAATGTCTGTACCCGCGCGAAATGCATCGCCTAACAGTTGACGTGCTTCACGAATGGCTTGGGCGTAATCGGCAATGCGCAAAATTTCCCGCGTCAGCAATTTATCGTGAATATCGAGCAATGGATTGGTGCGAATCATAAATTGGCTTGCCAGTCTGCCTCTTCTTTGCGCAGGGTAAGGATTTCAAAACCGTCTTGGGTGACTAAAATGGTGTGTTCCCATTGTGCAGACAGTGAGTGGTCTTTGGTAACGACTGTCCATTTGTCAGGGAGTTGTTTAATGTGGCGTTTACCCAAGTTGATCATGGGTTCGATGGTGAAGATCATGCCCGGTCGTAAAATAATTCGGTCACTGTCTTTGGTGTAGTAATGCAGCACTTGTGGGTCTTCGTGGAAGCTTTTACCTATACCATGCCCACAATATTCCTCCACTACTGAACAGCGTTGGCTATGCGCATAATTTTGGATCACTTTACCAATATCACCCAATGTTGCGCCCGGTTTGACTTGCGTAATGCCCAAGTACAGGCAGCGTTGCGTGATTTCACATAAGCGTTTGCCGGGGATGGTGGGTTGCCCGATGATAAACATTTTGCTGGTATCGCCATGATAACCATCTTTGATCACGGTAATGTCGATATTGACAATATCGCCTTTTTTCAAAACTTTATCGCTAGGAATGCCGTGGCAAATTTGATGATTCACCGAGGTGCAAATGGATTTCGGGAAGCCACGATAATTTAATGGTGCGGGGATCGCTTGTTGCACGTTTACCATGTAATCATGGCAAATACGATCCAATTCATTGGTGGTTACACCCGGCTCAATGTGTGGCGCAATCATTTCCAATACTTCAGCGGCTAATCTGCCCGCCACCCGCATCTTTTCGATTTCTTCTGGTGTTTTGATATGGATATTGAGCTGTTCTGCTGTCTTCGCCATTTGCCGTAGTTTCCCGGTAGCACTTAAAAGCGTTTCATGGTATAAAGCCGCCGCGCTAAGCGCAAATTGTTTTACACATTGTTTTTTAATTCACACATACGCCGTCACGTCGCACAGGGTGCTGGGTAATTAAGCGAATCGAATGGTTTGTGAACCTAGTTGTGTCGATGGGGTGTATGGAGGCATAACCCGACAGGAGATACCTCAATGCCTAAAGTTACCATGCGTCAAATGCTGGAAGCTGGTGTCCACTTTGGTCACCAAACTCGTTACTGGAACCCTAAAATGGGTCAGTTCATCTTCGGTGAACGTAACAAAATTCACATTATCAACTTGGAAAAAACCTTGCCAATGTTTAACGACGCGATGAACGTTGTCGGTAAATTGGCTTCCAAGGGTGGTAAAGTTCTGTTCGTTGGTACTAAACGTTCTGCGCGTGAAGCCGTGCGTGATGCAGCAGCAGCGTGCAAAATGCCATACGTCAACCATCGTTGGTTGGGTGGTATGTTGACCAACTTCAAAACCGTTAAACAGTCCATCCGTCGTTTGAAAGAACTGGAAAAAATGGCTGAAGACGGCACTTTCTTAAAATTGGGCAAAAAAGAAGTCCTGATGTTGACGCGCGAATCTGAGAAATTGGAACGCAGCCTCGGCGGCATCAAAGACATGAAAGGTTTGCCAGATGCGATTTTCGTTATCGACGTAGGTTACGAAAAAATCGCAGTTCAAGAAGCGAACAAACTGGGTATTCCGGTTATCGGCGTTGTGGATACGAACAATAGCCTGCAAGGTATTGACTACGTTATCCCAGGTAACGATGACGCGATTCGTGCGATTCAACTGTACGTTTCTGCTACCTCCGATGCGGTGAACGAAGGCCACGCGACAGCGGCTGTTCCGCAAGAGTTTGCTGAAGAAGCAGCTCAAGAAGTGGTTGTAGAAGCTGAGCAAACCGCAGGTGCTGCTGAATAAGCCCTGTTGCGTAGAGATAAGGAGTTACTTTACATGGCAATTACTGCTGCAATGGTGAAAGAACTGCGCGAACGTACTGGCGCAGGCATGATGGAATGTAAAAAAGCCCTTGGTGATACCAACGGGGACATGGAAGCTGCAATCGACCTGATGCGTAAATCAGGTGCAGCGAAAGCAGACAAGAAAGCGGGTCGTGTTGCTGCGGAAGGTCGCATTGTTGTGGCTATTTCTGGCGATGCGAAACAAGCTGCAATGGTAGAAGTAAACAGTGAAACCGACTTCGTTGCTAACGATAGCAACTTCGTTGAGTTCGCTAATGCAGTTGGTGCGGCAGTATTGGCTGCTCAACCGGCTGATGTTGCTGCGATTTCAGCATTGACCTTAGAAAACGGTCAAACCGTTGAAGAATGCCGTACTGCACTGATTGCTAAAATCGGTGAAAACATCCAAGTACGTCGTTTCCAATTGGTTGATGCTGCTGAAGGCCAAGTCGCTTCTTACCAACACGGTGCTCGCATCGGTGTTTTGGTTTGCTTGAACGGCGGTGATGCTGAAGTTGGTAAACACATTGCGATGCACATCGCTGCAAGCCGTCCGGTTTGTGTTGATGAAACAGGTGTTCCGGCTGAAATCGTTGAGCGTGAGCGCAACATCCAGATCGACATCGCGATGCAGAGTGGTAAACCACGCGAGATCGCTGAGAAAATGGTTGTTGGCCGTATGAAGAAATTCCTCGGCGAAATCACATTGGTGGGTCAACCATTCGTCATGAATCCAGACCAAACCGTTGGTGATCTGTTAGCAGCAAAAGGTGCGAGCATTAGCCAATTCGTCCGTCTGGAAGTTGGTGAAGGTATCGAGAAGAAGCAAGAAAACTTTGCGGATGAAGTAGCTGCACAAGCGGCTGCGGCTGGCAATGCGTAATCTTCTGGAAAATCGTGCCATGTAGCACAAAAAAAGGGGCACAGGTTGCCCCTTTTTGTTGTCCCCTGTATAAATACACCCACTTTAATAGCAGTAGGCGTTTTCATGTCATCTAGCACCCCTCGTTTTCAGCGCATCCTCCTTAAGCTGAGTGGTGAAGCCCTCTTAGGCAACCAAGACTCTGGCATTGATCCCGATATTCTTTACCGTGTTGCTGGTGAAGCTTTAGCCGTTCAACATTCTGGCGTACAAGTTGCCATTGTTATCGGTGGTGGGAATTTATTTCGTGGCGCGGGTTTAGCCGAAAAAGGCATGGATCGGGTACGTGGCGACCAAATGGGAATGCTGGCTACCGTAATGAATTCCTTAGCAATGCAAGACGCCATTGAAAAGTTAGGTGGTAATTGCCGCGTTCTCACTGCTTTGGGGATTGACCAAGTGGGTGAGCGATACGTTGCGCACACTGCACGCCGCTATTTAGCGCAAGGTCACATTGTGATTTGTGCGGCAGGAACGGGTAATCCGTTTTTTACCACGGATACAGCCGCCAGTTTACGCGCGGTCGAATTGCAGTGTGATTTGCTGCTCAAAGCGACTAAGGTTGATGGTATTTATGATGCTGATCCGAAAAAAAATCCTGCGGCTAAACGCTTTGATCGGTTATCCTTCGATGACGCTATTCAACGTCAGTTGGGTGTGATGGATTTAACGGCAATGGTAATGTGCCGTGATAATAAACTTCCCCTCGGTGTCTTTGATATGTTTGCACCGGGGGCACTTGCCGCTATTGTTAGTGGTGAGACTGTTGGAACTCTGGTTGAGGTTTGAGAAACATGATTGCAGACATTAAAAAAGATGCAGAGCAACGGATGCAAAAAAGCATCGAATCCCTGAAACATGATTTGGCAAAAGTACGTACTGGGCGTGCTCATCCAAGTTTGTTGGATCAGGTAACGGTTGATTACTACGGCTCAGATGTGCCGTTAAGCCAAGTGGCGAATATCAGTTCCGAAGATGCCCGTACACTCAAAGTCGTGCCTTGGGAAAAACCGATGGCAAGCAAGATTGAAAAAGCCATTTTGATATCGAATTTGGGGTTGAACCCTTCCAATGATGGTACGGTTATTCGAGTGCCATTACCGGCTTTGACTGAAGAACGCCGCCGTGATTTGGTAAAAGTGGTTAAAAGTGAAGCAGAAGGCGCACGGGTTGCGATTCGTAACATTCGTCGTGATGCAAACTCTGATTTCAAAGCTTTATTGAAAGAAAAAGAAATTTCCGAAGATGAAGAACGTCGTGCTGCTGACGACATCCAGAAATTGACTGATCACTACATTAAAGAAGTGGAAGTTGTGCTGGAGAAAAAAGAAAAAGAATTGATGGAAGTCTAATAACTTAATTCATGCCGCCCAACATGGGCGGCTAGTTTGCGGGAACAAATGTCAAATATCTCACAAAAAAATGCTGTTCCCCGGCATGTTGCCATTGTTATGGATGGAAACGGTCGCTGGGCCAAAGCTCGGTTTTTACCCAGAATTATGGGGCATCATCGTGGGGTTGAAGCAACCCGAAAAGTGATTCGCTCCTGTAGTGATGCGGGTGTGGAGTGTCTCACACTGTTTGCGTTTAGCAGTGAAAACTGGAAACGTCCCGAAGAAGAAGTCAGTGGTTTAATGTCTTTATTCATGTCTGCACTCGAACGTGAAGCCACAGCTTTGCAACGTCATAATGTGCGGATGCGTTTTATTGGTGATCGCGCGGCTTTCCCGATGGAATTACAAGCTAAAATTGCTCAGGTTGAAAGCCTAACAGCGGCTTGTACGGGTATGCATTTACTGATTGCTGCCAATTATGGTGGGCGTTGGGATATTATCCATGCCGCACAATTGTTGGCAGAAAAGATTGTTGCTGGTGAATTGTCTACTGAGCAGCTCACGGAATCTCTGTTTGATCGTTATTTGGCAACGGGGCAATTACCCGCGCCAGATTTATTTATTCGGACGGGTGGTGAGCAACGGATTAGTAATTTTCTATTATGGCAGTTGGCTTACGCTGAATTGTATTTTACTGATGTGTTGTGGCCTGAGTTCGACGAACAACGTTTACAAGAAGCATTTGCCGATTTTGCCCGCCGTCAACGCCGTTTTGGTATGACGGGTGATCAGGTGAATGGTGGAGGACAAGGTGCTTAAACAGCGTATTATTACGGGTGTCATTCTCATTTGTGTTGTATTCGGCAGTATTTTGTGGCTACCTTCACAGCTCTTTGGTGCATTCGCCTTAGTGGTTATTGTTGGCTTGGGGAGTCGCGAATGGTCGGCATTAACTGCATTCGGTACGAATCCACAAGCAAAAGATTCGTTATTGTTGATGCTTTTTTCTGCGCCATTGTTATTTTTTACTGTACCGATTAGCACGATTTTATGGATCAGTATTCCCGTTTGGGCAAGCATCTTATTGGCATTATTTACCTATGCAAGTTATATCGGTAAGTATCAGCGTCATGCCAAATTCATGCGCTTGTTTGGTATTTTTGTGCTGATTCCTGCTTGGTTTGCGTTGTTTAGACTACACAGAATGGATCCGCATTATGTGTTATATCTGATTGGTCTGATAGCTTTAGCCGATACGGCAGCTTATTTTAGCGGGCGTGCTTTTGGCAAAACTAAGCTCGCTCCCGCACTTAGCCCTGGTAAAACTCGCGAAGGTTTTTACGGTGCATTGGCTGCTACTAGCGTTTGGGCTGCGATGGGGCCGTTGTGGTTGAATTTGCCTGCGGGCATTTCTGCACGATTCATTGCAGTTTCTATGTTAGTTGTGTGCTTGTCGGTAGCGGGGGACTTGTTTGAAAGCTTATTGAAACGCGAAGCTGGGGTTAAAGATAGCGGTTCATTATTGCCGGGACACGGTGGGATTTTAGATCGTGTGGATAGCATGTTAGCCGCAGCACCCATTTTCACCTTAGGTTTGTTATGGATTCTGTAATGATGCCGACTTTTAGCAGTAAATCGATTACGATTTTGGGTGCAAGCGGTAGTATCGGTGTCAGTACGCTCGATGTGCTTGCGCGTCATCCCGAACGTTTCCACGTTTTTGCCCTGACAGCTCACCGTAATGTCACACGGTTGCTGGAACAGTGTTTACAGTTTCGCCCACGTTACGCAGTGATGGTAGACGCGCTTGCGGCAGAACAATTGGCGCAACAATTACGCCAAGCAGGTAGCGAAACCGCAGTGTTGAGCGGTGAAGAAGCATTGGTTTGGGTTTCTAGTCACGCAGCCGTTGATTATGTGATGGCGGCGATTGTGGGGGCGGCAGGTTTATTGCCGTCCTTAGCCGCAGCGCGTGCTGGTAAGCGCGTTATGCTGGCGAATAAAGAAGCACTCGTTATGTCGGGGCAGTTGTTCATGGATGCTGTCCGTGAAAATGGTGCGGAGTTACTGCCGATTGATAGCGAGCACAATGCGATTTTCCAATGCTTACCGGCTGATGGCAAAAACGGTGTGGAAAAGCTGTTATTGACCGCATCGGGTGGGCCTTTCCGTACTTGGTCGGCAGACGCTTTGCAAAGTGTTACACCCGCCCAAGCAGTGGTGCATCCTAACTGGTCGATGGGGCAAAAAATTTCGGTGGATTCAGCAACCTTAATGAATAAAGGACTGGAAGTCATCGAAGCTTGTTGGTTGTTTGGTTTGCCTGCTGCAAAAGTCGAAGTGGTGGTGCATCCACAAAGCACCATCCATTCAATGGTTGCTTACAACGACGGTTCGGTGCTAGCGCAATTGGGTAATCCTGACATGCGTACCCCGATTGCTTATGCTTTGGGTTGGCCGGAACGACTGGCTTCCGGTGTGGCGGCATTGGATTTATTTGCAGTCGCGCGGTTGGATTTTGAACGCCCTGATCTCGCGCGTTTTCCGTGTTTGGGGTTAGCTTATGAAGCACACGCACTCGGCGGCTACGCGACGATTGCGTTAAATGCAGCGAATGAAGAAGCGGTAAAGGCATTTTTACAAGCAGAAATTGCGTTTACTGATATACCTGCGTTGGTGGGAGCAATTATGCGCCAAGCCTCCACAGGAACACCCACAAATCTTCAAGATATTATTGTTCAGGATAGGGAAAGCCGTGTACAGTCACTATCTTGGATAAAAAACAAGAAATTACACTGATTATGAGTTTGCTGATTATTATTCCTGCGTTTTTAGTGACGATTGGTGTGTTGGTAACAGTGCATGAATTCGGACACTATTGGGTCGCCCGCAAACTGGGTGTTAAAGTTCTGAGATTCTCAATCGGATTCGGTCAGCCGCTATGGAAGCGTGTGTCGAAAGATGTGGATCAAATCGAATACGTGATTGCCGCTTTACCATTGGGTGGCTATGTCAAAATGTTAGATGAACGCGAGTGTGAGGCGGGGGAACGTATTCCTGAAGCTGATTTGCCGCGTGCATTTAATCGTCAACCTGTCTGGAAACGGGCTGCGATTGTGGTTGCAGGTCCGGCTGCGAATTTTCTTTTGGCGATTGTTATTTATGCACTGACTTTTATGGTCGGGGTTGAGGTAGCGCGTCCGATTGTGGATGTTGAAGCTAACACCCCTGCTGCTCGTGCTGGTTTCCAAACAGGGGATCAGTTACTGAGTGTGAATAATGAGGCAGTGGAGTCGTGGGAAGATGCGCGGATGGTGTTAGTTGAGGAATATTTGAAGTCCTCCAGCATCAATATTGCGGTAAAAACCCGAAATAATGAGGATGCTGTGCGCGTGTTGGACTTGGGGAATAAGCCCATGTTCAAAGACGAAACAGACTTTTTGGATAAAATCGGTTTATCATTATGGGTGCGTGGTATAGGGATTGCCGAAGTTCTGGCAAATTCGCCTGCACAACGTGCTGGTTTGAAGGCGCAAGACAAGATTCTGTTAGTGGATGGCAAAGAGCTAGACAATGCTCAACAGTTTGTCGTGTATGTTCAACAGCACAATGCAAAATCGATGGATTTGCAAATCGCGCGTGGGGATGCTGAGCAGCTTAATATCAGCGTGACACCTGAAGCGAAGCAAGTCGATGGTAAAACAGTTGGCGGTATTGGGGCAGCGGTTGGTCAATACATGACCAAAGCTATGCACACTAAGTTGATTTTCACGCAGCATTACGCGCCACTAGAAGCCTTGTGGCGTGGGGTGCTGAAAACAAAACAAATGTCACTCGTGACACTGAAACTGATGGGGCGAATGGTGACTGGTGAGGTTTCCATCAAGAACATCAGTGGGCCTGTCACGATTGCACAATTCGCGGGTGAAACTGCCTCCATTGGTGTGATTGCCTTTTTAGGGTTCTTAGCCATTGTGAGTGTGAGTTTGGGAGTACTGAATTTGTTGCCGATTCCTATGTTAGACGGTGGACATTTACTGTACTACCTCATTGAGCTGGTGAAAGGTAGCCCTGTTACTGAACAGTTTGAGGCAGTTGGATTAAAAATCGGGATGGCATTCATCGGAGGACTGATGATGCTGGCTTTGTATAATGATCTCATGCGGTTAATGAATTAATTATGAAAAAACACATCATCGGTATTTCCATTTCCAGTTGCATGGTCGTTCTGTCGCAGAGTGCGTGGGCTGCCGCGTTTGTCGTCCGTGATATTGAAGTGAACGGTTTGGAGCGCGTGGAAGCCGGTACGGTATTAAGTTACTTGCCTGCGCAAGTGGGTCAAACATTTGATGAATCGAAGTCAGCGAATGCTGTGAAGGCATTGCTAGACAGTGGTTTGTTTCAGGATGTGAAGTTGGGGCAACGTGGCGATGTATTAGTCGTCAATGTGGTTGAGCGTCAGGCTATCGGTGAGATCAATATTAAAGGCAATCATAAGATTCCGACCGATAAAATCATGGAAGCTTTGAAGTCTGCCAAGCTGAATAAAGGTGACACGCTCAATCAAGCCGCCCTTGAGCAGATTGATGGCGAGTTGCGCGATCAATACCACAGCATGGGTTATTACAATGCTGATATTGCAACCGTGATTGAATCCCTGCCGCGTAATCGGGTAGCGATTAATATTACGGTTAATGAAGGTAGCGTGACGCGTATTCAACAACTGAAAATTCAGGGCAATCAAGCATTCTCCGAAGCGGTGTTGTTGAAACAGTTAGAGTCGGGGCCGCGTGGTACTTTGTCTGTGCCATTTTTGAGTGACAAAGATAAGTATTCCAAAGAAAAGTTGGTTGGCGATTTAGACAACTTGACATCGTTCTACCGCGATCATGGTTATCTAAACTTCCAGATTACGGGGACGGATGTCAAAGCTTCGCCGGATAAGAAAAGTGTTTACCTGACCGTAACCGTGAATGAGGGGAATCCTTATCGGGTGGGTCAGGTGAATGTGGCGGGTAATCCGGGCTTGTCGCAGGAGCAATTGGCGGCAGCGATTAAGATTAAACAAGGTCAATTGTTCTCGCAAAAAGATTTAGAAGAAACGCGCAAGAATTTATCAGAAAAGTTGGGGTCACAAGGCTATGCCTTCACTAAAGTGAAAGCAGTTCCCGCTTTTGACGAGGCAAATCAACAGGTTGGTATTACGTTAGATATTGATACTGGTAAACGGACGTATGTGCGCCGTATTGATATTCGTGGTAACAACCGTACCAAAGACGAAGTGTATCGTCGTGAATTGCGTCAGTTAGAAAGTTCTTGGTTCTCTAAGGAGCAGGTGGATCGTTCTAAAGTGCGTTTGGAGCGTTTGCCTTATGTGGAAGATGCAAGCATTGCGGCTGAGCCAGTTGCGGGTACGGAAGACCAAGTGGATTTGATTGTGACGGTCAAAGAGCGTTCATCTAACCAATTCCGTGTTGGTGCGGGTTATTCGCAGTCTCAAGGTATGTTATTTAACATCAATTTGAACCAAGACAACTTTATGGGGTCTGGTAAACAATTAGACGTTAACTTTGACAATAGTAAGGTGAATAAGGACTACAGCTTGAGTTACACCAATCCGTACTATACGCCGGATGGTATTAGCCGTGGTTTTAGCACTTACTACAATAAGTACGATGCGCAAGCGGGGAATATTTCCAGTTATGCCTCGAACCGTTATGGTGCGTCAGTTAACTACACCGTGCCGATTAGTGAGCATGATTCTGTGTACGCCAGCGTCAGTGGGGAAAAACGTGAAATTGTGTTAGGTAGCAATCCTGCGACGCATATTACGGATTTTGTGAACACTAATGGTAATAAGTTTACGCAAGTTCCGGCGACCGCCAGTTACGTACACGACACACGTAATCGTAGTATTTTTCCAACGGAAGGTCAGCGGCATCGTGTTTCCTTACAAGTGGCTGCACCGGGCAGTGATTTGCAATACCAAAAGTTAAGCTATGATGGGTCGGTATACGTACCCGTGAGCGAAAACGTAACGTTTGCGGCGAAAGGCAAAGTGGGGACAGGTAATGCCTCTGGTAAATTGGATAGCGTACCGTTCTTCGATAAATATTATGCAGGTGGTATTGGCTCTGTGCGTGGCTTTGAAGACAGCTCGTTAGGGGTCGATAGCTCGGCGAAAGATAGCAATGGTGATCCACTCGGTGGTGACTTCTTGACGACTGCTTCGGCGGAACTGCAATTCCCCATGCCATTAGCAGAAGATGTGAAAGGTTTGAAAATGAGCACTTTCGTGGATGCGGGTAACGTATTCAAAAATTCTGGTGCATTTGAGGCCAAGGATTTGCGTTATTCAGCTGGTGTGGGTGCAGTCTGGTTGTCACCCATTGGGCCATTTGAAATTAGCTACGCCAAGCCATTGAATGCTAAGGATGACGATAAGCAGCAGAAAGTTCAGTTTAGCATCGGGGCATCTTTCTAAACATTATGAGTGAAGGTTCAGGCATGACAAATGGTAAGCAATGGCTATTTCATTGGTTGTTAGCTGCATTGTTATGCCTGTGCCAGTCGAATGCATTGGCAGAAACTGGTGCGCAATTTGCCGCTAATCCACGCATTGCGGTGGTAAATGTCGCTGATTTACTGGAAAAATCCCCGCAGGCAATTGAAGCGGATAGTGTTCTGAAAAGTAAATATGCGGCATTAGAACAGCAGTTAGACACCGAAAAGAATGCGATTAAGCAAGCACAAGATGAGCTAAAGCAGCAAGTTGAAGCTGGTAGCTTGACGGCAGATGCGCAATTGCAACAAGAGCGTGATTTGCGTAGCCGCGAACGCACTTATCGGCGTAGTCTGGAAGATTATCGCGATGCAGTGAGTAATGATCGAGCGCAAGCCTTGGATAAGCTCCAGACCGAAATTTTCACCGCTATTGATAAAGTGCGTGAAAAAGAAGGGATCGATATTGTGTTTCGTGAAAATACATATATTACCGCCAGTACTCGTATTGATATGACGGCGCAAGTTTTAGCCTACCTCGTCGTGCGTAAAAATCAAACGGCTGTCCCCCAGCCTGCTAACCAGAAATAGGATTTGTTTGTTATGTCAGCTAACTATTCGTTGCAGGAACTTGCAGAACTAACGGGTTCGCAAGTGCAGGGTGATGCATCCTACCGTGTTGCTGCGGTGGCTTCCGTCGAGCAAGCACAAGCAACGGACATTAGTTACATTCGTGGCGGCAAGTATCGCCATTTTCTGCAAAGTTCTCAGGCCGGTGCATTAATTCTCACGTCGGATTTAGCTGCTGATTATGCGGGAAACGCATTGATTAATCGTGATCCTTACCTCGCGTATGCTAAAGTTGTCACCCTGTTATACCCCACACCTTGTGCAGACTTAGGTATTCACCCCTCAGCAGTGATTGCCGATGATGTGGTATTAGGCGATGGATGCACCATTGGTGCGCACGCTGTTTTAGAATCAGGGGTCGTGTGTGCGGATGGTGTCACGATTGGGGCTGGGTGCGTCATTGGCATGAACAGTCGCATTGGTGAGAAGACGCGGCTCTATCCGAATGTCACATTGGGGTATAATACGCAAATTGGTCAACGTGGTATTATTCACGCCGGAGCTGTAGTAGGCGCGGATGGTTTTGGTTTCGCTCCTAATCAAGGAACTTGGTATAAAATACCGCAAATTGGCAATGTCGTGATAGGTGATGAGGTTGAAATCGGCGCTAACACGACTATTGATCGTGCAGCAATGGGATCTACTTACATTGGTAATGGGGTTAAATTAGACAATTTGATCCAAGTGGCACATAACGTGCAAATCGGCGACTACACGGCGATTGCGGGCTGTACTGCGATAGCTGGCAGTACGCGCATTGGGCGTTATTGTCGCATTGCTGGGATGTGCGCTATTACGGGGCATTTGCAAATTGCTGATCACGTTACGATTACGGCCACGACTTTTGTTACGCATTCTATTACACAGGCCGGAGTTTATTCTTCTGGCACAACGATAGCAGAAGCAGCGCAATGGCGTAAAAATGCGGTGCGCTTTAATCAATTGGATACCTTAGCGCGTCGTTTAGTGGAGTTAGAAAAACAACTCGCCGCGCTACAGAATAAGGATACACTTTGAGGTACACATGGGAACGATGAACGTCAACCAGATTAAGAATTACCTTCCACATCGCTACCCGTTTTTGTTGGTAGATCGTGTTTTAGAATTTGAAATTGGCAAATCATTACGGGCAATTAAAAATGTTACCCACAATGAGCCATTTTTCAATGGGCATTTCCCCAATCAGCCGATCATGCCGGGTGTATTGATTATCGAAGCATTGGCACAAGCAACAGGCTTGCTCGGCTTTCGTACTATGGGTGAAGAACCGCAACAAGATACTTTGTACATGTTAGTCGCGGTTGATAAAGCGCGTTTTAAGCAAGCTGTTGTACCCGGTGATCAGTTAGAATTGCGTGTGAGTTTGTTGAAGCGTAAAGGCATTATGTGGGTATTTAATGCCGAAGCTTATGTCGATGATAAATTGGTTGCGTCGGCAGAACTGATGTGCGCGGCGAAAAAAGAGGATGCTGCTTGAGCAGTCTGATTCATCCGACGGCTGTGATTCACCCTTCTGCTCAGGTAGCGGAAGGGGTGGAAGTCGGCGCGTATACCGTGGTTGGGGCAGATGTGGTGATTGGGCGTGACACGCGCATTGCTTCACATGTGGTGATTGACGGCCCAACCCGTATGGGCGTGGAAAATCAGATTTACGCATTTGCCTCAATTGGTGCAGCACCACAAGACAAAAAATTTAAAGGCGAACCGACCGAGCTTATTATCGGTGATCGCAATGTAATCCGCGAATGTTGTACGTTTAATCGCGGTACGGTGCAAGACAAAGGCAAAACCGTGATCGGTGATGACAACTGGATCATGGCTTATGTGCACATTGCGCACGATTGCACCATTGGTAACAACACGATTTTTGCTAACAGTGCTACGTTAGCGGGTCATGTGGAAATTCGTGATTGGGTTATTTTGGGTGGCTTCACCCTCATTCACCAATTTTGTGTGATTGGCGAACATGCTTTCACTGGCATGGGGTCAGCGATTGGCAAAGATGTACCGCCGTATGCAATGGTATCGGGTAGTCCAGCCGAACCACACAGTATTAATTTAGAAGGTTTGAAACGTCGTGGGTTTAGTAAAGATGCCTTGCATCGGATTAAGGAAGCCCATCGTATTTTGTATCGTCAGAATCTCACCACCGTAGAAGCTTTAAGCAAAATTGAAAGCAGTTTTGGTGAGCATGAAGATATTCAATTATTACTCACATTTTGCCGCCAAAGTCAGCGGGGGATCATCCGTTAAACGCATGAAGCGGATCGCGATTATTGCAGGGGAAGCATCGGGTGATTTACTCGCCGCGCGGTTGATTATTGCGCTACGGCAGCAATGCCCGGATCTTGAGTTTGAAGGCATTGCTGGGCAAGAAATGCAGGCTGCCGGATGTCAAAGCCTGTTCCCGCTAGAAAAGTTATCGGTGATGGGTTTAGTCGAAGTGCTGAAGCATTTGCCGGAATTATTGTCGATTCGTCGTCAGTTGTTTGAACGTTGGCAACAAAATCCACCCGATTTATTCATTGGAGTGGATGCACCCGATTTTAACCTGCCATTAGCAAAAAAATTACACAGAATTGGTGTTCCAACCACCCATTATGTTAGTCCTTCGGTTTGGGCATGGCGGCAAAAGCGTGTGCGCAAAATGCAGGGTAACTTGGATTTGATGTTGACCCTGTTTCCCTTTGAGGTGGATTTCTACCATCAATACGGCATTAATGCGGCATTTGTTGGGCATCCGTTAGCGGATGAAGTTGAATTTGATGCTGACCAACAAACAGCGCGGCAACAGCTTGATTTACCCAATAAGCAGCGGATCATTGCCGTATTGCCGGGAAGTCGTACTGGTGAAATTCGCCGCCTTGCCCCCGACTTTTTGTTAGCAGCACAACAATTACACCAGCAACATCCTACTTGGGTGTTTGTTACACCAGTGGTTAATGCACGTTTGCGTGAACTATTAACCCAATTGCATCAAGAACACACGCCGCAATTACCGTTACAATTCCTTGATGGTCAGTCGCGTACATTAATGCAAGCCGCCGATGCGATTTTATTGGCATCCGGTACAGCAGTATTGGAAGGCATGTTGGCAGGGCGGTTAATGGTGGCAGCTTATCGTGTTGCACCTTTTACCATGTGGTTGTTACGCACGTTTAAGTTATTGAAAGTCAAATACGTGACGTTGCCCAATCACCTTGCCAATGAAGAACTCGTGCCCGAAATCCTACAAGAACAGGTGACACCTGCACGGTTGGCGCAAGCAGTGGAAGATTTATTTACGTTACCTGTGGCGCGACACGCTTATCTTTTGCAACGTTTCCGAGAATTACATGGGCAGCTACAAAAAAATGCCAGTCAAACGGCTGCCAATGTTATCCTTAACTTTTTTATGAAAAATAAACAGGCATAAACCGATGGTCTATCTCACTAAGCTTAAACACACAGGTTCTGTCATCAGTTCCACCGACCAGTTCGGGGTAAAAATGTTCGATGTGGCAGAACGATATTTCCAACAGTACGGTCGTGGTGTGTTTGTTGGTACGGGCAGTGGGGTAGTCGCGCAATATTTCATGCAGACGCCGATTCCCTTTGTGTTTGTCGAAAAACTCAGTGAGTTCGTGCACAAGTTTCATGCACGGTTTGGTGCTCATACCCCATTGTTAGCGAAAGATTTTTTCACCTTACCGATTGATGAGTCGGATGGTGGTTTAGCGAATTGTTTGATCGTTTCGTGTATGCCTGTTACCGGACCATTCTATTCTGAAAAATTGGTGCAACATTTTCGTGATGCTTTGAATAGCGGTTCAACGATTGTGCAAATGAGTTACACCCCATTCGTTAAGCAAGTCCGTTTGTTTGATCGTTTGCAACGTGAAGGTTTTAAAGTGCAACGTGTCAGTACGGTGTTCTTCAACATTCCTCCTGCCTCTGTATTCGTGATACGGAAAGCCTAATGTTAATCGCTGGTGTAGACGAAGTAGGACGCGGGCCATTAGCAGGAGCAGTGGTTGCGGCGGCGGTGATTCTTGATCCGTATCAGCCCATCGTGGGGTTGAATGATTCCAAAAAGCTCTCGGCGAAAAAGCGTGAGCAGTTGGCTATTGAGATTCGTGCGAAAGCTTTGGCGTGGAGTTTAGGACGCGCTGAAGTGGAAGAAATTGACCGTATCAATATTTTGCAAGCGACTTTTTTAGCCATGCAACGCGCATTGGAAGGGCTTAGCATCATGCCGGATTTGGTTAAAATCGACGGTAATCGTTGCCCTAAACTGGCTTACAACATGCAGGCGATTGTCGGTGGTGATGCTACGGTAGCGGAAATCAGTGCCGCCTCGATTCTCGCTAAAGTAGCGCGGGATGCTGAATTAGTCGCGCTAGATCAGCAATACCCGCAATACGGTTTCGCTAAACATAAAGGCTACGGCACGCCAGAACATTTGGCAGCTTTACGTGAACACGGTGCAACGCCGCTTCACCGTCGTAGTTTTGCTCCTGTTAGTAATAGTTTCAAAAAAGTTTAATATAACTCACTGAAAAAAAAGCTTTACCCTTGTTTTAGGGTAAGGTTTTTTCTTGTCCATGTATTTCCATTCTATTGTACCGTCCGCCTCGTAGTGTGTTCAGTGGGAACTCCTTATGCTTGCTCAGAGAAATAGCTTTCTTCTTTGATCATTAGGTTGACTAATCTTTATTCTCAATTTACTATAAATCAATTTTATTGATTTAGGGTTATTTTTAATCAATTAGAATCATATTTTGATATTTTTGATTGTTTATTAATCTTTTCTAGGTCTTTGAATTAGTTTTGCTTATTAGTTTATTTTGCGTCTATTTGATGTTTTTTGAGCGTTTGAGTGTTGAGCTTGCGGAATCAATAAATGTCTGTTCTTGCATGAAATTTGAGTTGCAATTTGCGAGGTTGCTATGTTGAAGAAAAGTTCTCTAGCTTTGAGCGTTGCTTTAGCTGTCACGTTAGTAGGCTGTAGTGGTGGTAGTCCTGATCCCAATAATCCTTCTACTTCAGTTGCTGCTGTATCAGGAGCTGGGGCTAAGGGTATTGTGAAACAGGGAGTTGTCATCGCTTATGAAATTGATGAAGTTGGTGTGAAGGGTAAAGAAATTGGTAGAACAACCACCAATGATGATGGGCAATACACTTTAAATATTGATTCAAGCTATACCAGTGGTCGAGGCATATTGCTTGAATTAACGGCTAGTGATACTGCTAGCATGGTGTGCGACGCGTTAGCCGGATGTGGTTCAGTCGCTTATGGTCAAGTACTGGCTTTGCCTGCTGACTTTACCATGCAGTCGATTATCGCGCCTGTTGAAGCGAATGCGAGTGTTAGTGGTCAGGTTACGCCATTCACACACATGGCTGCTGCGGCAACAGTAGAAGAGTTAAAAGCAGGTAAATCAGCTAAAGTTGCTGTTTCTGATGGTAATTCACAAATTAGCAGTATGCTGGGTTTTAATATTTAGCATGTGAAACCTGTTGATATTACAAAAGAAACTACTGAAACAGGGGATGCTATTAAGTACTCTCTGTGGTTAGCCGCATTTTCTGACTTGATCTTTAAAAATGGTATCGACATTAATGGTGTTCTGAAAGCATGGGCTGATGACTTCGCTGACGGTGATTTTGATGGTGGTACGACAGTTAACCTAAAAGCATTATTAGCTGAATTAAAAAATCAGTTGAATGATACACGTAATGCTGATTTGGATAGCACAGCACGTGATTCCGTTGATGCTAACCAAACAAAACTAGACGGTTTGATTGGTGATGACGGTCAGTATGACCCAGATCCATTGGACGAGGGGGATATTGATGCAACCGATGTGCAACGCGCTAAAAATATGGTTAGTGCAACGCGTACATGGGTAACTTCTTTCTCTGAGTTAAAGAATCCAGCAGATGCTTTGACTGATGATATTAATGCTGTAACTGAAGCTTTGGATGGCAATACCAGTGCTGTATTAAGTACGGGTATTATTGCCATGTATCGTGCTGTGCAAACCATTGTGGACGCTAAATCGAATGGGAAGGTTATTCCTAGTACATTCGATGTTAAAGATGAAAATGATGATGTTGTCGGTACAGCTGCATTAGTGTTCCATGAAGAAGCAGGTAAGCCGGTTAGCTTTGATTTACAAAGTAGTGATCTAAGTGGCGGTGTCGATGTTACTTATACTGTTTCGCTTAGTCAAACGTGGGATGAGTTAGTCAAAAATGCTGAGAGCGGCAGCAATATTACAGGGACTTTAACTAAAGCTAGTATTGAAGATGCAGAAGTGAATGCCACATTGGATGGTATGAATTTTGATATTGCATTCAAAAAGGCTTATAAACCTGCTATTGCTAAAAGTATTACAATCGAAGGGCCAATTAGTTTAGTTGTAACTAGTTCAAATAATAAGGTATCCGCTGAAGCTGCGACGATTAAATTGGTTACTTTATCTGAGGGTTTAACAGAATCTTGGAGCTTGTTGCCTACAACTTTGGTTTCAAGTGTATCTTTACCCAAGATGCAACGTAATGGTGGTGATGGCAACCAATTAAGCGTTTCATTGGAAATGGATAATACAGGCTTGATTGATCCATTCGCTTTTAAGCGCGGTGAAGGTGCAGTATGGCTGAATAAACATATTAGTGATATTAATGTATTAAGTTTTGCTCATGAGGGCTTAACCCCATTAATAAATGCTAATTACGCTCCGGCGAGCTTACCATGGTTGAAGGACAATGCAAAGGCGGCTTATTTAGGTTTTGGTAGTGATAAGCAACTGT
Source organism: Pseudomonadota bacterium (assembly GCA_039797295.1). Classification (GTDB taxonomy): domain Bacteria; phylum Pseudomonadota; class Gammaproteobacteria; order Thiotrichales; family Thiotrichaceae; genus Thiothrix. Next base: position 12,096 of record JBDKID010000025.1, on the reverse strand, counting down.
ATAGTACGTCTGGTAGTGTGACTGCTGAGCAAGAAGTATTGGCAGAAACTTTATTTAAATCAACTTATAATGTATCTGATACGCATGTAACAGATACAGGTAAGTGGCGGCTTTCATATTCGGCTAATGATAGCTATGGTGATGCAGTAGGTACGCATGTTGTCGGTCTTCTGAAGTTAGATTCGCGTGCTAGTTTGGTTGATTTTGTGGGTGCGAAATTAAAAATTAGTACCAATCTAGCATTGGATAGTTTGCCGGTTGCTTTTGCTGGTATTATTATGAATTCTGATTTAGAAACAGTAGATGCAAGTAATGTTAGCTTGAGCTTGTCTTATAATGATTATGCTCTTGATTTAACTTTTGCATCGCAAAGCGATACGAATTTTAGTTTGATTGCTTCCGATGCACAAGGGGTTAAGTTAACGGCAAATTACACGAAAGTTGATGGAATTACTCAAATTACTTCTGGTGTCGTTACCGTAAATAGTACACAAGTCGGTACAATTAGTGAGTCGAATGGTTTGACCATGATTCGTTACACTGATGACAGCTTTGAAACATTTGAGTAATCTGTATTGTTTCGCTGAGTAGTAAGTTAAAGGCAGTCTTATGGCTGCCTTTTTTAGTGTTTGTGTTTGGGCTTATGTTTGTCTAGGGTTGTTATGAAACAGATTGGAAGTGCATTAATAACATTAACCGTGACGGGTCTATTTATTTTCGTTAGCGATGTGTATGGTGATGAGTTAAAACCTTATTTGCAAACGCAAACCCTGTTGCAAGTTGGACCGGCGATGTTAGATACAAAATTAGTTGCATCACGTCCTAATGAGGTTATGTATGGTGCTACTGCCACCGAAATGGGTGTTAAAAAAGGCGATGTAAGTATCGGTGCGTTGTATCGAAAAGAGTATCAAATGATACCGAATGCTGATGCTGCTGATTATTTTTATGCTACCGAAAAGTCCCATCAGTTAACGCCTAATCGTACTTATCATCTTCAATTAGAAAGAAACGTTTTTGAAGCAAAGGGATTGCATGTTACTAAGCAGTTTCAGCCTAAAGACAATCTTAATGTTACGATTGGGGGCAGTGTATTGCAGGGATTTGGTTTGCAAAAAGGTACGTTATCAGGTACTGCTGTCACCAGTAAAAAGGGTAAAACACATTCTTATAATGTTAAGTTAGATTATCAATATTCAGATGACGATTTATTAGATCGACCTGATGTGCAATCACCCGATGGTATGGGTTATGCAATGGATGTCAATCTTAATTGGCAGCCAACGCAGCAGATTACGGTGAATGCGAATGCCCAAGATTTATTGGGGGCAATACACTGGTCAGATGTGCCTTACACGACGGGTCAATTGACTTCCGACGTGAAAAGTGTTGATGCGGATGGTTTTGTTACCTATAACCCGCATTTGAGTGGACGTGAAGGTTATAAAAGTTCCATGCGTCAAACCTTAAAACCTAAATTGGCTATTCAATCCGATTACCGTTTGGATCAGCGTGGGCGGGCAGTAACATTGGCAACGCAACACTTACCAGAAGCCGATTTATGGGGTATTGGCGGCAAATTGCCTGTTAAAAATGGGGTGTTACAAGCAACCGTTTGGCCTGAAAATAAAATGCTAAACGTTGGTTTCACTAATAAACGTGTAGACGTTAGTGTAGGCACGGATGGTTTAAAACTTGCCGATATGCACGCTTTGTGGGTTAGTGTTGGTTTGCATTAATGCCCATGCTATTGCTTGAGCATTTCTTTGGCTAAGGTGCGGGTAGCAGAAGTAATTTCCATACCGCCGATCATCCGTGCGATTTCTTCCACTCGCTGTGCGGTATTGAGCTGCGCAATACCCGTGCTGGTATGGGTTTCCCCTTTGATTTTCGTGACTTTGTAGTGTTGATGCGCTTGGGAAGCGACTTGTGGCAAATGCGTAACGCACAAAACTTGGCGATTTGTACCTAATTCACGCAATTGTTTGCCAACCACTTCGGCAATACCGCCACCAATACCGGTATCAACTTCATCGAAAATCAACGCGGGTAATGTCACTTTTTGCGCAGCCATCATTTGGATGGCGAGACTAATACGTGATAATTCACCACCAGATGCCACTTTCGTCAATGCTTTGAGCGGTTGACCGGGGTTGGCACTCACCATGAATTCAATCATGTCCATGCCCGTGGCTTGAAAGTTACTGGTTTTATTGGCTTTATCGCGTTGCAGTGCTTGCACCTGAATCGCAAATTCCCCGCCTTGCATTCCCAAACTTTGCATGGCTTGCGTCACACCGTGCGCCAATTGTTGGGCGGCTTGACGGCGTGCTGCACTGAGTAAGGCCGTTTGCTCGGTATAAGTGTTCGCCGCCGCGTTTAATTGTTGGGTGAGTGTGTCGAGGTCGTAATCATCGCTGCGCAATTGCGCGAGTTCGTTTTGAATCGTGGCGAGTTTATTGAACAATTCTTGTGGTTCGAGGCGGTATTTGCGGGCGATATTGCGAATGTCCGCAATGCGATTTTCCACCCATTGTAAGCGTTGTGGGTCGATGTCGAGCGATTCGGCGTAATCGCGTAATAACACAGCCGCTTCTTGCAGTTGAATTTGCGAACTGGTGAGTAGCTCCACGGCGGGGGTTAATTGCGCGTCAATCCGTGCTTGTTGTTCGAGTTCGTAAATAATGCGCCCAAGGCTGGAATACAAGGCTGGCTCGGCTTCGTACAGTTGGTCGTAGCTTTGCGCGGCGATGGTACGGAGTTGTTCAGCATTGGCGAGACGATTGAGTTCTTCATCCAGTTGCCCAATTTCATTGGGTTGCAGGGCTAATGCCTCTAATTCTTGGGCTTGAAAGCGTAATAAATCCACACGTTCGTGATATTGCTGTTGCTGCGTGGCGAGTTGGGTAACGCGCTCGTGCAGTTTTTTCCACGTTTGCCATGCATGGCGTGTGGCATCGAGTAATGCATCATTGCCTGCAAATGCGTCGATCAGTTGGCGTTGCGCATCTTTTTTCATGAGCGATTGATGCTCATGTTGCCCGTGAATATCGACCAATTGTTCGCCGAGTTCGCGTAATTGACTCAGATTGCTGGGTGAACCATTAATCCAAGCGCGTGATTTACCTTGTTGCGTGACCACGCGGCGTAAAATGCAGGTATCTTCTTCATGATCAATGTCTTGCACTGCCAGCCATGCGCGAGCGGTTGGGGTATGGCTAATGTCAATGCTCAAGGTGATGTCGGTTTTTTCCGCTCCGTGACGCACGGTTTGGCTATCCGCTTTGTCACCGAGCACTAAACCGATGGCATCAAGCAGAATGGATTTGCCTGCACCTGTTTCACCGGTTAATGCGGTCATTCCGGCGTGTAGTTCCAGATCAAGCGTGTCAATAATGGCAAAATCGCGGATATGGATATGTGTCAGCATGTTAGAGCTGGACTCCCCAATGCAGTTTGGTGTGCAGAATGTGGTAGTAATTGTAGCCTTCGGGGTGCAGTAAATGCACTTTTTCGGCGCGGGCGCGAATACGGATTAGATCACCGGATTCCAGATTAATGTTATTGTGTCCGTCGAAGGAGATGCGAGCGGGAATATCCCGTTGTTCGCACAAGCGCATTTCAATGGTGCTATGCCCACTTAACACCAAGGGGCGATCACTCAATGTGTGTGGGCAAATCGGGACAAGGGCAATCGCGTGTAGGGCAGGGTGCATGATAGGTCCGCCGCTGGATAATGCGTAAGCGGTTGAGCCAGTTGGGGTGCTAATGATCATGCCGTCGGCACGTTGGGTATTGACGAATGTACCATCAATCCACGTATCGAATTCGATCATGCGGATTTCATCGCGTACATGCAGCACCACTTCATTGAGTGCATCGCCGCTGCCGATAACTTCGTCATCACGCACGGCTTCGGCGTGCAAGACCATGCGGTGTTCGGCTTGGTATTGCCCACTGAGAATAGCGTCTAGTTGTGTGATCATATCGTTGGGCAGAACATCGACCAAAAAGCCGACGCGCCCAAGGTTAATGCCAACAATGGGCACTTCAAAGGGTGCTAATAAACGTGCTGCACCTAAGAATGTGCCATCACCGCCAACCACAATCGCTAAATCAATGCGTTTAGCGAGTTCTTCCAGTGGCATGGCAGGTTGGTCGAGAATTAAAGCTGCATTTTGGTTGCAGAATACACAGTAGCCTCGTTGCAGTAAAAACTCATGTAACTGGAATAAGGTATTATCAACGCGGGTATCATTAGGTTTCGTAAATATGCCAATCTGGGAAAACAGGCTCATAACGGCTTCTTGTTTGCTGCAAAGCTGCAAGGCTGGCAAAGCTGCACGGAAATTGCAAGCGTATCGGACTTGTATCTGGCTTAATTTATCCTTATATATTAACGCATGACAGCAACGCACTCACCTGAACTCAATAACCGCGCCCGCCACATCCTGAAAGTGTTGGTGGAAAGCTATATTCAAGACGGTCAACCCGTTGGTTCGCGCCAACTTGCCCGCAATAGCGGCTTGGATTTGAGTGCCGCCACGATTCGTAATGTGATGGCGGATTTGGAAGACATGGGGTATATCCGTTCGCCGCACACTTCCGCCGGGCGCATTCCCACTTCGCAAGGCTATCGCTTATTCGTGGATACTTTGATCACGTTCAAGCCGCTGGAAGAGCACGCCATGCACATTTTGCAAGGGCAGCTCAAAGCCGAACGTGATCCGACCAGTTTGATTCAATCCGCGTCTAGTTTGCTGTCTGGTATTACTCAACTCACGGGGGTGGTGACGCTGCCACGGCGCAATCCGCCCGCGATTCGGCAAATTGAATTTCTGCGCTTATCCGGGCAACAAGTTTTAGCCATTTTGGTGATGAACCGTAATGAGGTACAAAACCGCATTATTCAATTGGATGAGGATGTCACGGCGGCTGAATTGCAACAAGCGGCTAATTTCCTCAACGAACGGCTGATTGGCAAAGACCTGCAACAAGCTCGCGATGCTTTATTGGAAGATATGCGTCAGCATCGTGAAGACATGAATCGCATGATGCTAGCGGCAATTGAGCTGGGTGAAAAAGTGGTTGCTGCATCACCAGACGCGCCGAAAGATGAAGGCTACGTGATGGCGGGTGAAACCAATCTCATGGGTTACGATGACCTTTCCGACATTCCCAAATTGCGTGAATTATTCGCTGCCTTTACCCGCAAGCGTGACATCCTGCACTTGCTGGATAAATGCTTGCAAGCGGATGGCGTGAAGATTTTCATTGGGCGTGAATCCGGTCAAGCAGTTTTCAACGCTTGCAGTTTGGTAACAGCACCTTATGAAGTGGATGGCGAACAATTGGGCGTGCTGGGTGTGATAGGTCCGAAGCGAATGCCCTATGAACGAGTGATTCCGATTGTGGACATCACGGCGAAATTACTCAGCATTGCCTTGAAATCACACGCTTGAACGATAAGTGCAAAAGCTAACAGTTGTTTATTCCTTGCTCTTATCTGCCTGTGTTACGATTAGCTTGCCTATTGATTCTACTTATCATTTCTATTTTGTCAGGGGTGGTAACGGGCATTATCACCAGACCTGATATTTCTAAGGGTAATGTCGTTATGTTACGTAAAATACTTTCGTTCAGTGTTATTGCAGCACTGGCTAGCTATGCCTCTGTTGGGTTTGCGGCGGATCTGCCAAAAATTGGTACGTATGTTTTCACCGCGCAAACTGCCAAAACAGCCGTCGGTACGAGTACCCAAATAGCCGCCGATGCCAGTGGTGCTAAATGTAAAGGGAATGCCGATGCGGTTGATACCCTCGGCAGTCTGAATGTGTACGCGGCGTTTTATCAGAACGGTTGTTACACCGGCGGTGGTTATGGGAACAGTAATTATCCCATTGAAATGGGGGCGTTAGCGCGTGGTACGAAAACTTACACAGCTTACCGCGTTTCACCGGCGACAACCAAAGCAACGTCATTCTTAGCCAGTCACCATCGTGTGCGCATGAAGTTCGATGCGCAGGTGGATTACGACCTTTACACCTACGACAATAATACCTTTGCGAAAACCTGTCATATTCCCGGTTCTGCCATTACGCTGGGGCAATACGTTGAAAGTAGTTGTTTGCCAGATTTGGATGCGATTACCAAACCAACCGTTTATTTCGCACTGAAATCATCAGACCCGAAACCGACAACTTTAAAAACCTTGTCCATGGGTGTGGCGGGCGCGAATCTGGCGGTGCTGACTGGTTTTGCGGACCTGAATTACTACACCATTCAACAACCGGACACGCGCACACCAAACGATTTGCGCGATTCTGCCAGCGCACCGGGTGGGTTTACCTTGGCGGGGATGCAGTATTACAACCTAATGGCGTTCCCCGCTAACAAGTTGGGTGTCGTGTGGCAAGACCGTAGCTTGTATACCGTCTACCTCACCACGTTGACAACAGATCGTAAGTCGACCACGACCGTATTACCGAAACCGACTTTGACCACGAGCGCGGGTAAAAACTACGTATTGGGTTCGGCGGCGACGGATGAATTGGGTAATTTGTATTACGTTCTGGTGGAAGCGGGTAATCCAGACCCGAATTACAACGGCAGCAGTGACCCTACGAAAGCCTTATCCGTGGTTGCCATGAAGTTGGATACTGCGGGGGCGGTGTTAGTCCAAAAAGAATTGAATGGCACAGGTAATCCGTTACAAGTCACTTCTTACGGTGATCTGGCAGGTGGTAATAACATGACCAGTCTGCAAGTATCGGCAACCGAAGTGGGCATTATGCTGTCGCGTCAATACCCACGCAGTTCAGATGGTTTGAATCATCAAGGTTCACACGCTTATGTGTTGGATCGTGATACCTTGGCACTGAAAAAAGACATGGGGCAAACCGCGAGCCATTCCATGAGCCATATGTTGACCGAATCGACTGATGGTTTGAAGTTCAACGCGATTGAGATTGGTGATAATTACCCGCGTGGCATTAATTTGCACCGTTTTACCAGTGCGAAAAAAGATACGCGCGTGGTTTACACCTTCAAAACGGCGCACGGTCAAACCGCTAAAACCTTATCCAATGGTACAAAAACGCCGCCTTACCAAATCGACGCGGCTGGTAAACAAACCTATAAGTGGAGTAACGATAACCGTATTTACACCGAACTGGCAGGCGTGGCAGAAGACACAACAGGTTATTCCGTGATCTTTGCGGGCGAACATGATGCGGCTGGCAAGGTATTGGATAATCGCCGCGCAATCAGTGGTTTAAATGATGCGCACAATATTGGTTTCGTTAAAATTCGCCCCGATTTTGAAAAGTCGACCAGCAGCGGTACAGTGATCCCCGATAATCTTGTTACCACTTTGAACGGTTCGACGGCAGAAACCGGCGAATATTATGACTACGGTGGCGGGCTGAATGCACAACGGGTGACGGGGATTAAATGGCTGACCAACTACACGGCGAAAACGAAAAATGCTTCGCGCGTGAAAACCATGTCGCTGCCGAATGGGAATCTATTGGTATTGTGGGAAGAATGGAGTGATACCGCTTACCTTGCTACCAAAATGATGGTGGTTAATGCGCAAGGCGACATTGTTACCCCAGCTAAAACGCTCAGCAGTAAATTACGCTTCCACAAAGTCGACAAGCTATTCATGGTTGGCAATGCCGTATGGGCTGCTTATGGCAATAAAACCACGCATCAACTGGAATTGATTGAGTTCAAGTTGTATTGATACTTGAGGCTACTCACGCTTTTTCCCATGCAAACCCGCTGATATTGCGGGTTTGTTTACTGAATTCAATACCCACTAAATACACTGCACGCCCGTCTTGGTATTTATCTGCGTAATGTTTGGCTTTGATTTGTGCTAATGCGCTGCCATTGCCTTGTTCAGCATCCAGCACTTTAAACTCAAAGATAAAAATTTTGTTTTCAAGCATAACTGTGAGGTCGATTTGTCCGGTCGATGTTACATCTTCAGGGATCGTGGTCGCACCACTGGCGACCATGTGCGCATAAAACAGGCTGGCGTAATAGCCTTCGTATTGATCGAGATGGTTATTGCGATACCAATGGTGTGGAATGCTGGCAAAAAAGCGTTTGAATAAGTCGCGCACTGCTTCTAAATCTACCTTCGCTAATTGGCGATAGATTTGCAAACTGATTTGTGCTGCACGACTATTGGTTGGTGTCAGGTAGCTGAGTAAATGCGTTGTTAGGCTGAGTTTCACCTCTAGATTAGGATAACCCAATACAAAGCTCGATTGATGCCCCGTTTGCAAAGTATCGTGGATGGTCAAATAACCCGTTTGGAATAATAGAATTTCAATGGGGATATTATCAATATCGATGCTGCTAAGTGCGGATTCTTGTATTTCAAATTGCTCTAATTCTGGTAAATAATAATGTTCACTTCTAATAAGTGTCATCAGAAAACTAGGTGTGGCTGTTTCAAACCAATAGCTGCGGAACTGTTTGCCTTTGTCGATAAATAATAAAATATCAAATGGATTGTAAACTGATTCACCTAACCAATTATAGCCGTTGTACCACTTCTGAACTTGCGTTATATCCACATTGTGCAAGTGAGTTGCAAAATGCTGTGCTAAATCAGTGTGGGTATAACCGCATAACGCGCTGTAACGTGTATCCAGCGTAATGTCGTTGAGGTTATTTAACCCACTAAATAAAGAAACTTGTGAAAACTTGGAAACGCCCGTTAGTAATGAAAAATGTAACAGTGAGTCACGTCCTTTTAGCACCGAATAGAGGTTTTTCAGCCCATCACGCAATTCGGCGGCGCGTTTACTGTCCAGAATTTGGTCGAGAATGGGCTTGTCGTATGCGTCGATCAGCACTACCGCAGGTTGTGAGTAGGCTTGTACACTGTCTTCAATCAATTGCGCAAATTGTTGTGAAATAAGCCCTTCTTGTAATTTGACTCCTAGCCGTTCGGCATTCTTTTTGAGTTGCCCGATGATGAGCGTATCCAGTTGTGTGCGGTCAGTATGTACCCCATCAGTTGAAACTGATGTTGATCACGGGGTGTTTTCTCGACCAATCCCAATGCGAATGCAGGTGTAAACCGCGAAATAATACCTCATTACCCTCAAACAACTCCTTCAACGTATCCACCAACAAGGATTTCCCGAAACGGCGCGGGCGCGACAAAAAGTAATAACGCCCACTCGTGACTAACTGCTCAATCAACGCGGTTTTGTCGACGTAAACGTAATCGCCTTTACGAATTTCGCTAAAGCTGCTGATGCCAATGGGGAGTTTTTGCATGGTTGCCATACCTGCCGGGAATACAGGGCAAGTATAGCGGAAGTGTGGGGGCAACAGGAAAACGCTTCTAAAGCGAGATCACTTTCACCATGCAGGTGAGCGGGGCATTGTCGGGGAAGCAGTAGTTGCCCGCCGTATCGGTCATTTTCCAGCAGGAAATGACAGTACAGGGGTGGTTGGGGGCGGTGAAGCTGATGGTGATGTCAACTTGACCGTGCGGGGGCGTGTCAGGCAGTGGGTAGCAGTTTCGTGCTGAGCGTAGGCCGTGCGTCACGGTTTTGCCGTCTTGGTGGCGGACTTCCAGCAAGTGGTCGATACAAACGATGCTGCGCCCTACCCAATCGGCAGTCCCGGTGTTTTGGATGCGCCAGATTTTTTCAAAAGTGGTGTTGACGGCGACTGTTTGACCGTCGGGGTAGGTGATGTCGCCCAGAAAGCCGATGTCGTCCCCTTCGGCAAGGCTTACGGTGCGGCCTTCCATGCTGCCGTGGTAGGTGAAACTGCTGTACTGGAAGTAGACGCTGAACAATTCCATCGGGTGCATATCGAGGGCTTCGGCGATTTTGATCAGGGTCATGATCTTGGCTTCCCCCACCTTGCCATCAAGCAGGTTGTAGATCGCCTTGCGGCTGACCCCGGAAATAGTCGCCAACTGACTGATAGACAGTCCTTTTTTAAGTAGTTTCCTGCGGATGAATGAGCCGAAATCGGGTTGCATAGCGTACTCTTGCGAGTGGGGGTGTGTAGTCGAGTATACAATTTCGGCAAAAACCAATCTATTACATTCAATCAGGGTATAAAATGGACTACTATCAGCCTGTCAAGTACCAATAAGCGCCAATTGTCGGAAAAGAGTGAGGTTGTGCGCTAATTTTATTTTGCGGAGGCGTGGTATGTTTTCTGGAAATAGTGTGATAATGCGGGCTATATTTTGTGTGGTTCTATTTTTATATCCTATGCTAGGGATGGCCTATGATAATACCCTCCTAAGTTGCAAGTGGCCGAACAATACCGTTGAGTGGTGGTATAATCCCAAAGCTCAAAAATTTTCGGCAATTGACACCATAAGCAAAGCTGCAATGGCATGGGAAGAAGTCAGTGGAGTTAAGTTCGTCTATAAAGGTATAACTACAAATGATGAATCAAATAATAATGATGGAAAGTTCGTAGTTCAATGGAAAAATTCATCGGTAGTCAATAAGTATTGTGGAATAGGTAAAACACCGTATGCAGGGTGTGTCAATGGTATTAAAAAGAATAATACAGGTGTGTGTATTGATGGGCGTATGATTCTTAATCTAGACCGGAGCGTAAACAGTTGGCAGGGATTGATTACACATGAATTTGGGCACGTGGTTGGGCTAGGTCACTCTAGGGTATGGGAGTCTGTGATGGCAGGTCCCCCCTATTTTTCGGTGTATCAAGGTACTGAGTACCAAAAAACCCTAAGAGATGATGATATTGCTGGTGTGAGGAGTCTTTATCCATTTAATGCGCTGCCAACTATCGGGAGTGTGGTGCTGAACAAGTCGGTGGTTAATCGGGGTGGTACGTTAGGGATCACTTGGACGCAAACTAATCAGGCATGGTGGGCTATTGGTTTGATGCGTGAAGATGGTTCTGTTGTCGATACCAGTAATTTCTTGGCTAATGGTTGTCCTGCTGGTTCTGGCAAATCAGGTTGTATAGCATATTTGAAGCCATCTTCCTCAACATCAGCAACTTGGTCGATTCCACCTCTAGTACCTCCGGGAGACTATCAGGTATATGTTGCACTATGGAATGCTCAGGAAAAGTCGGTGAAGAACATTTCCAGCATATTCAGAGTACAAGCGCCAGAAAGTCCAAGTATGCGGGGGCTGAATATGTCAAAGTATTGTCAGTCAAAATACGGTCTTTCTGATGGTGAGGGGCGCATCCGCGAAGCTGTACTCAACCAAAATAATGTATATGGTTGGGTATGTACTGATAACATTGGGATCAGCTATTCAATAGATGTGTTCGATGCTTGCAAAGTCCAACATGGGGCAGCATGGAATGGAGCGGCGTACACTAATTATTATGATCCCTATTCATGGTATTGCACTAACAGCAGCTACGCTACGGCAGTTACATCTGTGACTTCCTTGAATGCGGTTCTGGGTCAAAAAACGACTTTCACTGTTAATGGTAGGAACTTACCTTCTACGTTGGCTTTCTGGTTGGCGGATTGCCTGAGCCCGGCTGTGGTGGCGGGCGGCACGTCCACACAACGGCAGTTCACTTGTACACCCGGATATACCACTGGCAGTAAGTCTGGTGAGGTAAAGGATAAGCCAAATGCAGACCCACTAGGTATTCTACTGTACAACTTTACGGTAAATGTGACACAAGCCACGGCTCCGACAGCACCATCTGGCCTAGCAGCGGTGGCGGCATCTTCCACACAGGTGAGCTTGTCATGGAACGATAACAGTAGTGACGAAACAGGGTTCAAGCTGGAGCGGAAGTTGATCTCCGGTGCGTGGGGGACTGTTGCCACGTTAGGCGCGAATGCTCGTAGTTACAGCGATACGGGTTTGGCGGCAAACACGGGGTATGTTTACCGGGTGTATGCATACAATGCCAACGGCAACTCCGGCTACAGTAGCGAAGTGAGTGTAACTACAGCGTCTGCTGCTAGTTGCACTGTCCAGCCCATCAGTGTCGGGCAGGCGGTAAGTGGGACATGGGCGAGTGACTGCACATCTGCTAAAAGGACAGGCAGTTATGCCCGCTATTACACTTTTACCTTGGGGAGTTCCACGGAAGTTT
>JBDKID010000024.1:0-84509 GCA_039797295.1 Pseudomonadota bacterium | reverse complement strand
TGATGGTTAGGGTTTTCTTGGGTGTGTCGCTCATGGTGTACTCGCTCAAGTCGGGCAAGGTTTCCCCTAATGCGCTGGCGTTAGGGTGTTGTATGGTTGGCTAGTGTAACAGGTCACTAGCGGGTTGCGTAATTCACCCGCGTCCACGACCTTTGAACAATGGGATAACTTGCGCCCCACGTTGTTGGCTTTCGATAAAATCGCCCCACCATTGCATCATACGCACCCGTTCCGGCATGTATTGCGCCATGTAGTTATACGCCCCCGCTACCTTGTTACGTTCAGCATGGGCAAGTTGCTTTTCAATGATGTGCGGTTCAAATCCTGATTCGTGCAAGACGCTGGAAGCCAAAGCACGGAAGCCGTGAATGGTGGTTTTGTCTTTCCACCCCATACGCCGAATCACTTGCAGCAAGGCATTACTGCTTAACATGACATCACGCCGATTCGTGTAGAAGATTAAGTGCGAATCACCTGTAAAAGGTCGGAGTTCTTCCAATAAATGCAAGGCTTGAGAAGACAGCGGGATAATGTGCGCTTCACCCATTTTCATGTGTGCGGCTGGAATGTTCCATAAGCCGTTATCCCAATCAATTTCCGACCATTCCGCCATACGAACTGAACCAGTACGGGCAAAGGTCAATAGGGTGAATTGCACGGCACGACGTAACACCTCAGAACGATAAGAGGTGAGATCACGCAAAAAGGCGGGTAGTTCTTTGGTGGTTAACGCACTGAAGTGCTTACCTTCAGCTTTAGCTTGCATAACACCGGCTGAAGGCGTGGGGTTGTATTTCACTTTGCCCGTATCCACCGCGTAAGTGAAGATGGAACGCAACCGGTACAGAACTTTTTCCGCCTTATTCACTGAGCCACGATCTTCTATGCGCCGAATGATCAAGAGTAAATCCGGTGGTTCAATCTCAGTGATGAGCCGCTTACCAATGTGCGGGAATACATCAAGCTCAAGGCTCTTGAGTGTCTGGATAATGTTTGCTTCTTTCCAGCGGGGTTTACGCTTCTCAAACCATTCAAGCGCGACATCCTGAAAAGTTTCCCCTACGCCCTTCATACAATTGCGTTGCTTTTGAGTGTTAGGGTCAATCCCCCGACTCAACAAGCCCTTTGCCTCATTCAAAGCGATACGCGCTTGCTTGATGGATACACGCGGGTATTCACCGATAGTGTAAACGGTTGGCTTTTTGGTGGTGGGGTTGCGGTAACGATACAGCCAAACTTTCGCGCCAGTTGGTCGCACTTCAAGCTGTAAACCATCACCGTCGTTAATACGGTAGTTTTTTGCTTGCGGCTTTGCATTGTCCGCTTGGGTGTTGGTTATTGGCATAGTCAGAATCTAACCATTAGGAACTGCAAGGGTTGCAGAACTTCTACTACACAAATTACTACACAGCCCTAGTGCTGAACAGTCGATTTCAACAATCTTACACACAATCTACTACACAACTTTGTGAGCCGATACGAGCCGTTAAAAGCCGTTAATGGACACAACAGGCAATGCAAGCTATGGATTTATTGGGCGTTTTGTACGTTATTGGACAGTATTGGATAATAGATTGGAGGCTGAACTCAGAATCGAACTGAGGTACTTGGATTTGCAATCCAGTGCATTACCACTATGCTATTCAGCCGCTTGAAGGTGGATAAACCACTGTGCAGAAAATTTGGAGCGGGAAACGAGATTCGAACTCGCGACCCCAACCTTGGCAAGGTTGTGCTCTACCACTGAGCTATTCCCGCGCGATATAGACTGTGAGAGTCAAGAACCAATGGTTGGAACTTGATAAAAATTTGGAGCGGGAAACGAGATTCGAACTCGCGACCCCAACCTTGGCAAGGTTGTGCTCTACCACTGAGCTATTCCCGCTGAACAGGCTGCGAATAATAAAGATACTCGCTTTACCTGTCAACACCTGACAACAAATTTTTTCGCGGCGTGTTAAGTCATCGCGTCCGCGCTCGCTAACAATGCCTGTAATTCGACCTCATCCAACACTTGTACACCTAGGCTTTCGGCTTTTTCCAACTTAGAACCTGCGTTCTCACCCGCAATCAAAGCGGTGGTTTTTTTGGAAACGCTGCCTGACACTTTCGCGCCCAAGACTTCCAAATCGGCTTTGATGTCATCGCGCGAACGGCTTAATGTGCCCGTAATGACGTAAGTTTTGCCCGCTAATGGCAACGCTTCGACAGGCTTGGCTTCATAATTCGACCAATGCACGCCAAAACCACGCAACCGTTGAATCGTATCGCGATTGTGGGCTTCCGCGAAAAACTGCGCCACATTCGTAGCGACCACCATGCCAATGTCTGGCACGAGTTTTAGGGTTTCGACATTGGCGGCGAGAATCGCTTCCAATGAGCCGAAATACCGCGCCAAGCCTTTCGCCGTGCCTTCGCCTGCATTACGGATACCGAGCGCGAAAATAAAGCGTTCTAGCGTGGTGGCTTTGCTGTTTTCGACAGCAGCAATGAGATTTTCGGCGGACTTTTTCCCCATGCGCTCTAAAGCAGCAACGGCTTCCACGTCCAAGTTGTAAAGATCGTCAACGTGGCGAATCAGACCCGCGTCAAACAACTGTTCCACCAATTTGTCGCCCAAACCATCAATGTTCATGGCTTTGCGTGAGGCGAAATGCTTGATCGCTTCTTTGACTTGCGCGGGGCAATACAAACCGCCTGTGCAACGTGCGACCGCTTCACCTGCGGGGCGTTGTACGTCCGAACCGCAAACGGGGCAATGCGCAGGCAAGGTGATTAATTGCGCATTCGCGGGGCGACGTTCCAGCACAACACTGGCGACTTCGGGAATCACATCCCCCGCACGGCGCACAATGACGAAATCGCCGATATGCACGTCTTTGCGCTCGATTTCGTCCATGTTATGCAACGTCGCATTACTGACCGTCACGCCCCCGACGAATATGGGTTTGAGACGCGCCACCGGAGTTAATGCGCCAGTACGCCCGACCTGAAAATCAACCCCTTCGAGTTCGGTGATTTCTTCTTGCGCGGGGAATTTATGCGCGATTGCCCAACGCGGCGCACGGCTCACAAAGCCCAGTTCTTGCTGCGATTCCATGCTATTGACTTTGTACACCACGCCGTCGATGTCGTAAGGCAAGCCGCTGCGTCGCGCCCCAATCTCGCGGAAATAATCCAAACACCCTTGCGCCCCCTGCACCAGGCGAATCTCAGGGCACACGCGCAAACCCCACGCTCGGAACTGCTGCAAAATCGCGTAATGCGTATCCGGCACGCTACCACCGTCGACTTGCCCGACCGCATAACAGAACATCTCCAACGGGCGTTGTGCGGTTAAACGCGGATCCAGTTGGCGCAAACTGCCCGCAGCGGCGTTGCGCGGATTCACGAACGTTTTGCCACCTTCCTGCCGTAAACGCTCATTAATCGCATCGAATCCCGCTTTGGGCATGTAAATTTCGCCGCGCACTTCCACAATCGCGGGGATATTTTCACCCACCAAACGCAGCGGCACGGATTTAATCGTGCGCACATTCAGCGTGACATCTTCGCCCGTTTCACCATCACCGCGCGTCGCTGCCCGCACCAGCACACCGTTTTCGTAAACAATACTGATAGCTAAACCGTCGAGTTTCGGTTCGGCAACGAATTCGATTTCCGCGTCGGTTTTCAAACGATCATGAATGCGCTTGTCGAATGCGATTAATTCTTCATCGCTGAACACATTGCCTAACGACAACATCGGAATCGCGTGTTTCACTTCGCCGAACTCGCTCAACGGTGTTGCACCGACGCGCTGCGTGGGCGAATCCGGTGTAATGAGTTCGGGATGCGCGGCTTCCAACGCCTGCAACTCGCGGAACAAACGGTCGTATTCCGCATCGGGAATCGACGGTTCGTCCAGCACATAGTACAGGTGATTGTGGTGGCGAAGCTGTGTTCTCAGCTCTTCGATTTGTTGTGTTAGGCTGTTCATATTACTTCTCAAAAACCGCAATGGATTCAACGTGCGAGGTGTGCGGGAACATGTCCATTACCCCCGCGCCGACCAAACGATAACCGTGGGTATTGACCAATTCGCCTGCATCACGTGCTAAGGTTGCCGGATCACAGGAAACGTACACAATGCGTTTGGCTTTCAGTTTACCGATGTGGGCAATGATTTCTTTTGCCCCAGCGCGGGGCGGGTCGAGCAAAATTTTATCGTAGTGATGCTTTAACCACGGCTCGCGCCCTAAATCGTCACCCATTAAGTTGCAAGCGTAGTAATCGGTGTTGTGAATGCCGTTAGCATGAGCCGCAGCGCGGGCGCGGGCGACCATTGCCATGTCACCTTCCACGCCAATGACTTTTGCCGCCGAACGTGCCAATGGCAAGGTGAAATTACCCAAACCGCAGAACAAATCCAGCACCGTTTCATCAGCTTGTGGATCAAGTAATTCCACCGCCCGCGCCACCATTTTGTGATTCAAGGACTGATTGACTTGGAAGAAATCCAACGGCGCGAAATTCACACGCGTGTTGAATTGCGGGTGCTCGTAATACAATTCAGGATTTTCAGGGTAAATGCAGTGAACCGTATCTGGACCTTTCGGCTGCAAATACAACTGGTAATTAAATTCCCGCGCAAACGCCAACAGCTTGGCGGTATCGCCGTCGGATAACGCTTCCATGTGGCGCACCACCAGCGCGGTAGCATTATCACCGACAGCCACTTCGATTTGCGGGATGGATTCACGCGCATCCAAACTGCTGACCAAATCTTGGAAATCGGTTAAATGCTCGCCCAATGTCGGATGCAGAATTTCACAACGTTGCAAGTCGGCGAGGAAACCGCCCTCTTTTTCGCGGAAACCGACCAAGGCTTTTTCCTTTTTGCGCACCCAACGCGCCCCCAAACGCGCTTTGCGGCGATACGCCCAACCGTCGGCGGTCAATGGCGCAAATGTGCTTTCCGGCTCAACTTTGCCAAGGTGTTTGAGGTTGTTGAGCATGGCTTGTTGCTTGTGGCGAATTTGCGCATCCAACGCAATGTGCTGCCAACTGCACGCGCCACACACCCCGAAATGCTGGCATTGCGGTTCTACCCGTTCCGGTGAAGCAATAACAACGGTTTCGACCTTGCCTTCATCGTGTTTGGCTTTGTGCGAGGTGTAACGGAACGTCACCTGTTCGCCCGGCAACGCGCCATCAATAAACACAGCTTTGCCGTCGACACGCGCTACGCCCAAACCTTCTAAGGTTAAAGACTCGATCGTAGCTTCCATTAACGGACTATTTTTTACACCACGCGGTTTTCTATTGCGACTCATGCACCCGCCTCCCATGCGGATTCAAAGGCTTGTAAGTGTTCCTTACCCGATTGTTTCAAGTGTTTACGCACTAAAGCGCATTCCAGATCGTATTTTTCGTGCGTAATATGCCCGCGCATGAGCTGAAAACGCAAATACACCAACCATGTATTCAGCACGTCAGTTTCGCAATAGTTGCGAATCTCGGCGATTTTGCCTTCCTGATACGCATCCCAGACTTTCGCGCCACTCATGCCCATTTTGCCGGGGAAACCGTACAAACTCGCCAGCTCATCCAACGGCGCATTCGCACGCCCGCTGTACAATGCCAGTAAATCCATCAAATCGGTATGGCGCGTGTGGTAACGGCTAATGTAATTATTCCATTTGAAACTCTGGTCGTCTTCGCCCATGTCCCAATAACGCGGCGCGGCGACTTTGTGCAACATCGCGCGGTAATGAATCACAGGTAGATCAAAACCACTGCCATTCCACGACACAATCGTCGGCGTGTAGCGGTCAATGCCGTCGAAAAAGCGTTGGATGATTTCTTTCTCATCAGCGTTTTCATCGCCCAATGTCCACACTTTAAACTCATCGCCACGCCCGCGAAACGTCACCGAAATCGCTACCACGCGCTGCAAATGGTGCGGCAAAAATTCCGAACCCGTTTTCTGCAAACGCAGGTGGAACATGGCTTTGGCAATACCATCAGCATCCAAATCACCGAGATTATACAACTTACGCCCACCCTCAATGTCGGGGATGGTTTCAATATCAAAGACTAAGGTGTTCATTTTGATTCTTTAAAAAGTTAGACAGGAAATACGCCTGTGGAAATATAGCGATCACCGCGATCACAGATAATCGCCACTATCGTTGCATTTTCGACTTCTTGGGCAAGGCGTAAGGCTGCGGCAACCGCACCACCGGAAGATACGCCACAGAAAATACCTTCTTCGGCAGCCAAACGGCGCATGGTGGTTTCGGCTTCAGTTTGCGTGACATCGATTTGGCGGTCGACTTGTTCGGGCTGGAAAATTTCCGGCAAATATTCGGGAGTCCAACGCCGAATCCCCGGAATTTGATCCGCTTGCGTGGCGGGTTGCACACCAATGATTTGAATCGCGGGATTCTTGGACTTGAGGAATCGCCCCGTCCCCATAATCGTGCCCGTTGTGCCCATGCTGCTAACGAAATGCGTGACTGTGCCGTGCGTATCGCGCCAAATTTCTGGCCCAGTACCTTCCGTATGGGCGCGTGGATTATCGAGATTAGCGAATTGATTCAGCACTTTACCTTTACCTTCGCGTTCCATTTGTAGGGCAAGGTCACGCGCCCCTTCCATGCCTGCCGCTTTGCTGACTAACACCAATGCCGCGCCGTAAGCTTTCATGGTGGCACGACGTTCCGCGCTCATGGTTTCGGGCATGATAATGATCATTTTATAGCCCTTAATCGCCGCTGCCATTGCCAATGCAATACCGCTATTACCGCTCGTGGCTTCGATTAAGGTATCACCGGGCTGGATTTCACCGCGTTCTTCAGCACGCACAATCATCGAAAAAGCTGGACGATCTTTCACCGAACCCGCCGGATTATGGCTTTCCAACTTCACCAGAATGGTATTACTGGTTGTGCCAACCAAACGTTGCAGGCGCACCAGCGGCGTATTGCCGATAAAGGCTTCAATCGTGGGATAATGCATGGTCATTCACCAATCAAGATGACAAAAGCGACGGCGTGAGTGCGCTCGTCGGCTACCGATAATTCGCAGGATTTTACGCCCAAAGCCTGTGTAGTGGTTAAGGTTGTGCCATGAAATTGGATCAGTGGTTTACCGCGTGCGTCATGCACGGTTTCGATTTCCTGCAATTGCACATCCTTACCAATCCCCGTACCAAAAGCTTTCGCCACCGCCTCTTTGGTCGCGAAACGCTTGGCTAACCACGCTGCTTTTTGATTCACCACCGCAAAACGTGACAATTCGTTTGGATGCAGAATCCGCGCCGCAAAACGTTCAGGATGTCGTGCCAATAACGACTCAATGCGGGCAACTTCCACAATGTCCGTGCCAATGCCAAGGATTTTCAAGCCGCTGCTCGCGCTTTTTGCATGAGTTCGAGCATTTCCACAGTGGCTTGGCGCAACCCGACGAAAATCGCCCGCGCTACCATCGAGTGTCCAATGTTTAACTCGCGCATTTGCGCAATCGCGGCAATCGCTTGGGTATTGTGGTAATCCAAACCGTGTCCGGCGTTGACTTGAATACCCAAATAATCGGCAAATTCTGCCGCTTGCATAATCCGTGCGCGTTCACGCTCTTTGTCTTTGCCGGACGCATTGGCGTAAGTGCCTGTGTGCAATTCAATCACCGCTGCACCAATGTCTGGCACGCGGCGAATATGTTCCAAATCCGGCTCGATGAACAGCGACACGCGAATATTCGCCGCATTGAGGCGTTGCGTGGCGTTACGAATGCGCTCGAATTGCCCAATAATGTCCAACCCGCCTTCGGTGGTAAGTTCTTCGCGCTTTTCCGGCACGATGCAGCAATCCTGCGGCAATACATCGCAGGCAATGCCCACCATTTCGTCCGTCGCGGCGAGTTCCAAATTCAAACGGCGCGTACACATTTGACGAATCGCGTACACATCCGCGTCTTGAATGTGGCGACGGTCTTCGCGCAAATGAATGGTAATCGCGTGTGCGCCTGCCGCTTCCACTTCCTGTACGGCGGCGAGCAAATCGGGGTAAGCTGTGCCACGCGCTTGGCGCAAGGTGGCAACGTGATCAATGTTTACGCCGAGTTCTAAAGGATATTGCATAATAGTTTGTCCTTAACGAATAGAAATAACCGTAATCGGCAGGGCTAATTCGCACCACACGCGATCAGCGGTATAAACGGGTAACTGCTTTTCCATCGCCAATGCTAAACAGGCCCGATCACCCAACGATAGACCATAGGCTTTCGTCAGGGGCAATAATCCAGCGGCAATCGCGCTGTGTTCTGCGGAAAAAGGCAGCCAATGAATGGGCAAATGCGACAACTGTGCAAAAGTATCACCAACTGTCGCACCTTGGCGGACGTAAAAACTCAAGGCTTCCGCCAAATTCACGGTGGACATTAAAGCATCGGGTAGCACTGCCAATACACGCTCTGCACCTGTTTCATTGAATAACAGTGCCAATAATACCGAAGTATCCAGCACTACCATTCTTGTGCCGCCTCACGCTTACGCATCGCTAGAAATTCATCCACTTTACTGGGGGCAGCAGTCATTTTGGGTAATTGCTGTGTCCAATACTGCACTTTTTTTACCAAAGTGGCTAAATCTTCACGTTCTACAGCGGGAGTCGTGCAGGCTCGAATCAGGATATTACGCACTTCGGCTTCCATGCTCACACCTGCTCGCGCTGCTCGTTGCCGCAAAGCCGCTTGCACGTCGTCGGGTAAATTTCGCACACTTAATGTCGCCATTGTGCTCACCTATTCATTGATTATGATTGCATAATAACGACTGTACCAAATGCCGTCATTGACGGCAAATACACCTTTGTAATGAGAATCTATCATGTCGACACATCAACCAAAACATTTACCAAAAAACCTCAACCCCCATCAGCAACACATTCTCAGTCATGTGCAAAAGAAACAGCACATTAGCCGTAATATCAACCAGGATTTCGACGAATCGCTCACCTTTGGGCAACGCATTGCGGATAAAGTCGCCAGTTTCGGTGGTTCGTGGACATTCATCCTCAGCTTTTTGTTTATTCTGGTGCTGTGGATTATCTTGAACTCGGTGTTATTGGCACGTTCGGGCGAGGCTTTCGACCCCTACCCCTACATTCTGCTGAATCTGGTGCTATCAATGATTGCGTCGTTGCAAGCTCCGGTGATCATGATGTCGCAAAATCGCCAAGCCGCGAAAGATCGCCTTGATGCTTCCCACGATTACGAAGTCAATCTCAAAGCCGAATGGGAAATCATGGCATTGCACGAAAAAATGGATGCGTTACGCGAACAACAATGGCAGGAATTGGTCGCGATGCAGCAAGAACAAATCCGCTTACTCACCGCCTTGCTGCAACAACAAACGCCACCATCAGGGCAACAACCGCCGTGCGAATAAGGTTTTGCCTTTGAGCAGCATTTGCCACAAATGATCCAATACCTGACGCAATTCCCACTGCAAAACGGGGGATAACGCCTGCGGTTCACGCAATCCCATCAGCAATGCCCCCGATAGCGGTACGCCTTTTGCGTCGGCATGATCCGGTGATAAACCGTGGTCTGGCAGAAAACGGTAAATACGTTGCGGCTCAATGGCTTGTCCCGTGGCATCATCGTGCCACACATTCAACTCGTAACCCGCATTCGCTAACACCGCTAATTCCAACTGCGGTAATGCCAAAACCTCCGTCGTGTCACACAATCGCTGCAAAGTCTGTTGATAAGTGGCGAATAATTCTGGCTGCGGCTGCTGTTGCCACAAAGTACGCAAGAGGATTTCATTGGCGTAAACCGCTCGCATTAAACCCGCTTGCTTGAGCGGATAACGGCGCGTTTCTTCGGCTTGATGCAGGGAAAACACCTCACCGCGCCCCGACCAATGCGCTTCGAGCAAACGAAACGGTTCGAGCATCCCTTTCGCCCGCGTGCTTTTGCCTTTGCTGAATTTGGCAACGCAAGTAATTTTGCCTGCATCGCGGGTGAATACATCCAGCAATAAACTGTGATCGCGGAACGGATTACGCCGCAAAATGAACATGGGCGACAGTTCCACCACTAGCGCGGCGTGACATCAATACTGCTGGTCGCAATGCGGATTTCCTGCAAAAAGCACAGCAAACCCGCTACCAGCATTAACATGGCTAAAATGAACAGCACGGAAACGGTCGTGGATAAATCCACACCTAACATGGCACTGAAAAACATCGTAGCAATCACCACACACACCAACAAAGCGCACACCGTACACAAACCGATTGCCCAGTGAATCATACGCGCACGTTGCGACAATGCCTGCATTTCGTGGCGAACCACCACCAATGCGGCTTCACTGATATGATGAAATTCGCTATCCAGCACACGAAACCGATCCACCACCCGCGCTAAACGATTCACCAGCACTGACAAAATCCCGCCAATGCCCGTCAGCAAAAACACGGGCGCGACAGCCAATTGAATCACATGCGCGACATTGGAAATCACATCTGCTTCTTGCGCTAACAATGCCATATCGCCCCCCTCATTCGTCCACAATGCTTTACGATGAAATGCCTAAACTGTGTAGGTGGCGCGGGCTGTTTTCCCAGTTTTCTTCGACACGCACCCACAATTTCAACATGACTTTGCGTTCCAAAAAGCCTTCTAATGCAATGCGGGCGGAACTGCCAATGCGCTTGAGCGTTTCGCCTTTGTTGCCGATGACAATGCCTTTTTGGTTGTCACGACTCACCCAAATCACCGCATCAATCTCAATCAAACGCGGCTTTTCGGTGAAGGTTTCGATTTCAACGGCGGTGGAATACGGCAATTCTTGATGCAAATACGTCATTAACTGCTCACGAATCAACTCGCCGCAAATAAAGCGTGTGGATTGATCGGTCACATCGTCTTCCGCATACACCCACGCTTGTTCCGGCATCACTTTGGCGAGTGCTGCTTTGAGTTGCTCAGTATTCGTGCCCTTAGTGGCGGAAAGTGGGAAAATTTCCTTGAATGGGTATTTGGCTAACGCTACCGGCAACCAGCCGAACAGTTTTTCCTTTTTTTCCACGCGGTCGACTTTGTTCGCCACCAAATACACAGGGCATTTAACGTGCGCTAAACGCTTGAGTACCAAATCGTCTTCATCTGTCCAGCGCAAGGCTTCGACAATCATTACCACCGCATCCACACCTTCGAGCGCGGCGACGGCTTCCATATTAATGGTTTTATTGAGCAAACTTTTCGAGGTGCGGTGCATCCCCGGTGTGTCGACGAAAATCATTTGATAATCGTCTTCCGTGCAAATGCCGCGAATATTATGCCGCGTGGTTTGCGGTTTATTGGCAATGGCGGAAACCTTAAAACCAATCAGGTGGTTCATTAGGGTGGATTTGCCGACATTGGGTCGCCCGACAATGGCGACATAGCCGCAGCGTTGTGTCATTTTTTCACCATCACTTGTTGGAAAGCCAATTCAGCAGCTTCTTGTTCCGCTTTGCGGCGGCTGCTGGACGTGCCTTCAGTACGAATATTCATGCCCGGAATCGTGCATTGTGCGGTAAAGGTTTGGCGATGCGCTTCACCTTGAACTTCCGTCAAATGGTATTCAGGCAGGGCAAAGCCGCGTGATTGCAGAAATTCTTGCAAGCGACTTTTGGGGTCTTTGAGATCATCTTCGGAGGGGAGATTTTCCAGACGCGCACCATACGCCGTCAATACAAAATCACGCGCAATATCCAAACCACGTTCGAGGTAAATACACCCGACCAAGGCTTCAAACGCATCCGCAATAATGGATTTGCGCCGGAAACCACCACTTTTCAATTCACCAGGGCCTAAACGCAGGAAATCGCCAATGGCTAATTCAGCCGCAATCCCCGCCAAGGCATTTTCATTTACTAATGAAGCACGCAAGCGGCTCAGATACCCTTCGCTCGCGCGGGGAATCCGCTTATAAAGCTCCGTGGTGATAATTAGCCCAAGCACGCTATCACCAAGAAACTCCATGCGTTCGTTGTGTTTACCATCCGCGCTGCGGTGGGTGATGGCACGTACAAACGTGTCCGTTGCCATCAATTCGCTACCCAGTAGCTTGGTTAATTTATTCAAGAATCTCCAGCCTTCCCTAGTTCTGCGGAATAAGTAAAGGTCACTAAGAAATCAATATTAGCTACCCAATGTTTACGCACTTCATAATTCACTGCAAGTGCCCGCGTATCTTTTTTACCCTCGACTTGCGCAATGGAAAATGCACTCGCGGATAAGGTATATAACCC
The DNA here is from genome assembly GCA_039797295.1 of Pseudomonadota bacterium. GTDB lineage: Bacteria > Pseudomonadota > Gammaproteobacteria > Thiotrichales > Thiotrichaceae > Thiothrix. The sequence continues at coordinate 72,222 of JBDKID010000024.1, read as the reverse complement.
ATTAATATTCAAGAAATCATCGACTTTACGGCGAATCTGCATGGTGTTGGCGCGTGTAACATCAGGATCAGTCGCGATTTTATCAACCAGATTGCGCACTGCATAAAACTCCAAATACAGTGGCATTAATTTTATACCAGTAATAAAAATAAAGAGGATCAAACCAACGCCAGCGACCCATGTAATAAACGTCGCACCTTTTTGATTACGCATACCATACTACCTTTATTGTTATGATTAAATTGTTATGACTAACGAGAAACAAAAACCGACTTTTAATGGAACGAATGCGAATCACTCGTTCCATGATCAATCAACCATTCACACGCTTATTTTATTGCTGTGCCAATGCGTGACACTTTCAAACCATCACCACCAACACTCATGTGCATCCACACGTAAGCAGCACGACCGACTAAATTAGCTTCAGGTACTAAACCCCAATAACGGCTGTCATTACTCATGTCGCGGTTATCGCCCATCATAAAGTAACTGCCTTCAGGCACAGTAATCGAACCTTGGCGACCTTCGGTGTTTGGCACAATCAGAATATCATGCTTCACACCCAGCAAATCCTCCGCTAGTCGCATGGTAGGATGCACACCGTTGTGCTGATCCAACGCGCCGTATTCACCAACCAATGAACGTGTTAACTCCACCCCATTAATTTTCAAGGTTTTGTTATCCCATTCCACCACATCGCCCGGTACACCAACCAAACGTTTGATGTAATCAATCGCTGGATTTTCAGGATAACGGAACACCACGACATCGCCACGCGACGGTTTGCCCGTCTCCAAAATTTTGGTGTGCAATACGGGTAAACGTAAGCCGTAAGCGAATTTATTCACCAAAATAAAATCGCCAATTTCCAAAGTGGGCAACATTGAGCCAGACGGAATACGAAACGGTTCTGCAATAAAGGAGCGTAAAATCAAAACGGCTAACAAAACTGGGAAAAACGAACGGGCATATTCCACCAATACCGGTTCGAGTTTCTCAGCCCGTTTGCGTACCAACAATAGATACACTAACCAGATTAAGCCTGAAATAGCGGTGGCACTGACGAGCCAAAATTCCAAATCCAAGTCCATGTTTTACCTTTTGAAGCTATTCAACGTTGCAACAGTTAACGCTTAACGTCGATTATTTATCGCTAACTTTTAGCACGGCAAGGAAGGCTTCTTGTGGAATTTCCACGCTACCAACCTGCTTCATGCGTTTTTTGCCTTCTTTCTGCTTTTCTAACAATTTACGCTTCCGGCTCACGTCACCACCGTAACATTTCGCCAAAACGTCTTTGCGCATGGCTTTAACGGTACTACGGGCAATAATATTGCTACCAATCGCGGCTTGGATAGCGACTTCGTACATCTGGCGCGGAATCAACTCTTTCATCTTTTCGACCAATTGCCGTCCGCGTGATTGCGCAAAATCGCGGTGAATCATCAGAGCCAGCGCATCGACTTTTTCGCCATTGACCAGAATATCCACGCGCACCATTGGTGCAGCTTCAAAACGATTCATTGCGTAGTCGAATGAGGCATAACCACGACTGCATGATTTCAAACGGTCGAAAAAGTCCATCACCACTTCGGCTAACGGCAATTCAAAGGTCAGGGAAACCTGATTGCCCATGTATTGCATATTCTTCTGTACACCGCGTTTTTCAATGCACAGCGTAATCACGTTGCCCACGTAATCCTGCGGCACAAGAATATTGCCGATAATAATCGGCTCACGGATTTCCGCCATTTTATTCACGGGCGGCAATTCAGAAGGACTGTGAATGAAAACTTTCTCGCCGTTGGTTTGCACCACTTCGTAAATTACCGTGGGCGCGGTGGAAATCAGATCGAGGTTGTATTCACGTTCCAAACGTTCTTGCACAATTTCCATGTGCAACATACCCAAAAAGCCGCAACGGAAGCCGAAACCCAAGGCTTGCGAGGTTTCTGGTTCGTAAAATAATGCGGAATCATTGAGTTTGAGTTTGGACAGCGCGTCACGCAGGTTTTCGTATTGATCCGACTCAATCGGGAACAAACCGGCAAAAACGCGCGGTTGAATTTCTTTAAAACCCGCTAATGGCGTTGTGGCTGGTTTTTGCGCATCGGTAATGGTATCGCCGACTTTCGCAGCAGTAATATCCTTAATGCCGGAAATCATGAAACCCACTTCGCCCGCACGTAACACATCCAAGTCTTTCATTTTCGGCGTGTAAACACCGACACGCTCGACTTGGAAATCACGCCCCGTGGACATGAAACGAATTTTCTGTTTCTTGCGGATTTCGCCATCAATCACCCGCACCAACACCACCACGCCGAGGTAATTATCGAACCATGAGTCAATGATCAGGGCTTTGAGTGGCGCGTCGGGGTCGCCGACGGGTGGCGGAATGCGTTCCACCAATTGTTCCAGCAGGTCTTCAATACCAATGCCGGTTTTCGCACTGACATGCACCGCATCGGTGGCATCAATGCCGATAATGTCTTCAATTTCTTTGCAAACGCGATCGGGGTCAGCCGCTGGCAAGTCGATTTTATTCAGAACGGGGACAACTTCCAGATTCAAATCAATCGCGGTGTAACAGTTGGCAACGCTTTGCGCTTCCACGCCTTGGGACGCATCCACCACCAACAACGCACCATCGCACGCCGACAACGAACGAGAAACTTCATAGGAGAAGTCAACGTGTCCGGGGGTATCAATGAAGTTCAGGTGATAGGTTTCGCCATTCCGTGCTTTGTAATCCAACGACACGCTTTGTGCCTTAATGGTAATACCGCGTTCACGTTCCAAATCCATTGAATCCAGCACTTGCGCTTCCATTTCACGGTCAGCCAGACCGCCGCAATACTGGATAAAACGGTCGGACAGGGTTGATTTGCCGTGGTCGATGTGCGCAATAATTGAAAAGTTGCGGATATTCTTGTTCGCTTCACCCATGCTGTAACGCTTGCCTCAAAATCGCTTCGTCTAGGAAGTGCCGGAATAAAATCCGTTCTCCCAATGCCACCACTGGGACATCCGCATTAAAACGCACCTTTAAGTCGGGGTCTGCATCGATGTCAACCAGCACGAAGCCAAAGTCCAGTTCATCCTGAAATTCAGCCAAAAGAGCCGTCATTTCGTCGCAGAGATGACAGCCCTCGCGATGATACACGGTCAAACGGGATTTTGCTTTACTCTCTTGCATTCGCTTCTATTTTGATTGCCAGAAAACGGGCAATTCCATCACGTTGAATCAGCACCGCAATCATTTGCCCCACTTTTTGCTGGGTTAAGCTTGCGACAACTTGCTTGAATTGGTCGGGCGTCGTGATCGACTGACCATCCAATTGCGTAATAATATCACCTTCTAGCATACCCGCTCGACGGGCAACTTCACCCAACACTTGATCAACCCGCACACCATTATTCATCTGCAAGGCTGCGCGTGTTTCAGTATCCAAAGCACTCAGTTGCATACCCAAAGTCTCTGGTAATGCACGTTGCAGATTAGGTGATGGCACATGGGTAGGGTCAATAAAACGATTTTTGGGCAACTCTGCGACAGGAATATCGAGCAGTTGTGCCGTACCATCGCGCAATACTTTGAGGTGTGCCTGACTGCCGACCACACTTGCCCCGACCAAAGGTGGCAAATCGGCGGCGTGAACAATGGGTTTACCATTAAAGCTTAAGATAATGTCACCCGGCTTAATGCGTTGTGCCGCAGGCCCTGTTTCCATCACTTCGGCAACTAATGCCCCTTGTGGACTGGGTAATTTAAATGAACTGGCTAGATCGGCATTCACTTCTTGGATAAACACCCCAATCCAACCGCGTGACACCATACCCGTGTTCTTCAGTTGATTGATGACATCCAGCGCAATTTCCATCGGGATGGCAAACGAAACGCCCATGAAACCACCGGAACGGCTGTAGATTTGTGAGTTAATCCCCACCACTTCGCCTTTGAGATTAAACAAAGGGCCGCCCGAATTGCCGGGGTTGATTGCCACATCGGTTTGAATGAATGGCACGTAATTATCCGTGGGTAAACTGCGCCCTTTCGCACTCACAATGCCCGCCGTCGCGCTGTGATCAAACCCAAATGGTGAACCAATTGCCAATACCCATTCGCCCACTTCCAACGTTTGCGCATTGCCAATTTTCAAGATGGGTAAATGATCCGCGTCCACTTTAAGCAAGGCAATGTCAGTACGTTCATCGCTACCCACCACCGTTGCTTGCAATTCACGCCCATCATTGAGTTTGACGCGAATTTCTTGCGCATCTTTCACCACGTGTTGATTGGTAACAATGTAGCCGTCTTGGCTAAAGATAAAGCCTGAACCGCGTGAATTAGTGTTCAGACTCGGCGGTGGCTCACCTAATTCACCTTTACCATTGTCCAGAAACTTTTTCATCCACTCATCCAATAATTTATCGGAATACGGGGCGTGGGAATCATTCGGCAAAACATCGCGGGCGGATAAGCGTTGCACGGTACTGATATTCACCACAGCGGGGCTATTTTGTTTCACAAGGGCGGTAAATTCGGGTAACTCACGGGCAGCAAGACTGCTAGATGCCAGACAAATCGCCAGCATCAGCACGCGCAAAAAATGACTCAACATGAAAACCATGCTCCGACAAGGATGGAAGGGATCAATTACGCGGGGGGAAACAGACAAGGCAACGCTTTGCAGCGCGAAGGTTTAGCGACACAAAGGTGTGTTAAACACTTGGCACTGCAAAGGTGGGATGCCCTTGAATACGCAAAATCACTGGCTGAAAGCCATCCGTATCCATTGAGTGAGCACATAAGATATTGGCGAATTTCAAACCGCCTAACAAACCACCTAATCCACCAAGCACTGTGCCAATTTCCTCGCCATTATCCAGCCACGGAAACACTTCGCTGCCGAGCATGGCAAAAACCAATAAACTCAGTAATGGCAATAAGTAAGCCAGTAAAGAATAGAGAATCAAAGCATCACCTTGCATTCCCACCACCACCACGTCACCGGGTCGGGCATACAAAGTATTAAGAACGCGCATTTTTTGTGGTTCACGGTTGTGACGTAAAAATTCAAATGGTGATGCCGAAGTCGAACAGCCACTTTTGCTTGCACAACCACCACAACCACTACTGTGTTGCGGCATGATCCAAGCGTAACCTGACTCAATACTGACCACCACCGCTGTTTGCTCAATCATGTTATCGCCCCCGACTTTTGATGTTATGCCTACATCATAATCGGAAGAGCTTGCCTCACACTTAACCAACGAGTTGTCAATGCTTATCTGTTGATCGGTGTGAATTACTGGCTTAACGGACATATTTTAGCCCATCACTGATGGCACGTAGCGTGGCAACCGGTACTTCACCCACCAAAACCACACTGTGTTTCTCCACTTGCGCCGTAAAAATATTCATTGCCCCCGCTGAATATTCCACACTTTTGAGCACATCGGCATTGTCTGGCGGTGCAATAAAGACCGAGACGGAACTCATACCATCCGACAACACCATTTGCTTAACAGCAGGACGAGCACCTTCACTGGCGACATCTAAAGCATTAATCTGCTGGAAACCAGCAGGCAATGTGCTAAATGTCCACTCAGTACTCACCTTGCTACCCGCTGGAACAGTAGCAGCCGCGAGAGGTTCAGCCTTTGCCGCTGTGGTTGCGGGCACTGCTACATCCGCAGCAACCGACACAGCAGCGGGTTGTGTGGTATTCAAATCCAAAAGGGTGAACATGAGTTGTTCTACCGTTTCGTGGTTACGATCCGTTAGCGAATACTTCAACAACATGCCACTGCTGGGTTCAATGCAATAACGTTGCAGGTAACGCATCCGATCACGCGGACGTGCCACCACAATCGTGCATTCACGACTGGCTACCCAATCCTTACCGCCGACATCGAAGGTATACACCTGTTCTTTTTGCGGCTGGACTTGCTGAAATTTCGCTAAAGAAAAGCTTTCCACGGATTCGGTGGTTTTGCCATCGCCCCCTTGTGTAAGGCGAATCACGCTTTCTTTTTCAGCACCATTTTCCAGCGTATGGTTGATCTGGTAAGTGGAAAGGTTATTACCCTGCGCATACACCAATGTTCCGGCGTAACTCAAGCTGTGTACCGCACCACGCATTTTGGTTAACAAGTCTTGTGCCTCGTCAGCACGCGCTGCACCCGACCACACCAAAATACCCGCCAACACTGCCAGCGGAAGGAATTGTTTAGCGTTCATTGACATAAGAAACCGCACGCACAGATGGAGCAATGACTGTGGTAGACGCATACTTAACGTGTTGCGCTACGTATTGTTTGAGCATATCCCGCGTTTGCGGATCAATACGCCCGACTTGTTGAATTCGTGCTTCCGTTGCCGCATCCGCCACCAAAGCATTCGCCGCATTCACCGGCAATGGCTTAGCAGGTGCTGGCAAACTCGCAGGCAACAGGGTCGGCGCGTTTTGTGCCGTTTGCACTGTTGCTGTCAAGTTCGCAGGCTGTTGCAAGAACAAAACCCCACCGACCGCTAACGCTGCCACACCAGCAGCTAACGCAAACCCCGCCGTGCGCCATTGTCTTGTTGCTTTCACAACAACGGGTTGAGCGGCAACGGAGGAGTGCTGTGGGCTTTGCACCACGACTTCACCCGTGTACTCCGGCTCGTCTTCCAATGCATCGTGGATACCCGCTAACAAGGAAACACCAAGGGTACTGCGTTGGTTAGTCGTGTGGGCACGCATCGCTTCGCCAATTAAAGCGTAACGACCAAAAGCTTGTGCCAACTCATCATCTTTTTTTAGTTCATCCAGCATCCGGCGTTGCTCGAATGCACCTGCCTCATCGTCTAATAAAGCCGATAAGAACTCATGTTTGTTTGTACTCATTTCTTTCACCTGCACTTGAGACTCTACCTTATGGGGGTTAGCTAAGAAGCGGCCTCAATACCTTGTCAATTGACTCACGGGCGCGAAATATCCGCGAACGCACAGTCCCGATCGGACAGTCCATTGTCACAGCAATCTCTTCGTAACTCATGCCTTCCAGTTCCCTGAGCATGATGGCAGTCTTTAAATCATCGGGTAGTTGATCTATCGCCCGTGTCACTGCCGTTTGGATTTCCTCTGTGAGCATCTCGTGCTCAGGCGTTGCATATTCCTTTAGAGCAGACTCACCACTAAATTGTTCCGCTTCCTCTGCATCAATATCCGTATCGGGTAAACGCCGCCCTTGCGACACGAGGTAATTTTTTGCCGTATTAATCGCAATACGATACAACCAAGTGTAGAACGCACTTTCGCCCCGGAAATTCTTTAGGCCACGATAAGCTTTAATAAAAGCTTCCTGCGCAACATCCTGTGCGGTATCCTGATCATGCACATAACGCAACACCAAGTTGATTACCTTGTGCTGATACTTTAAAACCAGAATATCAAACGATTTTTTATCACCCGTCTGGACACGTTGCACCAGCTCGAGATCGGTATGACTAACGCCCATCAGGGCAGTACTCCTTGGTTATTCTTTACTTGTTTATTACCAGCACCCTGATGTTCCAGCCTCGACAAGTCGCTTGGACAGGCGTACCGAAAAAAGTTCCCTAAATCATCTATTGCATCAAGCTTATATGCTACTGGTTGCCTGTCAATATTAAAATAGGCGAAATTCACGGAAACACCCGATAAGGAAAAAGAACAATGCACGATGTATTAATCATTGGTAGTGGGGCTGCTGGACTCACACTCGCGCTTAGTTTACCAGCAACTTGCCGCATTGCTGTACTCAGTAAAGCTGTCGTTACCGAAGGCAGTACCGTTTATGCGCAAGGTGGCATGTCGGCGGTCTTGGATGCAACCGACAGCGTGGATTCACACGTCGAAGACACGCTCAATGCCGGTGCGGGTTTATGTGATGCCGATGCAGTACGCTTTACCGCCGAAAATGGTGCGAAATCCATCGAATGGTTATTGGATGCCGGAGTCCCCTTCACTCGCGATGAACACGACCAAAACCGTCTGCATTTAACCCGCGAAGGCGGACACAGCCACCGCCGCATTGCTCATGCCGCCGATGCCAGTGGCGCGGCCATCGAACACACCTTGGTCGATCAAGTCCGTGCACGCAGCAATATTGAAATCCTCGAACACCACGTCGCCATTGACCTCATCACCAGCCGCAAATTGGGGCATCGTAGCAACCGCTGCATTGGCGCGTACATTTACAACCGCAAAACCAAACGCATTCGCACCCTGCAAGCCCGCTTTACCGCGATTGCCACGGGTGGCGCGAGTAAGGTGTACCTGTACACCAGCAACCCCGACGGCGCGAGTGGCGACGGCATTGCAATGGCATGGCGGGCAGGCTGCCGCGTGGCAAACATGGAATTCATGCAATTTCACCCGACGTGCTTGTATCACCCGCACGCCAAATCCAGCCTCATTACCGAAGCCGTGCGCGGCGAAGGCGGACGCTTATTACTCCCCGACGGCACGCGCTTTATGCCCAACTTCGACCCACGCGCCGAACTCGCCCCGCGTGACATCGTAGCCCGCGCCATCGACCACGAAATGAAGCGGCTCGGCTTAGATTGCGTCTACCTCGACATTAGCCACAAACCCAAGGACTTCATCCTCAGTCACTTCCCGAATGTGTACGCCACCTGCGAAAAATTCGGCTTCGACATGAGCAAAGAACCCATCCCCGTCGTACCCGCCGCGCACTACACCTGTGGCGGTGTCATGACCGACCAACACGGACGCACCGATGTTGACGCGCTGTACTGCATTGGCGAAGCCTCTTACACGGGCTTACACGGCGCGAACCGCATGGCGAGTAATTCACTACTCGAATGCGTGGTCTACGGACAAGCTGCCGGAACAGACATTACCCAACGCCTCGACGAACCCTCACTCGAATTACCCATTCCCGCGTGGGACGACAGCCGCGTCACCGACTCCGACGAATTCGTCGTCATCAGCCACAACTGGGACGAAATCCGCCGCTTCATGTGGGACTACGTAGGCATTGTACGCACCACCAAACGCCTGCAACGCGCCCGCAACCGCATCGACCTCTTACTGCGCGAAATCGACGAATACTACGCCAACTTCCGCATTACCAGCGACCTGCTCGAACTGCGCAACCTCGCCCTCGTCGCCCGTTTGATTATCCGCTCCGCCCTCGCCCGCAAAGAAAGTCGTGGACTGCACTACACCCTCGACTACCCCGATGCCAACCCCAAAATGGACGGCATCCCCACCGTACTCGACCCCATTACGCCGTACCATGCGTATTAACCAAGCCTCCCGAAAAAACCCCTCCCAACCTCCCCTCATCACCGAACATCCCCCCATCCCCAACCCTTCCCCCGCAAGGGGTGAAGGGGGTTTGAAACAGGCAAGAGATAATTACCTTCCACTCCCGATTTAGTTAATCGGGAGAATCTGCTGGCAAAATCTTACGAATCAATACTGTGCGTGTTTCAATCCACTCCCGATTTAGTTAACCGGGAGAATACGCCGCCGCACATAAGGTTGGTGTGCAGCGCGTGGTTTCAATCCACTCCCGATTTAGTTAACCGGGAGAATTGGATTGCCACACCGGCAAGCTGATTCACGGTGTGGTTTCAATCCACTCCCGATTTAGTTAACCGGGAGAATTAGCAACGATGACCTGTCTTATAAAAATATCGGCAGTTTCAATCCACTCCCGATTTAGTTAACCGGGAGAATGAGCGACGACAGCACGCCGCCGCCGGTGTGGTTTGTTTCAATCCACTCCCGATTTAGTTAACCGGGAGAATTTAGTTCCCGCCGCGCCGTGCCAACTTTGAGGCGGGTTTCAATCCACTCCCGATTTAGTTAACCGGGAGAATTTGCGGCATTGATGCCGCAAAACACACGCGCACCGGTTTCAATCCACTCCCGATTTAGTTAACCGGGAGAATATTGATTCGCTTGATAAAAATATCGCATCAGGCGGTTTCAATCCACTCCCGATTTAGTTAACCGGGAGAATTTTGCCTGTTGCGCCCGGTAATGCCGGGGCGACAGGTTTCAATCCACTCCCGATTTAGTTAACCGGGAGAATAGTGATTCGCCGCTGCGCGACACTGGGGGGCTGATGTTTCAATCCACTCCCGATTTAGTTAACCGGGAGAATCGCCCCTTTGCAAGGGCATAAAAGTTAAGTGTTTTTTGGCAGGTTTGCGCGAACCGTTGCGGCGGGGATGAAAAAGGTGGTTCGCGGTGAGCATTCATGCGTTTGAATTTCCTAAATTACATTGAAAAATCAAAGGGTTTTCACATTGCGCGAACCCACCAGCAAATCAGCCATCGCTTGGGGTTCGCGCAACGCAATCAGAGCCTATTATACCACAAAAAGCCGTCATTTTGCTGCAAGAATTTGATTCATAACGCATTAAAGAATCAAAGGCGCGTCAAAATCCGTCGCGCGAAATTTGCCGAACTCTTTGACATTTTTCGTCAGCGGTTCAGTCAAACGATAGATACGCAAGTTATCTTCAGCCAGATCAATTTCTTTCAATAGCGCGTCTTGCAGAATCTCTAAAGTTGCGGCATCGACCTTGCATTCAAACACCGATTTTTGCACGCGCTGCCCATAGTTTTGACAAACTTTTGCCACACGCCGCAACCGCCGCCGCCCCGCTGCTTCCAGCGTCGACACGTCATAACTCACCAATATCAGCATAATGGTCACTCATTTGTTAAGGAACGGGATGTATGCCCCTACATCCCCACGCAGATAACGCGCCAATAACCGCGCTTGTAACAACGGTAGCAAACCAATTTCCACCTGCTGTTCCAAGACCGGGTGTTGTAACGTCTCTTTTTTGCGCTCTTGATACGCGACTACCACGGTTTTGCGTCCTGTCTCACTCAACAGCACCGCACCACCGGGGCGAAATTCAAAATCTTTAGCACGCACTTGTCCACGATTAATCAGCGTCAATGCTAAACGATCACCCAACACGGAGCGAAACTCTTCCAACAAATCCAACGCCAATGCTGGTCGACCGGGGCGCACCACATGGAAAAAGCCCAATTGCGGATCAAGCCCCACCGTTTCCAACGCGCTACGGCAATCGCTCAAAATCAAAGCATACAAAAACGAAATCAGTGCGTTGACCGTATCACGCGGCGGGCGACGACTGCGCCCCCGATACGCGAATTCCTCACGCATTGACGGCTTGATCATGGTGTTAAATTGCTCGAAATACACCCGTGCGGCATCACCTTCCAAACCGCGTACCGAATCCGCCGATTCCGCGTGCGCCACATTGCGCAAATTCACCGCCAAAGCTTTTGCCGCCCGCGCCAATTGCATTTTTTCCGCTTCGTCCTTGCTTTCCCTAGCACTGCGCAATAACACCGTCCGGCTATTGCGCAATTTGCCAGCAATAAACGCCTTACTCAAGGCTAAGGTGATTTCCTCACGATCCGCCGCCCGAAACTGTGCTTGGCGCAACAAAATATTGCCATTCACCTGCCCTTCGACCCGCGCATGAAACCGCCCGTGTTCATTCAGCCACACAATGCTGCGCCCATCTTCCATGCAACGCGCCATTAACTGCGGGCTAATCCCCACACGCCCCAAACACACAATCGCCCCCAAATGATGCAGCGGAACTTGAGCTTTTTTCACCTTTTCCACCATCATCACCACGGTTTCACCATCCAAACGCAAATAAGCCCCATCGGTTGATAGGTACAAAGTATTCAGTAATTGCTTCACGCATCCCCCGTTTCAATCTCATCGACTTCAAACAACGTCGCCTGCAAACGCCGAATACGTAACTGACTCCCCACCAAATCCGGCTGGCAACTTTCCACTAATGAACACTCGCGGCACAATGCCCGATCCGTCGCGGGTGGCGGCAACGCACCACTGGCTAACATCGCCCGCACCTGTTCCGCTAATGTCAAAGTCAACTCGCGCAGTTCGGGTGAAATCGCCACCACACGCCGCCGTCGACTCTTATGATGAAACACCGCACCTTCTGGCACGGCTTGCCCTGTCATTTCTTCCAAACACAAGGCTTGCGCCACCAGTTGCACATCGTCGTGCGCTTTTTTCTGGCGTTTACCTTGTTTGTATTCCACGGGATAAGGCGTACCGTCGGCTAAAAATTCCACCGCATCCGCCTTCCCCACCAAACCGTAACGCTCGCTGTACAAAGGCAGCGCACGCTCCACGCGCACGCCGTATTCCACACCGCTTTCGCCACTATCCACCCGTTCATGCGCCAGATGACCGCGCACCGTATGCACGTTGTCATCAAACGTCTGCTCCAGATGAATCAACGCACACTGACGCGGGCAATAACTGTAATGCTGCAATGCCGACAGCATGATCGGCGTAAGTGGTTCGGTCATATTAGAAACCTGCAATAACTTCAGGCGTTAAACCATCTAAGGATGCCAGTTCAAACGTACCATCTGTATCCACCATCAATGATTGGTGAACCTTTGCAGAAGAATATTGCCCACCTTTAGAATGATGTTGCCACCAAAATACATTTAAAACTTCCATACTACCTTCGGGACGAGCAGATGAAGCATCGTTTTCAAATAACTTTGGTAAAATAGCTTTAATAACAGCAGCATCTTCATCACTAAATCCCGTTTTCTCTGCAAGTTGTGGATTCATGCTGCCTTTAAAGACATAGATACCGCTATCAACACGGTGCTTCATCCCCATTGTATCCGAACCGCGTTTTGTACCATCACCTTCACCACTCACGCTTTTAGTAATCTGGGTGCTAGTCACGCTCACAGGCTCGATACTAAAAGCAGATTGAATACTCACGGGGCCGCGTACAGGAATAGAAACACCATCACCAGCCTTTTTATCTTTTGATTTAAACGCGAATACCTGTCCAAATGCTCTGACATCAAACCAAGTTTCACACGCTGTTTCTTTACTCAGCTTTTTGCCCAACGTTTTAAACGTTTTATCAGCACGATCTTGCAAACTGGTAGCATCATCACTCTTACGGTCATCTGACTGCACAAAGATAGCCTGCCCATTTTCTAATAATCTGTCACGGATTTTGCGTTTAATCGCCACATCAGTAATTTCGCCATAACCAGAATAATCAGTACGCGGACGATTACCGTTAAGCGGATCACCATTCGGATTAGCATTTTTCACACGCAGAATAACCGCGAAATCAATTTTATTTTGCAATGTCATGTTATGGATTCCTTACATTAATTGGTGGCATTTTGAACCAGAACGGATTCAGAACCATCTTGATTACTATTCTTTGTAAAAAGCTTTTTGCGTTGGCTATGAAAAGCTAACAAGAATTCCCCATTTAATGGGCTTTTTGGCTTGGAAAAGCTCAAAGGATCGAACTTATCCATAATTTCATCCAATATTTTTTCTCGTGCCATTAAAAAATCAGGATTATTTACTTTAAGTCGACTCATATAAGGTCTGAGTGCTAACTCTATCTGAGTCCAAGTTTCAAAAGGATGGGTAGAAAAACGCTGCATCAGTCTCGCAGCACTGGTGTCTCTATTTTCTTTATTCTGATCTAAAACAAAGCCTTCAATATTATCCGCCACAGCCAGCAAACGACCATACAGGTAATCGCGGGTGGTACGGTCTTCTTCTAAACTCATACGGTAATTCTCCTGTTGATGAGTTCCCCGGAACAGAGAACAAGCAATGCCTAATGTTTTTTCCCATTCCCATGCATCCATCCCGACACGGTTGGAAACACGATGGATAGTGGAAAATAGTAAGTCTTGAGGGAATTCAGATTGATCAATAATACAAGGCAGCAAACGCTCTACCACTGCCTTTTTCAGCTTGTCATCCAAACGTCGTCCATACGCAGCTTCGGCTATATCTCTAGGAGCTGGCGAACCCATAAATTTCACGTCTTTACTAAAATTCTGATACCACGCAAATTGCTTGTGCCATTGTTCAAGACGCTCTAAAAACTCTGATTTTGTTAAATCACGATAGTAAGTGATTGCCATACGACCCGGTGTTGCAGAATCCAACCCCATAACCACAATATTGGATGTATCGGCAATACTAGCTTGATAACCAGCGATTTTTTTAGCCAATCTTTGGGCAAATGCCTGACCGACATCACCAATGTCAGTGATTTCTGCTGCTTCCGGTTCAGTACCTAATAATGCATAGCTATCGGCAAATGGGTCAGGAATCTCCTCTCCTGACTTTGCCCATGAAACAAATACCTGATCACCAAAACGATAGGCTTGGTCACGTTGCACTAACCAACGCAACGCATTATGGGCTTTCTGAGAAACCTTCGAGGATACCGAACAAGCCTGCGCACCATCATTATCAGTAAAACGTCCTCGAAAGGTGTACCCTGATGAATCATTTGATGAAATCAGTTTTGCCTTATCTGCACCATGCCGAATGCCTGATGGGTGTTGAGTGGCTAAAGCAACCGTTTCGCCCGTGACCATACACAACCCTTTAGTCGATTCACGTTGATCATAAAAGCGAATCCATGCAGCCATTAAGCTTTGGTCTTTCCACGTTGCTGGAATCATTTCACCGGGGGCTTCAATACTCCAACGGATAAACGCCGCTTCGGTAGTCTGTCCAGCAGGCAGGATTTTAAAAATAGCGGGGGCACCCTCATCTTTATCCCATTTTTTTAGTAACTGCTGCTTATCGTCCAGAAATAAACATTGCACCCTCACCAAATCGGCAAGTAGCGTTCCCTTACTGACATACTCGTAAATAGCTTTGGCTTTAGGATGAGAAGCAGAAGAATTTACCCAAGCCGCCAATTGTGACAAGTAGTTCTGATAAGGCTCTTGAGGATTTTTGCTGAATCCCACCGTTACATCGCCACCAAAAGCAACATAATCACCCGCAACATATTGCAATTTGTCACATAAGGGATGATTAACTGGCTTACTCCCAGCACGACCCGCTGAACCTTCTGTACAAGGTACAACAGTCAGCAATTCACCCTTCGATAAAACCTTCGCCCCTAAAAAATTACCACTTCCATCAAGGATAACTTCAATGTGAGCGTTCTGGGTAGTATGACAAATCGGCAGTAATAAATTATCGCCTGAAATAAACTCAGGTACTTTGCTGCATTCCTCATAAGTATCATACAGTTCTTGTAACCAGCTCATGCTTCAATCTCCTCATCGGTCAATACCGAAAAGTTCTCGCCCTGATTGAATTGCTTTGATTCCATATCACGCACGTATTTTCTAATGTCACACTGTTCTGGTTTATCAAAACAGATCACGCCTTTTCTCATGGTCGGATACCCAAAACGTGCATGTAATGCATTGCCCCCAGTTTCATCGGGGTAATCAAAACCGTGGAACATCAATCCAAAACCTAATTCGTCGATGTTGTCGTAATGCCCTTCGCCAGCACCAAACTCACACGGTTCAACATATCCCTGACAGTCACGAGTACCTAGAAAAATGTCTTGCCTCCCACCACGCGATAAAGCGCGTTCTGCCATTGCCTGATGTTTCTCAGCATTGCGATCTTGCGCTAGTTCAGGACGTTGCAAATTCCATTTAAAATGCGCTCGTACTTGATATTCCACATCGGCTAAAAAGGTATAAATCGCTAACGTATTGCCACCACTGAACACCAACGGCTTTGTACCTTTGGTTTGGGTGCGAATCGGCTTCATAATACGAACCTCATCAATCACCCAAACGATAGTCGGCTTCCAATAAATAGACTTCGCAACACCTTTCAGTGCCTCATAAGTCGGGACATGGTACGAACATTTTTCCCCGCCAATCTTGGTGACAGGATCAGTGAATAGCGCATACCGACCCCATACCTTGAACTCATATACCTTTGATTTAAAAGTCATAGAAATTTACGCCCTTCTTCGTTGGAACATATGCTAACCCAAAATCCTCACTGTAGTATTCGGGCTTCATTAGATACAAAATATCGATTCCTTCCTGTACATGATGAACTGCTTTCTCATCAATTAGTGCATTTAACACATGAGGAAAAACGTTGACTGTATATTGTTGTGCTTCACGCAATAAACCAAATTGCTTATCTGCTTCATATTGAGAGCACAATAGATTAATAATCTCATTGCCTCGCACATCGTATGGCACAACAATGCCACGGGTTGGGGCATCAATGGCTTTGAAGGCTTTGGCTGCGGTCATAAAAGACTGCTTGAAATAAATCGCTGGTTTGGTTTTGTTAACCCGTGCGAAATCCTGAACTAGCTTCTCATTGCTCGATAGCAATCCCAGTAGATTGTCATTCCAACCGATAGATTTGACCGGATAGGTCATTTCAGCCTGCCGCTCAAAAAAGTAGTAACGGAAATACCACTGCATCGCCGTCGGGCCAATCAAATCACCCTGATCAAACCGTTCAGGATTTTCTGCAAACTCACGCAACAGACGTTCCGTAATCCGCTTACCTTCTTTGATGCTAGGCAGCATATCGAGGTTTTCATCGGCTGGATTCACGATGCTAACGCGCCCTTTCTTGAGTGAACCATCAGAATTACGCCGTTTACCATTTCGATTACAACGGCCTGCGGCTTGAGCAATGGAATCTAAGCCTGCGGTAAAACGTATGACTGCTCCAAAATCAACATCGACACCTGCTTCAATTAACTGAGTGCTAATACAAATCAAACTTTTTTCTGAACTCAGTAATGAACGAACTTCATTAAGAATTGCTTTTCTATGAGCTGGACACATACTGGTACTTAGGTGAAACACAGGTATATCTGCTAGCTCTTTACAACGTATGAATACCTCTTTAGCGGCATTTTTGGTATTCACAATCACCAAACAACTACCCAAATCATCAACATCCTGAATAGCTTGCTGTGCAACCTCATCAAAACTCCACTCTCCATCTTTTTGTAGGTTCTGCACGTCAACACGCCTTAAATCAACAAATAATTCGTTGACTTTCGGCATTATTTCACTATTAGGTGCAAGTTCAATCCGACCTTTTTTCGGATCAACTTCATTCAATAAAGGTTGTGTCGCCGTACACAATACAACCGAGCTTCCACAATGATCAACCAAAAAGTGAATAGCATTATTGAACAAGTGAACGCAGTTAATCGGTAAGGTCTGAATCTCATCAAAGATCAATACAGATTTGGAAAGCTGGTGCATTCGGCGTGCGCCGCGAGTACCTGAACCAAACAGCGTTTCAAGAAACTGCACCATCGTCGTGTAAACCACGGGTGCATCCCAGTTTTCCGAGAGAATTTTGGTTTTCCACGTTTGCTCTTCTGGTGTCAGGTTGGAATGGTGTTCCAGCACGATATTGCCTTCATCACCACTACCAATAGGTTCGAGAATCTTGCGGGTTTCCTCTGCATTCTGGTCAATGATAGAGGTGAAAGGAATAATGTAAATAATTCGCTCTAAGTTATGTATTTTAGCATGATTTAAGGCGAATCGTAGACTTGCCAAGGTTTTCCCACCACCTGTTGGCACAGACAATGTAAAAATACCGGGTTTGCTATTAGCATGATTTAAGCAATGTTCTGAAATTTGCTGACGAATCTCATTAACTTTTGTATCTGCTTTAAAGCCACTCAGTTTTATTTCTAATCGCTCAATTAGTTTATCAAAACCCGTATAATTTCCTTTCAAACGTTTTTGCGCAGCGATTGGATTTTCAAAATCAGCCGTATCCACACGATCAGCATCAATCAGGCAACTAAACAACAGTCTGACTAATAGACCTTGCTTGAAACTAGCAGTCAGCCCACTGCCTTTATTTTGCTTACCAATAGCTGTCAGCTTATTGATGACGGACTCATGCAAGGTTGGTGATGCAAGCAATTGCTGGAAACATTGCCGGATGGCTTCATCCATTTTTGATAGGACTTCTTCAAGATGGGCACGATCTTCTGACTTACGCATCCGATTGGAAAATTTGTCCCAAGGTGATGTATGACTGTTCGATTCAATGCAATCAATCAGACCTGAATGGTGAGAAGCGATACAAAGCGCCAGAATTTGTGCGGTGATGGATTGCAGTTGCCCTTGCTGTGATAAAGCCTCCCAAATGGCTTGTGCACCAGCCGTAGAATGGTCAACTTTACTTTTTTACCAGCAGCATCAACATAATCGTCTGCATCTGGGTCAATCACACCTGTAGCTGACTGGATATATTGTTGAAATTCTTCACTATACTTACCTAAATCATGCAGTAAACCTATCAGTTCACCCGCTTCGTTAAGCCCCAGCTTGGCAGCCGCTTTTTTTGCAATTTTTGCAACGCCCAAGAGGTGCTGTCCAACAGTTTGAATCTCACCGTCTTTTTCACGCACATGTGCAATGGGTCTGGAGTTTGTCATCTGCTATGCCCTGATAAATACACTGAGTAAATTTATTACACTTTTTATCATAGACAAATTTTATTTTAAATAGCTAATGACAAATTCATCACGCGCTCATGTTATGCTTTACCCCAACTAACAGCCACGCAGACAAACGATGAAACTTCCTTACGGTTTGAGCAACTTTAAAGCAGTTATCACACAAGGTTACGCCTACATTGATAAGACGGCGTACATTGAGCAATTAGAGAACGATGGTAAGTACCACTTTTTGCTGCGCCCGCGCCGTTTTGGTAAGAGTTTGTTCATTTCTACCTTAGAATATTATTACGATGTTCAGTACCGAGAAGATTTTTCACAGATTTTTGGTGAGTTATACATTGGTAAACATCCGACATCATTACGTAATACCTATCAAGTATTATTTTTGGAATTTAGTGGCATCGATACCAATCGCGGTGAAGAACACATTTACCAACGTTTTAATGATAAGGTAGAAGTCAATTTACAAAGTTTTCTACAACGCTACGCTTATCCACCGCAAACCATTGCAGCCATTAGCACTCGGCATTCACCAGAGGCAAAGTTGGAATATTTCTTCCAAATCACCAATGGGCAGCAAGTTTTATTATTGATTGATGAATATGATCATTTTGCCAATGCGATACTTGCCAGTGATTTGAGCTTATTCAAACGCATTATGGGTAAAGGCGGTTTCGTGCGTAGTTTTTACGAAACCATTAAAACCGCGACCCAACGTGGTACATTAGACCGTATGTTTATTACTGGCGTTACGCCATTAATGCTAGATAGTTTAACCAGCGGTTTTAATATTAGCGAAAACCTTTCATTATCTAAACACTTTAATGCAGCTTTAGGTTTTACACGACAGGAAGTCACACAACTACTCCAAACATTGGGTGAGAACAAATTATCAGACTCATTATTTGAGCAATTACTACGCGACATTACCCGTTGGTATAATGGCTATCGCTTTCATCCACAAGCCGCTGAAACGGTTTACAATCCAGACATGGTACTTTATTTTCTCAAGCAATTCGATTGGGCAACAACGAGTTACCCAGATCGCATGTTAGATGACAATATCGCCTCAGATTACCAAAAAATCATGGCACTGTTCAGCATTGGTAATCGTGATAGTAATTACCAAGTGTTGGATGAACTCATTACCAACGGTACTATCGTCGCGCAACAACAGCGCAAATTTGAATTAGAGAAAAACTTTGGGCGCGATGATTTCATCAGCCTATTAGCATATATGGGGTTTATCTCCATTACTGGAAAAACCATCAGCCAAACACTGTTTGGCATTCCCAATCATGTGATCCAAGAGCTGTATTACCAATATTTTAAGGTAGAAATAGAACGACGCAATCAGTTACACATTGCTAACCACTCACTCTCATTAGCCATTGAAAAACATAAGGCATGGCTATAAAACGTCAAGAGGGCATTACCCAAGTTCAAGGCTATTTACAACTACCCGATATAACTAACCTCGCCAAACTCTCCGCATGGTTGTTAGTAACAGACGGTGAACAAATCGAAGTTGTGAAAATCGCCTAAATTGCTGCCTGACTAACACGGATTCGAGACTGCGAAGCGGGGGATTTTGCGGTAAACTGCCGCGTTTTGAACGCAGTTCTCAGGATACGGCATGGAACTTTCCGCACTTACCGCACTTTCCCCTACTGATGGGCGTTACGCTGACAAAACCAAGGCATTGCGCCCGTGGTTCAGTGAATATGGTTTGATCTACCACCGCGTTTTGGTGGAAATTCGTTGGTTGCAAATGCTGGCGAGCCACCCGCAAATCGGCGAAGTACCGCCGTTTTCAGCACAAGCGAATGCCTTTTTGGAAAGCATTCTGACTAACTTTGCTGAAAGCGACGCGCTGCGCATTAAAACCATCGAGCGCACCACCAACCACGACGTGAAAGCGGTCGAATACTATTTGAAGGAAAAAATCGCAGGGCAGGCTGAATTAGAAGCGGTCAGCGAGTTTATCCACTTCGCTTGCACGTCGGAAGACATCAATAACTTGTCTTACGCGCTGATGCTCAAAGGCGGCATGGAGCAAGTGATCCAACCCGAATTGGCAAAAGTCACGCAAGCCATGCGCAAACTGGCGCACGATTACGCAGAAATCCCGTTGCTGTCGCGCACGCACGGTCAGCCCGCTTCGCCTTCGACCTTGGGCAAAGAAATGGCGAACGTAGCGTACCGTTTACAACGCCAGCAAAAGCAAGCGTTGGCGGCGGAGTACATGGGCAAAATCAATGGCGCGGTGGGTAACTACAATGCGCATTTGAGCGCGTACCCCGACATTGATTGGCAAAGCACCGCCGAACAATTCGTCACGTCATTGGGTTTGACGTGGAATCCGTACACCATTCAAATCGAACCGCACGATTACATTGCCGAAGTATTCGACGCTGTAGCGCGTTACAACACCATTTTGATCGACTTCTGCCGTGACGTGTGGGGTTACATTGCACTGGGTCATTTCAAGCAAAAAGTCGTGGCGGGCGAAGTCGGCTCTTCCACCATGCCGCACAAAGTCAACCCGATTGATTTTGAAAACGCGGAAGGCAACCTCGGCATTGCCAATGCATTAATGACGCATCTGGCACAAAAACTGCCGATTTCGCGCTGGCAACGTGACCTGACCGACTCTACCGTATTGCGCACCCTTGGCGTGGGTTTGGGGCATAGTATGATTGCTTACCAATCCGCACTCAAAGGCATTAGCAAATTGGAAGCCAACGAAGGCAATACCCGCGCGGATTTGGATGCCAACTGGGAAGTTTTAGCCGAACCCATTCAAACCGTGATGCGCCGTTATGCGATTGAGCAACCGTATGAAAAACTCAAAGCTTTAACACGCGGACAACGCATTACGCCTGAACGTTTGCGCGAATTTGTTAATGCTTTGGACATTCCACAAGCGGCAAAAGATGACCTGTTGGCGATGACTCCCGCCACTTACATTGGTAATGCAGTGGCACAAGCCAAAGCAATTTAACGCTGTAACTAACTGATTAATCACTTACCCCTAGCCTCTGCGTCATCGTAGAGGCTTTGCAAGTGTCAGCAAGGGGTAAGCAGACGAGGAAACCCCATGATGTTTGGTAATATTTCTACCGAAACTTTTCTGCGCGACTACTGGCAAAAAAAACCGCTGCTGATTCGCCAAGCTTTCCCGAATTTCAAATCGCCGATTACCCCCGACGAACTCGCGGGCCTTGCCTGTGAAACCGATACCGCTCGCATTGTGCTGGAAAAAGGCGGCAAAGAACCGTGGGAAGTGCGGCATGGCGCGTTCGATGAAAGCGAATTTGCCAAATTACCCGCCACGCATTGGACATTATTAGTCAATGATACGGATCAGCATTTGCCAGAATTGAAAGCCATGCTCGACCCGTTCCGTTTTATTCCCGACTGGCGCATTGATGACCTCATGATCAGCTTTGCCGTCGAAGGTGGTTCAGTAGGAGCACACATTGATGCTTACGATGTGTTTTTAATTCAAGCCCAAGGTACACGTCGCTGGCAAATTAGTACACAAGCGGTGGATGACGATAATTTCCTGCCCGATGTGGAGTTACGCATTATCCGTGATTTTACCCACGAACAAGAATGGGTGGTTGAACCCGGTGACATGCTGTATTTACCACCAAACATGCCACATTACGGCGTTGCGTTGGATCAATGCATGACGTATTCCGTTGGTTTCCGCGCCCCCTCGCAAGCCGACATGCTGGAAAATTTACTCGAATCCGTGCTCGAAGACCCGTGTTTACAGCAACGTTTCAGCGATGCCGACCGCGATACTCCCACCACCAATCCCGGCGAATTAACCGCCACGGACATGGACAAACTGATCGATTTTGTTATCGATGCTTTGCCACAAGACACCCACGCTTTGCAATTATGGCTCGGAAAATACCTGACCACCCCCAAAGCCAATGCAGTGCTACCAAACGTACCTGACGAGCCAATGCGCCGCGCGGAACTTACGCGCCTGATCAATCGTAAAAAAACTTTCCACAAAGCGTTAGGCTGTCGTTTATTGTATTTCGTCGCAGACAGCAAAACTTATTTATTCATAAATGGCGAGATGAACACTATTTCATCAGATTATAGTAATTTCGTGCAATATTTATGCAATTCACAGGCATTACGTTACCCTGAATATCATCAATTCCTTGTCAACGAAGAATGCATTGCGTTTTTTCAAGACTTGGTTTCATCTGGTGTATTTTTTACCTAAAAAAACAAAATGATTGTTTTTTACCCTGATTACACGCAAAAATTAATCTCTATATTAATCACGGTGATAACTAAAGTTAATTAAAATTGTTCATCCAATGTTCAGTTTTGCTGGATTAATATACAAGTCATAAAATTCCATTTCATTATGGGTATATTTTGAAAGTTTTTTGACTTTTAAATAACAGGGGAAACACTATGGATTTTAATAAATCCATGTTTGCTGCCATGTGCAGCATTTTTGTCGTTGGCATGATCAGCGTGACGCTACCGTCGGTAGCACACGCGGAGGACAGCGAGCGGAAGATTTCACTCCAAAGGGCTAACCCTAATGAGCCAATCGGACGCGACGCCGTACTTTCCAAGGTCAAAGCGCAATTTCAAGGGCGCATTCTCTCCGTACAGGCAAAGCCTTTGCCCAGCTATCCCGACTGTCATGTCGTGCGAATGCTGTCGCTAGAAGGGGAATACCTAACCATAAAAGTCGCTTGCGACGACTAGGCCAACGTTATAAATCATAAGCTTGCGAGAAGTATAAAATGATTATACCCAGTGGATTGAGGGGTCTCTGGGTATTTTTTTAGATGCTTTATAATAATTTTTATTTATAATTATTCCTGATAGTTTTTTATTCTTAGCAAGCTGGTGTATGATGCAGGGTCGGGGTTTGCAAACCAGTACGGGGCTGTGAACCTTGAGCCTGAACTCACGAACAAACTGAAAAGAATCCTGTTATGCGCGTACTCATAGTAGAAGACGAAAAAATCATCCGCGATCAAGTAGCTGAAGACCTTAAGAAAAACGGCTTCACCGTTGATGTCGCCGCCGATGGAGCACAGGGGCTTTATGTGGCGTTGGAATACCCAATTGATGTTGCCGTTATTGACTTAGGCTTACCTAATACACCCGGCGCACCGGTGAATAATAGCATGGGGCTGGACATTATTCGCACGGTACGAGCCAAGGGTTTGAGCTATCCGATTATTATTCTCACTGCGCGTGACCGTTGGCAAAGCAAAGTCGAAGGTTTAGAAGCTGGTGCGGATGACTATGTAACCAAACCTTTTCACACAGAAGAGTTAATTGCGCGTTTGCGTGTGCAATTGCGCCGCACCGGGCGTTGGACACAAGCAGAATTAAGCTGCGGGCCGATTCGCTTGAATACCTCCGAACAGCGCGTGTATGTCGATACAACAGAAATCACCCTAACCGCTTATGAATATCGTGTGTTAGAGCATTTAATGTTACATGCCGGTGAAGTGGTTTCCAAAACGCGCTTAACTGACAGTTTGTATGAAGAAGATGCCGACCGTGACAGTAATGTGATCGAAGTCTTTATTCGTCGCTTACGCATTAAACTCGACCCAGAAGACAGCCTCAAACCTATTGAGACACTACGCGGCCGAGGCTACCGTTTCACCCTGCCCCGCAATAACTAAGGCGGCAGGGCTTGCCCTTTGATGTGCTTGCGGTAATCCCTCGGTAAATTGGTTAACACTCAACAACATTACAATCATGACCAGATCCTTACGCAGTCGGCAGCTTATCAGCGGCTTTGGTGTCATTATGGTCGGCATCGTGATGCTCGGCAGTATGTTACATTGGTTCTCCTATCGCTATAAGATCGAGCAAGAACAGGCCAAGCTGACCGAAATCTCCTATAACGTACTGGGCTTCTTAAGCTTTACGAATGGCAAGTTTGAATTATTGCCAGAGCAGGACATGCAAACCAAAGCCAAAGAGCTCATTGAAAAGTATGATTTAGATGACGTAGAGCTGAATCACTTCGCTTATGTCATTAATCGTTCAACCAATGAGATTATTTGGAATGCATCCTCATTAAGCAAACCCACTCAGATGGTTGATCCGGGTTATTACCTGTATTTTGATCTACCACGCAATAAAGAAACGACTTACAAACCGTTTTTTACACAACTGAAACCATTACCACCGAATCCCAACTCGGAGATTGGCAAATCCTTTAAAAACAAAAGCGACCCGACGCTACAACAGCGTTATAGCCAAGAATATTTGCTGGCGACACAAAACTTCTTCCAAGAACCATTTGGGGAGTTTCAATTCGTTGTCGGGATCTCTGTGGCGAATATCGAGAAAGAAATGCAGGATATGCGCCAAAAATTCGCTATCTTGTTATTTTTATCCGCTGTTTTAGTGTTAATTGCGCAATTAGCTTTGAGCTTTTGGGTGGTTTCACCAATCAAAGATTTTGAGAATGAAGTCAAATCCATCGAAGCGGGTGCAAAAGACTCCATTACTAATCTCTACCCTGAAGAATTAGTCCCGGTACAAAACGCACTCAATGGCTTATTACGCTATGAAAAGGGGCAAAAACAGCGTTACAAAGACACGTTGGATGACCTAGCACACAGTTTAAAAACCCCATTAACCACCATGCAGAATCAGTTAGACCAACTGCATCGTCAACCAACGTTAGATTCAACGACACTGGCTGGTATGCACGAGTTAAGTACGCAAATTGATCGAATGCATGAAATCATTGCGCATCAATTACGGCGGGCAATGGTCACGAACCAAGGCGCAATGATTTTGGCACAACCGGTACGCCCAATCCTGTTCCGGTTACGCGATACCTTGCACAAGGTGTATCGTGATAAACCTTTCGAGTTTCGCATCAATGTTGACGAATACGCCAAGTGCCGCATGGATGCGGAAGACATGATGGAATTGTTCGGCAATTTACTGAATAACGCCTGCCGCTTCTGCAAGGATACAGTTGAAGTTTCAGCGCATCACGAAGGCAATATGCTGGTGGTGGATTTGGATGACGATGGCATGGGCTTCCCAACGGAAAATCCCACCAAACTGCTGCAACGCGGTATCCGTGAGGATAGCAAAAGCGAAGGGCAAGGCATTGGCTTAGCCGTCAGCACCGAAATTGTTTCAGCGATTGGGGGCAAAATCGAATTACTGGTATCACCCTACGTCGGCGCACGCGTGCGTTTGTACTTACCAGTTTAAAGCGCATTAAAAAAACACATTATTAGGGGCTAATCACGCGGATACTCACTTTATCCGCTGCTCCTAAACTGTCTACCACGGTTAATTCATAATCACCCGCTTGCGTAAACGTATACCGTAAACCCGTGCCTGCTTGATCAACGCCAGCCATTTCGCCATTAATCAACCAAAGGTATTGCCCTTGTCCACCATCCGCACGTAAATCAATGCTCACACCCTGCTTAGTTGCACCAGACGTATTACTAGGCAAATACAGCTTGGTGCTGTCATCCAATTGTCGAATCTTGAGTTCGTGTTCACTTTGCAAACGCTGATCAGCGGGGCAACTCGGATCAAATGCAGGTAAACGCATTTTGTCCAATAATGCAGACGATAACCACGGGTTTAATTCTACCGGCCAACGCGCGACAGGTTTAGCAATCCGTTCGGGCGCGGAACACTCGGCCGTAACACGCAACCCTGTCAGCGGATTCAACCAATACGTCTCCAAACCAGCCGACCACGACGGTTGTTGCAGATTCGGCAAGGTTGGCGGAGCTAAACCATCCAGCAACCACACTTGTTGGCGCACATGGCAATGTTCCGGCAACGTTTCATCTGCCAAACCACCTAACGGCCAACAAATATCACGCTGCACGACATTCGCGGGTTTGTGGCGCACCATCATGGCTTGGCGTTCTAAACGGTTTTTGGGTAAAGCGCGAAACACGTCAAACAAAATTGGCGCGGCAGCATACGCCCCGTAACGCCCCGGTAATGGCGTGCCGTCGGGTCGTCCTGTCCACACCCCTACCGTGTAGACATCACCCACGCCAACTGACCAAGCATCACGAAAACCATAACTTGTGCCCGTTTTCCACGCGATTTTTTGTGGATTACTCGCACCTTCTGGCGGGGGAATATCCCGCAACATGGCTTGGATAATCCACGCAGCACCCGCTGACAACATGCGCCGTTCTACAACCGGATCATCCGTGACAAAACGTGGAGTAATGCTTACTCCATCGCGGGCAAAAGCGGTAAAACCCCGCACTAATTCTTCTAAGCGCGTCCCTGCCCCACCTAAAATCACGCTCAAATTCGGTTCGGTATTATCGGGAAACACCATCGTAATCCCACCATTCCGCAAACGTGCAACAAACCGTGCTGGGGTTAAACGTTGTAATAAATCCACCGCTGGCACATTCAAGGACTGTTGCAAGGCTGTGGTCACGCTCACCGCCCCCGAAAAGTGTCGGTAAAAGTTTTGCGGGGCGTAACCCGCTAATTTGATAGGCACGTCACTCAACAGACTCGCGGAATGGATTAAACCGTCGTCCAACGCCATGCCGTACAAAAAAGGTTTCAGCGTTGACCCCGGTGAACGCAAGCCTTGCACCATGTCCACATGCCCAAAATGCTTATCGTCCTGAAAATCCACCGAACCAGCGTAAGCACGCACATAGCCCGTTTGATTTTCCACCACCAACACCGCTATCGAAGCTTTTTCTGGCAAACTGCCTTTACGACTACGCAGTACATTTTCAACCGCCCACTGCATATTCGCATTGAGCGCGGTAGTCAAACGTGGTTGCCGTTGTTCTAGCGCACGACCTTTCATGCGTTGCGCAAATAACGGAGCTAATAACGGTTGGCGAAATACGGCGGGCGTAACGGGTTCAATCAAGGCATCATTCACCGTATCCTGCGACCAAATGCCCCGTTTTGCCATGCGCCGCAGGACCTTATCACGGTAACGTTGCGCGATTTCGGCATGACGATCTGGGCGCAAACGCGACGGAGCTTGTGGCAATACGGCCAATAAAGCCGCTTCAGCATGGGTCAGATTCGCCGCTGATTTATGCAACCACGCGAAACTGGCAGTTTGTACGCCCTCGATAGGACCACCAAACGGCGCGAGATTGAGGTAAAAAGTGAGGATTTCGCTTTTGCTGTAATGCCATTCTAATTGCAAAGCGCGGAACATTTGCCGTAATTTTCCGCTTAAATCATGATCGTGTGGGTCTAAAATCCGCGCGACTTGCATGGTTAGCGTTGAACCACCTGACACCACTTGTCCATGCCGCACCCACTGCCCAATTGCGCGTACCAAAGCCAATGGATTGATCCCCGGATGTTGGTAAAACCAGCGATCTTCGTATTCGATGAGTGCTTGTAAATACAGCGGGGACACTTCGTGCAAAGTAACAGGGTAACGCCATACCCCAGCCTCATCGGCAAATGCACGTAACGGTGTATGGTCTTCGGCTTCGATCAATACACTCTGGACACGCAGAGGATCAGGTAATGGTGCAAACCAATCAGCGGTTAAAAAAAGGCTTAGCAGCAATAAACCACCAGCAACCGCCCCCCCTCCGCCATAAAACATGAGGCGCAACCAACGGTTACGCCCCCACCTTGCTTGCACTAGCGACCAAAGCTTTACCAAGGGAAAACCTACGGCACAACCAAATCGCCGCCAGCACCCACACCGTTCAATTCAGGACGGTACATGTCCTCCACCATCGGTGGCGGCACAATAAACGCACCGGGAGAAACCACCCGCACCAGATAGAACAAATGGTTATGGGCTTTGGCTTCCAACGGTAGTGCGGCAACAAAACGGTCATCACGGAATTCTTGGTAACGCAACGTAACATTACTGATCAATTCCGCAACTGGTTTATCCAGCCCCGCTAATTGCAAGGTATCGAACGATTCCAAATCACTCAGGTTGGTATTTTCAATTTCCAAACCGGCAGGCAAGAAATCTACCACCATTGCGTCGTTAATATCGATGGAACTGCTAACCGCCAAATGTGCTAACAATAAATCACCCGACTTCACAAGCTGCAAGTTAACGGGCTTGCCTTTCATATCAAACCATTGGCGTTGTACATCAATGGGATCATGATCCACCACCGGACGTTCACTCGGATAACCATCAACCGCCAAACTAACGTACAGCGGATCAGCATTCGCCGAGGTAATTTGCACGCCTTTTTGCAAATCCTGCACACTAAGGGTACGGTTTTGCACACCACTGCTTGCCAAAGCTTGTTTATTACCCGCAATGGTTAAAGCGGCTTTCCAACTGCCTTTGGCTTTTTCTTGCACTTGCAAACCCGCAAACAAGGTGAAGATTTGCTCTTGGGTGCTCAGCCATTGTTTATTATGCAAAGCAGCGGAAAGTTTATTCACCCGCTCGGCATAGGCTGGCATCGTTACTTTATTGCGCATTAACAAGTACAACATGGCGGCATCGTCGCGTAACGGACTGCCATAATCACCGAGGTAAGCATCTTTATCGCGCGTTAAGCTCAAGGCTTTATCAATCGCTTGCTGCCAACGCGGCGGCGTACCTTGCGGCGCGGAATCACCCAATGCACGCAATGCCAAACCTAAATGCACCAATGGCAAACCCGATACCGCTTTACCTGCATCCTGATCATAAATTCCACGCAAGGTGCTCAAGGACACTTGTTTAACCCGTGACAACACATAACCAGCATAAGCACGCGCCGCGAGATCAATGTGGTTGGGTTCATCCATTGCACTGTAACGGCTATCCACGTAACGATCTTGCTCTTGCAAACGCTCTTGCAGGTTTTTCAAAGCGCGTTGCAATAACCAATCGGGTACAACAAAACCCCGATCCTTTGCATCCAATAAGAAGTCTGTGACATACGGCGTTAACCAGAACTCTTCATCACTACCGTCTTCCCACAAGGCAAAACCGCCATTGGATAATTGCATTCCGCTCAAACGCATAATCGCGGTTTGCACGCGTTTATTGCGTTCTTGCATGGTCAACGGCGGTAAACCCAAACGTTCAATCACACCGGGTTCGAGGTACAAATAAGGCCACGCGGTACTGGTGGTTTGTTCCAAACAACCATAGGGGTATTGCAACAAATCATGCAAAACACTGCGTAATGGCAAACTGGGTGTTGTGGAAATCGTCAAGTTAGCCAACAACCCATCCGGCAGAAAACCTTTGATAGCAGACGCATCGAGATTCAAAGACTCGCCATTATGCAATTCTTTATTCAAAGCCGTGTGACGTGCCGGATAAGCCGGACGAATTCGTAAAGCTAACTGGCGATGGGCAGTAAAACCTTTACCATTCAGTTCCAAATCGATTTGTGCTGCACCAAAAGTTTGGCGTGCCGCCAAGGGTAAGCGCAAAGTTTCGTGCTTACCTTTTTCCAAAATCACGTCTTTCGCTAATGGTGCAAAATCCAATAATGGGCTGGCATTCAACTTCAGATTCACCACTTGGGTTGTCGTGGTAGTGTTATTTAAATCAACGGTCAGGAAGGTTTTATCACCACCTGCCAAGAAACGCGGAGCGGACATACTTGCTACCACAGGGGAGGCGACTTTCATCTCACGTTCCGCGCTGCCCATGCGTTCGCGCGAAGCAGCCACCGCCATCAAACGCAAGCTACCATCAAAACCGGGTAGTGCTAATTCGATGTCGGCTTTGCCATTAGCATCAAAATTCACCGCACCACTGAACAAATTCACAATACGCACATTTGCTGGCGGCAATACCCCACCACGACTACCGAAACCACCATCCCCACCAAAACGTTGGCGCAATGCCTGCCCTGCGACATTTTCAATGATCTTGCCGTAAGCATCGTACAAGTTAACGCCATAGTTATGTTGGTTGAAATAATACGCAAATGGGTCTGGCGTTTTGAAATTCGTGATATTCAAAACACCATTATCCACCGCTGCTAGCGTGACAATCGCGGGCTGCCCTTTGAGGCTGTCCGAACTAACCACCACATGCACACTTTGCTCTGGCAACATTTTTTCAGGTGCTTCGATCTTCAAATCCAACTTGCGTGAATCTCGATTCAGCGGTAGGAAAATCACTCCCAAAGCACGATTCGGCGCGATTTTTTGTTGGGTACTGGCGGGGCGGAACGATGTGACCGTAATGTACAAATCGTGACGCTTCCACGACGGATCAATCGGAATGTCCACGCTACTTGCTCCAGCAGGCAGCGTAAAGCGTTTGGACCACAACATGGATTCGCCTTCCACTGCGACAATGGCTTCACCCGCAGCAGGTGGCGTAATGGTTAATTTTGCAATTTCACCACCTAAGTACGCTGGTTTATCCAACGCCAACCCAATCTGATCAGGACGTGCGGCGGTTTTATCCGCTTGCTCCCAATCCCATCCTGCGTGGAAAGGGTAAACGGCTTTCAAACCCGTTTCGCCATCTTCGACTTCCAAACGGTAATAGCCGTATTGCACAGGGAAAGACACTTTGGCATGACCCTGCGCATCCAACTGCACTTTTTGCAAGGTGACGGGGTATTCGCTAGCAAGGTCTTTCCGCTTCCATCCTTCAGAACTATTGTATTCCCAGAAATACTCTTTTTCCTCGCGTACCAATGTCACCGCCACAGGTTGCTGCGTGGTAACAGGTTGCCCATCCGCATTCACCCGCGCTAACTCAAAATTCGCCGTACTATTGCTATCCACGGTGTCTTTGGCAAAAGTTGGGCGAATCCCAATCAAATTAGCGGCAGGCCAGAACGGTACATCTAAACGACGTGTCACGGTACGTCCACCCACTTCGTGCAAACTACCGACCACACTAACAGTCAATGGCGAATGGATTTTACCTTCCAAAGCAGGAACTTCTAATAGTCCACTACCTTGTTCATTCAACGTCATCTCTGGCAAATCCTCGTCACTATTGAGCTTTTCATCAGCCGGATTACCAAAGTAGAAAGCTTTCAGACTATCCAAAGGATGTTGATTGAGTGTAATTGCGCGTACCGCTGTCAAACGATTACCGCTGGTTGGCGCACCGTATAAATAATCGCCTTGCACCCCAACCATTAATTTTTCGCCACTAGCTAACCGTTTAGCATCCGTTTTCAAGCCCAATTTCATACGCTCTGGCATGAATTCTT
This sequence comes from Pseudomonadota bacterium, assembly GCA_039797295.1. GTDB lineage: Bacteria > Pseudomonadota > Gammaproteobacteria > Thiotrichales > Thiotrichaceae > Thiothrix. The sequence continues at coordinate 40,656 of JBDKID010000024.1, read as the reverse complement.
CAACATGAAAATCGAAACTGGCGATGGGGGATTCATCTTTTGCCGTACTACGCACTTCGGCTGTCCAATTACCCGTTGGCGCATCGCTTGGAATGGTTAAATGGTAAACAAAATACCCCAGATCCGCATTAGCGGCAGCGAGGTTTTCTTCCAGAAGCGTTTTGGAATCCGGGCGCACAATGCGCAGATTGAGCTTATTAACAGAAACCGTTTCACCATCGCGATTACGCAACAGCACTGACAAATCCATCACTTCACCGGGGCGAAATAGATCACGGGTACTGTACATAAATGGCGCAATGGGCTGATCCTGCGAACCCGTTACTTTGTATTCGGATAAATCAAGCGCGGCTTCACGCAAATCGAGGAAGGCGAACTGATTTTCTTGCGTCGCTATTAGCAATAAATCACCCGTCGGACGATGCGCAAAACTGACATGGCCTTGTTCATCTGTTTCTAAGTCCAGCGTTTCTTTTTCGCCACGTAATTGCAGCTTCACACCCTTCAGGGGTCTACCCGTATCCAGCGTATTCGCAAACACCTCTAACCCGTGAGAGTACAGACGCACATGCAAACCAATGTTGGTGACAACGAATTGAGTAATACGATAAGACTCATCAGTGAAACGCCCCGGTTGGTGCATGACGGCAAAATACAAGCCGGGTTGTTGTAATTGCGGGATGGACTCAACCGGAATTACGGCTGAAGTCCGCGCATTCGGTTTAGCATCCGTCACATAACGACTCGAATGCACACTCTCGGTAACATTATGAATTTCATCCAATTGCCATTGGCTTAAACGTTCACCAAGACTGATACTTTTCAGTAATTGTGGCAATTTGTCGGGTTGGACGCGCAAAAACTCAACGTCTACTTCTGGCACATTCACCACGCGAATCGGTAAACCACTGGTCAATTTCGTAGGTAAAATGCTGCCTTGCGTTGCGAAATCGAAAGCTGGCTCAACATCGCGCGTTTTAATCGTTACATCAGCAGACCTAAGTGCTTGTAAACCTGAAGCAGACTTCACACCTGAGCGTACCTGTACGTGGTATTCCGTTTGTGGTTTGATATTAGAAAAATACAAACGCCGTGCTTCACCTGCCAAAACCCAAGACCCATCCACACTTTTACCGCCTTCAGTGACTGTCACAAAAGAGTTAAAGTCCAGTTTGGGATCAATAGCTTGTGAAAAAGTAATAGCTAATGCTGGAACAGCATCCAAGGTACGTTCCGAAATATCCACCACCAACATCTGCGTCAGCAGTTCCTCATTAGAATAGGTCGGCAATGCAGGCTGTTCGGTAGAAGCGGCTGGAGTGGCGTCTTCTGCATACGATGCAGAAATCAACCATAAACACAGACTAAGCAATAGACACGAGAGAAGAGTTTGATGACCACAGTAACGCATTCTTGTTCTCCATTCCCGAAAGCGGGAAAGATGCCAGTTTATACTGCAAGTATAGACTTTTACGAAGTGAAATAGTTACAGAAGGTAAGAGAATTTGATTGAAGTAAACTGTTGAGGGGATGCGAAATAGATTAAGAGCGGATGATTACGTGATGCGAGCCACTAAAAAAGTGGCGTCCCCACGGGGATTCGAACCCCGGTACTCGCCGTGAAAGGGCGATATCCTAGGCCGCTAGATGATGGGGACGCGGCAATGAAACTATTTGTGGATGTCAAACTAAAAAACACATTAGCCACATCCAACTTGGAAAAGTGGCGTCCCCACGGGGATTCGAACCCCGGTACTCGCCGTGAAAGGGCGATATCCTAGGCCGCTAGATGATGGGGACGCGGCATTAAACTATTCAAACCTACTGATCACTGTCTCTTGGTGAGAACAGGATTATAGTCGACAACCCAGCAAATAAAATTAAAAAGCCAAGTGGTACAACCATTAAAAACGTTTTCGCCAGTTCGTCGTTGCCAGCAAACATAAAACCGAAACCAAATATTAGTCCGATAATAGTTAACACTAACCCAACTATGAAACTATAGCGACCTATGCGATCCATAATAACCTCTCGCGTCGGTCAGATTTTGGTGGAGCTAATCGGGATCGAACCGATGACCTCTACAATGCCATTGTAGCGCTCTCCCAGCTGAGCTATAGCCCCACGGCGAAAGAGACGCGAATGTTATAGAAGGTTTCGGTCTCTGTCAACAAACTTGCAACACTTTTTTTAATCTTTTTTCTTGGCTCCATTAGAACTACTATCCAAAAAGAACCAAAAAAAATTTAAAATCAGTTGCTTAAGCCTTTAAGCTGCCAGACTATTGCTAATAAACGCAATAGCTCGCTGGATGCGCGTCAATGTACGCTCACGTCCAACCAACTCTAACGTAATCTCTAACGAAGGTGAAGAGGTACTACCCGTCACTGCAACACGCAATGCTGGCCCTACTTTACCCAATTTCAAACCCAGCTTTTCACAGGCTGTTTGAATCGCCGTGTGAATTGGCTCACCGCGCCATTCTGTAAGACTAATCAATTCATCATGTACGACTTGTAAGTTTGCCGCTGTATCCGCTTTGAATTGCTTTTGCACCGCAACTGGATCGAACTCACTGAACTCTTCATAGAAGTAACGGCTAATCGCAACCATTTCCACCAAGGTCTTGGCGCGTTCGCGTTGTGCATTAATTACGTCCGCCAATGACGCACCGTTGCTGACATCCAAGTTTTGCGCTTGTAAGTGCCACTGCAATTGCTCGGCTAATGTTTCAACAGGTAAAGTTTTGATGTAGTGCTGATTCAACCACAACAACTTATCAGGATTAACGGCTGCCGGAGCGCGATTAATCGCTTCAAGCGAGAATAACTCGACCATTTCCTCACGTGAGAAAATTTCTTGGTCGCCATGTGACCAACCTAAACGCACCAAATAATTCAGTAAGGCTTGCGGTAAATAACCTTCATCACGGTATTGCATCACACTCACTGCACCGTGACGTTTGGATAAACGTTGTCCATCTGCGCCTAGAATCATGGGTACATGCGCAAATTTAGGCGGTTCAAAGCCCAATGCCCGCATAATATTGATCTGGCGCGGGGTATTATTAATATGGTCATCACCCCGAATAACGTGGGTAATTTTCATATCAATATCATCCACCACCACCGTCAAATTGTAAGTCGGCGTGCCATCGGAACGTGCAATAATCAAGTCATCCAACTCTGTGTTGCTAATCACGATTTTGCCACGCACCAGATCATCAATTTCCACCACACCATCCAGTGGATTGCGGAAACGAATCACCGGAGCAACGCCTTCCGGCGGCGTTTCATCTTGACGCTCACGCCAACGCCCATCGTAACGCGGCTTTTCTTTACGCGCCATTTGCGCTTCACGCATCACATCCAGCTCTTCTTTACTGCAATAACAACGATAAGCGTGACCGCTATCCAACAATTGCTGAATAACTTCTTTATAACGATCAAAGCGTTGGGTTTGATAGAACGGACCTTCGTCGTGCCCTAAAGCTAACCATTCCATGCCTTGTAAAATCGCATCCACAGAGGCTTGCGTGGAGCGTTCTAAATCGGTGTCTTCAATACGCAGAATAAACGTGCCACCCATTTTGCGGGCATACAACCAAGAAAACAAAGCGGTACGTGCGCCGCCAATGTGCAAATAACCAGTTGGACTGGGCGCGAAACGGGTTCTAACGTTCATGCAATTCCACTATTTTTTAATCAAAACCTTAAAGCTAACTGAACGAAAATTTATCATTTTATTCAGTTAGAATTCAGTACTTACCCGTATACTGGCAACAGTTCTTAAGGGCTAATGGGGTAAGAAAAATAATAATAGGGGCTACACCCCTTTTTTATTCGAGACTGAAGCAGTCAATAATAATAACAAGCTTCGATTATTAAAAGCCTTCCTTCGGGAAGGCTTTTTACTATCTAACCGATGATTCAGCGCACCAGCCACCACGCTACCGCTTGCAAGCAAATCAGTGCGTAAATAGCGGCCAACACATCATCCAGCATAATACCGAAACCACCAGCGACACGGCTATCAGCTACACGGATCGGCCACGGCTTCCAAATGTCGAACAAACGAAATAAGCCAAAACCGAGGCATAACCACCACCATCCACTGGGCGCAGCAAACAACGTAATCCACAAGCCGACAAATTCATCCCACACAATGCCGCTGTGATCATGCACACCTAAACGGCGCGATGACTCACCGCAAATCCAGACACCTGCAAGGGTTGCGGCAATAACCGCCACACCATACGCCCATAATGGCAACATGGCTAACAGCAAGTAAAACGGCACAGCAGCCAATGTACCAAACGTGCCGGGTGCTTTCGGTGCGAGACCACTGCCCAAACCGAAAGCCAAAAAATGCACTGGCGATGAAAAAACCGTACTGGCCGCGATGGACACGGATTTACCGCTTGCCATTATTCCCACTCAATCGTCGCGGGTGGTTTGCCGGAAATGTCGTAAACCACGCGGGAAACACCTTTGATTTCATTGATAATGCGGCGCGAAACCACATCCAAGAAATCATACGGCAGGTTTGCCCAACGTGCGGTCATGAAATCAATGGTTTCGACGGCACGCAAAGCAATCACATAGTCATAACGCCGCCCGTCGCCCGTTACCCCTACCGATTTCACGGGCAGGAATACCGCAAACGCTTGCGAAGTTTTGTCATACAAATCGTGTTTGCGCAGTTCCTCGATGAAAATGTGATCCGCCAAACGCAGTAAATCAGCGAATTCTTTTTTCACCTCACCCAAAATCCGCACGCCCAAACCGGGGCCGGGGAATGGATGACGGTAAACCATTTCTGGCGGCAAACCGAGTTCCACGCCCATCACGCGCACTTCGTCTTTGAACAATTCGCGTAATGGTTCGACCAAGCCCAGCTTCATATCTTCGGGCAAACCGCCGACGTTATGGTGGGATTTGATCAAATGCGCTTTGCCCGTTTTCGAGCCTGCGGATTCAATCACGTCGGGGTAAATCGTGCCTTGCGCTAACCATTTGGCATTGGTGAGTTTGGAAGATTCTTCGTCGAAAATTTCCACGAATAAACGCCCAATGATTTTGCGCTTGGCTTCGGGGTCAGTCACACCCGCCAATTCGCTTAAGAAACGCTGTTCGGCATCGACGCGAATCACTTTCACGCCCATGTGTTCGGCGAACATTGCCATGACCTGATCGCCTTCGCGGTAACGCAATAAACCCGTATCGACGAAGACGCAAGTCAATTGTTCGCCAATCGCCTTGTGCAATAATGCCGCGACCACGGACGAATCCACGCCGCCAGACAAGCCGAGGATCACATCATCCGTACCAACTTTTTCGCGCACCACGCGAATGCTGTCTTCGATAATATTAGCGGTTGTCCACAAACCCTCGCAGCCGCAAATCTCGCGCACAAAGCGTTGTAAAATGCGTTTACCTTGTTTGGTGTGCGTGACTTCAGGGTGGAATTGCAGCGCGTACAACTGGCGCGTTTCATCCGCCATGCCTGCAATCGGTGCGGATTCGGTGCTTGCCATCAGTTTGAAACCTTCCGGCAACACGGTGACTTTATCGCCGTGCGACATCCACACGTCTAACAAGCCGAAGCCTTCCGCCGAAACGTGGTCTTCAATGTCACGCAGCAACGCGGTGTGTCCCCGCGCACGCACTTGCGCATAACCAAATTCGCAATGGTCGGATGATTCCACCGCGCCGCCCAATTGCACCGCCATCGTTTGCATCCCGTAGCAAATACCTAATACGGGCAAACCCAAGGTGAAAACATTATCCGGGGCTTTCGGCGGTTCACTGGCAGTGACGGATTCAGGGCCACCGGAAAGAATAATACCTTTCGCGCCGAAACCTGCAACGTCATCGGGGTTAGAATCCCACGGCCAGATTTCGCAGTAAACGCCAACTTCGCGCACGCGCCGCGCAATTAACTGCGTGTATTGCGAGCCGAAATCCAAAATCAAAATACGATCAGCATGAATATTGTGTGTCATGAACAGTGCCTTATGCGCGGTAGTTAGGGGCTTCTTTGGTAATGGTTACGTCGTGAACGTGCGATTCACGCATTCCTGCACTGGAAATACGCACAAATTCTGGCTTAGTACGCATTTCAGCTAAATCTTTACAACCCACATAACCCATACTGGCACGTAAACCGCCCATTAATTGGTGAATAATCGGTGCGAGTGGACCTTTGTACGGCACACGCCCTTCAATGCCTTCGGGAACGAGTTTATCCGCTGCATTTTCCGAACCATCTTGGAAATAACGGTCGCTCGAACCTTTTGCCATTGCGCCCAATGAACCCATGCCACGGTAGGATTTGTACGAACGTCCTTGGTATAACTCGACTTCGCCCGGAGCTTCATCCGTACCTGCAAACATCCCACCCAGCATCACGGTATCTGCACCTGCGGCAATGGCTTTGGAAATATCACCGGAGTAACGAATCCCGCCATCCGCAATCAATGGCACACCCGTACCTTCCAAGGCTTTAGCCACATTCATCACGGCAGTAATTTGTGGCACACCAACACCCGCGACAATGCGCGTAGTGCAAATCGAACCCGGACCAATCCCGACTTTCACCGCATCCGCACCCGCTGCCACCAGAGCTAATGCCGCTTCACCCGTGGCAATATTACCGCCAATCACTTGCACTTCTGGGAAGTTTTGCTTTACCCACGTCACACGATCCAACACACCTTGCGAATGCCCGTGTGCAGTATCCACTACAATCACGTCCACACCTGCATCAACCAAGGCACGCACGCGGTCTTCTGTACCGTAACCCACGCCAACCGCCGCGCCGACCAGTAATTGACCTTGATCATCTTTGCACGCATTCGGGAAATCGGTGGACTTTTGAATATCTTTCACCGTAATCAAACCGCGCAATTGGAATTTGTCATTAATCACTAGCACTTTTTCGATACGGTGCGTATGCAGTAATTTGCGAATGCGCCCTTTACTCGCGCCCTCTTCCACCGTTACCAAACGTTCTTTCGGGGTCATGATCGTGCTAACGGGTTCATCGAGGTGGGTTTCAAACCGCAAATCGCGTCCGGTAACGATACCAACTAAATCTTCGCCTTCGACCACCGGAACACCGGAAATATTATTCGCACGGGTTAACGCCAACACTTCGCGGATGGTGGTATGGGGTGAAACCGTAATCGGGTCTTTAATAATCCCGCTTTCGTATTTTTTCACCATGCGTACTTGATCAGCTTGTGCCTGTATGCTCATGTTTTTATGGATAATACCCATGCCACCTTCTTGCGCCAATGCAATCGCTAAACGCGCCTCAGTAACAGTATCCATTGCCGATGATTAAGGGCTTCCTGAAGGATACGCATGATGCTTATGTCCGGTCTGTGAGAAATAAGCACTTCATTATAATCGTTTGACCTGAACTCGGTAAACTGTTATCGCCCCGCCCAACGACAACAGAACAAGCCACGCAATACTAATCAACACTCTGCATAGGTGGGTGTGACTGCCCCTTAAGCAGGACACCTATTTCCACTAGCAATTTATTTGGTGTTGCATGGCAAAGCTAAACCTTACACAGATTCGTCAGTTACCGCGCCCTGCGAAGAACTTCCACGAATATACAGTCGGCAGTGTTACCGGGCTGAAAGTCCGTGTACAAGCGTCGGGCGTGCGAAGCTGGGTATTTAAATATAAGCGCAACGGTAAGATCAAATGCATTACGTTGGGGCGCGTGGAAGGACTACCCGCAGCACAAGCGGAATCCGCAGCCCGTCAGTTGCGCCGCAAGGTCGAAGATGGGCATGACCCTGTGGCTGAGAAAGTGGCATTACGCGCGGCTAATCTGGCAGCGGAACAGCAAGCGCATAACGCGGATGACGATAACCCAACCTTCCAAACATTCGCGGCGGATTTTATCGAGCGTTACTCGAAGCCACGTAAGAAGTCGTGGCGCGTCGATGTTTATGACCTCAACAAATACATCAACCCTTTCATCGGTGCGGTGCGCATACGTGACGTGACACGGCGCGACATCGTTAAGGTATTGGATAAGTTGCGCGACCGTGGAGCAAACACAATGGCTAACCGCCTGCGAGCATTGTTGAGTCGTATGTTTAATTGGGCTATCGGCAAGTGTTTGCTTGAGGCAAATCCAGTCAAACACACCGAGCGCACTAAAGAGAAATCCAGAGAACGGGTGCTGTCGGATAGCGAGATCAGACAATTGTGGAGCTGTACTGGTGACGACAGTATCGGTTTAGTGCTGAGGTTCATGCTCTTATCAGCGAAGCGCGTGGGCGAAGTGAGCAGCATTAAGTGGTCTGACATCTATGATGGTGCAATCCACATCAACAACACAAAAAACGGAACTAATGACTGCATACCTATAAGTGCGGGGATGCAGGTTGTACTTGATGCAGCCAAAACCTTGCACGGTAACGGTGCTTACGTGTTTCAAGGTAAGTGTGGCGGCGTGAAGGAATGTTCTGTGCGTCGGTACATGCAGCGGATTTGGGGGAAAGCCGTGGTTAACGCACCAACGCCCCACGACTTACGGCGCACAGCCGCAACCCGCATCAGCATGGGGGGTTGTTCGCGGTTGGTGTTAAGCAAAATCCTTAACCATGTCGATACCTCAGTCGATGGCATTTACGACCGATGGAGTTATCAGCCTGAGAAGCTGGCAGCACTGGGTAATTTATGGGTTGAAATTCAGCGCATCGTCGGCTTAAACGTCGTGCCTATCTGGAATGGGCAGGTAACAGCTAACTGTATGCACGGGAATGCGTAAGGCTTTTACTATCATGAACTTGCAAAATCTGCAACGTAAACTATAATAGTATTGTGGTAATTTCGCCACACGTTAAATAAATGAGGTAACACACAATGAGTCGAGCAAATCCACCGGGATATATCGGCAGCACTGAGATAGCAGAGGCATTTGGCATCCACCCCGCCACGGTACGGAGTTGGATTTTACGTGGTCAGATTCGACCGCCCGCGTTAAAGATGGGTGTGGCTAACTTCTGGACACCTGATGTCATCGATGAACTGTGGGAATCTTTCCGCGCTAAAGCCGCCGTCCAACCTGCTGCGAAGGTGGCAGCATGAACAACATCAATGGCACAGATAAGATTGACCGTTTGCATGGGCTGGCGTGGAACAGCCCTGACCTGCGGGCTGGCTATGCGGTCACGCGCCAACTGGTGGAAGAACAAAAGCGCATTAACCCGAAGGCTAACAACAATGCGGATATTATTTTGTCCTTGTTGGATGCGCTGGATGCGGCACTTAAACAAGTGGATGGGCAGTAGACACCCAAAGAAAAAGCCCCTGAACGAAGGGGCTTTATCACTTGAAACATTAAACTTACATACGGAGATTGTAGCGTGAATACGCAAGATATGCAGTTAAAAGATGCGAACGGTAGCGAAAATACTATGAACGCCCTGTTCGACTGGAACGATGAAACGTACAAAGCCAAGCCGAATCAAAAGGCGTACTGGCACAAGACCTGTGACTTGATGTTGTTGAGCGAAAAGGTCGGCATTGATTGGGATGTTATGCGGGCGTGGTTGGAAGATCATGGGGCAAAAACTACTACCGGCAAAGAGCCGAAGGGGGCAGACGGTAAACGTAAATCGGTGCAAGGGATGTATGTACCGTTATGCGGTGCTCTGAGTTCTTCGAGCATTTGTTTAATAGTACCGCCGAGCGGTGCTGAAGTTGCACCAGAAGCAGTGGAAGCGGTCGAAGCGGTTGAAGAGCTTGCGCCAGTTTTGGCGAATGGGGAATTGCCGCAGGAAACCCCACAGGACGCATCAGAACCGCCTGAGAGCGACGAAGGGCTGAAACCTGAATTGGTGGAACTGGAAGCGGGCGACGCACAGCGGGGCTTTACAGAAGGCTGGGCGAAGGTTGATGCATTGCATGAGCAGTTGCGTAACCAACAGTGGGGGGCGCGACCACCAGTAGCGAACCCTGTGCTAGAGGCGGCGACACGCGACATGGAGGTCGTGGCAGCGGAATGGTTATTTGCGGAAGCCGAGTCATTAGCGGCGGAACATGGCATCCGCATCGAAGATGTTTACGGACGGGGCAACATGCCGCTGTGGGCTGAGTGTCGCTTGTTGCTTGAGCAAGGTATCACGCCCATTTTTCTGTACCCCGACGATGGGGTGAGAAACGCGGGCGACGGTAAACCACGCGCTAAAGTGGCGTGTGTGCCTTGGCAAAGTAAAAAGCTGGCGGATGCACAAGCGGATGTTGATAAGTTCTTCGCTGCTGGGCTGGCGTACCGTTACGTGTGGGGCGAGGGGCACAAGAATTACAACCGGTTTAAAAACCCCGACGGCTCGTACCACAACGAGGGTAGTTTTGATAAGGGGCGGTGCAACGTCGCTAAGAAATGTGGTGACGGCCAATTTATCATTGACGTCGATGTGAAGGGCGGCAAGGACGGACGCAAGGTATTGAAGAAGCTGGAAGAGCTTTACGGAAAGCTGCCTCACGATACGATGACCGTAAAAACGCCATCGGGTAATGGTGAAGGTTATCAACTGCACTTTACGCTACCTGACGGCGTGGCTATCAAGTCGGCAGCCGATGTGTTTATTGAGTACGGGGCAGGGTTGGACTTGCGTGGGGAAGGAGGTTACGGGCTGATGCCACCGTCAACGATTGACGGCAAACCGTACACCTACCTAGTATCTTACCCGCCAAAGCCTTTACCTGATGCGTGGGTTAAAGTGCTGGTGGAAAAGTACGGGCATGGCGGTAAGGCTGGTAAGTCGCCAGCATCTTTTTTACCAGCGGGCACAGCGGCGCACAGCGGGGCTTCAAAGCCCACTATCACGGGGCAAGACGCGGAAGATGTTATCTATGCGCTGAATTGTATTGATACCAACCGACTACGCTATGACGACTGGTACGCCGTAACTGCGTTGATGCACAACGTGGAGGGTGGTTTTGAGGCGTGGGAGGTGTGGGCAAAGCACGGTGACGATTGGGACACATCTGCGGCGAAGAAGTGGAATGAGACGGCAGAGATGGGGTTAGCCAGTGGCGAGGGTGCGGGTAAGATTTTTAGCCAAGCAGCGTATGAGCGTGAGTTAGGGAAATACCCACAAGCTAAAGATTACGTCAACCCGTCCACACGCCGTGCATTAGAGCGTAAGCAGACGAACGGTAGCGATGCGCCGACGAACGGTGGGTTAGAGGGTAAGAAGGGGGAGGTGAACAAAACGCTGGAGGATGCATCACGGTTAGCGTTGGGTGAGTTGCCGAGCGTGGAGGACTTCCAAAAGCTCTGCGTGGCTGAAGGTGCTAAGGCTTACGCGGGTGACAAAAAGATTGTCCTCAACAAGTACCAGTTTTTAGTCAGTGGTGTGCTGACTGGCAACGCTGAGGTGGTGGCGGCTCACTATGATGGGAAGGCGTTTAAGTGGGATACGGCAGTATTTGCAGCGGCTAAACAAGCGGCTGGTTATGTGCTCACACAACACCAAAGCGACAAGCGTATTAAGGCGTGGCGCGACATCGACAGCGATGGGCAGGCTAAGTTATTGGATTTAGTGGAGGGTGTGTTCAAAGCTTCAGCAATAGCGGAAACGTGCGTGAATATTGCAGGGCTTGGCAGCACTGATAAGCTAATCACGAAAGTACGGCAAGGGGTCGAGGCTTGGGGGATGAGCGGGGGCGGTAAGTCGAAGTCTTCGGGCATTTGTTTACCGGAGGACACAGCGGCGGTAAGCGGGGCTGATGTTGCTGGCGTTACACCAGTGTTTGTTGGTGGTGGGTTCGGTGCGCGTCCTGCCCATCTGGGTGGTGCTGCGGTAAGTGGGGGTGGTAGTACGGATTACCTGAACGCTGCGGTGGGTTTTGCTGATGACGTGGTTGCTGTTGCGCCCCCATCAGGTGAAGAGTGGGTGGTTAAGCTGGCGGCGCACATTGCAGAGATGAACATACGCCACGCTAATGTACTGATGGGTGGGAAAAATCGCATCATGCGCCAAAAGGTCGGCAAGTTAAAAGAGTACGAGCCGCGTTATGAGTTTATCGCGTCTCGTGAACTGGAAATGCTATACGAAGACACTGCAATACAAACGGGGTGGCGCGACGTGCGCGGTGAGAAGAAGGCTATCTATCGTGACCACTTAAACGCATGGCGCAAGCACAAAAACTGCCGGAAGTACATGGAAGGTGTCAAGTTCGAGCCACACCCGCACGGAACAGCCAACCCGTGCAGTGAAGGGCAATTTAACTTGTGGGCTGGTTACGCAGTTGAGCCGCAAGCGGGTGACTGGTCGTTACTTGACCGCCACATAGCTGAAGTGGTATGCGAGGCTAACCCCGAACTATACGAGTACGTGATGAACTGGATGGCTTACAAAATCCAGAATCCAGCTAAGTTACCACGCGCGGCGTTGGTTTGCCGAGGCAAGAAAGGTTCGGGTAAAGGTACGTTGGGGCATTTCCTCCGTAAGTTTTTCGGCGAGCACGGTTTGCACGTCGTCAACGGCGAACAGTTTATCGGCAAGTTTAACGCGCATCTGGCAGAAAAGGTTTTTGTGTTCGCCGACGAAGCTTTTTATAGCGGCGACAAGAAGCACGAAGGTGTACTGAAAGCGTTAATCACCGACGACACTATGATGGTCGAGCGCAAGGGGTTGGACGCAGAACAACAAAATAATTACATGGCGTTATTCATGGCGACGAACGAAGATTTTGCTGTGCCTGCAACTGAGGATGAGCGCCGTTACTGCGTGCTGGACGTGTCGGACAAATACAGGAACGTCAAAAGCTATTTTGATCCGCTGTACGCGCACATTGAGAAACCCGAAACAGTGGCGGCGTTTTTACACGCGATGCTGAACCGCAACGTTGAAGGCTGGAATCCGAGTAAAATTCCCGAAACGAAGGGCTTACAAGACCAACGCCTGCACTCATTGGATTCTGTTGGTAAGTGGTTGGTTGACTCTATCGGTAATGGGAGCTTTGTTCCGAGTGCTGAGCCGCACGAGCCGCGTGGCTGGGCGGAAACGGAACGTGTTAAGGTGCTAATCGCAAGCTACGTGGCTTACTGCAAAGACCGCAGCGTAAGCAGTTACGACCGCAAGACTGACACCGCGTTAGGACTGGTGTTAGGGAAAGTATTCCGCAAGTCACGCGACACGAAAGGTGTCACATACAAGTTAGGTACGTTGGAACAGGCAGAGCAAGCCGTTAAAGACTTCTACAAGTTGGGTGACGTGTTCTAAGGCGCACTCCTAAGTCTTTAGCATTTGGTTAAACGCCCGCGCATGTCGCGGGTTTTCTTTGTATGTAGGGTTTAGGTTTTTATGTAGGGTCTATGTAGGGTCTATGTAGGGGCTAAAAAATGCAAGTGATTGAAAGTAAAGTGTTTATGTAGGGTATGAAGGGTTTGCATAGTTTTGGAGGAAAATTCTTTATAGAAGAAAACACAAAAACGTAAATTGCTACGTTGTAGCTGTAGTGTCTACCACTAGACTACACACACCTTAGACAGCGCATGAATCTGTGTTTTTCCTTTAGAGATTTTACTTAAAACTATACATACTATACATACCCTACATAAAGGGAATAAAAATAAGGACTTAAGCTATGAAGGGTTTATGTAGGGTTTAGGTTTTTATGTAGGGTTTAGGGTTCTAAGGGGTATCCTAAAAACAAATGCTAGACGGAAATAGAAATCGCAGGCGCGGGATGGGGGTGGGGGGCGTAGCGTAGTGCGCGTAGACGGCTAGACAAGTGCGCGTAGACGGCTAGACAAGTGCGCGTAGACGGCTAGACAAGTGCGCGTGCAGGGCTACGCAGTAATTCTATTTCTTCCGAGCATTTGTTTACCTGCGAGTTGTGCGGAGCAGTGGGCGGTTATCCGTAAGGCTGTGGTGTGGAGATGCCGCCAGACGTGACGGTAACTTGGATTTGAAATCGGAGTTGGCAGGTGCGTGGAAATAACTGACCGCTGGTCAGTTAGAGGGGTTGATTACGAAGTCACCAGCGTTATTTGACCGAGTGGTTCAGTAGGTTATTCGGATGTCCACCTTAGTTTTTGGTGGCGGTGGAGCGTTCCAACCATAATGTAAACGCAGACCCACACATTCATTGCGCTGCTGATTGATGTGTCGTCGTATGCGCAAACACTGTTTTTTGGATAGTCCTGCCAAAGCAGGTGGAGGGCAGGCGAGTTCCAGTTGTATCGCCAAAGGCAAGCACACTGGTGCGACATACGGGAGGTCAGGGTAATTCGGTATAGGTGGGAGTGCGTCCCACTTGCGTTGACAATCCAGATTAGCAACGTGGTTGTTAATGGTTTTGATTATTTCCCCCATCGCTACGTACAGCGCGGGGAGCGCACCGTTTTTATGCAGCCAGTTGTATAGACCCCGCGCGGCGAGGGGCTTGTACCCGTAACCGTAAAATTCCGCCACGCCACACATGTCCATGCCGCAATGACAGATTACGTCGTACAGGTGGTCAAAGCTATCGAGGGTTGCACGCTTGCGTTGAAACACTGACCCCGACTCAAACAGCAGACTGTATGCAACGTCAGGGTGGAGCAGGTCTTCGTTGATGCCCCACCGCGCTTTCGGTGGTTCGGGTGTTGTTATGATGAGTTCCACTTGCGCCTCCGCGCTTCTGAGTTCTTCGAGCATTGGTTTTATTCCACCGCCAAAGTTTACCACCATCGCCCCGCAGTGCATACCGAACGGTCGGTAAGTGCAGTGCTATGCGGAACTGTGCGTCGCTGGGTTATCGTGCGGTATCGAGCACGGTGTGTCGCGAGCCTTGCTTTGCCTTGCAGTGCGCTGTCGTGTGAAGCAGTGCGATGGTGAGCTTGGCGAGCGACGCAATGCGATGCCCTGCTTGGCATGGCTATGAAAATTGGGAACGGTACTTGTGGGTTGGGCATAGCTTCGCAATGGTCAGAGGGGTGGCGGGTAGCTGGGCGTGGCTATAAAAATTGGGAGGGGTACTGTGGAGCGGGGCTAAGTTACGCAACGGTCAGAGGGGGCGGGGGCGTACTCACGCACATAGAACGGTACTGGTACAGTGGTGGTCTGAGTGGCGGCGGAAGTGTCCAACGGGGGCGGGGGGCTAAGTCGCGGGGCTAAGTCGGTGCGGAATAAAAAGAATGCTGGAAAAAACTTAGTGGTGTGGCGGGGCGTGGGGTGTTGGATTGGCGGGCTAAGTCGGCAGCGGAAACTGTCTACTAAATCGATTAGTGTACAGAGGTGTCTACTATGCGCCGAAAAACGATTTAGTGTACACCGCAAACAGGGCGTTTTTAGGTGTCTCCAAAGTTATAACATAGTAGACACTTTACAGGTGTGGCACGGGGTGCTTAGCACAAAACGCGATGCAGTGATATAACGTCTTCCGACGGATGGCTGAAAATGCGACAGGTGGTAGGTGTGGTGAAAAGGTAAGCTGAAGAAAGTTTAAGCTAGGTTCAATGCTGGGTGCTGTGTGGTGGTGTGGGTAGTTTGGTGAGCTGGGCAGGGCTTCTAAATCTTCGGGCATTTGTTATTCGTACCGTCGTGCCGAGCGTTGAGGTTTGAAACCGCGCCGCTAAAGACGACTCGGTAACTTTTGACTACTAGGGTCAAGACGCTGGAAGCCGCATTGCATAAGGGTTTGCGCGATGGTGGTATACAGTTTAGTACCAAAGTATACCGTCAAAGTATACCGCCCGTTTGGTGGGGGTCTGGTGTGGTAGATTATTGAGCGATTTGAGGGGGCGCGGACAATTCAACGACATGAGCACAATATAGCCTAACACGCGCTATGCAACGCTATACGTTAAGCGTAAAATAGTGAGGGTAAGAGTGTTGCAGGTATACAGCGGGTTTGGAGATTCGCGTTAAGGGCTTCCTGAAGGATACGCATGATGCTTATGTCCGGTCTGTGAGAAATAAGCACTTCATTATAATCGTTTGACCTGAACTCGGTAAACTGTTATCACGGTACGCCACTTAAGTCATCACACAGTTATCACGAATGCCATGCAACAAGAACGAATTATCCTCAGCATTACGCAACTTAACGCCGAAGTCAGTCAATTACTCACGCAAGGTTTCCCCGCCTTGTGGGTCGAAGGTGAAATTTCCAACTTCGTGCGGCATTCATCAGGGCATTTGTATTTCAGCCTCAAAGACAGCAGCGCACAAGTGCGTTGCGCTATGTTTCGTGGGCGCACCAGCACCTTAAAAATTCAGCCTAAAAATGGCATGAAGGTGGTAGCGCGGGGTAAAGTGGGTTTGTACGAAACACGCGGCGAGTTCCAAATGGTCGTCGATTTGATGGAAGAAGCGGGCATCGGTGCGTTACAACGCCAGTTTGAAGCCCTCAAACTCGCATTACACGCACAAGGTTTATTCGCCGACGCACACAAACAAGCCTTACCCAGTTTTCCACGCAGCATTGGTGTCATTACCTCACCCACGGGTGCGGCAATCCGCGATATTTTGCACGTTTTGCAACGGCGTTGCCCGCAGATTCCGGTGTACGTTTACCCCGTGGCGGTGCAAGGTGAAGGTGCAAGTGACGCTGTTGCCCAAGCGATTGCGCAAGCCGACCAAGAACAACGCTGTGACGTGTTAATCGTCGGGCGGGGTGGCGGTTCAATCGAAGATTTATGGGCATTCAATGAAGCCATCGTCGCGCACGCCATTTTTAACTGCAAAACCCCAATCATTAGCGGGGTTGGGCATGAAATTGATTTCACCATTGCCGATTTCGTCGCCGATGTTCGCGCCCCTACCCCATCTGCGGCGGCAGAATTGGTTAGCCCCGACATGGTAGCGTATCAGCAACATTTACAGCGTTTAACTGCGCAACTGCACCGTGGGCAACAGCGTTACCTCCAAACATCACTGGAACGCTTTTCAAACCTTAGACAACGTTTAGCAAACCAACGCCCGACACAACGCTTACAACAAAAAGCCCAGCGTTTGGATGAGTTAGACATGCGCTTACACGCAGCATTACAACGTCGGCAACGACAAGCACACGATAAACTCGCACAATTGCGCCAACGGTTACAGACACAATCACCACTGCGCCAGATTTACCAACAGCAAGAGCAAATCACGCGCCAAGCGCAATACTTACAAACATTAATGCAGCAACGATTGAATAAACATCAAGCTCAGTTGAGCCTACAGGCAGGTAAATTAAACGCACTTAGCCCATTAGCCACACTCGAACGCGGTTATAGCATCACCAAAACCAGTAAAGGCGAGCTGTTACGTGAGACTACACAGGTAAAAATTGGGCAAACAATCATTACGCAACTGCACAACGGAACACTAGAAAGTATCGTAATGAAAAGAAAGCAGAATGAAATTGAATACGAAAATGAAGTACTGGTATTGAAGTAATTGGTCGGGACGATACCCATTGAAAGAAGCTCATAAGCAGATGATTAAAAAAGATTACTTACTAAGCAAAAAATAGCCATACCGTAATGATACCGCGTTAACCATTGGGGGCGTGAATGCTCTTGTTACGTGAGAAAACAAAAAAAGTTCCTACATTTCCTACAAAGTGAAAAAAGAGAGTATAGAAATAGTATAAGTTATTATTTTATATATACTTTTCCTTACTCCTTATCTGTAGGAAAAACTTCCTACACTCTTCCTACATTTCCTACAAACACACCAGCCACAAAAAAGCCGGGTATCACTCCCGGCTCTAAGGCATTCATTCACCCAATGGATTCAGAGAAATGAACTCCCGGCATGGTCTTTGAACATTTCAGCGTTCCGAACGTAGATACGCACCGTCTGCACGCTCTTGTGTCGGCTTATATCCATGATTTTAAACAAATTCGCGCCCGCTTCCGCTGCACTGGTGATGAATCCCGCCCGTAAGGAATGCCCGCTAAAATCATCAGGATTCAAACCAGCCGCTTCAGCGTAACGCTTCACGATAGCAGCAATGGATTTATCTGTGATTGCCTGATCGCGGGTCTTGTCGCTTTTGGTGATAGGTCTGAATACCACGCCGTCACTAATGCCAGCCGCTTGCAGGTAATCTTTCAGGATGCCGCATACATTCAGCTTTCCATTGTAGATAGCGATAACATGCCCTTCACCCTCTTGGTCGGTCTTACTCTTGCGAATCGTGACTCTTGCGCCATCTTGCACAAACTCAATATCGGATACCTGCAAAGCTACCAGTTCCGAGCGACGGAAAGCGCCCGCGAATCCGAGAAGCAAAATAGCCTTGTCACGTTTGCCCTGAATCGTCTTTGTGTTGCATTGAGCAATCATCTGGTAAATCTTATCCACGGTTGCCGCTGCTTTCTTTTCGACCTTAGCACCGACATTGCGCTTAATGCCTTTCAGTGTGGCGCTCACCAGCTTGTCACCAGTCGGTGAAGTCATTCCCGCTGCTTCATGTGCATAGCGAATTGCAGCGACGCGCCTGTTCAAAGTGGAAGGCGAAACACCGTCATTAGCCTGATGTGCCAGAAAGTCGGCAATGCCAGCGGGTTGTGCTGGCATTGCCTCAAATCCGCGTTCGTTGCACCAGTCGACAAAAATAGTCAGGTCTGAACGGTACGCTTTCCGGGTGGATGCCGCTGTGGATTCAATGATGAATTTCTTGGCTTGCGCCCCCACTTCCCCAATGGTCAAGTTTGTGTTGCTTGTGGTTGTCAAAGTACCCATGTTTCAGCCCCTTTATTAGTTCCGAGAATAACAGTTATCGGAAGTAATAATATATTATCTGCCCATGCACTAGCAAGCGTTCCATGTGGTGCTGAATTTGGTGCAAAAGTAGCAGGCACAAAAAAGCCGGGTAATGTTCCCGGCTCATTGCTCTATTTTGAAACCTGCCTACTTCGGAATTCATTAAGGCAGAGTTGCCACGCTTGCCGTTCTGCCTGCTGCCGGGATAATCCGCCGTCATGTTCCAGAATCGCGGCTCTTTCGTGAAATGCCTCTAACCATTCGCCGGGTTCAATACCGTGCGGAATGGCTACCTGTTCGCTTTGGTCAAGTGGCTTGCTCATGCCCTGCCCCTCTGCTGTAACAGCCACTCAGTAGCAAGGGTACTTGCCTTGCTTCCGCCGTGTTTGTCCGGGTGGCACAAATGAATAAGGCGTTTCAGCATATCCGCCGGAATTGCTGCACCAGCGTTGCCGGTTGGAACTGGTGCGGGTTGTTCGCCGGTTGCCTTCTCATAAAGCCATTGGGGAACTGAGAGGCGCAACCATTCGCCCCTTTGCAGGTGTCCGCCCATGATCGTGCTGTATTTGCGGGAATACCACGCTTCGATTCCGGTTCTTTCATCATCCAGCAAAATGGATTTATCGGTGAGTGCGGTAACGTAGCCGCTGATAGTGACGTTTGCCATGTTGCCACCTCACGCTATCAGTTTAAGGGTTGTGATTTTCTTACCGCTTGCCGCGTCGAACTCCTCAAACTCACCCACGATACCCTTGCCTATCAATCCGTCGATGGTATCGCGCATGGCTTGCCCCTGCCCCGCTTTCGGCAATTCCGACCACGGCTTAGTTTTGCGCTTGGCTTGGTCGAATGCCCGCCGTGTTGTCGTGCGTTTTTCTGACAGATACGCGATAACCGAATCTTCCAGCGCATTTGTGCCAATTACGTCAAGCTCTATCAACAGACGATAGGTGTATTCGAGCATATCCCGGACAATGCCTATAGCCGCATCTACCCACTGACTAGGGATTAATCCAGCCGGACAGTCATCCAATACGGCAAGATTTGCCGCTATTTTCATGACCTGAATATCGACCTTGCCGACAATGCTCCTTAAGGTTTGACTACTGTATTTGCCGCCGCTGATCGTGTGCGGCTCTACCTCATTTTGCAGTGCATAAACCTTGTCCCAGTCATCACGGGATAGTCGGAAGCCGGGTAGTTGGTCGATAGTTTGATTTTGGGTTGCCAATACCGTTAAGCCCTGCATGACGCGGTTGTATGCGCCTTGGTCGCCTTCGTTGGGAAAGTGGCGATATTCGCGCCCATGCTTGCGTGTGCCTAACAGGGATTCTTCGGAAAGCATCAGGCAACGTTCAGCCGCCCCTGAATGGTCACTCTGGGTGAGGATGGTTTGCACTAAGCCGGGTTGCGCAATGTTGACCACTGCCCCCACAACATCACCGCTATATGCACCGCGTTTACTCCGTTTGCTGGAATGGTGTTCACCGTTGCAACCCTTTAGCCACAAATCGTTATTGGTTTTGCCGCCCGCTCCATAGCTTGCGCCGCTGATTGAGTTAGCCAGTCCCTTTTCAGCACTTGCAAGCGCAAAATAGCCGCGTGTTGCTGATAGCGTAGCGTCAAGCCCTTCCGGGGTCACATCAGTGTCATAAGAAAAATTAGGGAATGGTTCGTTAAATTCTTCGCTTGCGGCTTCCGCTGCTTGTTTGCGGCTCGTCCAATCGGATACAAGCGCCTTCACACTGGCGAATACCGGCGTTTGGTATGTCTTGAGCATCCAGCTTTTGCCCGTGCCGGAATCATGCTCTGCCAAAATGTACAAGCCTAAAGGCTGGTATCCACGATCCTCATAGCTCACCACAAAGCACCGCGCCGTAACAGTAGACACGATGCCCAGCCCGACCAACAGGCTTGTGTTTGCGGGTATGCGGGTCATTTTCGCCACGTCTTGCACATACCGCTTAAAGGTGCAATCGGGGATATGTTGCAGCAAATCCAGCTTATGCACTGGTGCTGCTTTCGGTTCTGGTGCGGATTGTTGGCGTTTAGTGCCTGCCGGGTACTCAATAACTGTTGCGCCTAATCCGTTAGATTTTGGCTGATTTTTGGGGTTTGTCATGGTAGTATTCTCTTGTCAAAATGATTTGAAAGCCTGATTAGTTCGCCGCTAATCGGGTTTTTTTTCGCCTGTGATTTGTTGAAAATGCCAGTCGCACCAGTCGCCCGCCGTTGGGGGAATGATGATCGCCGCGTTTACGGCTGTTGCTGCTTTGGTGGCGTAATACTTGCCGGGGTTGTTGATCGTCTGCCCTGCTACCTTGACAAAGCTCTCTGTGTCGTTATCCACGGCAAACACAATCTCTGCATCTGGATACCGACCACGCGCCCACTTGCCCGCCGATAAAAGATTGCTGGTTGCAAACGCCACAATTACCGGGCTTCTGCTGCGCATGTGTACCGCGCAAGCTGTCGCCCATCCTTCAGCGATATACAGCCGGTTTGGTGTTTCGCCGGTTGTCAGCCCGCCACCAATCCACAAAAGCCCATCTTTGAACGTTCCGCGCATCAACTTGAACCCGCTTTCGGTAATTTGCTGGATGCCCTGCAATGCGCCTGCATGGTCATAAAGCGGGATCAGTAAATCAGTGGGGGCGATGTATTGCGCCTTGGTGTCTGCGGTCGCTGGTACAATCTGATAGCGTTTGGTGGCTTGTCTTGCTGCGAGTGCGAGGATTCTTTTACCCAATGGGTATACATGATCGTGTGACGCTGGCACTGACGCGCTAATGACGGTTTGCAGAATTGCCAGCAATGCCAGCCTTTCACGTTCCGCTTGCGCCCTTGCTGCTTGCGCCTTTGCGTCTGCCTCAGCTTTGCGCCGCTGGTATTCCTCTGGTTCGATGTATTCGCCCTGCCCTTCGGCAAGCCATGCCGGAACTGATAGCGTTACGGTTTCACCCTTGCTTAGATTCCCGGTCAATACTTCGATTTTAGCCAGTGGAAACCAATTACCAGCCCCTTCCAGAATGACGGCTTTCTCAGTAATCGCCCCCACAATGCCGCTGATTCTCACCAGTTCTGCGCCTTCGTGGTAGGTAAAGCATTCATCACTGTTTTTATGGTGGCGATACCGCACAAGTAACCTACCTGTCGGCAAAAAATGCCCCACGTAGCTGATTTTGTCCGCGCCCTTGCCGTCTTGTGACGGCTTGCCTGAATGCCACACGCCATTAATCAAGGGATTTGCAATAGACCGCCCGATATTGGCAATCATGTGATCTTGCAAGCTAATCACGCCGCTACCCTCCGAGATTGAATCCACGCATCAACCTCAGATTCACGCCAGCCTACAGCCGCTTGTGACAGCCGTACCGCTGCCGGAAAGTCGCTGTTCGGGTCATTGGCTAAACGGTAAACGCTGGATTTGCTTAATCCTGTCTTGCCGATTACTTCACGTAGTCGGATAATCCGCTCTGACTGCTGTGGTTGGGGAGATTTTTGTTTGTTTTTCATGTTGCGCCTCATTCGTTGCTAGTTGTCCCATCATTCCCATAGCGGCGCATTTGCTCATTAATAGATGGGTTTCAGGTTTTTCAAACCTAGCGCCACGCTCAGGTATTGCGCCCTTTCCGCATCACGGCATGATCGTCTTATTGATCGCCTGAAAAATCATGCCTTCACGCGGTTGACGCTGGTTCGCAATAAGCAACCGTATTTCAGCGTCGATCAATTCAGGGGGCGCACCAACTGGAAAATAAGCCGTTCCGCTAAGGGAAATACTTGCTAATGCGTCATCAAGTAAATCAGCCTCTTCTTTGTCAAAAGTCCAATATCCGCATAACCAATAAAAAACTTTCAGATGTGGAACTTTCGGGGTTCTGTAAATGGCGGTCATGATTTTAATCTCGTGTGGGCAGGGGAATTAACCCCTGCCCGCTTGGTTATGCCGACTTGCGGCGTTTGATGGCTTTCAGGGCTTCTAAGCGTGAAGGGTCACGTTCGTTGTGCCAGTTATCTTTGCAGGAAGAACAGCAGAACGTGTGCCATTTATTGGCTTTGCGAAAGGTCGTGCCGCATTGTGGACAGTCGATCATACTGCCTACTTTTGCACTGGTTGCGCTGTCGTAGTTTGTTGATTTA
Organism: Pseudomonadota bacterium; assembly: GCA_039797295.1. GTDB lineage: Bacteria > Pseudomonadota > Gammaproteobacteria > Thiotrichales > Thiotrichaceae > Thiothrix. The sequence continues at coordinate 17,789 of JBDKID010000024.1, read as the reverse complement.
CCACTACTATTTCCCACACGTTTGTGTAAGGGGTCATGCGTGTTATTACACGTTCGTGTATTTACACGTTCGTGTAGGGAGTCATGCGTGTTATTACACGTTCGTGTATTTACACGTTCGTGTAAGGCGCGGTTGCGGTCTGCACTCGATTCGACACGTTTGCCAGTAGGGACAAAACCAAATCCATGTTTAGCAGGTTGTGCAGGTTCGTCGGTTTGGGTATCGGTAGCAGTTGGCGTGACGGCTTCAGCGACGGTGGCAGCACTGCCGATAGCGCGTTCTGGCACGTTTACGGCTTGTTGGTTGGCAAGGTAAGCGGTGAGTTCGTCGCCGTGTGCGTACTTTGCCCACAGGAAGTTTTTCACCATGATGAACAACGCCATGATTGCCGTCATCACATAAAAGGCGGCTTGCCCCCATGTAATCGGTTTTTCTGGCTGCCAAGTGGTGTTTAGTACGTCTGCTACCGCTTGCCATTGGGACAACTTACCCGCGTTTTCCTCGTCGTATTTCGGCGCATTATTGCCACCGCTAGGCATTGCCCCTGCACTGGCTGCCACGATCTTTTCATACGGTTTCCGGCACTGAGCGCGTGCATCAGCGTCTTTCTTTTTGCGCGCAAAACGCTTATCGCAGTCGGCTAGGGCTTTGGTTGCGTCTGCCATGCCTGCGGCTACTGTCCCCAAATTGTTAGCGGATTGCTGGTAGTTTTCAGCGTTCGCGCCAGCCTCAGCAATACCGTGCTGAATTTCCATTGAAGCCATGAAAATCTCAGCCATTGCCAACAAAAACAGCAGGACGAATGCCCAACCTTTGAGTAAGCCTTGCAGTCGTCCGTTCATTACTGCCATAGCGACGATTAACGCGCCTTCAAAGCTGATAACAATCATGGCGGCTTTCATGGTCGCCACGTCGTCGTTAATCATCCGGCTGTAGCTGCTGATAGCCAGAATTGCAGCGGTGATAGTCGCCAACACTGCAAACCAGAAGGATGTCGGGTAGTCGGTGAAACGTTTACGGCTCATGACTTACCCCCTTTGGCGGTACGTTTGCCGCGCATGTTCCAAACCGCCGCGACGAAAACCAGTCCTAACAGGACGGCTACAGGGTCAACAGTTAAATGCTTGGGGAAGTGCAAGTGCTGGATTTCAGGGGCAAACAAGCCCAATACGAAACCGACGACGAATACAGCTAGGGTTTTCATGCTGCACCTTCCTCGGCTGTATCCGCCGCATCGCCTTCTAAGTCCTCAAGCTTTGCGGATGCAAGAGTCAGTACCTCTAAGGCTGCATCACGATGCTTCCCATCGTACAAAGCAGATAAAGCCAGCGTCATTAGTGCGTTGATCTCATGCAAGCGAGACGGCAAGCCCTGAATGAATTGTGTGCTACCCATTGGGGGTGTGATTTTGTTATGCTTTTCCATTACTGGATTCCTTAAATTTAGTGCGTTTTCAGTAATCCGGCTGTTTGAGTGGTGAGATACTCTTACAGCCCTTAAGCGCCCCGCTTTGTGCGGGGCATTTTCGTTATGGGTTCATGGCTTGTTCGATGCCAGCCAGTCGCCCACGCTCATAAGCCGCTTTTTCTGCCGTGCCTTCCTTTACCTCCTTCAAAATTTCCATCAACTCACCATTCATGCTGCGATTGTGCTGCCCTGCACGATTAATCAGCCATTGGTGAATATCAGGCTGATAACGGGTTTGAACTCTAATTACTGGCTTGGTCTGCATATTGTTTTACCATTTAACATCAACGACACCATATTAGATGCGCACCTGTAATAGTGTCAAGTTAAACGACACTAAAAAAGGTGCTATTCTTGCGCCAAACAACCAAAAGGTAAGCAGCAATGGATTTAGAAAGCGGAAAAGTGCGGGTAACATTAAGAATTGAGCCGGACGTATACGCCATGCTGGTTGATGCTATCGGCAAGACTGGCAGAAGCCTAAACAGTGAAATAAACGCACGGGTAAGGGATTCGCTTTGCACGGATTCGCCAGTGGTACTAACCACCACTGAAAAAGTGTTTCAGCGAATTATTCAGGAGGAACTAGCCAAAACAGTGAAATAGCCCTGAATGTACGTGAATCTTTGAAAGGTTTGTGGGTAATCGCCCCCGAATATTTACCTACGTTCGCGCCGTTCCGACCTTGAACAATCTCTACGGCTAAAAATCAACTTCTTCACGATTGCAGAAACGCGCCTAAGTTTTCAGGAACGTCCTCAATTTGAGGAAACGCGCCCATTTGATGAATTTTCAGGCTTGGGAGAATTCGCGGAAAGCCTCAAAACACCAAAAACACGGGTAAGGGGTGCTTCAGGCGCAAAAAAGCCGGATCATGCCCGGCTCATTGCTCATTTCTTCGCTGGTGGTGGTTGCGCCGGTTTCGGTGGCGGTTGGTCGGGTCTGGCATACAAGAGCTTGTAAGCCGTCAATTTTGGGCGTTTGGCTGGTGGTTTCTTCACGATTGTTGTTCCGCTACGATACGAGCAACCATTTCATCACGAGCTGCACGCGCCTTTGCGCCTTTCCATGCGAAAAATTCAACATACTCCTCGTGGCACATTTTGAGTCCGTCATCTGGAAGTTTAATTTCTTCTTCCGGCGGGGCGACGTGTCGCAACTCAGCTTTCATCAGCATCCCGACCGTTGCAGGCAAACCGTAGCCACCTTTTTCAAGTTCCAGTGCCGCGTTTAATGCCGTGATTTCACCAGCAATCAGCCTGTCCATTACTTCGGGGTCTGTGTCGATCGCTGGAATTTCCGTGCTAGGTCGACCATGACCGCGTTCAAGGATGATGTTTGCCGCCTGCAACCGTAGCCCGGCATTCAAGTTTTCATCCCGCATGGTTGCCAGAACAATGGATAGTGCCTCAATTGAAAGATCCTTTGCCAGTGACCTGATGGCAGCAGTTGATGCGCTTGTTTTGCCGGGTGGTCTTCCCGCGCCCGGTCTTTTCCCGCCTTTTGCCATTTCCGTTGATTTCCTTTGATTGTTTTTCAGAGGGTGGTGCATCAGTTTACCCAGCACCGCCCGCCGAATTCGTTAATCGTGCCTGTGGCTCGCTTGCGTGCAAAAGTCGCCTGTTCCGCCTCGTATTTTGCAAGATTCCATTCGTAAGACTTCACTGCCGCCTCATAATCCGCGTCTTCCTGAAATTCGCCGCGATTCGGGGGTAATGGCTTGCGCGGATCGGGACGCGCCGCCTCAAGCCCTGCAATTGCCCTGCCGCGCTTGCTTAGATCGAGAGGCACGGTGTTTTCTTCGCTGTAACGATGCACCTGAAAATGGTTGTCCAGTGCGATTTTCGCAATTTGCTCAAGATCGTGCTTGCCCGCTTTGGTGGTCAAAAGGGCGTGTTCGGTTTCGGTCAAGTTAATGATTAATTGCATGGGAATGTTCTCCTAGAAATTCGTAAATTTTGGTTTTTTCGCTGTGCGGAATTGAGTAAGTCCCGCGTCGGTCGCTGGTGTCGTAGGTGGTCAAAATCGAAAAGCCTCTGTGACGTAGATCAAGCACGGCTTGTGGTGAGTTGCGCCAGTTGAGAAGCTCGTCGAGTTCATCAGTCCGGTGCGGGCGTTGCAGCAGGGCGTTTAGAACCCTGACAGCGGCTTGCTTACGGTTTGCTTTCGTTGCCATCGGTCACGACCTCCAGTTTATCAAGCCATCCTTGCACGTCGCTTTCACGCCATCCATAGCGCCGTTCTGACAGTTTCAATGGTGCAGGGAATGTGCCAGCCTGATACATCCGGCGAATTGATGCAGGTGCTAAGCTGGTCATTTCCGAAACTTGCTTGATCTTTAACATGTGCGAATCCTTAAAAAATGAGATGCGCCCATGATTGGCATTTCTGCCATGCAAAACATTAATACGTGGGTTTTTGATGGTGAAATAACCTGCGGCTTTTCTGCGGCTTTTCTGCGGCTTTCCAGTTGCGCGGAAGGTGATGGTTCGCCGTTGGGGTGTTGAATGCCTGCCTTTCCTCACAATTACCGACAAACAAACACCGGCATTAACCCGCATCACCACAATTTAAAATAAAGCCTTCGATTGCCTGCACTCCTACGCAAACACTTCCTACACGGTGAAACACTTCCTACACGCGCAAAACTGACAAAATCATAATAATCATGCACTTAACTATTCTGGCGTGTAGGAAATGTAGGAAGTTTGTAGGAAAAAATTCCTACACGTTTAAAATCAATAACTTAGCATGTAATAATCAATAACTTACAAGCGTTTTTGTGCCGTGTAGGAAATGTAGGAAATGCAGAGGGAGGGAGGGGGAAGAGGGAGGAATCAGAGGGGATAATTTGAGGGGAAAAACCGGGTAAATCATCCCGGCTTAATTGGTTATTTTAACGGAATTAAATAGAGAACTTTATTTATTGTTGTTAATTTCTGGATTGCGCAAGCCGTCGAGGTAATCCGCCCACGCTTGCAGCATTTCGCGCCGTTGCCGTATAGCGTCTGGACTATCCGCCCGATTGTATGCGCCCCTGACTGTTCCATCAGTGTGTGCAAGCTGTTGCTCTATCAAGTCATCATCCCATAACCGCTTACCCATTGGGTCGGTCATGCGGTTAAGCAGCGTTGATGCCATGCCCCTAAAGCCGTGCGGTGTCATCTTGTCGTTGTCATAGCCCATCGTGCGTAATGCAGTCCTGATGCCATTATCTGACAGTGGTCTACTTGCGCCGCGCTCACTTGGGAACACGTAGCGGAATCGCCCGGAATACGGCTGTATCTCCCGGAATACTTCCACGGCTTGACGGGGTAGCGGTACGGTGTGGCTTGATCGGTTCTCTTGCTTGATGTGCGTTTTTGCTTTCATCTTGGCAATCGGGATACGCCACACAGCCGCGTCTAGGTCTATGTCTGCCCATTCCGCCGCCCGAACATTGCCGGGTCGTAACATCACCAGAGGGGACAATTTCAAGGCGCATCTAACGACAAACGTTCCTTGATAGCCGTCTATATCGCGCAACAGTTGCCCGACCTGCACCGGGTCGGTAATCGCTGCATAGTGCTTCTTACTGCGGGGTTTCAGAATCACCGAGGTGTCAATATCCGCCGCTGGGTTACGTTCTGCCAATTCCAGCGTGATCGCGTAACGGTAGACCTGCTGAATGTATTGCTTTACCCGCCGTGCTGCATCACCAGCGCCGCGCTCTTCCACGCGCATAATCACCCTGATTATGTTTGTGGGCGTAATCGCGTTGATGTTCAAGCTACCCATGAAGGGGAACACATCACGCTCTAAGTAGCTGATCGTGCGGGTTGTGTGGCTTTCCGACCATTGCGGTTTCATCCTCAGAAACCATTCACGCGCTATTGATTCAAAGCTATGTGCTTCAATATCGGCTTGCGCTGCCTTCGCAGACTTTCGATGTTCTGAGGGGTCAATACCACGCGCCAGCAATGCCCGCGCTTCTCTGTGGCGTTCCCGTGCCTCTGCCAGCTTGATTTCAGGATACATGCCGATCACTAGCGTATTGCGTTTGCCGGTAGCAGGTCGGGTGTAATCGTAACGCCAGCCTTTCGCCTCTTTGCTCACCCAAAGGTATAAACCGCCGCCATCGGTGTACTTGGCAGTTTTACCGTCTGGTTTCGGCTTGGCGTTGCGTACTGCGGTATCGGTCAAGCGGGTTTTCACGGTATCGACTCCATTGGGGTTGGTTAATACCGTGCAGGATACCGTAAAAAAAGAGGGCTGGTATGGAACTGATGGAACTCTATGGAACGCGAAAGCAGCTCAAGGCCGCATTCCATAAGGGGTTTTGGTACTACATGGAACTGATGGAACTAATAATTGGTCGGGACGATAGGATTTGAACCTACGACCCCCACACCCCCAGTGTGGTGCGCTACCAGGCTGCGCTACGCCCCGACCGAAGGGGGAGAAGCTTACCGCAACTGCTGACCAAGCTCAAGTAAATTTGCTGAAATTCATGTGGAAAAAACTGCTAACAGCGCGTAAAAGCATAAGCTGAATGGCATTGGCGTCATCCACAGTCTTGTGGTGCTGCATTCACCGCATAGCCTTGCTTATACAGCAAGGCTCGGATTTGGCGAATCAATCCAACAGTATTCCACTGGTAATAACGCCGATTGCCACGACGCTTTACCGGCTTGCGTGTAGGAAAATCCCTCACTTCAAGCCGCGCTGCTCGTTCCAGCATATTCCTCAACCCGCTGCTTCAGCTTTTGCCCCGGACGGAATGTAACCACACGACGTGCGGTAACGGGAATTTCTTCCCCCGTTTTTGGATTACGCCCCGGACGTTGCGTTTTATCACGCAGCATAAAATTGCCAAAGCCCGACAATTTTACGTTTTTGCCTGTTTCCAACGCATCACGTACTTCTTCAAAAAACAACTCAACCAAATCCTTGGCTTCGCGTTTATTCAGACCGAGTTCTTCAAACAAATGTTCGACCATATCCGCTTTGGTCAGTGTTATTGTCATCTACATTCTCCCTGTTTTTTTAACGTAAGACTGCGCCCACTTCTTCCTGAAGTGAAGCAACGATAGCATCTACCATTCGGTTAATTTCCGCATCCTCAAGCGTGCGCGTGGTGTCTTGTAGAATCAAGCTCAAGGCCACACTTTTTTGGTCTTCGGGGATACCCTTGCCGGTATAGATATCGAATAGATAATAGGATACCAATTGCGAAGTCGCGGCTTTTTTTACCGCATTTTCTAACGCAATTGCAAGAACATCTTTTTTCACCAACAACGCGAGGTCACGACGAATTGCAGGGAATTTTGAAACCGCGTGGTATTTTGGCAAAGTCCGCCGCGCTAACAAATCCATATCCAACTCAAAGAGATACACCGGCTGTGAAATGCCTAACTTCTCTTCCAAGACTGGATGTAACATTCCCATCCAACCGACAACAGCGTCCATCGTCATAATTTGTGCCGATTGCCCCGGATGCAATGCTGCATGAGCCACGGGTGCAAAATAGAACGTTGTTCCTGTCACCTGCTCCAAAATAGCTTCAATGTCACCTTTTAAGTCGTAAAAATCCACACTACGGTTCGTTTGTGCCCATTGTTCCGTGCAAATATTACCGGTAATAGCCCCCGACAACTTTGTTTTTTGCTGTGGCTTCCCGTTTTCATCTTGGTAGAACGCAGGCCCGACTTCAAATAAACGCACGCGGTTTTGCTGACGATTCAGATTATAAGCCACGGCACGCACTAAACCAGACCACAATGTGCTACGCATCACGCCCAAATCAGCAGAAATCGGGTTCGCTAATGCAATGCTATCCGCACCCGGTGCTAACAGAGCCTCCATTTTTGGATCAACGAAGCTGAACGTAACGGCTTCTTGATAACCCCGCATCACCAATAAATTGCGCAAACGAGCCTGTTCCACCACTGTTTCGCTAGGTTGCGTAATCACTGGTGCTCGTGGACGTACTACGGCTGGAATCGCATCGTAACCCAAAACCCGTGCCAATTCTTCAATCAGATCGACTTCTAAGGCGAGGTCGAAACGTGCCAATGGCGCAAGCACTTCCCAACCACCGAGCACAGGGGTGAAATCACAATGCAAACGGGCTAATACACCTTCAACAGTCGCATTATCCATTGTCACACCCAGTACGCGACGAATGCGCTCTGCACGTAACACAATGGCTTTACGTGACAATACGGCATTATCTGCACAAGTATCAACCACCATACCGACTTCACCGCCACAAATCGCGACGATTAATTGCGAGGCACGTTCCAATGCCAGAATCGGTAAACTCGGATCAACCCCACGTTCAAACCGCGCAGAAGAATCCGTTTGTAGACCATAACTACGCGCTTTACCCATGATTTTTTCAGGGCGGAAATGCGCACTTTCTAGGAACAGATTAAGGGTTGAATCAGTAACCGAAGTCGGTTCACCACCCATAATACCCGCCATTGCGACGGGTGCTTGCCCATCTGCAATCACTAAGGTATCACTGCGCAAGGTTGCGGTTTGCCCATCCAACATTTTCAGGGTTTCGCCATCACGCGCATAACGCACCACAATGCCGTCGTTGAGCTTATCCAGATCAAAAGCGTGCATGGGTTGACCGAGTTCCAACAACACATAGTTGGTGACATCAACCAGCGCGGAAATACTACGCACACCAGCACGACGCAATTTTTCTTGCATCCACAACGGCGTTGGAGCTTGCGCATTCACACCACGAATCACGCGCCCTGCATAACGTGGGCAAGCATCAACCGCTTGAATAGTAACGGGAAACACATCATCGTATTGCGCAAGCTGTGCTGGCATTGCAGGCGACGTTAAAGGCACATCCATTAACAAAGAAACTTCGCGTGCCACACCCACCATGCTCATGCAATCACCACGATTCGCAGTAATCGCCAATTCCAGCACTTCGTCATTTAATTGCAAATAATCACGGATGTCTGCCCCTATTGGCGCATCAGCAGGCAATTCCAACAAACCATCTGACTTATCAGACATGCCTAACTCGGTAGCAGAACACAGCATCCCAAACGATTCGATGCCGCGTAATTTACCTTTTTTAATCTTTAAATCCGAACCATCACTCATCGGCAATACTGCCCCAATGAGTGCTAATGGCACTTTCAAACCTGACCGCACGTTTTGCGCACCGCAGACAATTTGCAGGATTTCACCGCGCCCATTGTCCACTTTACAGACGCTTAGTTTATCAGCATCTGGATGTTTTTCACGCTCTAAAACATGTCCCACCACAATGCCCGTGAACGCTGTCGCTGCTGCTTCACGCGCTTCGACTTCACACCCTGACATGGTGAGTTTATCGGCAATTGCACCCAACGTCAGCGGCGTATCAATCCACTCACGCAGCCACTTTTCACTGACTTTCATTTGTGTATTCCCCGCCTTAATTAACCGAACTGTTTCAAGAAACGCACGTCATTATCAAACATCACGCGCAAATCATTGATTTGGTAGCGTAACATCGCCAAACGTTCGACACCAAAACCAAAGGCGAAGCCAGTGTATTTTTCACTATCAATACCCACACTTTGCAAAACATTGGGGTGTACCATGCCACAGCCCATTACTTCTAACCAACCCGTACCTTTACAAACACGGCAACCTGCACCGCTACAATGCACGCATTGAATATCGGTTTCAGCGGAAGGCTCGGTGAACGGGAAGAATGTCGCGCGGAAACGTGTCGGCAATTCATCCACTTCAAAAAACGCTTTGAAGAAAGCTTCCAAAATGCCTTTTAAATCCGCAAATGTGACATCCTCATCGACCATTAAACCTTCGACTTGATGGAACATGGGGCTGTGAGTCATGTCCGAATCACAACGGTACACACGACCCGGCGCGATAATACGCAATGGTGGCGGATTATTTTCCATGTAACGAATCTGTACCGATGAGGTATGCGTGCGCAATAACAATCCACTATCCATGTAGAATGTATCGTGCATCGCACGCGCTGGGTGCGATTCAGGAATGTTTAAAGCCGTAAAGTTATGGAAATCGTCTTCAATTTCAGGCCCGGTTGCTAAACTAAAGCCTAACTGTGCAAAGATTTCACTAATGCGTTGAATCGTCAAAGTTACTGGGTGCAACGTGCCAGTATCCATACGACGACCGGGCAATGTCACATCCACTTTTTCGGCTTGCAAACGCGCATCCAATGCATCGGCTTGCAAACTGACACGACGATCATCCAACGCAACACTTAATGCTTGCTTGGCATTATTAATTTCAGCTCCAGCCGCTTTGCGTTCTTCGTGTGGCAACTTACCCAATTGCTTGAGTTGTTCAGTCAACAGACCATTCTTGCCTAGATAATGCACGCGCACCTGATCCAGTGCTGCTAGATTAGCGGCTTGCGAAATCTGCTCGTGGGCTTGACCCATCAATTCCAGCAAACTTTGCACGGCGATTTCCTTCTTGAAAGGGGTTTGAATTCGGTAAAAAGCAAAAGGCGGGAAGAGGCAAAAACCTTTCCCCGCCTTGCTTAACCCATTACAGGTATTTTTTAGCGCACTTTAAGGTGCTTAAGCAGCTAGGGCAGCTTTTGCCTTTTCTGCAACCACACCAAATGCTGCGACATCGCGCACAGCCAGATCAGCCAATACTTTGCGATCCAACGCAATGCCTGCTTTTTTCAGACCATTCATCATGCGGCTGTAAGACAGACCGAATTGACGTGCGCCAGCATTGATACGCACAATCCACAACGCGCGGAATTGACGTTTTTTCTGACGACGGTCACGGAATGCGTATTGACCCGCTTTGATAACAGACTGGTGAGCCACACGATAGACGCGACTACGCGCACCGTAATGGCCTTTTGCCAGTTTCAGGACTTTTTTGTGACGGGCACGCGCCGTTACACCACGTTTTACTCTTGCCATTTTTTAATCTCTCCTTAAGCGTAAGGCAGCAGTTTTTGGATGCTGTCATGATCCGCAGCTACAACGAAATTGTCGCCGGAACGCAAATGACGTTTACGCTTGGTAGATTTTTTGGTCAGAATATGACGCAGATGTGACTGCTTACGTTTGAACAGCCCACTACCAGACTTCTTGAAGCGTTTTGCCGCTCCACGGTTGGTCTTCAACTTAGGCATCTTGGTCTCCTTAAAATGAAGATAGATAAAACACCCTGCAAGAGTGCCTTGCCTTAACAGGGTGGTATTCGGAAACACGTAAGCGAACTTACAACCGTATTTCCTATTTCTTTTTAGGCCCCATCATCATGACCATTTGCCGCCCTTCTAGCTTAGGGTACTGTTCGACAGCAGCGCATTCTTCAAGGTCTTTTTCGACACGTTTCAGGACTTCCATCCCTAACTCTTTATGTGCCATTTCACGACCTTTAAAACGCAAGGTCACTTTGACTTTATCGCCTTCATCCAAAAACTCTTTCAGTTTGCGCAGCTTGATTTGATAATCGCCTTCATCCGTTGCCGGACGCATTTTGATTTCTTTCACCTGCACTTGTTTTTGGTTTTTACGCGCTAGAGCCGCTTTTTTACTTTCATCAAAGCGGAACTTACCGTAATCCATGATTCGGCAGACTGGTGGTTTCGCCGTTGGGACGATCTCCACTAAGTCCAATTCAGCTTCGTAAGCCATTTCTAAGGCTTCGCGCAGGGAGACAACACCTCTGTTTTCTCCCTCCTTATCAATCAGACGAATTTTAGGGACATTGATATCGTCATTGATCCGGTGTTCTTTTTCGAGAGCGATGAGTTATTCCTCCGATACAGATAAGCTATGCGCGGCAATTTCAGCAGTCAATTGTTGGATAACTGCGACTAACGGCAATGTGCCTAAGTCCTTGCCTGAGCGTGTGCGCACCGCCACAGATTGTGTTTCCACTTCGCGATCACCAACCACTAATAAGTAGGGGACACGCTGCATAGTGTGTTCACGGATTTTAAAGCCAATTTTTTCATTTCTCAAGTCTGCTACTGCACGGATACCGGCTTTACGTAATTGCTTAGCAGCTTCTTGCACGAACTCACCTTGTTTATCGGTGATATTCATTATCACGGCTTGCACAGGTGAAAGCCACAAAGGGAACTTGCCCTCGTAATGCTCAATAAGAATGCCGGTAAACCGTTCTAACGAGCCAAACAGTGCACGATGTAACATTACAGGGCGTTTACGCGTATTGTCTTCCGCCACATACGAAAGATCAAAACGTTCCGGTAAACTCATGTCAACCTGTAGCGTACCACATTGCCAGTCACGACCAATAGCATCACGTAATACAAACTCTAATTTTGGTCCGTAGAACGCACCTTCGCCGGGGAACAAAGTGTAAGCCAATTGCATACTATCTAATGCAGAAGCTAGTGCACCTTCCAGTTTATCCCAAGTCTCATCCGAACCAATACGATTTTCGGGGCGAGTAGAGAGCTTGATGTGGATATTTTCAAAACCGAAGTCTTTATAGATAGCTAACACAAGTGCAACAACATCTTTGCACTCTTGATCCATCTGACTTTCGGTACAGAATATATGCGCATCATCTTGAGTAAAGTGGCGTACCCGAAATAAACCATGCAACGCACCGGAAGGCTCATAACGATGCACTTTACCAAATTCAGCCATGCGTAATGGCAAATCACGGTAACTCTTCAAACCCTGAGAGAACATCATCATGCCGCCGGGGCAGTTCATGGGTTTGAGTGCGAAAACACGTTCATCTTCTGTTGTTGTGGTGAACATATTCTCACGATAGTTACCCCAGTGACCCGAAGTCTCCCATAAGCTACGATCCATCACATCAGGTGTATTAATTTCGACATAACCAGCCTCTTGCTGACGCTTGCGCATGTAAGCAATGAGTTCTTGGAAAATCGTCCAACCTTTAGGATGCCAAAACACCGCACCCGGTGCTTCTTCATGCAGATGAAACAGGTCTAACTGGCGACCAATTTTGCGATGATCACGCTTTTCCGCTTCCTCCAAGAAAGTCAGATGAGCTTGTAATTCTTTTTTGCTTGCCCAAGCGGTGCCGTATATACGCTGCAACATTTCGTTTTTAGCATTGCCGCGCCAGTAAGCACCCGCAACCTTCATGATTTTGACGGCTGGAATCTTACCTGTACTAGGAACGTGTGGTCCACGACACAAGTCGATGAAATCACCTTGACGATATAACGACAAAGTTTGATCGACAGGAATACTTTCGATGATTTCAGCTTTGTATTTCTCACCCATATTAAGGAAGAAATCAATCGCCTCATCACGCGACATGGTACTACGCTCAACAGAAATATCTTGCTTGATCAGCTCCTGCATTCGCACATCAATAGCTTGCAAATCTTCTGGAGTGAAAGTGTGCGAAGAAGCGAAGTCATAATAGAAACCCTTCTCAATAGTAGGGCCAATGGTGACTTGTACTTCTGGGAACAATTGTTTAACGGCTTGAGCCATTAGATGGGCAGAAGAATGACGGATAATATCCACACCTTCTTCATCTTTCGCAGTAATAATGCTCAAGGACGCATCGTGCTCAATTAGGTAACTGGCATCAACCAGTTGATCATCAATTTTGCCTGCGAGCGTCGCCTTAGCAAGCCCAGCACCAATGTCGGCTGCAACTGCAAGAACGGATAAAGGGGAATTGTAAGAACGTTGACTTCCGTCAGGGAGAGTAATAACTGGCATATTGTGCTCCAGTGGTGGCCTATACGAGGGGTCACATGGTTATTAAAACAATCTTAGAAGATTGGTAGGCGCGATCGGACTCGAACCAACGACCCCCACCATGTCAAGGTGGTGCTCTAACCAACTGAGCTACGCGCCTGCCGTCATTGAAGAATGCGCATTATAGTTATTCGTGAGGGTAAAGCAAGTTTTTTTCACGTCACATCTCGGCAAATTAAAATGTGACTCTTATCACAGACTACTGACCCATATCTGATAGACTGACTGCCTACAAATTGCCTCACAGACCATAAATAAAGTAAGTAATATCTATGTTTCATTGCTTGTTGGCTATGGTTTATGTAAGTTTAGGCTAACCAAATTTTAGACATGTAACACAGCCAACTTTGCTACGGAGGGCGGTAGCGTGCCTAAAAAGCCACCAAATTCCGATATGAAATGTAGCCATAGACACCCCCACCAATTAAAGATTCAAAGAAAAAACTTATGATTTTAATCATAAAATCCAATCATCTCCTAAATCCATAACTTTTTCCTAGATTTATAATTATTTTCATGCTAGAAACTTGGGTCGAAAAATCCTGTCTTTTTTTAAAGTATGGTTAACAGATGAAGCAACAGCATAAGGTAACACTATGAACAATCTATTTAGAGTATTAAAAAGTACAACTTTTTGGTTCTGTGTTGCCATTCCTTCGACTGCAACTGTAGTTTACTACACGAAATTTGTATCTAACATTTACTCATCAGAGTCTCAACTTATCATTCGTACCACAGATAAACAATCCTCTTCTTTACTTGGTGACTTTTTACAAAGTACGGGGCTTTCCAGTTCACAAAGTGACGCTTATACCGTGCAGGGATATATTCTCTCACGTGATGCCATGAGGAGAGTGGATGAGAAACTCTCAGTAAAAGAAAAATTTTCAGATAAAAAAATTGATCTCATTAACCGATTTGCTGGCATTCTTCCTGATAATAGCTATGAAGCGTTTTATCATTATTATCAAAACATGTTAGATATAAAACTGGATGCCACATCCTCTATTATCACACTTAAATCACGAGCATTTACTGCTAATGATGCACAAGCAATCAATCAAAGTTTATTAACATTTAGCGAAGAATTAGTTAACAAACTTAATGATCGTGCTAGGCAAGATATGATTAGCTTTGCCCAAAAAATAGTTGATGATGCTGAGTCCAAGGCAAAACTCGCATCATTATCATTAGCGAAATACCAGAATAGTGTTGGCGTCATAGATCCGACACAACAATCAGCAATCCCATTACAGCAAATTGCAAAATTACAAGATGAATTAATTTCTACTAAAACACAAATATTACAAATAGAAACATTAAGTGCGGAAAACCCGCAGTTACCAGTATTGCGTAAGCGTGCTGAAATGTTGGAGAAAGAAATTGATAAGGAGTCTGGTCAATTAACTGGCTCACCGGATAAATCCTTAGTAAGTAAAGCTGTTCAATTCAATCGCTTATCCCTAGACAAGGAGTTTGCTGATCGTCAATTATCAAGTGCGCTAGCTTCATTAGAACAAGCGAGAACAGAAGCACAAAAACAACAATTATATTTAGAACGTATCGCACAACCCAGTTTAGCTGATGTCGCACAAGAACCTTACCGCCTAAGAATTATTGCAACAGTTTTCATACTAGGCTTAATCATTTGGGGTATTTTAAGTTTATTAATTGCTGGTGTTAAAGATCATCAGGAGTGATTAATGTCGATTATGAACTCTTTAGCAATTCAACAACGTGTTGTTCATGCTCTTTTATTAAGGGAGATGTTGACACGCTATGGAAAGAATAATATTGGCTTTTTATGGTTACTGGCTGAACCACTTTTATTTATGAGTGCCATTTTAATATTAGCCATTAATATTAGAATGGATCAGTTGAATTTAGCTATACCTTTAGCTGCTTTTGCACTAACAGGTTATTCAGGGGCTTTTGCGTGGCGCGATATTGCGAATCAGTGTAAAAATGCAATGCGTGCTAATTCAGGTCTTATGCATCATCGAAATGTTAAAATCCTCGACATATTTATATCGAGGATATTACTGGAATTTATTAGTAATACAGCAACCTTTATTATATTAATTTTAATTTTGGTCAATGTCGGACTCATAAATTTTCCGGTTAATACACTTTACGTTATTTTTGGTTGGCTATTATTAAATTGGTTTGGTGGAGCAATTGGATTATGCCTCGGCATATTATCTGAGTATTCTGAAGTGTTCGGACGAATTTGGAATGCGACTAGTTTTCCAATATTTGCAGTGTCAGGTGCAGCTTTCTTTGTTGATTGGATGCCAGAACCTATTCGTAGCTATTTATTATGGGTTCCAATGATTCACGGTATTGAAACCATGCGTCATGGTTTTTTTGGAGACATAGTAACAACGTATGAAGACCCAATGTATTTTATTACTGTAAACTTGTGTTTTACCTTAGTTGGTTTATTGTTAGTTAAAAACTTTAGTGAAGGTCTACTCAATGATTAAACTCACTAATGTTAATAAAATCTATAAAAGCAGAAGTGGTCATTATAAAGTATTGGATAACCTATCATTTACATTACAGCGTGGTGAGAAGTTAGGTATCTTAGGACGCAATGGTGCAGGCAAATCTACATTAATTAGAATTATTAGCGGTGCTGAAAAACCGACTTCCGGCACAATTCAGAGAGAAATGAGTATTTCTTGGCCTTTGGCTTTTGGTGGAGCATTCCAAGGAAGCTTAAGTGGTCTGGATAATTTAAAATTCATTTGCCGTGTTTATGGAGAGGACTACAAGGATAAACTACCTTATGTTGATGACTTTAGCGAGTTAGGTAAGTTTTTGTATGAACCAATCAAAACTTATTCTGCTGGGATGCGAGCACGTTTAGCTTTTGCTATCTCTATGGCAATTGAATTTGATTGTTTCTTAATTGATGAGGTTATCAGTGTTGGTGATAAACGATTTTATGAAAAATGCCAGCTAGAGCTATTTGAACTCCGCAAAGATAGAGCAATGATTATGGTTTCCCATCAAATACAAAACATTAAAAAACATTGTGATAAAGCTTGTGTGCTTGTAAAAGGTCAACTACAAGAATTCGATGACATTACAGAAGCACAACGAGTCTATAACCGAAATTCAGCGTCGTAATATTTTTATGCAAAAAAAATTAATTATTACTTTACTTTCATTTTCCATAATAACTGGATGCTCATCATCACCCGCATTTAAGTATTTACCGTCGAGTGGAGCGTCTAACAATCAAATAGAAAATGCATCTGATAAACAAAATACTGCAGGAATGCATTTGATTGATGTTACTAGTGAAGTTGTACAGCGGCTAGTAGCCACGCAAAAAAAATCATCATTTGCTAGATACTTACCACAAACAACTAGTAATCTACACGATATAGGTACAGGCGATACGCTAGAAGTTTCCATTTGGGAAGCACCACCTGCTACATTGTTTGGCTCATCAACCATTAATTCACAAAACTCCTCCTCCTCTCAAGTGACGGTTTTACCTGAGCAAATGGTCGCTTCAGATGGTACAATTCAAATTCCATTTGCAGGGAAAATCCTTGCTGCGGGGCGCACATCACAACAAATTCAAGATGCCATTGTCCATGAGCTGACAGGCAAAGCGCACGACCCTCAAGTATTGGTTCGCGTTAAAACCAATGAAAGTTCCAATGTCACGGTTGTTGGGGAAGTCAGTCAAAGCCAAAGTATTCCCCTAACGGCGAAAGGTGAACGCTTATTAGATGCTATTGCCTCAGTAGGTGGTTCTCGTCAACCTATTGATAAAATGATGGTACAAATTACTCGTGGCTCACAAGTACTCAGTATGCCACTTGAACAAGTTACCCAAGAACCCGAACAAAATATACAATTAATGGCTGGTGACGTAATTACCTTAATTCACCAACCACTCAGTTTTACAGTTTTAGGCGCAGCTGGTAAAAATGCCGAAGTTGATTTTGAAGCAAAAGGTATTTCACTCACCCAAGCATTAGGCAGAGCTGGTGGCGTTTTAGATACCCGCACGGATGCGCATGGCGTATTTATTTTCCGCTTTGAAGATCCTTATGCTCTTGGTAATGATGCGAAAAACTTACCACGTAATTCAGAAGGCAAAATACCTGTTGTTTATCGCTTGAATTTAGAAGATCCAACAACCTTCCTGATTGCACAAAACTTCCCGATGAAGAATAAGGATGTATTGTACATTGCTGACGCACCATCAACTGAACTGCAAAAATTCTTAAGCATTTTAACATCATCCTTGTACTCAATTGACCGAGTGGTCAATATGGGGAATTGATTATTCCCTTTATCTTCTCTACAGGGCAAACGCATGAATAAGCCAGTAAAATCAATAGCGAACAATTAACGCTCAAACTGCCATTGACGGCAAAACCTTCCGCGGCTCTTATGACAAACGCCGTAGAACAGGGGCTATCCACATGGTTAGTGCCTTTTCAACGGCGAATGGCATGGTGTTAGGACAGGTCAAAACCGATGAAAAATCCAATGAAATCACCGCCATTCCTGAATTATTGAAGCTGTTGTCGGTGTGTAGCTGTCTCGTCACGC
>JBDKID010000023.1:0-55622 GCA_039797295.1 Pseudomonadota bacterium | reverse complement strand
CTTCCGATTGAACGGTCACCATCTCCTTCACCACCGCTACATGGGAAAGAATTTCAACGTCGTCCTGCCTTTGGCTGATTTTTGCCTGGGGACGCTCCTTCTGCGGTCGGTCGATGTCGTCGGGTGAGCTGTTTGGCATACAGATCAAAGCGCTGGAGGCAGGCATGCCATACCAAACGCGCATCGCCAGCGTGCTGCACCCACCCGGACGTGACAGGCCGCCTGACCGGGTGCTTGTTGGGCTGCCGCAAGCGCCTCACTTGGGCGCTTCGGGCCCCGCCACCTGCACAAAACCCAGCACCGCATTCGCCGCACGCGGGGTCAATTCGCCCAATTCCGCCGCCATGCTCGCGGTTTCCCACAAGGAACGCCCCGAATGCCGCGCATGATCACGCACAATGTCGATGGTGCGTTCGCCAATGCCACGCGGCGGATGATTTACCACCCGTTCAAACGACGCATCGTCATACGGATTCGCACTCAGCCGCAAATACGCCAAAGCATCCTTGATTTCCGCGCGCTCGAAGAAGCGCAAACCGCCATACACACGGTACGGAATGCGGTTTTCATTGAAGGTGGTTTCAAACACCCGCGATTGCGCATTAGAACGGTACAAAATCGCCACATCGCGGCGCACACCACCCTGTTCCACCCATTTTTGGATACGTCCGGCGACGTAACGCGCTTCGTCCAATTCATTGAACGCGGCATACAAATGCAAACGTTCGCCCGCATTGCCATCCGTCCACAAATTTTTCCCCAACCGCCCGCGATTTTTACTGATTAAAGCATTCGCAGCGTGCAAAATATTCGCGCTAGAACGGTAATTCTGCTCCAAACGGATGGTATCGCAGCCTTTAAAATCAGCGGTGAAATTACGGATATTCTCGATTTTCGCGCCGCGCCAACCGTAAATCGACTGGTCATCATCACCCACCGCAAACACCGGATTCGGCGGCTCAGCTCCACCAACCGACCCCGCTAACAAGCGCAACCACGCATATTGCAACGCATTGGTATCCTGAAATTCATCCACCAAAACGTGGCGAAAACGCCGCCGATAATGCTGCTGCAACTCGGCGTTATCGCGCAGCAATTCCAACGAACGCAGCAATAATTCGGCAAAATCCACCACGCCCGAACGCTGGCAAGCCTCTTCGTAAGCCGCATAAATGCGCACCAATTGGCGTTGGTTATAATCGCCACGATCCTCAATGTGCTGCGGGCGCGAACCTTCATCCTTCCGCGCATTAATGAAACTCGCCACCTGACGCGGCACAAAGCGCGTGTCATCCACTTCCAACGCCTTCATCACGCGCTTAATCGAACGCAATTGATCTTCTGAATCAAGGATTTGGAAGGTTTGCGGCAAACCCACCTCGCGCCAATGCAAACGCAACAAACGATGCGCCAAACCGTGGAACGTACCGACCCACATCCCGCCGACGGGCACGCCGAGTAACTGTTGGATGCGTCCGCGCATTTCATTCGCAGCTTTATTAGTAAACGTCACCGCCAAAATACTCAGCGGCGACACATTTTCAGCCTCAATCAGCCACGCAATGCGATGCACCAACACGCGCGTTTTACCACTGCCCGCACCGGCTAAAACCAGCACGGATTGCAGCGGCGCGGAAACCGCCAGTTGTTGTTGAGGATTTAACGAATCAAGGATAGGTGATGTGTCCCGATTCATAGTCTTACCATCCATTCGCACAATGTTGCTAGTTGATCATCATTCGTGAGATTCGCACAATTGGCTAAATCACCGGATTGGTATTGCAAAAAGATTTCAGAAGCCATTGCTGGTTCAATCGCCGCACCAATGAACATTAATGAGAGTTTATCAGCAAATGCGCCTCTAATTCGTCCTAGTGCACTATTAGCTGTTTTCCAGTGTTCATCTGCCCCAGCAGGATCAATGCCACCTTTAAGCTCACCCATTGCTAAATAGTGATTGGGCATACCTAACATTCTCTTCAAGTCGCTATTTCTTAATTTAAACGCATCACAGTCATCTTCCAAAAGTATAATATCAATATTTTTCTTAACTTGAGGAACATTAATATCATATACCATTAGTCTCTTTTTTTGCGTGCTAGTCACCCATCGAATGGCTTTAACTGATCCAACCACATCAGTAGTAACATTATTTTCCGTAATAATTTGCATATCTTTCTTTAAGCACGAAAAGGCAATCTCTGATATTTGTAACTGTGAAACAATAAATCGTGTTACTTTCTCTTTGGCAATTGAACCAATGATATTACGCATTTTACCGCCGAGCGCATCACCAGCCGTTAGCAAATAACGGTAGATAACCTCATCAATGTATGAACCACCACTAGGCAACAACACTTTTTCAATAAAGTCAACCAACAACCCTTGCTTATCATCTTCAGAAAGATGGGCTTTTGCTTTTACAGAAATCCCAGCCGCTTCTAAAAGACTTTCCCGAATCGTAGTAAGATGCAAAATATCGCGTGGATGGGTTGTATGTGCTACGAGCACTGCTTTTAGTGCTTTAGCACGATCTACAAAAGGCAGGGATTCTTTATTACGTCTTAAAGCATACTCAAGAAATCCACTGCGTCTAGCATCTCGCGTTGTTATTAAATCAAGGGCATTCTGAACATGAGGATTATTCATTGCAGCCCCCTTCAAAAATTTGCTCTTTAATTGCTAAACCAATGGCTTTTGCTAATGCAGGTGGCACAGCATTTCCCACCTGCCCAAATTGCGTCATGGTTACGACACGTTTGCTACTATACGAATCTAAACGCGTGCCAATAAACTCCCAATCTAAGGGAAAGGTTTGTAAACAAGCTAGTTCCCGAACCGTCAACATGCGATCTTCATAAGGATGAATAAAATCGCGATAGCCACTACGAGTAACTGTTGGTGAAGGTTTCTCAGGGGACAAGCGACGATAGGTTGAACCAAATGTTTGTTTAATCTGACTCAACTTACCACCGATTGGTACGGCTTTTATTTTTTCCAGCGTGGTTGGTGCATGAGCTGTTTTCTGATGATTTTTAATATCCATGTCGCGCAATTCGTCCCTTAATTGTTCCAGCAACTTTTAATGCTGTTTCTGATGGAGCATCTGCGGGCGGCAATGTACCAATACCATCCCAGACCGTTTGCCATGCTTGCTTATTCCGATTAAATAAATCTGTTTGTCCACCTTTACCAGCAGTATGAGATGCGCGTGGAAAAGCAAACGCTTTACCTATTCGATTCCCAACAATGAATATTCTTTCACGGAATTGGGGTGCGCCATAATCGACAGCATCCAGCGTTTTATAAGTTAGTTGGTAGCAATACGTTTGACCTTGATAAACAATAGGCTGTGAAGCCTCCGCTAAAATAGCATCTAACGCTTTCCCCCCCTCCCAATTGACCATACCTTTAACATTTTCCATTACAAATGCGACAGGCAGTGTTTCCCGCACGACACGCATAAACTCTAAGACTAAACGCCCACGAGGATCATTTAACCCCATACGTTTACCAGCAAGACTAAAACTCTGACACGGAGGTCCACCGACAACTAGAGCCGCTTCCAGTGGAGCTAAACCAGCAGTATGTAAAATAGTTTGTGTATCAATCTGGGTAATATCACCCTCGATAACAGGAACATCTGGCATATTTCTTCTCAGCGTTTGGCAACAAGAACTATCTTGCTCAACTGCTACCGCAGTAACAAAGCCAGCTTGATGAAAGCCAATATCCATTCCCCCTGCACCTGAAAACAAACTAATTAGTTTATTCTGCATGTAGTCTCCGTTCACAAATAACACCAGTGGCTCGACCAGCTACTTAAAAGCCGAGAATTTTCCGTAGTTTCGTTCGTTACCTATCTTAGAGCAACAAGCAGATTAAATTTTAACACCAACACGCACGTTTTACCGCTGCTCATACCAAGCGAGTACCAGCACAGACTGTGGCGGCGCGGAAACCGCCAGTTGTTGTTGAGGATTTAACGAATCAAGGATAGGTGATGTGTTCATAGCAAGGATTGTAGCCGAACCGAATGCCAGTGACGACCCAAACTACGCACCACAAAGCACACAAACACCGCATCACCAAACCGCTTTGCCACTAATAAAAAACCTATCAAACCACTATAAACGGATTCTTTTCCCACACTAATAATGCTAAAATTTCCAACAACTCGGCATTACTGCACAACCCAATACAGCAATCCCGACGAAACCCAAACTAGACGGAATGCAGGTAAACGGAACTAAACAGCTTCAAGTGATAAGCAAGAGGAGGCTGATTATTCCAACACTCCGTCAATAAACGTTATGCTCTCAAAACCCAAATGATATATTATAATTGACAAAAAATATCTTTAGTTAACTAATAAAAAACGATTAAAAATCAGACATCATTAATAATCAAAAAAATGCAAAATAAAATCAATTAAGAGACAACAAGCAATGGCGATATTTTATCCGAGCCTAGAGGAAGTAAAAAATTTAAAGCAAAAACCAACAGATGGGGAATTACAGGCACTAAGCATACTTAATGGTTTATCTGATGAATATGAAGTATATTTTCAACCATTCATCAATGGCAACAACCCAGATATTATTGTGATGAGAAGAGATTATGGCGCATTAATCATTGAAGTCAAAGACTGGAAACTAGATAATTACCTTATTGATAAACATAACGATGAATGGATTCTAAAAAAAGAAAACATTCACATTAAATCACCAATTAAACAAATACTTACATACAAAGATGACTTATACAACCTAAGCATTCCTTCTTTATTAAGTCATAAAATAAAAGATGTAAAATATTATGGCATAGTAACCACTGCAATATATTTTCATAGTGAAAGATCAGAAGACATAAATCAAAAAATAAAAATCGATAGATTCTGCCCAGCATATGGATACAACAATCTAACGATAGAGAATATAAAAGCATATTCCCTGAAAAACCAAAAAAGTAATTTATTTAGCGATGATATTTATAAAGAATTTCAACGAGTTCTAAAACCATCTTTTCATACTCTAGAACAGGCAAAAGAAGTAAGACTAAGTAAGAAACAGAGTTTATTAGCTAAAAGTTCAGCTAAACAACAAAAAATAAGAGGAGTGGCTGGCTCAGGAAAAACTTTAGTTTTAGCACAACGAGCTGTAAATTCCCATATCAGACATAAAGATAAGGTTTTGATACTAACCTATAATATTACATTAAGGAACTATATTCATGATCAGATTTCAAGAGTCAGACAAGAGTTTAACTGGAGATATTTTTATATAAATCATTATCACGCATTTATAGTTGCAGAGGCAAACAACCATCAAATAAAAGACTTTGACATTGACAATATAGAAATATTTAATCAAGCTCAAAGTCAAATCCAAAAATATCAATCAATATTTATTGATGAAATTCAAGATTATAAAAAAGAATGGATTGAAATAATAAAAAGATATTTTTTAGAGGAAAATGGTGAATTTGTTGTATTTGGAGATGAAAAGCAAAATATCTACAATATAGGATTAATTGAAAAAAAACCCAATACAACGATAAAAGGACAGTGGTCAAAACTTGATGAATCCTTTAGACTAAGCAATGAAATACTAGAACTGTCAGAAAAGTTTCAGAATAAATTTTTTCCAGAAAAATATGAAATTGACAAAGCAATTCCTCAACAACAATCTTTAACTCTAAATGAAGGAACTATCGAATATTTTAATTTTGAAAGTAAAACACTTTCTGAGTTATCGAGCTTTATAATTAACACTTGTAGAAACAATTCAATACAACCTCAAGATGTTTGTATTCTAGGGCACTCTAATAATCTGCTACGTGATCTTGACTACAAAATAAGAAAAGAAACCCAACAAAAAACTTATACTACATTTGAAACCTATGAAATGCTTGAGCATTTCAAAAAAATATACCCCAACGACCCTCACTCCAGACAGTGCGCCGTAAAAAATATACAAAGAAATAAGCGTTTTAATTTTTGGATGAATGCAGGTGGCATGAAATTATCAACCATTCACAGCTTTAAAGGTTGGGAAATTAACACCTTATTTTTAATAATTGATGGAAACTCTAAATTTGAAAGTGATGAGGTCATTTATACTGCCATTACAAGATGTAGAAATAGGCTTTATCTGATAAATATTCATGATAAAAAATATGATGATTTTTTCAGAAATGAGTTAATAGGCAATCCTTTAAAAGCAGAAGCAGAAGCAGAAGCAGAAGCAGAAGCAGAAGCAGAAGCAGAAGCAGAAGCAGAAGCAGAAGCAGAAGCAGAAGCAGAAGCAGAAGCAGAAGCAGACATTTATAGTCCATCTCTAAAGCAGTTTTCAAAAAAGAGAAATACTGAAAAAACTATTTTTCAAACTTTAGCTAAAGATAACACAGAAAACTTTCATTTTAACTTTTCCAAGGTGCATAAGAATGGAAAATTTCACATGTTGGTGCTTGGTGAAATAGCAACAAATAAGGATCAGTTTAAAACATTATTAAATAATTACTTCAGTAAATATGGTGTTAGACCGCAAGAGTGGGACATTGATTTCTGGGATAACAAAGATATTAAAAATAAAGATTTGAGAAGCTTAAAACAAGGTCAAAGTAAATACGACCTCCTAATCACTGCCCAAATCCATCATCATTCTTCAAAAGGAAATCAAGAGAAAAATTTACTTTCTGAGTTAATGAAACCAAAATATGTAAGGAGAATTTATGGGTCAAATCCAACAAAAGTACTAACCGCAGAGGTGCTAATTGATAAGCTTGATGAATATATTAACAATAAATAATAATGATATGTCGACGATGGACGCGGTGACAGTCTTTGTCATCGCCTATTCTACTCCTTGCCACTCCCATCAACCGAGATATTAGCTTTTAATCAAACGACACCAAACACTTAATTGATTATTGCTCCTGCCAGTAATACTATAATGGTATTACTTTTGTATGGAGAGTATCAGTTATGCGAGTAACGACTAAGGGACAAGTGACGATTCCTAGAAATATCAGGGAAATATTGGGGATAACGCCTGAAACTGAAATCACTTTCAGAGAAGAAAATGGGCGATTCTATCTAGTCAAAGTTGATGAACCAACCGTCACAAGAAAATTCCACAAATTTAGAGGGATAGCAACGGCTAAAATGTCAACAGATCAAATCATGGGTCTGACGCGAGAATCAGATTGAATGGTGTTTTTGTAGACTCTTGTGTTTTGCTGGATTTGTTTACCAATGACCCGAATTGGGCGGATTGGTCAGAGAATATTCTCGAAAAATACAGCAAGACCAATACGCTATACATTAATTCCATTGTTTACACAGAGGTGTCTATCGGCTTCAATAAAATCGAAGAAGTAGAAACTGCTATCGCTGAGCTTGGCATCAAAGTGTTGGAAATTCCGAGAGAAGCATTGTTTTTAACTGGGAAAGTATTTCTGCAATACAGAAGAAATAAAGGCACGAAGCAATCCCCATTACCCGATTTCTTTATTGGCGCACATGCTACGGTTTCGCAATTTAATCTGATAACCAGAGATTCAGCTAAATACAACACCTATTATCCCCAGCTCAAACTCATTGACCCCAAAAGCGCAGACCACTGATGCTACACTAGCCATTTCAGTATCCCCAAAGGACAAAGCCATGCAAATCTGGGTCGATGCCGATGCTTGCCCGAATGTGATTAAGGAAATCCTGTTTCGTGCTGCTGAACGTTTACGCATTCGTACCACTTTGGTGGCGAATCAGCCCTTGCGTACCCCGCCGTCGTTGTACATTAAAAGCGTGCAAGTCGCTGCCGGATTTGATGTGGCGGATAACCACATTGTGCAAGCCTTGAGCGCGGGCGATTTGGTGATTACCGCCGATATTCCGCTGGCGGCGGAGGTGATTGCCAAACATGGGCACGCGCTGAACCCGCGCGGGCAGTTTTACACGCCAGAAAATATTCGCGAACGTTTACGCATCCGTAATGCTATGGAAGAAATGCGCAATAGCGGCATTATGACGGGCGGACCCGCGACACTGAATCAAAGTGACCGCCAAGCATTTGCCAATCAGTTGGATCGTTTTTTAGCACGTCACGCCAAAACCCAACCCCCAGCACATCAGGGAGCAAATCCATCATGAATGCTGATCAAGCCTTGTTTTATCACCTCGCCGCTGCCTTAGCGGTGGGATTGTTAGTGGGCATTGAACGCGGTTGGGAAGGGCGCGATGTGCAAGATGGGCAGCGCGTCGCGGGCATTCGCACTTACGGCTTATTGGGCTTGCTCGGTGGTTGCTGCGCCTTATTGAGTAATGCATTGGGTGGGTTGGGCGTTGGCTTGGTGTTTCTCGGACTCGCGGGGATTTTAACCACCATCTATGTGGCAAACCTGCACGCAAAACACGATGTTGGTATCACCAGCCTGATTGCCTCGCTCTTGGTCTTCGTGCAGGGATTCATGGCAGGCACGGGCATGGTTGCCGTCGCGGTTGCCGCTGCGGTGATTACCACGGTATTGCTGCAATACAAACCCGTCTTGCATAACTGGTTGCGCGGGTTAGAAATGCAGGAACTTCGCGCAGGTACGAAGTTATTACTGATTTCAGCGGTGATTTTGCCAATTCTACCGAATGAAGGTTATGGCCCTTGGCAAGCGTTGAACCCGTATCAAATGTGGTGGATGGTGGTATTGATTGCGACGATTTCCTTTGCGGGTTATTTTGCACTCAAACTGGGCGGCGCACGTAAAGGTGCGATTTTTACTGGCTTATTCAGTGGTTTAGTCTCTTCAACGGCATTGACCCTGCACTTTTCACGCTTGGCGCGGGAAGATGCGAGCACTGCACCGTTATTAGCCACGGGGATTTTATTGGCGTGCGGCACGATGTTACCGCGCTTGTTATTGATTGCGAGTTTGGTGAATCCGGCCTTATTCCCTGCCCTGTTACTACCCGCCAGCGCAATGGCAATTCTGGTGTATGTTCCCGCCTTGTTTTACTGGTGGAGCACGCACAATAGCCAACAAGAACCGCAAGTACCGCTGCATAACCCCCTAGATTTGAAAGCTGCGATTCAATTCGGCGTGTTACTGGCGGTGATTTTATTGCTCGGCAAAACACTGCAAGAATGGGTTGGCAACGCGGGAGTTATTCTCTTAGCCATCGCCTCTGGGATTGCGGATGTGGATGCGATTACCTTGTCATTATCGCGTTTAAGTTTAAACAGCTTGTCGCCGAACACAGCGGTATTGGGAATTGTGTTAGCCGCCGCCGTGAATAGTGTGGTGAAAGCGGGGATTGCACTGGCTATCGGTAGGTTCGCCATTGGTTGGCGCGTTGGCCTACCGTTAGTGTGCAGTGCCATTGCTGGCATTAGTCTTGTTTACTGGTCCTAACACTGAGTTTGCTGGCACGAGTTGGCTAGAAACTACCGACTTTGTGCAGCAAAACATCGTGTGCGGAATTCATTTCCGCGAGATTGAATTCCATGATCACACTTTTAGCGGCACGTAAGGTGGGTAGCGCATCATTACCGCGCCCTTGTGCCAACAAATCACGCACATGATTGTGGTAATGCGAGGCGATTTGCCGCGCAATGCGTTTGATTTGCGGGTGAATGCGGTTTAATTCGCGCAATTGCCGTAAATAATACATCGCCCCGCCGCGTGCTTCCCCCAACTTACCTTGGGAAGCCGCTGCGTAAGCCGCCTGAATGACCGCATCCACATCACCGTCTAATGCATCAGCCGACAGCGTTTTCACAACCGCTCGTTCCGCAATAACGGCTCGATCTGGCGGTGATTCGACCACTGCTAAGGTTACGGTTTGGGGAACAGCTTTGGCAGCATGTGAGGGTTTTTCCGCTAACTTTGCTGTTTTGGTGACTTTCACGGCCTTTGCTGCTGCTTGTGCAGCTTTATCGCGGGCTTGGCGTTCGGCGACAACCTGTTCACGTTTATTACTCAACGTTGTCACCTTATTAGTCGCGCTGGGTAACTTAGCCACAGCACTAGCGGTGTTATGCGCATCATTTGCCGCATTACCCGCACCAAATGCCGCCAGCGAAGTTTGCACTTCCTTGTACTGAACCGCGACAGGTTGCGGAGCAGCAAGCATAGTGGATGCGCTGGAATCCGCCGTCGTATTGATGCGTGTATTGAGCAGAACATCCGCCAAAACCGCTTGATTGGCTGATGCATCCATGTTCACCACTGGCGGTGGCGTTACCATGCCGAATGTCGATGACATGGCCTGCGGGTTGCTGACATTGGTGGCATTGGTAATACTGGCGGTCGTCGGTGTTGTAGCACTCGTCGATTCCGCCCCGTGGTTATACCAACCGACTGCACTTGCCGCCGCTGCCATCGCCCCCAATGACAACAAGCCCGCAAAACCAAACTGCCGCCCAGTCAAACGTAACTGTTTCGGGCGTGTTGCCGTTCCCCCCACCATCGACAGAAAACGGTTATCTAGCCCAATACCCGGCAACAAGTTCGTGGCGGTTACGTACATCTCTTCCGTCGGTGTCAGCAATAACAGCCCCGGTTCTAAGCCTACTGATTGGTTGCCCCCCAAGTTATCCAACCAATTAATGGCTTTTTTTTGTAACCGCTGTACATCACCCGACATCTTTGTTAAAGCCTGCAAGTTTCTTTCTGGCGGACTTTCTAAGACAAAATAGCTGGTCACGCCATACGCCCCGTGATCCAGCACCGGTAATACGCGATCCGTTTTGAGGTTTTGCACGGTGACACACAAATCCCCAAATGCTGCTTCACGATTAAACCCCGCTGCCCAATTCGTTGGCATAATGTGAATCAACACCCTTGATTCTAGCCCAGAACCATTTAATCGTTCGAGGTCGCGCCCTTGATACAGCTCACCTGCTGCCGACACGGACAAGCAGTTCATCAATGCATAGCGTGCATCCAAGATGCGATAATTTACAGCCCCACTCTGACCTGAAACTTTCATAAATATCTCTTTTCACCCAATTTTTTGAACTTTTGATCAGTTAAATCTATGTCTAGGTTTTAGACTCCCTTATTCGCATTGGGGCAAAAATAACACAAAGCATGACTTCTGAACAAAATATTCCTCTCACAATCATTTGTATAACAAAAGATTTGTATTATTAAAGTTTAATAACGCTGTGGTGAATGGCAGCGGTTTTCCGACCTAATGCCTAACTAACCTGACAGTCTCGCGCACTTGTGCTGTAATACGCGTTTCACCATCATCAACCGGATCAAGGCATGGAAATACTCGTCAACGGCACGCCCCATATTGTCCCGGAAGGTACGACAGCAGCGCAGTTGCTGCACATTCTGGAACTACAAGGCAAACGACTCGCACTCGAAGTGAATCAAGAACTCATCCCGCGTAGTCAGTTTGAAAGCTTCACGCTAAACCCCAACGACACGGTTGAAATCGTCCACGCTATCGGTGGCGGCTAACAAGGAATGACACAAACGATGCAAAACGACACCCTCATAATTGCAGGCAAGGAATACACCTCGCGCTTGCTGGTTGGTACTGGCAAATACAAAGACTTAGCAGAAACCCAAGCAGCCGTAGCAGCCAGTGGCGCACAAATCATTACCGTAGCCATTCGGCGTACCAACATTGGGCAAAACAAAGACGAACCCAATTTACTGGACGTGATTCCACTCGACCAATACACCCTGCTACCGAATACAGCGGGCTGTTATAACGTTGAGGATGCGGTACGCACTTGCCGTTTAGCGCGTGAATTACTCGACGGTCACGATTTGGTCAAATTGGAAGTGTTGGGCGATGCCAAAACGCTTTACCCCGATACCGTGCAAACCTTGAAAGCGGCGGAAATTCTGGTGAAAGACGGCTTTAAAGTCATGGTTTACACCAGCGATGACCCGTTAATTGCCCGCCAACTTGAAGACCTTGGCTGCGTTGCCGTCATGCCCTTAGCCGCACCGATTGGCTCAGGTTTAGGCATTCGCAACCCATACAACATCCTCGAAATCATTGAAAATGCGAAAGTTCCCGTGTTGGTTGACGCTGGCGTGGGTACGGCTTCTGATGCGGCAATTGCGATGGAAATGGGCTGCGATGGCGTATTAATGAATACCGCGATTGCTGCCGCACGTAACCCGGTATTAATGGCTTCCGCCATGAAAAAAGCCATTGAAGCGGGGCGTGAAGCTTTCCTTGCCGGACGGATGCCACGTAAGCGTTACGCTTCTGCCTCTTCCCCATTAGATGGCACGTTCTTCTAAGCACATCCATTTCTCTCCTCCGCGTTGGGGGAGAGAGCCAACCTCAACCACACTTAACCCATCATGCAAGTAGATTACCCCCGCACTATTAAAAGCTTTGTGCTACGCCAAGGGCGTGTCACCAAAGGGCAAGAAGAAGCCTTAACGGAATTTTTACCCGTGTTTGGCATTGAAGCTGGCGATTCATTGTTGGATTTGCCCGCACTGTTTGGACGCGAAGCCCCGATCACTTTGGAAATCGGTTTCGGAAACGGCGGTTCATTAGCCAAAATGGCGCAAGCTGCTCCCGAACGCGATTTCATTGGTATTGAAGTTCATACCCCCGGTGTTGGGCATTTACTCAAACTCGTGGGTGAAATGGGTTTGCAGAACGTGCGCGTTATGAACATGGATGCCGTGGACATTTTGCAAAAACGCATTCCAGTAGCAGCCCTTGATCGCGTGCAATTATTCTTCCCCGACCCGTGGCACAAGAAAAAGCACCACAAACGGCGCATTGTGCAACCCGATTTCGTGGCGTTACTGGCTTCGCGCTTGCGCAGTGGCGGCGTGTTTCACATGGCAACCGATTGGGAACATTACGCGCAACACATGGCAGGCGTAATGCAAACCAGTGGCGAATTCGTCAATTTAGCGCAACAACCACCGTATTCACCGCGCCCGGAGGAACGCCCATTGACCAAGTTTGAACACCGTGGTTTGTGCTTAGGGCACGGGGTTTGGGACTTGCTCTACCGCAAAATATGACCTAAATCATGGGTGAAAATTCATAAATTACGCTTATAGACAAAAACACTCCATTCATCTGCTCGCCGATTGTTTCTTCGCACGTACAGGACGACACTGAAACTGTCCTGTACGACAATAACGAAACAGAAAAAAGTAATTTTTTCATGAAGTTGTAATAAACAAAGGGAGTATTGAACATGAAAACCACCAGCCAAAAACTATTAAAAGCTCTGCAAATCGCTACCGTTGCTCTGCTGACCGTCGCGGCGACTGATGCTGCTGCCGGTGTCAAATTCCGCATCGTTTACAACGCGACCAATAGTAACTACGTGGTTTACATGAAACCCGATACTGTCCCGAACCCTGACATTTTATTGTCTTCACAAATCACTTTCGTTGCCCCACACAGTGCCACACAACCTTTCCAAATCACTAACTTGAAAAGTGCCGTGACCAATGTGAACTGGATGCAACATTCTCGCGTGGATGCTCCGGTAGAAAATACCGCTGCTGACTACATTTCCATCGGTTACTATGCCAACGGCGTAACCCCCAAATTCAACTGGGTCGCCAATACGGAGAAAAAAATCCTGACCTTCACCAGCCCACAAGGTTGCGTCGCTGGCTTGAAACTGATGGCGAATAGCGACCCATTCAACCAATTACCAAACTCTGTGGATACCAACCCCGGTAATGAATTCACTAATCTGGGTTGGGGCATGAACAATGCTTACACTGGCAACTACGGTACAGCCGTCACTTGCCCCACCACCACCGTCATGTAATTAAACCAACCATCAAGGAGGTAAAACTTAACGTGCTAATCCCGCCGCCTCACGCGCTAACTGCTGGATACCTTGCCAGTCTTGAGATTGGATCAAGGTATCCGGTGCTACCCACGAACCGCCTACGCACAACACATTGGGTAATGCCAAATACTGCGGGGCGGTTTGCAGGGTAATCCCACCCGTTGGGCAAAACGTCACTTGTGGTAACGGGCTGGCTAATGATTTCAGCAATGCCACACCGCCCACCGCTTCGGCGGGAAACAACTTCAAAGTATCGTAACCGCGTTCCAGCAAATACATCACTTCCGACGCTGTTGCCGCCCCTGCCAACAAGGGTAAATCGGCATCTTCTGCCGCTTTCAGCAAACTATCGGTAACGCCGGGTGAAACCCCGAATCGCGCCCCCGCCGCTTTCGCTGCTTTCACATCCGCTGGCGTGAGTAACGTTCCCGCACCGACCACTCCGCCTTCGACATCCGCCATTGCCCGAATCACCTCCAAAGCCACGCGCGTGCGCAAAGTCACTTCCAACGCAGGCAAACCACCTTGCACCAACGCTTGGGCTAAGGCTTGCGCAATACTGAGTTCTTTCACCACCAACACCGGAATCACCGGCGCGAGTAAACAAACGTCTTTTGCTGTTAGCATGTCATTACCTTCCATTCGCCTTAACGCCTTAAATTGGGTCAAATAATACGCTCGCGCCCGTAGTCGCCGTTCCTACCGCTGCACGGAATGCGCCGAATAATTCGCGCCCCAAGCCATAATGGTTGTGGCTTAAATCCGCCGTCACGGGCTGGCGTTGTGCGAAATCGTTTGCCAGTACGCTGAGCGTGCCGTGATCCGCATCCAAACGAATCACATCGCCATCTTGAATGCAGGCAATCATGCCGCCATTGGCAGCTTCGGGGCTGACGTGAATCGCGGCGGGAATTTTGCCACTCGCGCCGGACATGCGCCCATCCGTCACCAATGCCACGCGATAACCGCGCTCTTGCAATACACCTAACACGGGGGTCAGTGCGTGCAATTCCGGCATCCCATTGGCTTTAGGTCCTTGGAAACGCACCACCACCACGCAATCGTGTTCGAGTTCGCCCGCATCAAACGCCGCTTTAACACTGGCTTGATCGTGGAACACCCGCGCGGGGGCTTCAATCACATGGTAAGCGGGTTTCACCGCCGACACTTTAATCACACCTTCGCCAATATTGCCTTGCAAGCGTTGCAAACCACCCGTGGCTTGGAAAGGTTCTGCCACGGGGCGCAAAATCGTCGCATCCAAACTCTGTGCAGTGCCTTCGCGCCAAACCACTTGCCCATGCTCGGCTGAATCACTCTCGGCCAAAAACGCTTCTTGGGTGTAATGGTGTAAGCCTTTACCCGCCACGGTTTGCACATCCTCATGCAATAACCCCGCGCTGAGTAATTCGCGGATCACGAATTGCAAACCACCCGCCGCGTGGAAGTGGTTCACATCGCCACTGCCATTCGGGTACACCCGCGCCAACAATGGAATCACCCGCGCTAAATCGGCAAAATCCGTCATGGTCAACATCACACCTGCCGCGCGTGCCATTGCCACCAAATGCAGCAACAGATTGGTCGAACCACCCGTGGCGTGCAGCCCGATAACGCCATTCACGAAGGCTTCCGGCGTGAGAATATCCGCCGTGCGCACTTTTTCTGCCGCTAATGCCACCGCACGCTTTGCCCCCGCCACATTCAAAGCCTCACGCAATGGCGTATTGGGATTAATGAAACTCGACCCCGGCAATTGCAAACCCATGAATTCCATCAGCATTTGGTTGGAATTCGCCGTACCGTAAAACGTACAAGTACCCACCCCATGATACGACTGCATTTCCGAGGCGAGTAATACTTTACGCCCGACTTTACCCGTCGCATACAATTGACGCACACGGGCTTTTTCATCATTCGCAATGCCCGACACCATCGGTCCTGCGGGTAAAAACACGCACGGCAAATGCCCAAAGGTCGCCGCCGCAATCACTAAGCCGGGAACAATTTTGTCGCAGATACCTAAGAATACCGCCGCATCAAACGCATTGTGCGATAACGCCACTGCTGCGGACATGGCAATCACATCGCGCGAAAACAGCGACAATTCCATGCCGGGTTGCCCTTGCGTTACGCCATCGCACATTGCCGGAACGCCACCTGCCACTTGCGCCGTCGCGCCAACTTCACGCGCGGCTTGTTTAATCAATGCGGGGTAATGTTCGTAAGGTTGATGCGCCGACAGCATGTCGTTGTAAGCGGTCACAATGCCAATGTTAACCGTGCGTTCGGCAACCAATTGGAATTTATCATGGCTAGGGGCAGCAGCTACCGCGTGCGCTAAATTGCCGCAAGCCAAGGCACGTCGCCCATTGTGAGTAGCAGCTTCCGCCATGTGAGCTAAATATTGTTCGCGACTGGCGCGACTGCGTTCAATAATGCGCTGCGTTACCGCTGCGACCGTTGCATTTACGCTGGATTGCGTCATGTCACACCTTCCTTATATTTTAATTTCACGCCAACGCCGCCGATCCCGCGCCATCATTTCCACCGCACCGACCGGGCCATCGCTGCCGACATCATAGCCTTCGGGCGCACTGCCGGACGCTTGCCACGCTTGGATAATCGGGTCTATCCATCGCCATGCGGCTTCGACTTCATCACCACGCATGAATAGGGTTTGATTGCCGCGCACCACATCCATCAGCAAACGTTCGTAAGCATCGGGAATGTGCCAATCTTTGCCGAGTTCTTCTTCAAACGTCATGTCCAAGGCAATCGGGCGCAAACGGAAACCACCAGGACCTGGTTCTTTGGTCATAATGCTTAAGCGTAGACCTTCATCAGGTTGCAAGCGAATAACCAGTGTATTGGGGGCTAATGGCGTGGCGATATTACCGAACACCGAATGCACGGGTTCTTTGAACACAATCGCAATTTCGGTCATGTGAGCGCGGAGCTTTTTGCCAGTACGCAAATAAAACGGCACGCCCGCCCATCGCCAGTTTTCAATCTCGGCTTTAATCGCCACAAAAGTTTCGGTGGTCGAACGCGCATTGCCAACTTCTGCAACATAACTAGGCGTGGTAGCGGTGGCGGCGTATTGCCCACGCACCGTGTATTGCAAGGCTTCTTTGCCTTCCAAACGGCGCAAGGAATGCAGCACTTTGAGCTTTTCATCGCGCACCGCATCGGCTTCAAAGCGGTAAGGCGGTTCCATCGCAATCAAACACAGCAATTGCACCAGATGGTTTTGCACCATGTCGCGCACCGCGCCCGCTTTGTCGTAATAACCACCACGACTGCCCACGCCGAGGGTTTCCGCAGCGGTAATTTGTACATGATCAATCGCATGGCAATTCCACAGCGGCTCAAACATCGCATTCGCAAAGCGCAATGCCATGAGATTCTGCACCGTTTCTTTGCCGAGGTAGTGATCAATGCGGTACAAACAATGCTCATCAAACACCGCACTCAAATCGGCATTCAAGCGTTGCGCACTGCTTAAATCATGACCTAATGGCTTTTCCACCACTAAGCGTGCTTGACTATTGTTCAAACCAGCTTGCGCTAAACCGTGTGCAATTACGCTGAATAAACTCGGCGCAACCGACAAGTAATACACGCGAATGCGTTCGGGGAATTGCGCCAACCACGTTTTGAGATTGTCCCAACCTTGGCTATCCGTCACATCAAGGGCTTGATAATCCAAGCGTTCTAGGAAACGTGCCACATCAGCATCGTGCCATTCTTCGGGGGATAAATACTCGCGCAATGCTGTTTGCACGCGCTGCTGAAACGCTTCACGACTGTAAGCATCCAAGGAAAGCCCCATGATGCGTGATGCGTCGGGAATTTGATGATCAACATCACGGCGGTATAACGCGGGCAAAATCTTACGCATTGCCAAATCGCCACTCGCCCCGAAGATCACCATATCAAAGGTTTCTACTGGAATAATCATCTGCCTCGCCTCCTTACGCCACAGCCTTGCCTAATGACATGCACATATTGCACCAAGTAGAATCGCCGCTCTACTTAACGCATTAACGCACAGCACGAGACGCAAGCCATCATGTCTGCACCGAACATTCACATTTTGACCGTTACTTGCCCAGCCACTACGGGCATTGTTGCGGCGATTACCGGTTTTCTCGCTGAACAAGCGTGTTACATCACCGAAATGTCGCAATACGATGACGAAACCACGCAGAAATTTTTCTGCCGCATTATGTTCCGCCCCGATCCTGAACGTTCCAGCGACATCGCTACTTTACGCGAACGTTTTAACCGCATTGCCCAAGCGTTTGCGATGCACTGGCGCATGACCAATGCCAATCGTCCGATGCGCGTGATTTTGATGGTGTCGACTGCCGACCATTGTTTGGTGGACTTGCTGTATCGCAAGCACAAAGGTGATTTGAATGTGGACATTGTGTGCGTAATTTCCAATCACACAGCATTGCGCTCGATTGTGGAACGCGAAGGCATTCGCTTTGTGTGCTTACCCGTCAATAAAGACAATAAAGCCGAACAAGAAACGCGCATGTTGGAAATCATTAACGATACCCAAGCCGAATTGGTGGTCTTGGCGCGTTACATGCAGATTTTATCCGATGATGTGTGCCATCAACTCGCGGGCATGTGCATTAACATTCACCACTCGTTCTTACCCGGCTTTAAAGGCGCACGCCCGTATCACCAAGCCTATGACCGTGGCGTAAAACTGATTGGCGCAACCGCGCATTACGTTACGTCTGACCTCGACGAAGGGCCGATTATCGAACAATCCGTCGAGCGCGTGGATCACACCTACCGCCCCGAAGACCTCGCCGCCTTGGGACGCGACCTCGAAAACAGCGCGTTAGCCAAAGCCGTGCGCTTACACACCGAACACCGCGTGTTTGTCGACGGCAATAAAACCGTGGTGTTTAAGTAAACCCACCTTTCTTTATCGTTATCGCTCAAGCCAACGACAAGCCCGATAACACTTCTGTCAGACGTATCTCGGTAGTCGCAGGCTGAGCGTGATAACGGTATTCAGTAGTGCCGTGTTCGCGCAGATGATCGCCTAAATACGCAATGTGTTCTGGCGGGCAGTTCAGATCAAACTCATTCATCTCATCAAATAGCATGGCTTCCATTAAAAAATAATAAGCCGAGATAATCCCCGCAATGGGATGGTTATAATAAAATGGACGTGCACTGGGACTCGCATACACTTTATCAAAGTATTCAGGGAAGTATGTTGCAGTCAAAGCACGGTAAATATCTGGCGTTTTGTAAATACCCATTGTTTCCAGCCCAAAAGCTTTCGCAATACGGCGATTAAAAGACTCTACGGACTCATTAATCAGTTCCATTCTCGCTTGTGCAATTGGGGAGCTGCGATTACCCGTACAAGAAATATAACGCTTACCAATGCCAACCTTCTCAAATAATAAATACATCAGGTCTTCGCTGGTTCGACCACAACGTTCATAAAATGGATGCAAAACGGCGAAATAATATTGGGCGAAACTCACCAAATAATAAATATTGTATTCATTAACTTCAGCTAACAGACTTTCGACACGTTGCGTATAAGCGGATAATAACACTGGTAAATTGTGCACGCTCGGTGCATGAAAACGAAAATCGCCAAAGCCAGACGGAATGTTTCTGATTTCGCCCGCTATACGCTTAACTTTTTCATTTTTAAGGCGTTTTGTCTGTGATGGGTATAGCATGACTGCTTCATTACCCGCCATTCCTAAAAAGTGAATGCAACGTAACTGATCAATAAATGAATTTTTATAATAGTCAATGATTTGCGGGATTAAACGATGAAAACGGTCTGATAAATACTGGTCAAACTCAACAACAGAATTAACGGAATAATGATTGGGAACGGTTGCTTCGTTTATCGAATGAAATGAAAATTCACTATTAAAGGGATATAATTCACGGATGTTACAGCAATTCAAGATAGTATTTAAATCATCCCCTTCGGAAAATTCCTTCATTTTCTCAAAAAAACAACTCGCTGACACCAATACCCCATTATAGGATTCAGCATTTTTAAAAAACACCTGCCAAAACCATTGGATGCATTCCTCTTCCTCAATAACATTTCTTTTCAAGGGCACAACTCCTTTTTATTCTTTATACGAGAGCAACTGATAAACTGCGCGTTATTATGGCTGCTAAAGAGTATAGAAAGCTTTTCTAGGATTTGTAACTGCCTAGCAAAAAAATGTTACAGAAAAATGACAAATGTAACGCAACATCACAAATGATCAAAAAACACCCGAAAAAACGGGCGTTTCGATCATCAAAAGATCAATAATCAATCAGACAACAAGCGATTCACACCGCTGATTAAGGCTTGCAAGGATGCGGTGATAATGTTCGCGTCCATACCCACGCCATACACTTCGCGTTTCATGGCTGCTTGATTCGCCAATGCCATAAACGCACAAGCGCACGCTTCGCCGCCTTCGTTGCTCGCGGTCATGGAACGTTCCTCGTAACTGCGCACTTGCACCGCAATGCCCGCCGTTTGCAAGGCATGAACTGCTGCATCAATCGGACCATTCCCCACGCCAACCAACTGCCGCACTTCATTATTAATGGTCACGTTTAAGCGAATGCCTTGTTGTTTACCATGCTCAAATAATTGATGCGAGCGATAACCGACGGGTAATTGCGCCTGAAAATAAGTGCGCTGGAACAACGCCCACAAAGTCGCCGCATTGACTTCGCCGCCGTACTGGTCGGTGTATTGTTGCACAATCGCGGCAAATTCAATCTGCAAGCGACGCGGCATCACCACGCCGTAATCCTGTTCCAATAAGTACGCAATCCCGCCTTTGCCCGACTGACTATTGACGCGAATCACTGAATCGTAACTACGCCCCACATCGCGCGGGTCGATGGGCAAATACGGCACATTCCACAACGTTTGTTCGGGCTGAATGGCGAAACCTTTTTTAATCGCGTCCTGATGCGAACCCGAAAACGCAGTGAATACCAAATCGCCGACATACGGATGACGCGGATGAATCGGCAATTGCGTGTAATCTTCCACGGTTCGTGCCAACGCATTCACATCCGAAAAATCTAATTGTGGATCAATGCCTTGCGTGTGCATATTCAAGGCTAATGTGACCAAATCGACATTGCCCGTGCGTTCGCCATTGCCGAATAAACAGCCTTCGACACGCTCCGCACCCGCCATTAATGCCAATTCCGCCGCCGCGACTGCCGTGCCACGATCATTGTGCGGGTGAACACTCAACATCACGCTGTCACGTCGCGCCAAACGACGGTGCATCCACTCGATTTGGTCGGCGTACACATTCGGCGTGGCGACTTCCACCGTCGCGGGCAAATTCAAAATCACCTTGCGTTGCGGGGTCGCGCCCCACGCAGCGGTCACGGCATTGCACACTTCCAACGCAAAATCCAATTCCGTCGCGGTAAAGGTTTCGGGGCTGTATTCCAACACCCATTCGGTGTCTGGCTGTTCTTCCGCCAAGGCTTTGATCAATTGCACCGCATTCACCGCCATTGCCACCACTTCCGCCTTGCTCATGCCAAACACCACCTCGCGGAACGTCGGCGAAGTGGCATTGTAAACGTGCACAATCGCGCGTTTTGCCCCACGTAAAGCTTCCATCGTGCGGCGAATCAAATGTTCCCGCGCTTGGGTCAAAACCTCAATGCTCACATCGCTAGGAATATGATTTCCTTCGATTAATGTGCGCACAAAATCAAAATCAGTTTGTGAAGCGGATGGGAACGCCACTTCGATTTCCTTAAACCCCATGCGCGTCAAGGTATGAAATAACGCCAGTTTACGCGGTGCATCCATCGGCTCGAACAACGCCTGATTGCCGTCGCGCAAATCCGTGCTCATCCACACGGGCGCGTGGGTAATGCGACGATTCGGCCACTGCCGATCCGGCAAATTCACAGGAGGAAACGCACGGTATTTACTAAACGCTGGCGACATGAGGGTATTCCTTGCTGATTGGTTTCAATGCTCAGCAGTTTATGCCCAATGTTGCGCTATAAGATTGCGTTTTATGATCAAATTTGATGAATTTAAGCAATTATCTGCCAATAAAAGTATGATTATCGCTAGATTCAATCGCAACAAAGGAAAGCAGCGCGTGAACCCAACTTTAGACCGCTATGACTGGCACATTCTCGACATCCTGCAAAACGACGGACGCATTAGCAACCAAGAACTCGCCGAGCGCATTGGGCTATCGCCGTCACCGTGTTTACGCCGCGTGCGTGCTTTGGAAGAATCCGGCATTATTGCGGGCTATCGCGCCATTATAGACGCGCAAAAACTTGGCTTAAGCATGATGGCACTCATCCATATTTCAATGGATCAACACACCCAAGAACGTTTCAGCACTTTTGAAGCGCAAATCCAAAACATTCCCAATGTACTCGAATGCCTATTAATCACCGGACAATCCGCCGATTACCAATTAAAAGTCATCGTCAGCGATTTAGATGCCTACCAAGATTTATTATTAAACCGCATTACCAAAATACCCGGTGTTAGCGGCGTACATACCAGCTTTGTTTTAAGAAAAGTCGTCAACAAAACAGCGGTGGGCGTAGGTCAAGTAATGTAGATAAAATCATGTTTCGAAAACTATTTTGTTAATGGGCTAGTCAAAAAATAAGCTTTTGTGTAACATATGGACTATATCCTTAATTGTGTTTCTATTTTAGAAGTAGAGCACTTACAAGAACTAGATAGTCATGTGAAAACTAGAAAGTTTACCATGCTATTTAAATTTAAACTCCATACTCTGAGGAATCACATGGCTGAACTAGAAAGAACTGATAAACAAGCAAACTTACTTGTAAAAGAACTCAAGTCAGGAAGTATTGGAGTTCCTGAAATTCAGCGTGATTATGTTTGGAAAACTCAGCAGGCTATAGATTTATTGGACTCTATGTATAGACAGTATCCGATAGGTTTAATTTTACTTTGGAAACCATCTGTTATTCCCTTACTAAGGAATAAGCATGAGAGAACACCAGATTATTTAATTCTTGATGGACAGCAACGAATTACAACATTAGAAAAGGTTTTTTCTGGTGATATTCCCGTTTCATTTAATGTTAAAGATGAGTCATTTCAGAAAACAAATAGCAATTCAAGTGTTAATACTTATTGGGTATTAGTCAAAGATGTTTTAGAAGACGCATTTGGCGTACTTAGTAAATTAAATGAAGTTCACAAGTTATCAAGTGAAGAACAAAATAACTGCTTTAAAAAACTTG
The DNA here is from genome assembly GCA_039797295.1 of Pseudomonadota bacterium. Taxonomy (GTDB): domain Bacteria; phylum Pseudomonadota; class Gammaproteobacteria; order Thiotrichales; family Thiotrichaceae; genus Thiothrix. Next base: position 32,523 of record JBDKID010000023.1, on the reverse strand, counting down.
AAAGACTAAAAAATATAAAAAATTACACATTTCCTGTAATGATTATGCATACAGATGATTATGAGGAGATAACAGAGTCTTTTATTAGATTGAATTCCCAAGGAACTCGACTAAGAAAAACTGAGTTAGCTATGGCAAAGTTAGCTTTTCACTGGCCAGGTTCAATTATTAATGAGTTCTCGAAAACGATTTCTGATTTTGAAAATGTTGGATTTAAATTGGAAACTGTTTTCTTTATGAGATGTTTCTTAGCTATAGGGCGTGCCAACAGCAGTGTGTTTGGAAATCTCGATTCATTCTGGAAAATGAGCGAGCAAGATCTGCACAAGGTCTGGGTCAAAACCAAGGTATCTTTAGAAAAGGCAATCAATTTCTTAAAAAATAACGCAGGTATCGAGTCATCTGCTTGGTTAAGCTCTGAAGTTATACTTATTCCTTTAGCATTTTTCTTCTATAAGAAGGAAAATAATAGAATCACTGATAAAGAAATTAACGGGTTGTTACTTTGGTTTTTTGTTACTTTAGTATTTGGGCGTTATACAAGTAAAACGGTCCAAGTTGATAAAGATATTAAGGATATAGATGGTGACACACCAATTAAAAACCTATTGAATAACTTGAGACATGATATTTCTTCATTTACAATAACGCCTGATATGCTAAAGGGAAGTTACTATAATAGCAAGTTTCTACCACTATTATTTGTAATAATTCAAAATAATAATGCCTGTGACTGGTTTTCGGGAATTTCATTATCTTCTATTAGTATGGGTGGTAAAAACAAAATACAAAAACATCACATTTTCCCTAAAAATCATATAAAAAGATTAAATACACTTGGATCTGAAAGATCAAAGGAAATTAATGATATTGCAAATATTTCATTCCTAACTCAACATGCAAATCTAGAGATACTAGATGAAGACCCTCAAGTTTATTTAAAAAAAGTAGAAACAAAAAGACTAGCAGATCAGTTTATCCCAATATATCCTGAGCTTTGGAAAGCAGAACGTTACCATGATTTTTGCCTAGAAAGACGAAAACTAATCAGTGCTGCAATTAATGATTACTTTCAAAAACTATTAGATGCCGCAAGCTAGTTTGTTATATTTAAACCTTGCAAAACGGTTGCTTATGAATTGGCAGCCGTCATGGTCATCTTCAGAATCAATTTTGGGGTAAACGTCCAACTCCATGCTAGAATCTGTCGATAATATTGGTTGGATGGTAGTTACCTCATGATTAAGTTTCCTTACGGCAATAGCGATTTTTACTCTTTACGCACGGAAGGGTATTTGTATCTTGATCGCACGCCATACATTCCGTTGCTGGAGGATGCTGGTAAACAACTGATTTTCCTGCGTCCACGTCGTTTTGGTAAGTCGCTGCTACTGTCAACATTGGCGAATTATTACGACATTAAGCGGGCAGATGTGTTCGAGACACTGTTTGGGGATTTGGCAATTGGGCAAAATCCGACAGTAGAACACAACCAATACCTGATTTTGCGCTGGGATTTTTCTAAGGTGTCTGCGCAAGGTAACACGAAAGTCATTACTCGAAATTTATTCGATCACATTAATCAGGCTATAAAGGTTTCCGGGAACAATATCGTGATTATTTAACGATTGAGTTTGATATTATCCCGAATAATGCGATTGGTTCTTTTGAGTCATTGGCTAATGCAGTTTATAACAGCGGACAGCAGCTTTACTTACTGATTGACGAATACGATAATTTTGCCAATGAAGTGTTAATGCAGGTCAATACAACGCAGCAACGTTATGAAAACTTGGTGCAAAGCGAAGGTATTCTAAAAACATTATTCAAAGCCATTAAAGATAATGCTTCAGAAGGTAAGGTCGGACGTGTTTTTATTACGGGTGTTTCACCCATTGTCATGAGTGACATGAGCAGCGGTTATAATGTTGCAACCAATATCTATTTAGATGATGATTTTAATGGATTATGTGGAATCTCCAATAATGAGCTAATGACGTTAGTAACTAATCTTACAATAGAATGCCATCAAAGCGACAACGATAAACTGACTATCTTAGAAACCATGCGTCAGTTTTATAACGGTTATCGTTTTTGTACCAGCGAAAAACAGTTACGAATCTACAACCCCACATTATGTTTTTATTTCTTGCGTCATTTTCAAAAAGCGTGTGAAGCCCCTACTAAAATCCTAGATGGTAATCTAGCAATGGATGCCAATAAAATTCGTTACATTGCCAACTTGCCGAATGGTGAAAACATTATTCATCAGCTATTGGATGAACAATCTCCTATGTTGCTAGATGAACTAGAAGATCGTTTCGGGGTAGAAGCCTTACGCGAATTACAAAGTGGGGAAAAATTCATGATTTCCCTGTTATATTATTTCGGTGTACTGACAATCGTTGGGCGAGGCGAATTGGGTGAGTTAGTGTTCGGTATTCCAAACTTAGTAATTCGTGCTTTGTATGTAGAAGAATTGCGTAAGCGTAAGCCGTTAAAACAGCATTTTGGGATTTGAACGTTTAGTGTGGGAGGCTTTGCCCACCACACCTTGATTTCAATGATAGCAAGTTACTTCATCGTCACGAGTTCTTCGGCACTAACCGGGTGAATGGCGATGGTGTCGTCAAAGTCTTTTTTGGTCGCCCCCATGCGAATCGCCACGGCGAAGCCTTGCATCATTTCGTCTACGCCTAAACCAATGGCGTGGCAACCGACGATTTTTTCATTGTCGCCAACCACCACCAATTTCATGGCGGTTTTGACTTTGTGTTGCACGAACGAATAATACATGGGCGTAAATTCGGTGGTGTAAACCTTTACCGCGTCGCCGTATTGTTCGCGGGCGGCTTCTTCGGATAAGCCAATCGTACCAATCGGCGGATGGGTAAACATGACGGTGGGAATTAAGCTGTAATCGACTTTACGATCTTTCATGCCACCGAATAAACGATCCCCTAAACGTCGCCCTGCGGCAATCGCTACGGGGGTTAATTGCACGCCGCGCATATTAATAATATCGCCAATCGCATAAACACCGGAAACGCCTGTTTCTTGGTATTCATCGACATTAATCAAACCGTTTTTCGCTGGCGTAATACCTGCATTTGCTAAACCAATCGTATCGGTATTGGGCACGCGCCCAATTGCCCAGAGTAATTGATCCAAATCGCTTAAAGTATTGCCATCGTCAAAATGCAGCGTGAGTTTGCCATCGACTTGTTTTTCCACGCGGGTGATTTTCCCCGTGTCATTAAACAAAATGCCGTCAGCTTGCATTTGTGTACGCAAGGTGGTTTGCATTAAGGTGTCAAAACCAATCAGCACCGGAAAACCTTGGTGCAGCATGTGTGTTTCTGAACCTAGGGCATTTAATACGCCCGCCAATTCCAAAGCAATATAACCGCCGCCAACCACCGCGACTTTTTGCGGTTGCGTATCGAGTTCAAAGAAACCGTCGGAGGTTATGCCGTATTCCGCGCCTACCACGTCTTTCGGCACAATCGGACGGCTGCCCGTGGCGATGACAATGTGATCAGCGGTGTAAGTTTCACCTGCCACGTCCAGCGTGTGTGCGTCGACGAATTTTGCAGCACCGCGCAGTAATGCAATGCCCGCATTGGCGAGGAAATCGTCTTTGTACCAGTCGGTAATGCCGCCAATCAGGTTGTCGCGTTTGCTGACCAGCGTTTGCCAGTCAAAACCTTGTTTTTCCAGCTTAAAGCCGTAATCCCGCGCTTCATCGAGCGCATGAGCAAGATTCGCCCCGAACCACATGACTTTTTTCGGCACGCACCCGCGATTCACGCAAGTGCCGCCGACATCAGCGGATTCGACCACCGCGCATTTCGCGCCGTATTTCACCGCTTTTTCCACCACGGACAAACCGCCGCTACCTGCGCCAATCGCAATCAGGTCAAAATGCTTGCTCATGTTTTCGCTCCTTAATTAACGCGCTTGCAACCACGCATCCAAATCATCCGACCCGCCAATGTGCTGACCGTTGATGAACACTTGCGGCACCATATCCGCGCCTGCAACTGCACGCAAGGTTTGATTACGGTAATCTTGATTCAGAACAAGTTCGTCGAAATCAATGCCCGCATCGCGCAACAAACCCTTAGCACGCGCACAGAATGGGCAACCAACGCGGGTGAAAACGGTCACGTCTAACGGTTTCGGTGCGGCTGGTGCGATGTAATTCAGCATGGTATCCGCATCAGACACTTCAAACGGGTCGCCCGGTTTATTGGGTTCGATGAACATTTTTTCCACCACGCCGTCTTTCACCAACATGGAATAACGCCATGAACGCTTACCGAAACCGAGGGCATTTTTATCCACTAACAAGCCCATGCCGTCGGTGAATTCGCCATTACCATCGGGAATAAAAGTGATGTTGTCCGCACTTTCGGCAATTTTCCATTCGTTCATGACGAAAGAATCATTCACCGACATGCAGATAATGTCGTCCACACCTTGGGCTTTCAGAGCCGCCGCCAATTGGTTGTAACGCGGAACGTGGGTGGAAGAACAGGTCGGCGTGAACGCACCGGGTAATGAAAAAACCACCACGGTTTTGCCTTTGAACAGTTCGTCGGTGGTCACATCGACCCACGCAGCATCTTTGCGGGTGTGGAACGTAACGCTCGGTACGGCTTGACCTTCTTTATTTGGGAACATGGGCTGATCTCCTGTCGATCTTCTGTATTTATCGTGTCGCAGTGCGTCATCGCAACTGCATGGCAAGCAGTATATGCCCCACCCAGATCAAAAGAAAAACAGATTATATCTAACATAACGTTCGATTTTTACGGATAACAAAACGAGCCACTGAATAAAGGTTTAAGCCGTTTTGACCTAAAATTGTATATACTGGATATACGCTTTTAAATTGGAGTTTGTTCGTATGGCAATGACACAAGTATTCAAGTCTGGGAATTCGCTGGCATTGCGTCTTCCCAAATCATTAGGGTTTGCTGAGGCAGGCGAACAGGTGGAAATCGAACGGTTTGGTAATGAATTACGCATCCGTTTGGTGAAACCGCGCAAACTAACGGGATTAATGGCGAAATTTGCACAGTTTTCTAGCGATTTCATGGCGGATGGACGCGCTGACCAAGAACAAGCTGAGCGTGAGGCGTGGTAATGCGTTACATGCTCGACACCAATATCTGCATCTACATCCTTAAAAACCAGCCGCAATCCGTGGCGCAACGCTTTGCAGAATGCCGCTACGGCGAAGTGGTGATGTCTTCCGTTACTTTTGCTGAATTGTGGCATGGCGTAGTCGCCAGCGGTGAACGCATGGCACACAATCGCCAAACCTTACTCGCTTTAGCGGAAGACATTCCCGTGTTGCCCTTTGGGGAAGTACAAGCCGAACAGTTTGGGTTTTATCGCGTGCTAACACAAAGCCGTAAAGCGGTGCTGGACTGTATGATTGCCGCTCATGCGCATACCGAAGGCTGTGTATTGGTCACGAATAATGAACAGGATTTCCGGCACTTTACCGGATTGCTAATTGAAAATTGGGTTGAATAAGGCTATCGGCTATTCACCCAGCGGGCTTTTGCGGGGGAATTGTGAGGCATGTTAGACTGTGTTTTATCGCATTGAGACCCGGATAACACCATGATGACGCGCAAAAAACTCCCGATTGGTATTCAGAATTTACGCGAGATTCGTGAAGAAGGGCATTATTACGTTGATAAGACGGGATTCGCGCTAAAGCTTATCAATGAGGGTAAACATTATTTTTTGTCGCGCCCGCGCCGTTTTGGTAAAAGTTTGTTTTTGGATACTTTAAAAGAATTATTTGAGGGTAATGCGGCGTTATTTCAGGGTTTAATCGCTGAACAGCAATGGAATTGGGCGGTTAAGTATCCGGTATTACGTTTTAGTTTTGGTAGTGGGGTCTTTAAAAATGGCGATTACTTGTACCAAAACTTAATGGCGCAATTGGATGAGCTGGAGGCACAAGCGGGTTATCGTTCTGAGTACACGACTTGCCCCGAACGTTTTCAGACTTTAATTCGGCATGTCAGTCAACAAACAGCGCAGCCAGTGGTGATTCTGATTGATGAGTACGATAAGCCGATTTTAGATGCTGTGGAATCACCGGAGATTGCCAAGGCGAATCGGGATTTTTTGCGGGGCTTTTACGCTGTAATAAAAGATTACGACGCACACATTAAGTTTTCATTGTTGACGGGGGTTAGTAAGTTCTCGAAAGTCAGTTTGTTTTCTGGCTTAAACAACCTTTATGATATTACGCTGGATTATCGCTACTCAGCTATTTGTGGCTATACGGATCAAGATATTGACACAATCTTTGCTATGGAATTGACAGGATTGGATCGAGAACAAATTCGTGAGTGGTATAATGGTTATAACTGGTTAGGCGAAGGTGTTTATAATCCGTTTGATATTTTACAGTTATTTAGGCATCGTGAATTTAGAAATTATTGGTTTGAAACTGGCACACCTAGCTTTTTAATTCAACTGCTTTATCAGAATAAGTTGTCAACACCGAATCTGACACAGTTAACCAGCGATGATGAGTTACTGTCGAGTTTTGATGTGAATGATATGTCAGTGGAAGCTTTAATGTTTCAAACTGGCTATTTAACCATTAAACAGCGTGAAAACATTGGCGGTAATTATTTTTATCAATTGGGTTATCCGAATCGTGAAGTATACCAAAGTTTAAATACCAGCTTGTTGCAATACTTGGTACAGGAAGGAAGTAATCAGGTTGCGCAGCGCATTCGCTTGTATAAGTTATTGATGCAAAACAAACTGGCGGAGTTGGAACAGTTATTTCATGCTTTTTTTGCCAGTATTCCGCATCAATGGTACACGAAAAATAGCATGGCGAATTATGAAGGTTATTACGCTAGTATTTTTTATTCGTATTTTGCGGCATTGGGATTGAATGTAACGGTGGAGGATGCGACGAATCAGGGGCGCATTGATATGACTTTGCAATTCAATCATCACATTTATATCTTTGAGTTTAAAGTGGTGGAACTAACCCCGCAAGGTGCGGCAATGGCGCAGTTAAAAACCAAAGCTTATGCCGATAAATACCGCGCTTTGCAACAACCGATTTATTTGATTGGTGTGGAATTCAGTAAACAAGACCGTAATATTGTGGCGTTTGCCGTGGAACAAGTGCAATAAGGCTTGCGCACTAGCAAAAATGCGGAGAAAAACCCGCCCCATTTATGCGATTGCTCAAGACATCGCGCTGGCTAGAAGACTAGACTGGTAGCATCCAAGGTGAACAAAGAGTACGCCGTTATGCGTCATTACCTGAGTAAACAGGACTTTCCCGCTTTATTGGATGTGTTACAAACCGTGGGTTACACCTGCATTGCACCGCCCCCTTTACCACACACCGACTCCGCGTATTGGTTCGACGGGGCGAATGGCGCGTCTGCCATTAAACCGTACACTTTCGCACCGCACGAGAGTTTGTGGAAAGTCATGCGCGATGAAGCTGGACGCTTGCACTTCATTACTGTGTTGCCAAAACCGCAGCCGATTGCCTTATTAGGCGTGCGGGCGTGTGATTTAGCCGCGCTGGCCTTACAAGATCAGCATTTTTTGCATGGCGCACATCCCGATCCGTATTACCAACAACGCCGCGAGCATTTATTGTTAATTGGGGTGAATTGTACGCAGGCCGCCGCGACTTGTTTTTGCGTATCGACGGGTGATGGTCCGGCGATTCACAGCGGTTACGACTTATTATTGAGCGAATTAGACGACGGTTTTGTGGTGGAAGCGGGGTCGGAACGCGGGCAATTACTCGCCGAATGTTTGCCATTGCATCCAGCGACGGACGCACAATACGCCGCCGCGCAACAGCGAATGCAAGCCGCGACCCAACAGCAACGCCATCTGCCAGCGCACCCGCCGTTATACGACTTGTTACAGCATCCACACTGGCAAAACATTGGTGAACGGTGTTTAGCTTGCGGTCAGTGTACAGCCGTGTGCCCTACGTGTTTTTGCCATCGAGAATGGGAAAACCCTGATCCCGACGGCATTCATAGTACGCACGAACGGCAATGGGATTCGTGTTTCAACAGCGAACACAGTTATTTGCGTGGTGAGTCAGTGCGTGATAATCCCACAGAATATTACCGCCAATGGTTGACGCACAAACTCACGGGTTGGCATGAACAATACGGGCGCAGCGGTTGCACGGGTTGCGGACGTTGCATAACGTGGTGTCCGGTAGGGATTGATTTGACCGCCGAAGTGGAGGCGTTAACGTGAAAACTCACAATGGCAATGCCTATTTGCCGCACGAAGCGGTGATTGTGGAACGCATTCAAGAAGCGGCGGATATTGTCACCTTGCGTCTGCAATTCACCGACCCCGTGCAACAAGCGCGTTACCACTTTATGCCGGGGCAATTCAATATGTTGTACGTGCATGGCGTGGGTGAAGTGCCAATTTCCATCGTTTCCGATCCCGATAATACCAACCTTTACGATCACACCATTCGCGTGGTCGGGCGCGTGACGCAAGCCATTGCTGCGTTGAAAACGGGGGATTACCTCGGTGTGCGCGGTGCGTTTGGGCACGGTTGGCCGATGTTGGAAGCGGAAAACCGCGATGTGATTTTGATGACTGGCGGTTTAGGTTGTACGCCAGTGGTATCGGTGATTCATTACATCTTGCAACGCCGCGCACAGTTCGGGCGTTTAATCATTCTGCAAGGGGTAAAGCATTCCCACGACTTAATCTGGCAACAGCAATACGTTGCTTGGGCAACCGAGCCGGATACGCAAGTGTTACTCACAGCCGACCAAACGGAGCAAGCATGGCCGTTTAGCACCGGATTAGTGACGACGCTGGTAAATCAAGCTACCTTTGACCCGACCAATGCTTTAGCCATGTTATGCGGCCCCGAAGCCATGCTACATGCTGCCGCACACACTTTATTGGCACACGGGTTGGATGCCAATGACATCTGGTTAAGCATGGAACGGAATATGCACTGTGCGGTGGGGCATTGCGGGCATTGCCAATTCGGCGGGCAATTTATCTGCAAAGATGGCCCTGTATTTCCGCTACCCGCCATTAGCCACCTGTTAGCGGTAAAAGGCTTCTGATTTGGGGAAATCTGGGGGGATGAATACACCTGCAAAAATGGTCTTAATATCTTCAGCTTCTCAAACTACTTACAATTATCCGCATAGTTAATAAAACACAAGGAAGAAGCCTATATGCCCATACTTAGCAATTCAGCCCTACGCAGTAAACAAGTGATTGGCTTGTATCACCCTAAAACCTGGAAAGAAAAAGGTTTATGGTGGACATTAGGCTTATTCATTACCACTTATTTATTGGTGGTTCTGTTCCTTGGTTTTTATTGGAGTTCGACACCGAGTTTATTTGATGTCAAAGACAATGCGCAACAGCAAGCCACAGCATTAAATACTAAAGTGGTCACGGGATTTACCACAACAGCGACCGTAATACACGTTGCCGAAACTTTATTGGATAAACACGGTGGCTACTTAACCAATGATAAAACCCTACCGGGTCTTTATTTGGATGATATGCCAGAATGGGAGTTTGGCGTATTAGTGCAAACCCGTGACATGGTACGTGCATTTCGTAATGACTTTAGCCGTTCCCAATCACAATCGGCGGAAGACTCAGACCTGATTGTTGCCGAACCGCGTTTAAACTTTGATTCCGACTCGTGGTTATTTCCGTCAACAGAAAGTCAATACCGCACAGGTATTAAAGCCCTTAACCATTATTTGGTACGCCTCAGCGATAATAACCAAACCGATGCACAATTCTATGCCCGTGCTGATAATTTACGGGATTGGTTATCGCAAGTGGAAAAACGCTTAGGTTCATTATCACAACGTTTAAGTGCTAGTGTAGGCCAACAACAAATCAACACCAATTTAGCGGGGGATCGCAATGCACAACAATCCACACCAACCCCCAACGAGGTGTATACCAAAACCGCATGGAATGAAGTGGATAATATTTTCTATGAAACACGCGGACAAGCATGGGCGTTATTGCACTTTTTAAAAGCGGTAGAAATCGATTTTGGCCCCATTCTGGATAACAAAAATGCTCGCATTAGCCTGCAACAAATCGTGCGCGAATTAGAAGCCACACAACAAACCGTGTGGAGTCCGGTGATTCTCAGCGGCAGCGGTTTTGGCTTTGTAACAAATCACTCATTAATCATGGCGTCGTATTTATCACGCGCCAATGCCGCCGTGATTGATTTGCGTCGTTTATTAGAACAAGGCTAAAAAGGCTAAACCAACCCACAACCATGAGCCGCACCACAAATGCGGCTTTTTCGTGTCTGGGTGCATTACCACTGCTGTTTGAATTGATCAATCAGTCGCCGCTGGCGCTTATCCGGTTTGTGTACTTTGACATTCACCCCGTGCAAACGACGTTCTTCGCTCACAGCTTCGCGCTGTTCGCGGTGATGCTCGGATTCTTCATACAATAAACGCGCTTCAGGGGCAGGACGACGTTGCTCATTCACGCCTTTCACCGTGACTATCCACGTTTCAACCCCTTTCACAATGCGAATTTTATCACCAGAACGCACATTGCGGGCGGGTTTGACACGCTCATCATTAACGCGAACGTGACCACCTTCGATGGCTTCAACAGCCAGTGGACGGGTTTTGAAAAACCGTGCCGCCCACAACCATTTATCAATACGTTGACTTACATTTTCCGTTTCAAGGGCCATGTAACGACACGATCCTCCAATTCATCTTCATTAACGGTTGCCGCGTATTTGAAACGCCCAACCACCGACTGTTTCATGCGGTGAATACTTTGTTTATCACCGGAAACCAAATGATGCCATGACGGTAAGTTTTTGCCTTCGTGCAGCAGACGATAGGCGCAACTCGGCGGCATCCAATACAACTGATCGAGATTATCCGGCGTAAGACGCAAACATTCTGGCACTAGCGTTTCACGGTTTGCGTAATCCTTGCACTGGCAGGTTTTACCATCGAGCAAATCGCAAGCCACGTCGGTGTAATACACCGTGCCATCGTCTTCGTCTTCCAGCTTAATCAAACAGCATTTGGCGCAATGGTCGCAAAGGCTTTCCCATTCTTCCATGTTCATATCCGCAAGGGCTTTTTGTTTCCACCACGGTTGTTGGGCGCGAGATATTGGCTGCGAATCAGTCATGTTGCGGTTTTGCCTCCAGCAATTCCTTTTTCAAAACAGGGTAGTTAGCTTGGGTAGTGTAATAAAAAATGTCCGCACCATCGCTATCCAAGGCAATCAGTAAGCCTTTAGCGGGGTAACACCACAATTCGACACCGGATGCAGAAGAAGACAAACGTTCGGCAGGTTCACCAAAACGCGCCGTGATAATGTCCGCTGAATAATCCACTGACGGAATGTAAACCAACTTACGAATTGGCAAACCATTCGCCACTTGCACATCGCCTTCCGCCAATGTGTGCTTCCACATACCGCTCGCCATGCCTTCGTGTTTGGTGGTGTTTTGCTGGAACTTCGTCAACAAAGCATCATCAATCTGCAAATCCAGCACGATTTTGGCATCGAACAAACCGATTTTCTGCTTACCGAAATACGCCTCCAAAGTACGCTTGCCACTTTCGTGCGCAAACACAGCGGTTTCGGGGAAATCGTGAATGTGCTCAATCGCATCCTTCAAGGTGGATTTACCCACTTCCAAATGGAACACTTGCGGATTGCCTTGTGAACTAAGCGTTACCTGCCACGGCAAATCGTCAGGGTGCTGCGGCGCATTATCGCAACCCGCCAGACTCACACCCAGAGCCAGCAAGCCGCACAACAGTCGGTATTTCATGCCAAAACCTTGCGAACCAGAATGTGTGCATGATAACGCAGATTGCGGCATAAGACATTCCTGCATTAACATGCAGTAATAACACGGTTACAGCAGATAATATTGCTAATATAATGCAGAAATGAGAACTGAATGCACTTTTGAGCTTTTTTTGTATGGTCAATGGCACAGCGTTGCCAGCATGACGTTATTGGAATCACCTACCCAAGGTTGGCAGGGCAAAACGTATTTAGGCTATGTCGTGGATCACGCGCTGAACTATGCCGAATGCCGTGATGCACACGCACTCTCTTGTACCTTTCCCGTGCAGTTGAACCCATTACTCAGCCCGCAATGGCCAGGGTTTGTGATGGATTTGCTGCCGCAGGGTTTTGGACGGCAAGAATTGTTACGCCAATTACACTTACCCGAACGTAGCGAAATCGCAGCGGATTGGGCATTGCTATTAGCAGGTGCGGGTAATCCGATTGGGCATTGCCGCATTCGGGAGGCATTCGATTGGTTGCAACAACGCAGCCAAACGGTGACAGGTTTTACCTTATCAGAGGTGGCGCAACGCGGTGAAACGTTTGCTGAGTACCTTGCAACCCAAGGTTTATTCGTCGCGGGTTCGTCCGGCATTCAAGGCGAATGGCCGAAATTACTCCTCACCGAAAATCACGCGGGGCAATTCTTCCTCGATCACACCTTGCCGGATACACAAGCGAAACAGCATTGGTTAGTGAAGTTCGCACGCGGACAAGACGCACAGTTACAGGAAATTTTGCAATTAGAAGCAGCATGGATGGCACTAGCCCGCCACCTTGGTTTACGCGTTCATGGAACATTGCAATTGCACGGACGCGCCTTGTTTATTCCCCGTTTTGACCGCGAAATCACGGAGGTTGGCTTGCAACGCTACGCCCAAGAAAGCTTGTATGCCTTATGTCAATGCAGCGGTTTTGGCGCGACCTTGAGCCATAATCAAGCTTGTGCACAATTGGCAGCGGCAGTAAGCGACCCATTGACGGAAATCATCGAATACCTAAAGCGTGACATTGCCAATGTTGTCTTAGGTAATAAAGATAATCACGGGCGTAATACGGCTGTGCAACGGCGCGTAAACGGTTGGATTGGCTTAACACCGTTGTTTGATTTCGCACCAATGGTTTTGCACCCTGACGGTATTGCGCGGCGAATGCGTTGGGAACGTGATGATCACGGTCTGCCCGAGTGGCGTTCCGCAATACGTCAGGCGGCTGAAGCGGCGCATTTACCACTGATCATGCTACAAGCAGCTATCAAAGCGATGGCACAACCGTTGGCGGAACTGCCGCATCTCATGCAAGCAATACACTTACCACCCCATACTATTTCCCGCTTTGCACCCGCTTGTCGGCTAGCAGCGCAGCAATTGGAGGCACTGTAATGGATAAACGTTTTACGCCACTGACCCCGATTGAACAATTGCATCAGCGCATTGCGTTACTGGAAAGCATTAAACAGCAACCGGGGATGCCATTAGCACAAGCGGTACGTCAATTACGCACTGGAATACGTTTAACCGTTCCCGAATACGCTAAACTCACTGGCGTGGCACAACGTACTATTCACGCGGTAGAAACCGGTTCAGCGAATCCATCCCTAGCAACAGCACAGAAACTCTTAAAACCGTTTGGCTTAACGCTGGGCGTGTTTGTACCGTAGTACCGTAAACCACTGAATTTACGCTATTCTACTGTTCAACCTCATGCTTAAACGGAGCTGCTATGCCATTCCTATCAGTTAATGACATTAAGATTGCTTACACCCAACAAGGCGCGGGGGAAACCGTGGTATTACTGCACGGCTTGGGTTCGTGTAAGGAAGAGTGGCAACCGCAAATCGACGCTTTGGCGCAACATTATCAGGTGATCGCGCTGGATTTACGCGGACACGGTGCGACGGATAAACCCAAAACGGGTTACAGCATTACGCAATTTGCCGCCGATGTCGCGGGATTGCTGGATGCTTTGGGTCATCAGCAAGTACACCTGATCGGTTTTTCGTTGGGCGGCATGATTACGCTGGAATTCGCCACACGTTACCCGCAACGCTTGCACAGCGTCACGATTATCAATGCCACACCAGCGGTAGTGCTGAATACTTGGCAAATTCGCCACTTTTTCTGGAAGCGTTTATTGCTGATTCGCACACTTGGCTCCACGTACATGGGGAAAAAGATTGCGCAAATGAACTTCCCCGCCCCCGAACAAGCCGCATTACGCGCTCAAGCCGAAAAGCAGTTCGGGAGCAATGACAAAGCTGCTTATTACCGCGCCACCAAAGCCCTGTTGAATTGGGATGTGCGCCCTTACCTTGCCAATCTCACTTGCCCATTACTCGCGGTGAGTTCCGACATGGACTACACCCCGGTTGCCGCCAAACAAGCAATGGTCGATGCCGTTCCGCACGGCGAATTACAAGTGATTGCCAATGCGCGGCATTTAGTGCCAATGGAACAACCCGCCGCACTGAACGCGGTATTGTTGGCGTGGTTAGCCAAACAAAACTAAGCAGCCATCACGCATACCAATTTTCGCTTTCGCCGTGTTCGACCAGCAAATCCACCAATTCATGCACGTATTGTTTGAGGTATTTGTTTTTCAGCCAACCCACGCGCGTGGTGGAAGCAGGAAACAAATGCGCTAAATCGCGCATCACCAAATCGTCGTCGTGAATGTGCGAATACGCCATTTTCGCAATAATCCCCGCGCCAAAACCGAGCCGCACGTAGCTAATAATCACGTCGGTATCGGTGGCGGCGAAGGTCACATCCAGCTTCAAACCGTGATGCAAAAACGTATCGTGGATTTTCGAGCGTCCCGTAAAGCCGAAAATGTAAGTCAGTACTGGATAAGCCGCGAGCCGTTCCAGTGTGATTTTGCCTTCCGCCAAAGGATGATCCGCCGGAATCACCACACCATGATTCCAGTCGTAACACTTGCGACTTTCTAGTTCAGGGTCTTCGTGCAATTCCTCGGTACACACCGCAATGTCGGCTTTACCTTCGTGTAACATGCGCACCAATTCCGCCGGATTACCTTGCAAGAAATGAATCGCCACATCGGGGTAACGCTGGCGAAATTCCAGCATCACATCGGGCAAAAAATATCGCGCTTGCGTGTGGGTGGTGGCAACGCGCAATTCGCCTTTGGTTTGCGTGCGGTAATCATCAGCGAGGGCACGAATATTACCGATGGATTGTTCAATGTAATCCAATTCCTTGGCAATCATTTTGCACACGGGCGTGGGTTCGACCAAACGCTTGCCTTTGCGCTCGAACAGCGGCATCCCCAATTCTTCTTCCAATAAAGCCAATTGGCGACTCACCGCTGACTGCACAATGTAATGCTGTTCGGCAGCCCGCGACACGTTCATACCATTATGCAGCAAGGTTTTCAGCAAGCGTAATTGGAATAATTTCATGCAAAGTAAATCCTGAGATCACAAGCTCAAGATTATATCGTGTTTGGCCTATTAGCCGCGCAACCTGCTCAACAAAACACAGCTTGCTAACGTTAATTACGCCGCAGCCATAACCTTGGTTAACTTGTGGAATAATAAAATTTATGGGTAAACTGAGGTGTTTGCCAATGCAGAACCGCCCTTATCCATTCAGAAGGAGTCCCACACGATGCCCGTTCAAGATTATCGCCCTTCGCATTTATGTACCAAGCCGCCATCTGGTCTTAAAACCCATGTAAAACAATTGGTTGTTTTCTTGAGTTTAGCGATTTCTAGTGGCATGGCTTTAGCAGCACAAACCGTTCAGGCTGATGCCAAACCACCTATCATTGCCGAATCACGCGGTGCTAACCAACCGCCGGAAGTCGACCCCGGTAATGATCAAGTGGTTGCCGAACGCGGCAGCAACGGCAAAAGCGTTACGGTGAAGTTAAAAGCTAAAGCCGCCGACCTTGATGCGCCGCTCACTTATGCGTGGACACAAACCGATACCAGCGGTATCAAAGTTAAATTATCCAATACCAAGATTCTGAATCCGACCTTCCTTACCCCAGAAGTCAAACAGGATACCGTTTTAACGTTCCGCCTCAGCGTCAAAGACAAGCTAGGAGCAATCGGCACAGGCGATGTGAATATCACCGTTAAGCAAGTGAATCGCGCCCCCAAAGCCAACGCAGGTACGGATCAAACCGTGACCAGCAATAGCACCGCAACCCTCAGCGGTAGTGGTACTGACCCCGATGGCGACGCGCTCAGTTACGCTTGGACACAAACCGATACCACCGGAGTCAAAGCCACGTTATCCGATGCAACAGTTGCCGCACCGACCTTTACCGCGCCCAGCGTGACGCAAAACACGACATTAACTTTCAAACTCACCGTGACTGACCCCGGCAAGCTGTCCGCCACGGATAGCGTGGATGTTGTGGTTAAACCGCTGGTGCAACCACCGCCAGCCCCGACCAATGTCAAAGCCATCGCGGGCAGCGGGCAAGTCGCCTTAATGTGGGATAGCGTCGCCAATGCCACGGGCTACGATGTGTGCATTGCCAAACAAAGCATTGGCGAAGTCGCCAACTGCACCACTTACACGGGTGGCACTTGGTTGATCGACAAAACCAGCCCCATGACCATTACGGGTTTGACGAATGACACGGCGTATTACTTCCGTGTGGTTGCTAAAAATGCCAGCGGCGACAGCGCGGGCAGCACCGAAGTCACCGCCACCCCCAAAGCCTCCGGCCTCACCGCCATCAGCGCGGGGGACTATCACACTTGCGCGGTCGTCAATGGCGGGGTGCAATGTTGGGGCTATAACTCCAATGGGCAACTCGGTGATGGTAAAACAACTGACAGCTTAACCCCTGTGGTTGCCATTCCCGCTGGGAGTGGGGTCACTGCTGTTGCTGCTGGTACTTATCATACTTGTGCAATTATCAATGGAGGGGTGAAATGCTGGGGCTCTAATGGCAATGGCGAACTAGGAGATGGCTCAACTTTAGATCGCTCTAAACCTACTCAAGTTTATGGAATTACTGCTAATGCAACGGGTATTACAGCGGGTAATGGTAATGGTTATACCTGCGCTATTGTTAACAGTGGTGTGCAATGCTGGGGCAATAATGGTTATGGACAACTCGGCAATGGCACATTCACGAACAGTCGAAAACCCGTACAAACCATTGCGGCTGGCAGTGGAGCAACCACACTTGCTGCCTCATATAGTAATGTCTGTGCGGTCGTCAATGGCGGGGTGCAATGTTGGGGCTATAACTCCTATGGGCAACTCGGTGATGGCACGTACACCACACGCACCAAACCTATTCAAACCATTGCGGCTGGCAGCGGGGTCACTGCTGTAAATGTTAGTCCAACACATTCCTGTGCGCTTGTGGCTAATGCAGTGCAATGTTGGGGCTATAACTCCTATGGGCAATTTGGTAATGGCACTACTGAGCACAGTAATCTGCCCATTGAAATCGTACCCGCCGATGCTGGTGCGACTGCGGTGAGTGTTGGATATGGCTATACTTGCGTGGTGATTAATGGCGGTGTGCAATGTGCCGGTACAAATGACAGCGGTCAACTGGGGAACGGTGGCAGCGAACATGATTACGATACTTTGTTTGTCGAAGCCATTGCCGCTAATAGCGGTGTAACTAACCTTGTTTCTAGCCTATATAGTAATTATGCTTTCGTCAGCGGCGCAATCCAATGCTGGGGCTACAATGGTAACGGGCAATTAGGTAACGGTAATACTGAGAATCAGTTTACGCCAGTTGCAGGCCCCACGTTCTAACGCTGTTGTTGTAGCTGATTGAGCAAAAGCCTCCGCAAACGCGGGGGCTTTTTTATAGTTTTCAGACTTTTTCCGGCTTTGCTTCGCGGTATAGGATGTTTCCGTTGGAACGTGAATCCTTTATGCTACTGGTTCTAGTCATACGGTAGAGTTAAAGCCATGCAATCCATCCAGTTAGACAAGCTCCCCGATTTTGCCCAGCGTGAGTTGCTGGATTTTTATCACTTTCTATTGCAGAAATACCTCCAGCGTCCCCTAAACAAGCGGGAGATTGCCCGCCCATTAGCCCCCCGCTTGGTCAAGCCATTTGAGTCGCTCAGCCGTGAGCAGTTGTATGAGCGGTGAATTTTTCGTGGACTCCAACATTTGGTTGTATGCGTTCATGGACGACACGTCCCCCAAACATGCCCGTGCGTTACAGATCATCGACGGTATTGAATATGGCGTTAGGCTACATTGCAGACATTACTTGCCTTTCCAGCGCACTTGGTAGAGGTCGTGGCGGCGGTCGCGCAGGTTTTGCACCGTGCCGCTATTGCGAGCAGTGAGCAAGGTGTCGAGGCGTAAATCGGCAATCGCGACCATTTCGGTGTTCGGCGTGGTATCGGCGGCAACGCCATCGCGGGCAAACGGTAAATCGCACGGGGTGAGAATGCAGCTTTGTGCGTATTGAATGTCCATATTCGCCACGTTCGGTAAGTTGCCGCAGTTACCCGACAGCACGACGTATACCTGATTTTCCACCGCTCGCGCTTGGCTGCAATAACGCACGCGCAAATAGCCTTGGCGTTCGTCGGTACAGAATGGCACGAATAAAATCTGTGCGCCTTGATCGGTTAAATGCCGCGCCAATTCGGGGAATTCGGAGTCGTAACACACCAACACACCAATGGGTCCACAATCGGTGTGAATCACGTCTAATTCGCTGCCGCCTTCAATATTCCACCAATACGCTTCATTCGGCGTGGGGTGAATTTTCGCTTGTTCGTGCACACTGCCATCGCGTAAAAACACATAACAAATGTTTTCCACGCGCCCATTCGGCATTCGCGTTGGGTGCGAGCCACCAATAATATTAATGTTGTAACGCAAAGCTAATTCGCGCATGGCTTCTTTGAATTGCGGTGTGTATTTGGTTAGAGCTTCAATGGCTTCAATCGGCGTTAATTCCTGCGCTTCCATTGATAATAATTGCAGGGTGAATAATTCGGGGAATACCACGAAATCGCCTTTATAATCCGCCACCACATCGACGAAATAACGCACCGCATCCATAAACTCCGCAAACGAATTGACGCGGCGTTGTTTATATTGTACCGAACCCACACGAATACTATCCGGCAAACGTCCGCCATAGGTTTTTTGCCGTCCGGTGGGTGAATCCTGCGGTACTTTTGGATTACGCCACACCATGTGTACTGCATAACCAAGCGATTGCAAATCCGCGTCCAAGTAATGCGGAATCACGCCCAGAATTTCAAAATCATTGCGCAATTGGAACGATAATACCGGATCAGTTTGCTGTTTACTTTTAACCGCATCAATGTATTGTTCCACCGTACCAAAACGTTTTAGACGGTGAATTAACGTCGGTAAGCGTCCGGCAATAATAATGCCTTTGAGGTTTAAATCCTGCGCCAAACGTTTGCGGGCATTGTATAAACGCTGCCCAATGCGATAACCACGGTAATCGGGGTCGACGCACACTTCCATGCCGTACAGCCATTCGCCGCGCGGATCGTGGGTCGAACCGTAGCCATTACCCGTGATTTCTTCCCAAGTGTGTTGCTTCAAGCCTTCTTTTTCGGCAATGCGTAAGGTGGCGCAATACCCCACCACTTTTTCACCCGCCGTGACCACTAACTGCCCTTCTGGAAAATGGTTTAACTGCCCGATCAAGGTCGGCTCGTTATAACCATACATCCCCGTGCCTTCGTAAACCCGCGTTGACAGCGTGACAATCTGCGGAATATCCGCCAAGGTCGCGGGGCGTAAATGCAACTGCACTTTCGGATTCGCAAGGTGGTGCTTTTTTTCGGTCATAACGCGGCTCTGATTCGCTAAGGAAAAATACGATCATACCCGCATCCCAGCGCGGCGGCGAATTTCACTTTGTTGTCACATGGCAACGCATTATTCCAGCCGGAAATTCACCCCTATCGTAAACGCCCACTGCGTTTTATGAATGTCGGCAGGGAATGGCAACGCGCCCGAAACCGCATTCACCGCTTGCACGGCGGCTTGATCCAGCCATTGATTGCCGGAACTATTGGCAACATGCGCACCCGTAATCGCGCCATTAGCTAACACGGTGAAAGCGATGGAAACCGTGCCTTCGGCTTCCATTTTTTCCGCCATGCTAGGGTATTGCTTACGCGCGGCAATCAAGCTTTGCAACTTAGCACGGTAAGCCGCTTCCGCTGCTGGATTGTTGGTTGCTGGCGCAGGTTTAGGCGCGGCAGGGGCAGCAGGAACGGGTTTGGGAGCAGCAATCGGACGCACTGGCTGCGGGGCAGGATGCGGAATCGATTCAGCGCGTGAAACGGTTTCAGGTTGCGGCTTTTCCGCTACGGCTTTAACGATGGGTTCTGGTGGCGCAATGGGTTTAGGAATAGGTTTGGGAACGGGTTTTGGTTCAGGTTTCGGTTTGGGAATAGGTTTAGGAACAGGCTTCGGCTCTGGTTTTGGTTCAGGTTTCGGTTTGGGAATAGGTTTAGGAACAGGCTTCGGCTCTGGTTTGGGAACAGGTTTCGGAACAGGCTTCGACTCTGGTTTGGGAACAGGCTTCGGTTCGGGCGCGGGGGCAACGGGTTGTGGCGCGACAGGCGGCGGGGGTTGGAATTGCGCCAAATCCAAGGTAAGCGGCGGTTCTTTGGCGGGCGGTTCTGCCGATTGCAGCAACACCACGGGCAATGCTGCCAGCACCAAACCCGCGTGCAACAAAGCGGAAATGCCAAACCCCGTCAAATGCCGTTTCATTGCCCCTGCCCTGCCTGTTCGGTTTGGATCGACATTTGCTCAAAATGTTTGGCTTTCAACACATCGACTACCGCAATGAAATGCGCAAACGCGGCAGTTTTATCCACCCGCAATAACACAGGCGTGGTGTTGGGGTGCGCGTCTAATTGCTTGGCAAGTTCCGTTTCGGCGGTTAATGCGCCATCGACAAACAACTGATTTTGCGCGTTAATCGCGATTTCCAGTGTTTTTTCATTGCCACTTGCCGCTTGGCTGTGTTCGGCTTTCGGCAAATCCACCGGAATCAAGCCTTGCGAAATAAACGACGCGGTGGTGAGCACAATCGCCAACAACACCAGCATGATGTCGATGAAAGGAATCATATTGATCTGGTCGAAGCGTTTCATGCGCCATTCCCGTCCATCCACGCTTGCCATTGCGCGGTGAGTACCTCGACTTTGCGCAGCAAACCGTTGTAGAACAAAATCGCCGGAATCGCCACCACCAAGCCCGCAGCAGTGGCTTTGAGTGCCATTGCCAAGCCGAGCATAATGGTGTGAACTTCGATTTTGCCACCGTTACCCATCGTATAAAACGTCACCAAAATCCCCAATACCGTGCCGAGTAATCCCACATATGGCGCGTTCGAGCCAATGCTAGAAATCGTGGTGAGATTGCGCGTAAGAGCGACTTTGAGCAATTCGAGGTGCGTAAATTGTTTAAGATCGACGCGGTTTAAATACAAATAACGCTCAATCACCAAAGCGCACATCACAAAGCTCATGAAACCCAATGTGCCGAGCACCAAATAATCCAAATTAGCTTGTAGAAAATCCATAAATACCTATTGACCACCCTATTACACGCCGAAAAGGCTGCACAGTTTACCACGCAATATCCGCGCGAAAGCTGCTTTATGGTGCAGAGCACACTAAACGCATGACCGAATTGCCGCTAACTGCTTGAACACAGAGTAATCATCAGCGTCACCACTAGCTGGCACGCTATTTGCTTAGTAATAAGCACTGAGATTATTGTGGAGATAGTTATCAGTTTTTTCCTCGGAGTTCTTTATTTTGAGGGGTGTGGACGCTCCCAGACCATGCCCCTACCTTTTCTCCCGATACCCACTCATACTGCTCTCTAATGCCGCTGTACAGAATCTTGCGGTATCGCTAGGGATAGTTGCATTCGCCGACACCTGTGGTCTAATCCGCTGTTTCGTTTAGTTCAGGGAGTCCCCCGTGTACCAACTGTTGGCACAACGTCTACACGCTATCGAGACACATCAGCTTCAGCCCTTGCTGCGCAATGCCCGCACGGGTTTGGAAAAAGAAAGTTTGCGCGTGAATACCAGCGGTCGTTTATCGCAAACCAAGCACCCCGATGCCTTGGGTTCGACCCTCACCCACCCGTGGATTACCACCGATTACGCCGAATCGCTGCTGGAATTGATTACCCCACCGCAAGAACGTGCCGCACAATCGCTGGATTTTTTGCTGAACGTCGAAACCTTTGTTTACCAACATTTAAACGACGAACTGTTGTGGACCACCAGTATGCCGTGCGTTTTGGCGGGTGAAGATGATATTCGCATTGCCGAATACGGTTCATCGAATGCCGGACGCATGAAACACGTTTACCGCCAAGGTTTGGCATGGCGTTATGGCAAAACCATGCAAGTGATTGCGGGCATTCACTTCAACTATTCATTCGATGAAGCATTCTGGGCGGCTTGGCAAAACGTGCACACCAATGCTGATAATACCCCTGAGAATGATGCTGCGAATGCCCAAACCTTGCGCGACTTCCGCGATACACAATACATGGCAGTGGTGCGTAATTTGCAGCGGTATGGCTGGCTGATTATTTACTTGTTTGGTACATCGCCCGCGATTTGCAAAAGCTTCTTGGGCGGACGCACGCCACCCGAAGGCATGGAAACCTTCAACGAACACACGCTGTACGAACCTTTCGGCACATCGTTACGCATGGGCAATATTGGTTACACCAATAGCAAAGAAAGCAAAAGCGGGGTGAAAGTGTGTTACAACACGCTCGAAACCTACATTGCCAATCTGCGCCACGCGATTGCCACCCCCTGCCCCGATTACGCTGACATTGGCGTGGAAGTGGATGGCGAATACCGCCAGCTCAATGCCAATATTCTGCAAATCGAAAACGAATATTACAGTACCGTGCGCCCTAAACAGCCGTTACGTGGTTTTGAAAAGCCCACCGACGCGCTCGAACAACGCGGCATTGCGTATGTGGAATTGCGTTCGATTGACGTGAATGCGTTTGAACCCGCTGGTTTGAGCCGCAAGCAATTGTTCTTCCTCGAAACCTTTATGCATTTCTGCTTATTGCAAGAAAGCCCGTTTGTCACACCGGATGAATTTGCCGCGATTAACCACAATCAAATGCTCACCGCACATCACGGACGCGACCCCGATACTAAGCTGGATTGGTTTGGCGAAAGCATTTCCTTGCAACAAAAAGCCTTGGAAGTGCTGGATGCCATGCAACCCGTGGCGGAATTACTCAATCGTGTCCACCATGAAACCTGTTATACTCACTGCTTAAGCAGTCAGCGGGAATTGGTGGAACAGCCAGACAGCACACCATCCGCACGCATGTTGGCAGAAATGCGCGAGAACAATGAATGCTTCTTCGACTTCGCGTGGCGTAAATCCCTCGAACATCGGGCGTATTTCCTCCAACGACAGCTACCCGAAGCATTGGAAGTAGAATTCCGACGAATGGCGCAAACCTCATTAGCCCAGCAAAAAGTCCTTGAAGGCGCACCGCAGCTAGGTTTCAACGAATTTCTGCAAGCGTATTTCACTGGTAAACCAGCCGTCACTAAAAATTAACAGCACAATCCAGCAATTTTAGTTACCAGCGACGGAAAACTGGAGTACACTGACACTAACTTGCCTGATCCTTGAGAACAATCGTGCGCTTAGCCACGTTTTCCTTAGGTTTCAAAGCGCGTAACAAATCGGGTCAACCGTGACCGATCGTTATCAGGTAGTTCGTGTGACTGTTTACCTCTTAACGTATTTCCCAAACAGCGCACGATTTTACGAGACGACATACAGTGAATATCTACGTTGGTAATCTGCCCTACAAAATCACCGATGCTGACCTGCGCGAACTGTTCGCGGCTTACGGCGAAGTATCTAGCGTTAGCATGGTTAAAGACAAAATGACAGGGCAATCCAAAGGCTTTGGCTTTGTCGAAATGCCTAATGCTGCCGAAGCTTCAGCCGCTATCCAAGGGCTGAACGAGAAAGCGGTTCAAGGGCGCAACATTAAAGTAAACGAAGCAAAACCACGTGAAGATCGTCCACGCGGCGGTGACCGTGGCGGTTTCAAACCACGCACTGACGGCGGCGGTTTCCGTCCACGTACTGACGGCGGTTTCGGTGGTGGTCGCAGTGATGGTGGCGCAGGTCGTAATGACCGTAGCGGCGACCGTGGCGGCTTCCGTAAACGTGAATATTAATATTTAGTTAATATTAGTGATTCGCGGGGGTTGATGGGGTCTTCCTATCAACCCTCTTTTTTTGCCTGCTAGTTTTGTAACATACTTTGTGCGCCTTGTGTCACGCCTTCACCACACCTAATGGTAATAACACAGGGGCAGTAACACACAAATGTTTATTCCGCCCAGTTTCCCCCGTCTTAATCTGCACCTGAGATTTCGCAACACCGCACGTTTTCGCCACAAATTTGATTAAATGCTCATTGGCTTGGCCATCGACAGGTGGCGCGGTAATCCGCACCCGTACCCGTTCTTCCTGCACTTCCGCGAACTCATCTTTGCTGGCTTTGGGCTGCACCCGCACAAACAGGTGCAACACATTACCTTCCCAACGGTAAAAATTTGCCATGACCTTATAAGCCGAATGATTGCAGAATAATCAGCACTACATTCAGTAATAACACCGCGACCATTGGTGAGAGGTCAACCATTCCCACACTCGGTAAAAGCTGCCGGATTGGGCGCAACAGCGGCTCGGTTAAACTGCTCAACAAGTCAGCCAATGGATTACCGTAAAGATTCCCCGTCCAGCTCATCACGGCTTGTACGATCAGCGCGAAAATATAAATCCAAATCGCAGCACGCAACAAATCCGAAATCGCAGACAACACAATGGTCAAGAAACCCGCGCTCACCCCAGCAATCACCACTAACAACAGCACTTTGACAATGGTTAGCCCTAATGCCAGTACAATGGCGGCTGTATCAACCTTACCCACAGCGGGAATCATACGCCGTAACGGCACGAGTACCGGATTGGTCACTTTCACCAAAAACTGTGACAACGGGTTATAGAAATTTGCCCGCGCCCAAGCCAGCAAAAAGCGTAACAATACCGCACCAATGTACAGCGAAAATAAACTCTCAACTAAGAACAGACCTACATTCTGTAAAGCATTCATGCCATATCCTTTTAACTATTCGCTGCCGCCAATTCACGCGAACGGCTTTCCGCCGCTTGTAAGGCATGACCAAACAATGTGATCAAACCACCGTCACTCAGCACTTTAATTGCAGCTTCGGTTGTCCCACCTTTGGAAGTCACCTTACGACGCAACTCAGCGGGCAACTCATTGCTTTCCAAAGCTAAACGCGCCGCACCTAAAGCGGTTTGCACGATTAATAGGTGCGCATCTTCAGCACGCACGCCCATTTTTTCCGCTGCCGCCTGCATCGCTTCCATCACCAAGAAGAAATACGCAGGGCCACTGCCAGAAATCGCCGTGACCGCATCCAGTTTGCTTTCATCGTCGAACCACAGCGTAATACCGACCGCACGCAGAATGCTTTCGGCTTGGCTGCGTTGTTTATCCTGCACTTGTTCATTGGCGTACAAACCTGTCGCGCCGGTTTGCACCAACGCTGGGGTATTCGGCATACAACGCACGATGGCTAAATTGCCACCCAACCAGCGATTCAATGCTGCTTCCTGAATACCCGCTGCAATCGAAATAAACAACGGGCGGCTTAATTGCGCTTGTTCCGCTAAACCTTCCGCCACTTCGCTCATGACTTGCGGTTTAACTGCCAGCACCACCACATCCGCGCCTTGCATGGCTTGCAGATTGTCGGTAGACGTGCTGATTTGCGGAAAATGTTGGCGAATCGCATCCAACTGCGCTTGATCAGGATCTGCCACGCGCAAAGTCACGTTCGCATTATCATTGAGCAAACCCACAATCAGGCTACGCGCCATGTTCCCCGCACCAATGAAGGTCACGATCGTTGGTTTTTGTGCAATTTGAGGTGTTTCCATATCCATTTTGTGTCTGCCAGTGATCTTTTTAAAAAATTTCCGAGATAATGGGCATTATTTTACGCTGTCCAAGGGCAATAATGGAAAATTTACTCGTACTCGGCTTAATCGGCGCAGGCATTTGGTTTTGGTTGGACTCGATGCAAGCGCGAGAACGCGCCATTGATGCCGCCATGCGAGCCTGCAAAAGCGTGGGCGTGCAATTTTTGGATCAAACCGCCGCGCTCGAAAGCCTCAAACCCGCACGCAATGCCCAAGGGCATCTGGTCTGGCGACGCATTTACCGCTTTGAATACAGTGCCGCTGGCGTAGAACGCCGCCTCGGACGCGCTATTATCCGAGGCAAAGTCCTCGAACAAGTGCAATTGGACACCGACGACGGCACAACGATTGAGCAGTATAACAATTAAAACAACAACTTAATCAATAGCCACATAAACGATTGATCGGTTTGTTGGGCGTAAATGTACAGCCCCAACAACCCCGCAACGGCGGCGTACATCAACCACGTCAGCAAACGTGCGAGAATCCCCGCCACAAACCAGCCAACTATCAGCGTTATAACGGTATACAGCACGTTGTGGGTCGAAACCCACACCGCTACCGTGACCAATAAAGCAATTAAGCGCAACATTACAAGAAACGGCTGATTAAAATCATGTCGCTATCCACGCCTTCGGGTAGTGGGATACGTACTTTATGACCACTACCGGGGGCAGTTTGCATCGGGATGCCTTGCAAGTTTTCCATTTGTTCCAGCACCAATTCGCGGTTTTGACCGTTGGGCAATACCCATTCCAAACGATCCCCGACGCTGAAACGGTTTTTCACGTCCAATTCCACCCAGCCGTTAGCACGATCCACGCTCATGGCTTCGGCAACGAATTGCTGTTGATGCCCTTGCGACGCGCCGTACATGTAGTTCTGGTATTCGTGGGTGTGATGACGTTCGTAGAAACCGTCGGTGTAACCGCGATTCGCTAGATTTTCCAACACGCCGAGTAATTTCGGGTCAAACGCACGCCCTGCCAATGTGTCGTCAATCGCTTGTTTATACGCCTGAGCAGTACGCGCCACGTAGTAATGCGATTTGGTACGCCCTTCGATTTTCAAGCAATCTACGCCGATTTCGGTCAAACGCTGTACGTGCTCAATCGCGCGTAAATCCTTGGAATTCATGATGTAAGTGCCGTGTTCGTCTTCCATCACGGGCATGAGTTCGCCGGGGCGATTGGTTTCTTCAAGGAAATACACTTTATCCGCCAACGGATGCCGCTGTTGATCACCGCAAGCGGCTAAATTTTGCGTTTGGTTAAAAGCATCCATCGACAATACCGCCTCTTTCGGGACGTATTTGCCTTCGGCGGCTTCCGTCGCTTCGCTGGTTTTGTATTCCCAACGACACGCATTGGTGCAAGTGCCTTGATTCGGGTCGCGGTGGTTGAAATAACCCGATAATAAACAACGCCCTGAGTAAGCAATGCACAACGCGCCGTGCACGAACACTTCCAGTTCCATGTCAGGGCATTGTTGGCGAATTTCGGCGATTTCATCCAACGACAATTCGCGTGACAAAATCACCCGCGTTAATCCCAAACTTTGCCAGAATTTCACCGTCGCATAATTCACCGTATTGGCCTGCACCGACAAATGCACGGGCATTGCTGGCCAACGTTCGCGCACCATCATGATCAAACCGGGGTCAGCCATGATCAGCGCGTCGGGGTTCATTGCAATCACGGGTTCTAAATCCGCCACGAAAGTTTTTAACTTACTGTTATGCGGGGAAATATTAACCGCCACGAAAAACTGTTTGCCCAACGAATGCGCCTCGGCAATCCCTTGTGCGAGGTTGTCATTCTTGAACTCATTATTGCGCACTCGCAAGGAATAGCGCGGCTGTCCGGCATAGACAGCATCCGCACCATAAGCAAAAGCGTGGCGCATCGACTTCAAAGTACCCGCAGGGGCAAGCAATTCAGGGCGTTTCATGGCGTAAGGCATCCGGTCTTTCTCATTAAGCAGCGGATTATATGCGTAACACCCCACGGGTGCGAATTGTCAGTTTTGCAGACGGAAATCCAATACCCGCATTCCTTTGGCATTAAACATTTCCAAACTATTACCCACGCGGTGGTAAGTTTTCACACTGCTGAGTGCTTTGAGGAAATGGCTTTCTTCCTGCATTAAATCTTGCGGTTGCGCACAGAACATTTCGGTTGCACCAACACCTTTGATTTTCAGGCTGTTTTTTGCCGGATTAACCGTGTAACTAGCGAAATAGGAATTACACCCACTACTGCCTGTCAGCGAACCATTTGCCCCAAAGTTAGCCGTCATTTTTTGCGTATTCGCGCTGGAAACAAAACCACTGCGCCCGTCAAAATACCCCATGAGTTGCCACTTGGTATTAGGTAATTCCGAGGCAGGTTGCTTCAATGTTGCGAGCACTTTGCCTTGCGCATTGAGCAAGCTCAGTTGCTGCCCATTTAATTGGTAACGCACGGTTGCCCCTAACGCTTGGATGTACAAACGCGCCAACGTATCCCCTTCACCCACACAAGCCATCATGGTGGAAACCATGCTATCAGTGGGAATGCGCAAACCATTGGGGGGATGACGACTCAAGGTGTAACGCCCACTGAAACTGTTGCAACCGTCATTACCGCTAACCCCAGCGGCATTAAACGCCAATGTTGCTGGATGTTGAATATTAGCCAGCGACTGACCTTGCCAACCCGCCAACGTT
The DNA here is from genome assembly GCA_039797295.1 of Pseudomonadota bacterium. Lineage (GTDB taxonomy): Bacteria > Pseudomonadota > Gammaproteobacteria > Thiotrichales > Thiotrichaceae > Thiothrix. The sequence continues at coordinate 3,853 of JBDKID010000023.1, read as the reverse complement.
TGCAGCGTCCATTCGGTTTTGTTCAATGCATTAGCTGCAAAAGCGGTTTGACTCACCAAACTCGCGCCCACCATGAAAGGTATTAACCAAGACATTTTCATCAATCTACCCTTTATTTTTACAACGACATGTTGATTAAACAGACGTTTGCGGGCGGGTAAAGTTCAAGTATTTTCCGTTTATCTCAACTTCTATAAAATTTGAGACAAAAGATACCTTAACCGCTAAACTTATCTCAATTTTATGACTATTGAGATAAGTTCAGGATCAGCATGATTAAGTTGCCACCATTTCAGGATCAAACGCCAGCCGAAGCGTTCATTAGCACCTTCATGCAGATTCAACAACAATGCCCTGATAAGTTATTGGATTACATCACGTTTCAGCGTCCAGTAGACGACAAAGGGCGTTACCTGCATTTTGATGAATTGCGTTATCGCGTCAAACCCACATTGAATGTGGAATGGGCTTGGGCGGTGTTACGCCGTAGCCGCGATGAGCAACTCACACCGCTGCTTACCCTCGGCGAACCCGCGACGTTATGCCGTTATTTTCAAACGCCTGCGATTCAACGCGCATTATCACTGGTGGATAAACACACCAATGCCGCCTCGTTGGATTTAATGAGTGCGCGAATTGGCGAAAAACGCCAACTGCACGACTATTTAATCAGCGATTTGATCGAAGACGAAGCGATTAGCAGCAGTCAATTGGAAGGGGCTGCGACCACGACCTTAGTCGCTAAAGCAATGCTCAAACGCCAGCGCAAACCACGCACGCCCGATGAAAAAATGATTGTGGGCAATTTTCAAATGATGCAGTTTGCGTGGGAACAGCGTCATCAAGCGTTAAGCGTTGAATTAATTACCGACATGCACCGCATTGGTGTCAAAGGCATTGCGGATGAAAAATACACCCCCGGTCAATTGCGTCGCAGTGATGATGTGGTCGTCGCGGGTCGCGAAGGTGAAATTCTGCATCAACCACCACCCGCACAAGGTTTAAAACAACGCTTACGGCAATTAGCGGAATGGGTGAATGCCTGTCATGATGATGCCGAAAATAGCGCGTATATTCACCTATTAATCAAAGCCATTACCCTGCATTTTGCGATTGGTTATGAACACCCTTTTCGCGATGGTAATGGGCGTGTTGCACGCGGTTTATTCTACTGGTTTTTATTCAAACACGATTACAGCGCATTTCGTTACATTGCGATTAGTACTTTATTAAAAAAAGCTCCGGTGCAATACGGTAAATCGTATTTATACAGTGAAACCGACGGCATGGATTTAACCTACTTCGTGGATTATCAATGCCGTATTATTACCCGTGCGATTAAAAACTTTCTGGAAACCTATCAACAAATCCAGCGCGACCGCGAAGCCTTTGAACGTTGGTTATGGGACAGCGGTTTATACGGCAAACTCAATGATAAACAACGCATGGTGTTCAATATCGCTAAAGATAATCCACAAACGCTATTTACTGCCCGCAATGTCGAACAAAAGCTAAATTGCTCCTATAATACCGCTGCCACGCTATTAAATGGCTTGGTGGAATTAAATTTATTCACCAAACGTAAAGATGGGCGCGAATGGGTTTACACGCTGCAAGACAAAACCAACTTGCAAAAAAGCTGGCGTTCTTAACAAACAGCCGAATACCATTAATGCCCAAAATAATCCGGTTCATTACCCACTTGCCATTTGATATTACAACCCAGTGAAGCTTTTTGCGCATCCGGTGGGTATTGATGCGCTAATAAACGCTCTAAAGCAAAGCGTAAATCTGCACCTGTTGGGGTAATACCATTATTCGGGCGAGCATCATCGAATTGCCCGCGATAAAACAATTCATGCTTTTCATCAAATAAAAATAAATCCGGCGTACACGCCGCCTGATACGCTTTAGCAACTGCTTGCGTGGCATCGAATAAATACGGGAAAGTATAACCCTGCGTTTGCACTTCGATAATCATTTTTTCAGGGCTATCGTCGGGATAATTCGCCACATCATTGGCATTAATCGCCACCACCGCCACACCTTTGGCTTGGTATTCAGCCGCTAATTGCGCAAATGCCTGCCGAATCAACACCACATACGGGCAATGATTACAAATGAAAGCGACCAATAAGGGTTTGCCCACAAAATCTTGACGCGCCACAATACGCCCTGTCGAAGGTTCTAACAACGCAAAATCAGGGGCAATCGTGCCGAGTGCTAACATGGTGGATGGGGTGCGTGCCATTGTCGACTCCTTGTGAATATTCGGTGCTTGGTTTATACATTGGGCTATTATATTAACGACTAACCTCTTCCACTTCAAATCCCACGATATTGCGTTCGGTTTTAGCAAACTCCACACCGATTAAGTAAATCGGCTGATTTAAAGCGCGGTATTTATCGGCATAGGCTTTATCTTTTAATTGCTGCATGGCTTTACCTTGGGGGGCGAGTTCTATCACTTTAAATTCAAAGATATAAACACATTGATTAAACTGCAAGGTCATGTCAATACGTCCGTGATTGGTGGAATCCTCCACCGTCACATTCAAACCCAAGGCCGCAAAATAAGAATAAAAGACACTGGCGTAATAACCTTCGTAATTCGCCATGTCATTTTGGGTATACCACTGGTAAGGAATACTGGCGAAAAAAGCATGAAATAAGTCTTTTAGTGCAGCCAAATCTTTACTCAATAAGGTTTTATACAAACGCGCTGTTTGTTGTGCTTGTGCAGAACGATCTTGCACCATGACACTCAACAAGCTTTCATTTAAGCTTTGGTAAACTTCTTGATTAGGATACCCCAGCGAATAAAAGATTTGTCCACCTAAGCGTTCTTGCGCATGAATAGTCAAATAACCCGTTTGAAATAACAGGGCTTCGGTAGCAATATCATCCACATCAAAGCTGGACAACATAGCACTGCTACTGAGCATATTATCCAGTTTAACTGAAGGAACGTGGCGACTCGTCAATAAGTTTACTAAAAAAGTTGGTGTGCCTGTTTCAAACCAATAGTTCCTAAACTCACGACTTCTAAACAGTTGCAGAATATCAAAGGGATTATAAACCCCTATCCCAAGCCAGTTATAACCATTATACCAAGCTTTAATAGCTTCACGGTCTAACCCTGCCAATTCCGCCGCAAATACCGTATCAATATCTTGATCTGTATAACCACAAATAGCCGAAAACTCAGGGGATAATGTAATATCGTAAAGGTTATTCAACCCTGAAAACAAACTGACTTTGGAAAACTTGCTAACGCCTGTGAGGAAGGAAAAGCGAATGTGTGCGTCATAATCTTTGATAATACTGTAAAAGCCACGCAAAAAATCCCGATTGGCTTTCGCCACATCGCTATACTCCAATGCATCCAAAATCGGCTTATCGTATTCATCAATTAACACCACAACAGGTAACTGTGCTTTTTTCTCAGATTGTATGATTAAGTCCGCAAACCGCCCTCCCGCATCCGCAAACTTAGGCGTAATACCCCATTGCTCTTCTAAAAACGTTAATTGCGTGTGTAATGAATCCACCAAATCCTGTGTGGTACGAAAGTTTTTACTGCCAAAACTAAACCTCAATACCGGATATTTTACCGCCCAATCCCATTGATCATGAATCGCTAAACCCACAAATAGTTTTTCATTACCTTCAAATAATTCTTTTAAAGTATCCAGAAAGAGGCTTTTGCCAAAACGACGTGGACGCGATAAAAAATAATGCCGTTCATTGTCAATCAATGTCTGAATTAATGGCGTTTTATCGACATAGTAATAATGATCCTCACGCATCACACGAAATGACTGAATCCCGATGGGAAGTTTTTTACGCTGTA
>JBDKID010000022.1:0-60800 GCA_039797295.1 Pseudomonadota bacterium | reverse complement strand
CTGTGGCGTAAACCATGATCGGGATGTGAATGCGGCTATTAACTTAGCCAACTACGCCGTGAGTTACACGGTGTCTGCCTGTGGAGGGGAAGGCTCTGGTCTTGGGCGCAAGCCGAAGACGAAACCAGCCCCCGTGAAGCAGGAATTCAACACCATGACTACGTTTAGTTAGCTAGTTTTGGGTAGGTTTGAAGTAACGGAAACGACTGACAGGCGATAATCGTACACACCTAGCGCAACAACAAGGCACGCATCCGGCTTAAGCCTTCAGCTTTTTAGCAACGACAACGGCAAAACCGTTAATAAACCACGCAAATTCCCGTAACCTGCAATGCCCACCAACAAACTGCCAGCGACACCGCCCATGACAATGGGTAATAAACGCCAATGCCAATCCAAGTCGAATAAGAAATAGCCAACGGTTGCGCCGACTAATCCTGCCAACACGCCTGCCAACATTCCGGCAATACCACCGAGTAACAGGAATTCACCCCAAATCCGTCGCCGTAACAAGGCATGTCGCGCCCCCATTGCTTTGAGGATGGCAATTTCACGTTTGCGTTCGGCTTTTTGCGATTGCAAAGCGGCAATAAGCACCACAATGCCCGCCAACAGCGTGAACACGAAAATGCCCTGCACCGCGCGACTGGCTTGTTCGAGCAAGGTTTTGATTTGCCGTAAAATCGCGCTTACATCAATCGCGGTAATGCTGGGGAATTGCTTTACCAAAGCCGTCACCACGGTTTTTTGCGCCCCTAAATGCACGCTGGTAATAAAAGTGCGCGGTAACGCTGCCAAGGTTGCTGGCGTGGTAATGACAAAGAAATTCGGCTGCATACTATCCCAACGCACTTCACGCACGCTGGTCACGGTTTCGGTCAAACGTTGCCCCGCAATATCGAAGGTGAGTTGATCCCCCATGCCGAATTGCAAGGTTTCGCCAATGCCTTTTTCAATCGAAAAACCCGTGGCCTGTGCATCCGGCGCGAACCATTGCCCCGCAACCAAAGCATTACTGGTGGGTAATTGGTCAGTTGCCGAGAGGTTAAATTCGCGTTCCAACAAACGTTTGGCGCGTTGCTCAGGGTACTGTTCCTCGCTGACAGCTTTGCCATTAACTTCCACCAAACGCCCGCGCACCATCGGGTACAACGTGGCTTGCAATTGCTGTTGTGCCAAAAAGCTTTGCAGCGGCGCAACATCCTGCGGTTGGATATTAATCAGGAAATGATCCGGTGCATCAGCGGGTAAACTCGCTTCCCAACGATTCAGCAAATCGGTACGCACCGTGGTTAATAGCAAGAGAGCGAATAATCCCGTGGCAAATACCACGACTAATAATACCGCACGTGGCGAATGCCCCAATGATGGCAGCCAAGTGATTTGCCAGCGTTGGCGCAAAGCTTGTACAACACGCAAACTAACAGTGGCTACCGTCCAAAAAATGGCAATCCCCGCCAATAATCCAATCAATAATAGACCCGCGAGTTTGACATCTTGCGCTTGCAACCACAGCAAACCGCCCATTGCCAGCAATACCCCCGCGATGGTGAACCACACCGTTTGTTGTGGGCGTTGCCATGAACCCTGCAAAATCTGCATTGGCGAAGTATCCACCAAGCGCAATAACGACGGTAACGCGAAACCTAATAGCAAAATCACGGCAGTCAATGCCCCGCTCAAGATTGGCATCAAGCTCGGCGCGGGTAATTGCCCAACCACATTCCCCAACCACGCAGCTAAACCAAATTGCAGCCCAAAGCCCAATACAATCCCGATGCCAGCGGCTAAAGCAGCCGTAATGAGCAAGGAAAGCAGGTAATCGCGCAAAACTTGCCGCCGTGACATGCCCATTGCTTTCAACACCGCGACTGCTGACCATTCGCGGCGCATTAAACTGTTCGCGGTCAATACCACTGCCGCCCCCGCTAATACCACGCTCAACAACGCGGCTAAACCCAAAAAGCGTCCCGAACGCTGCAAGGCTTGCTGCACCGAAGCAACATCTTCTTCCAAAGTGCGAAAGCGTTCCGTGGCTTTAAGGTCAGGTTGCAAGGCTTGGCGGAATTGCTGAATCGTGCGCGAATTTCCGGCAAACAACTGGCTGAAATTGGCACGACTCGCGGGCGACAATAATCCCGTCGGCGGCAAATCGTCCAAGTTCATCAGCACAATCGGGGCGAGTTGAAACAAATTCGTGCCGCGATCCGGTTCTTGCGTTAATACCTTGCTGAGTGTGAAAGTGGAACGCCCTAATTGCAGTTGCGCCCCCACATTCACATTTAATTCGGCGAATACCCGCGCTTCTGCCCAGATTTCACCGTTGGCGGGTAACTGCCCCGTCACCAGTTGTTCGGGGGCATCCGGCGCGGCGGCGGCTTTCAAATCACCACGCAAAGGGTAATGCGACGAAACCGCTTGTAATTGCACCAATTGCGACTGCTCGCCAACCGTCGCCATGCTGGGAAAACTAATGGTACTGGCGGTTTGCAAACCCAATTGTTCGGCACGGCTTAAATAATCCGCCGCCAACGGACGCGCTGCCGTCAGCACCAAATCGCCGCCCAATAATTGCCGCGCTTGCGCCAACATCGCATTTTCCACGCGGCTGGTGAAAAATCCCACGGCTGTCACCACCGTGACCGACACAATCAACGCCAGCAATAACAAGCGCGTTTCCGCCATGCGCCAGCGTTGTTGCCAATGACGAACCGCTTGTTTCATGACAATACGCCCTCAACCAAGCGATAGTGGTGTTGGCAACGCGCCGCCAAACCGTCATCGTGCGTGACTAACACCAGCGTGGTTTGCCATTCAGCTTGCAAGGCGAATAACAGATTGCTGATTTCTTCGCCCGTAGCGCGATCCAAATTCCCCGTCGGTTCATCAGCGAATAAAAGCTGCGGACGTGTCACAAAAGCCCGTGCCAATGCCACACGCTGCTGTTCACCGCCGGACAATTGCGCGGGGAAATGCTGTAATCGCGCCGCTAATCCCACTTGCGCCAAAGCGTCGCGGGCAAGCTGGCTGGCATTACCCTGCCCTTGCCCCAACTCCAGCGGCAGCATAACGTTTTCCAATGCCGTGAGGTTTTCCAGCAAATGAAACGCTTGGAACACAAATCCCACGCGACCTAAACGCAAGGCGGCACGTTGATCTTCATCCAACCCCGCCAAACTTTGCCCGAATAACGCCACTGCACCGCTCGTGGGTAAATCCAGCCCCGCCAGCAAGCCCAATAAGGTACTCTTACCCGAACCGGACGTACCCGTAATCGCCACCGACGTGCCTTTATCAATCGCAAGGCTAATGCCACGCAAAATGTGCAAGTCATGCCCCGCTTGCGGGATCGTTTTCACCAGATCACTGGTCTGAATAACAATTTGATTCATATTTGCTTTAGGAAATAACGAATGATTCGCACACTTTACCTGATCTTCGCCCTGTTGGGGTTTATACCAGCCTTGAGTATGGTTGTTATGGCAGACGACGCACCCGCGAAAAAACCAACCACCCTATTGGTGTGGGGCGACAGCCTAAGTGCCGCGTATGGCATTCCGCTGGAAAAAGGCTGGGTTGCCTTACTGCAAGCCAAACTCGGCAAGGATTACAACATTATTAACGGCAGCATTAGCGGTGAAACCTCATCCGGTGGCTTAACCCGTTTACCCGACGCACTCAAGGCAAACCAACCCGCTTATGTGTTACTCGAACTCGGTGCAAATGACGGTTTGCGCGGCATTCCACTCGACACCATGCGCAGCAATCTCGAACAAATGATCAAACTCGCACAAGCCGCGAATGCCAAAGTCGTGCTGATCGGCATTCAACTGCCACCCAATTACGGCGTGACATTCACCGACAAATTCGCCGCCACCTACAACGATTTAGCTAAGCAATACGACTTACCGCTCGTACCATTTTTGCTCGAAGGCGTGGCGGATAACTGGGATTTAATGCAAGCCGACGGACTACACCCCACCGCCGAAGCCGAACCCAAAGTACTGGAAAATGTCTGGAAAGTATTGGAGGGAGTTTTAAAAGGTTAAACAGCTTCCGCGCTTGATAATCGTGCCTGTAAATCGGCTAACTCCGCATCACGGCGGTGATAGCCTGTATCCTTAATTAAACGATCTGCCTTTTCAATATGAATTCGAGCCTGATTTAAGTTGCTTTCGGCTTCGCTTTGACAATCGGCTGAGCCACTATTCGCAGACTGAGCGAAATCAAACTCTGGTGCAGCCAACAACAACCGCACCATTTCCAAGTGGTAATCCGTCAAATGCAAACGCATTCCACTTGGCTCAGCAATCTCATAAACTTCCTGCAAATCGGCGTGGGCTTTTTCAAATTTCACGTTGATACGGAGATATTCACTTCTGTATAGCAATAAAGATGGCCAGAACTCGCGATAATTATCAATTGTTCGAGCTGTATTCACTGCATCATCCAGATAACACAGCGGCTCTATATTTACATTTAGCTGCCCTCGGAAAGTTGCTAATGCTAAGCAAGCATAACCTAAACAAATATCTCTACCATTGTCATAATGCACCATATCTCTGGCAATTTTATATGTTCTTTCATATTCATGTTGATCCAATAGAAACTGGCAAAATTGAAATCCTTGTATAGATAACAAATTAACAGGCCATTTACCAATCTCTTTTTCAGCTCTCTGAAGTTGAATGAATGCAGCCCGTAAAAAACATTTTTTTGCATCAGTGATATTTCCTAATTGATGATAAGCCTCTCCTATAGCACACAATGATATTATTTGAAAAAATATTTTATTACTAACCTCAGAGGCTAATGACCAATGAATAGCTTCCTTTCCATATTTTACAGATTCATTAAGTTGACCTAATAGTGTGAATGTTTCTGTTAATTTGACACTTTGACTTATTACGATCTCTATAATATTTTTACTTTTAGCATAAGTTAATCTTTTCTTCATCAAAGACACGCTTTCACGTATTCTACCCTGCTCCAGCAAGGCATCGCCTGTAATCTCTACCAAGTTAGAATAAGTCTTTTCAGGTAAATTCACCATACTGTTTTGCGACCAATCTTTTCTGAAAAAATTGCTCAGCAATGCTAGATTTTCGCTTCCCGCAAATAATCTTCTCGTCAAAAAATTATTTCCTTGATTAATTCGCACATAATAAATCTCAAAAGCATTAACATATTCTTTTGCTTTACAACAGTGAGTAACAGCATTGAGTAAGGGACGTATTTCCTCTAGTGTAGTCGGTAATTCTTTTTGTGGTTTGGCTTTATAATAATTGTATAGTACTAAGTTAGCCTGCTTCCAAATAGCAGGAGACTTTTCTTGTAGTTGACTACCAAAGTATTCATGAATTAATGGATGGCAGTCGAAAGACCTATGATTATAACCCTCAGAAAGCAAATGATGTTCTTCTCGTAATGCCGCAATAGCTTCACACCATGCCTCCTCATCAATACCCAAAGTAAGGCCGGGGATTTGCTCGCCCCATAAAACTTGCAATACTTCTTTTTCAATCGGGTGATCAAAAAGCCCTAATAGTTGTAATAACTTGAGTTCGGGTTGTCCTGCAAACCATTGTTCGTAAGCTTGCATAACTTTGAATGCATGGCGATTATCGTAACTGCCTACTGCTTTAACTAACTTCGGTATTTTATTACGCTGAAGTATGTCACCGCAGCAATGTATACGTAAAATATTTCCCAGCAATGTTAGAGTTAAAGCATGACAACTATATTCTTTAGAGGCTAACTGTAAATCTACGCTTCTACCTTTTACGCCCCTAGCGCGCAATAATTCTTCACTATCATTTACACCTAAATTTTGTAAATTATGGCTAATCAATGCAGGCTGAGTTTTATCTGTAAGATCATATACAACGGTACGAGTAGTAATGATGCACAAACCATCATTGCATCTTGCTAAATAACGTAACAACTGACGAATGGCACGATCTTTCAGTTTGCCAGCAGTTTCAGCATTGGAATATTGCAATGGTTCTAAACCATCTAGAACTAATACGCAGCGTTTGCGCTGTAATAATTCTGCAAGGTGTTCGCCTTTGGCTTCTTCAGAATCAAATTTTTCTTGTGTTGAACCTAGTTTTTGTAAAACTTCAGTAAAGAATGGTGAAGCGGATGTTTGTTTATCTTCACTCGAACCTTGCGAATAGAAAGACCATGCAATCAGCATCTCAATATCTGGCGTATTATCGAGCCAATGCCGTAATAATTTGGTTTTACCTGTGCCACCCGGTGCAATAAACTGAATAATTTTGGTTTGTTTTCCATTCCATGCATCATCTAGTAACTTTAACTCTGCTTGCCGCCCGAAAAACTCACCTTTTACCGTTGGCAAACGATCAACTAATAGTATCTTTGAATGACTAGGTTCTTTGAAACTGCCACCTTTCGTTGATAGCGCATTGTCTGTATTTGCTTTCAGTTGTGCAATTAACGCTGCAAAGTCGGTGTCAAGATGAACATCTTGTGTTAAAGCATTCATATCACCTAAAACTGCCAATAACTCATCTATCATTCGACGATTATCAACATAACCATCTAATATTTGATTCAAATTTTTCGTGTGAGAACGTTTAACTGAATTTAGTTTTTCTTCTAAAGATTTACTCTTATCTTCCCAGTAAGACAGATAATCTAATCGCCGAAGAGGATCATTTAACTCAGTGTTTTTAACAATAATCGGGTACACCTGCTTTAAAGAAGCTTTATGTTTATAGATTTCACATAACTCATACATACAGTATTGCGATTTGAAATAAGCATCACTGAGTACCAAGATAATTGCATCACCAGCGACCAATTTATTCATGTACGCTTGAATGGATTCTCGATAACCGATTTCATTTTTATCACGCAAAATACGAATAGCATGAGAAGAACAAGCAGCCTCTAACTTATCAAGGATTTTAGTTTGTTCTTCAACCTGCCACGCATACGACGCATACACTCGGATTTCAGCCATACATAACCATTTTCGACCAAATTTTTTCTATGATAGCGGAATACAGGCGAAACAAAAGCGAAAAATGACGCTGAAAACAAACCGAAAAGTTGCACGCTGAAATTTGCTATGCTTAAACACATTGATTGACGCTGGACGACTGCCATGCAAACACCACAACGCCTCCCTGTTGGTATCCAAACGTTTTCCGAGCTAAGAGAACGCAATTGTCTGTACGTGGATAAAACAGAAGCCATCCAGCGATTACTCTATCGAGGTAAGTACTACTTCCTTTCGCGCCCGCGCCGTTTTGGTAAGTCGTTGCTGCTTTCCACCATCAAGGAAATATACCAAGGTAATCGCGCTTTGTTTGATGGGCTGTGGATTGCTGATCATTGGGATTGGAGTAAGACACACCCAGTCATTCACCTGTCCATCAACAAACTCGACTATCAGGGCTTGGGGTTGGAAACGGCGTTGCAGCAAACCCTTGAAGCGATTGCGGCGCAACATGGCCTTACTTTGGTGAGCACAACGCTGAAAAACGTGTTTGCTGAATTGCTGGAAAAACTCGCCAAGCAACAAGGCAATGTGGTGTTGCTGATCGACGAATACGACAAGCCGTTGATTGACTACCTTGATGACATTCCGCAAGCCAAAGCCAATCAACAAACCATGAAAACCTTCTATTCGGTGCTGAAAGACAGTGACCCATATTTGGAATTTTTATTGATTACGGGCGTGTCAAAGTTTAGTCGTGTGTCGATTTTCTCGGATTTGAATAACCTGTTTGATCTGACGTTCGACCGCAGTGCAAGTACGTTGTTGGGGTATACACAAACGGAGCTGGAACACTATTTCACGCCCTATATGCCGGAAACTGAAAACTACCTTGGCTTAACTCGTGAGGCATTACAGGCAAAAATCCGCGAGTGGTATAACGGTTACAGTTGGGATTTGCGCACCCGTGTTTACAATCCTTATTCGATTTTGAGCTTTTTTCAGGCGCAAGCATTCCGTAATTTTTGGTTTGAATCGGGTACGCCGACGTTTTTACCAAAGCTAATGCACCGCAAGAAAGTGTATCGTCTGGATAAATTACGGGTGGATGAGTTGGCTTTGGGCAATTACGACCTTGAAGAATTGGAGCTTGTTCCCGTGATGTTCCAAACAGGCTATTTGACCCTGAAAGATCAAGATAAACGTGGCATGTATTGGTTGGACTACCCTAACCGTGAAGTGCGTGCGTCAATGATGATTTTTCTGATGGCGGAATGGGCACATGTTGAACCTGCTCGGACAACACCAATGGTGGTGCACCTGAGTGAAGCCTTTGACGACAATGATTTGCCTGAGGTGATTGAAATCATCAAAACAGTGTTCAAGAAAATTCCATATCAGATTTTCCTGCAAGACCGTGAGGCGTATTACCATAGTTTGATTTACTTGACGTTTTTCTATCTGGGGCAGTACAGCGAAGCAGAAGTGAATGAGAGCAATGGGCGGGTGGATTGCGTAGTAAAGACGGCGACGCATATCTATATTCTAGAGTTCAAGCTGGATAAAACGGCTCAGGCGGCAATGGCGCAGATTAAGGCTCGCGATTACGCTGGGGCATTTCGGGATGATCCGCGCCCCAAGGTGTTGGTAGGTATCAATTTCAGCAGCGAGCTAAAAAGTGTAGACGATTGGGTGATGGAAGGTTAGCAACGCTGCCACACCAAAATCCGGTTATTCACGGGCATGGTGAAATCGTGCAAGCAAGTCATGCCCGCCGCATTTGCCAAGCGATTCAAATCATCGAAATCCCGAATGCCGCTTTGTGGGTCACGCGCTTTTAGCCATTGCTCGAAGCGTGCATTACTCTCGCTGGTGAATTGCCCACCATAATTGAATGGTCCATACAGTATAAAAAGCCCACCCTGCGGCAACAGATGACCCACACCTGCAAACAGAGCTTGTACAGCATCCCACCCCATAATGTGCGTGGTATTGGCGGAAAACACCGCATCAACCGATAAGGTTGGAAACGGGTCGTGCAAAACATCCAAACACAATGGCGCGTGAGTATTGGGCAACGCCGCTGCGGTTAGCCACTGTTGGATACCAGCATGATTCGCCAGTACATCGCTGGTATGCCATTGCAAATGCGGCAGATTTTGCGCGAAATAAACCGCGTGTTGCCCCGTACCACTACCAATTTCCAACACCGTCTGACACTGCGTTAGTAAAGGCTCAATCACTTGTAAAATAGGGTCTTTATTTTCTTCACACGCTTCGGAAAAAGGTTTTATCGTCATCACATTGATTTCCGCTAAAAGTGGAATGGTCGGGCGTTACTGCAAACCAACGGGATCGACAATGCCTTCGGGGCAGCCTGCATCGGTGGGTCTGGCAGCTAATGCCGCCGTTGCTAGGCTATCACTGTGCGGGTTGCCGTTTAAACCGAGGGTAATTTCACCAATCAGACGCCGTGCACCATCATCTTTACAGCTTACCCGCACGCGCTCGCCCACGCCGTTGCCAAATGCTTGATCAAACGCGCCACGAATTTGCGCATTCGTTACGGTTTTGCCAATGTTAGCCGCAAACAGTGCTTGTACCGGACTTTTGTTGATTTGATCCAAAACATTCAGCGCATCGCCGAAATACTGCTCGGCTGGTGCGCCGTAACAAGTGCCATGTTTAGTCCATTCATGGCGTTCGAGGAAGGATTGCGTCCCCGGCATGGATTCCGCCAAACGGGTTTTAAATGCGCTGGATAATGCTGGTTCGGGCAAAGCATTCCAATGTTTCTGGATGTCCGCATTGCGCTGCTCGGCTGGCACATTGCAATATTCTGCCCGATTAGGCCATAAGCCATGCAGCGTGAAATGGGTCGCGTCAAAACGGTTGGCAGTTTGCGAACGGCATTCGGCTTTGCTGCTTGCCCCTTCACAGAACGCGGCTTGCCAGCTCAACGCGAACACATAGATGCCTTGCGTATTTGACGCAGCAGCATTCGGCACAGCACGGGTTGGCGGTTGCGTATGACTGCCCGCCAATGTACCGCAATCCAACGCGACCCATCGCTGATTCGGCTTCGCATCAGGGATATTCACCAAGTAATGCGTGGCATTCGCGCTGTTCTTCGCAACCACGCTGTAATGCTCACCCACGCTTAAATTCACAGGCGGCGCGGTATCCGGTTTGCGGATCGCGGACAATGCCGGACACGCTTTCGTCGCCGTTAAATCGCCCGTCATTAAGACTTGCGCGGATGCGGCTGGTGAAAAACACAGCGGAGCAATGGCGAGTAAAGCCGTAAGGGATGGGTATTTCATTTTCATTCTGCCTCATCAATCCACGCCATTTGAATGGCTTCGAGAATTTTTTCGTTGGATTTCTGTGGATCATCGCTGAAACCGTCTAATTCCATGACCCAAGTATGCAAATCGGTAAAACGAATGTAGCGCGGGTCAACATCAGCATGGGTTTCGTAGAGTTGGATAGCGATTTCTTGCACATCCGTCCATTTGAGTTCGTCCATTGTGTATCTCCCTTAATGGTGTTCGGAAACCATGTTGATGGTGTATTTGGGAATTTCGATGACCAAATCTTCATCGCCAACTTTGGCTTGGCAACTCAAGCGCGAATCAGGGTCAACGCCCCACGCTTTATCGAGGTAATCTTCCTCCTGATCGGTGGCATCGGCAAGCGAATCGAAACCTTCACGGATGTAAACGTGGCAAGTGGTACACGCGCACGACTTTTCGCAGGCGTGTTCGATTTCAATGCCGTGTTGCAACGCTGCATCGCAAATGCTCATGCCAGTCGCCACTTCAATCACTGCACCTTCGGGGCAGATGTCCTCATGCGGTAAAAAAATCAGTTTTGGCATGGTGTTATTCCTTAAAATCTTCGATGCGATGCCCTGCCATTGCGGCACGGATGCTGGCGTTCATGCGACGTTCGACGTAACTTTCGGCGGTTTTTTCCAAGGCTTTGATACCGTGTTCAATTGCCCCCGCGTCCGTACTTTGGCGCAAGGTGCGCAACTGATCACGCGCTGCCAGTAATTGCGCCCGTTCCTCAGCGGTCAGTAAGGCATCACCATCGTTTTGCAACGCGGCTTCCAACGCTTCAATCGAACGATCCGCTTCGACTTGCTGTTCGCGCAAACGGCGTGCTTCCATGTCATCCCGCGCATGACGCATGGATTCGCGCAACATGGTTTCGATTTCGCTGTCACTCAAGCCATACGACGGTTTGACTTCCACGCCAGACGTAATGCCCGTGGTTTGTTCTTGCGCTGTCACATTCAACAAACCATCCGCATCCACTTGGAACGTCACGCGAATCCGCGCCGCCCCCGCTACCATCGGCGGAATGCCTTTGAGTGAAAACCGTGCTAACGAACGGCAGGTTTCCACGGTATCGCGTTCGCCTTGCAGAACGTGAATCGACATCGCGGTTTGCCCGTCTTTGAACGTGGTGAACTCTTGCGCCCGCGCCACCGGAATCGTGGTATTGCGCGGAATGATTTTTTCCACCAAACCGCCCATTGTTTCCAAACCTAACGACAGCGGAATCACGTCCAGCAACAGCATGTCAGAATCGGGTTTATTCCCCGCAAGTACATCGGCTTGGATTGCTGCGCCAATCGCTACTACGCGGTCGGGGTCAATATCAGTTAATGGTGGTTTACCAAAGAAATCGGCAACCTGTTCGCGCACTGTGAGCACGCGGGTCGAACCGCCGACCATTACCACATCTTTAATCGCGGTTTTGTCGAGGTTGGCATCACGCAAAGTACGGCGGCACGCCATTAGCGTCTTTTTCACCAAGGGCGCAATGAGTTCATTCATCTGCGTGCGCGACAGTTCGCCTTGCCACGCCCCCAAACTCACGGTGACGGTTTGCGCAGCGGTCAAACTTTCTTTGGCATTGCGTGCAACAACCAAGGCGGTGCGTAGTAATTTCGGGTCGGCACTCTCAGACAATGCCGCTTGTTGCAGCAGCCATTCGGCAAGCGCGTGGTCGAAATCATCGCCACCCAATGCCGAATCCCCGCCCGTGGCTAACACTTCAAACACACCACGATGCAAGCGCAAAATGGAAATGTCGAACGTACCACCACCAAGGTCATACACCGCAATCACGCCTTCCGCGTGCTGATCCAAACCGTAAGCCACTGCCGCCGCTGTCGGTTCATTCAACAAACGATAGACATTCAAACCCGCCAATTTCGCGGCATCGCGCGTGGCTTGACGTTGCGCATCATCGAAATACGCCGGAACGGTAATCACCACGCCGCTGAGTTCGTCGCCTAACGTCGCTTCTGCACGCTGCTTGAGTACCCGCAAAATGTCGGCGGAAACTTCTATCGCGGAAAACTCACCCGCAGCGGTCTGAATGCGCGGCACAGCCGACTCGCCCGCCACGAATTGATACGGCAAATGCCCGCTTAACTGCTTCACATCCGCCACACCACGCCCCATGAGACGCTTCACCGAAGCAATGGTGTTAAACGGGTCTTCAGTCATGGCGGCTTTGGCTTCAAACCCCACATCAGGTGCTGCATCCGCAGCATAACGCACCACCGAAGGTAATAAATGTCGCCCTTGCGCATCAGGGAAGGTGGTCGCTTGCCCACTACGCACACTCGCCACCAGCGAATTGGTCGTGCCAAGGTCAATACCCGCCGCCAAACGGTGCTGATGCGCCACCGTTGCCATGCCGGGTTCGGAAATTTGCAGTAATGCCATGATGAGTCCTTAGAGGCTGTCTTCCAGCCGCTCGGTACGGTGACGAATGTCTTCCAGCAAGCGTTCATAAAAACGCATTTTCAGCATTGCGTCTTTTGCCAGCGGGTAATCTTGAGTTGCCCAAGCCGTGGCGAAATCACTTTCCAACGTTTGGAAAGCAGTACGAATTTGGTGATGCAAAGCATCCAGCGCGTCGAGTGGCTCAGCCGCTGATTCGGCATCCTCAATCGCTTCACGCAGTTCCATTTGTGCCATGAGGAATTCAGGGTCGGATGCGGTATCACGTTCATCATTAATCGCCACGCCTGCCCGTTCCAGCAAATAACGTGCTCGTAAACGCGGCTGGCGTAACGTGGTATGCGCTTCATTCAACAACGAGGTGAATTGCATGGCTAACCGCTTTTCCTGATCGCTGCCGTGAGCAAAACGATCAGGGTGGTATTGCGACTGCAATTCACGCAAGCGTTGTGTCAGTAAAGCCTCATCCAGCGCGAATTGTGCTGGTAAACCAAACAGCGCGAAGTAATCCTGACTGAAACCTTGCATGTGCATCAGACAGTAAAGCTTTCGCCACAACCGCAACGCGCTTTCTCGTTCGGGTTGCCGAACTTAAAGCCTTCGTTCAAACCTTCGCGGGTGTAATCGACTTCCGTACCATCCAAATACACCAAAGCTTTGGGGTCAACGATTACCTTCACGCCGTGGCTTTCAAACACGGTATCTTCCTCATGCAGTTCATCGACGAACTCCATAATGTAACCCATGCCGGAACAACCCGTGGTTTTCACGCCCAAACGTAAGCCTAATCCTTTACCACGATTGGCGAGGAATTTACCAACCCGTTCGGCAGCGGTTTCTGTCAAGGTAATCATGTATCCAATCTCCTACTGTGCTTGCTTCTTCTGATAATCATCAATCGCAGAACGAATCGCATCTTCTGCCAGCACTGAACAGTGAATCTTGACAGGAGGTAAGTCCAGTTCTGCCGCAATGTCCGTGTTCTTAATGGCGCGAGCTTCGTCCAAGGTCTTGCCTTTGACCCACTCGGTCAACAAGCTCGAAGACGCAATCGCCGAACCACAACCGTAAGTTTTGAACTTCGCATCTTCGATAATGCCTTGTTCATTCACTTTGATTTGCAGTTTCATAACATCGCCACAAGCAGGTGCACCGACCATGCCTGTACCAACGCTTTTATCACCCTTGTCGAAAGCACCCACGTTACGCGGATTTTCGTAGTGATCTAAAACTTTTTCACCGTAAGCCATTGTCTCATCCTCTTAGAATATTAATGTGAAACCCATTCAACTTTGCTCAAATCAATACCCTCCTTGAACATTTCCCAGAGTGGTGACAGTTCACGCAATTTATCCACTGCCGCACGAATGCGTTCAATCGCGTAATCCACCTCATCCACCGTGGTAAAGCGTCCCATCGACAAGCGAAGGGAACTGTGCGCCAACTCGTCATTGCGCCCTAAAGCACGCAATACATAGCTGGGTTCGAGGCTGGCACTGGTACACGCTGAACCGGAGGACATCGCCAACCCTTTCAGCGACATCATCAGGCTTTCACCTTCGACATAGTTAAAGCTTACATTGAGAATCCCCGCCACACGCTGCTCTAAATCACCGTTGAGGTAAACTTCTTCCATGTCTTTCAAACCGTCATACAAACGATTGCGCAACATTAATACGCGGTCGGTTTCGGTTTGCATTTCGGCTTTAGCAATGCGGAACGCTTCGCCCATGCCGACGATTTGGTGGGTGGGCAATGTACCAGAACGCATCCCACGCTCATGACCACCGCCGTGCATTTGCGCTTCGATACGCACTCGCGGTTTACGGCGTACATACAATGCCCCAATGCCTTTTGGGCCATAGATTTTGTGCGCGGAAAAGCTCATTAAATCGACTTTCAGCGTTTCCATGTCAATCGGCACTTTGCCAGCACTTTGCGCCGCATCCACATGGAATACGATTTTATTCGCGCGGCAAATCTCACCAATCGCGGCGATGTCCTGAATCACACCCGTTTCATTATTGACGTGCATAATCGAAACAACGCTGGTATCGGGGCGAATTGCGGCTTTGAATTTTTCCAGATCAATTAAACCTGTGGATTCTGGATCAAGGTAAGTGACTTCAAACCCTTCACGTTCCAATTGACGACAAGTATCCAGCACCGCTTTGTGCTCAGTTTTGCAAGTGATAATGTGTTTACCCTTGCGCTCATTAAAGTGCGCTGCACCTTTGATGGCAAGGTTGTCGGATTCGGTTGCCCCACTCGTCCACACAATTTCCTTCGGGTCAGCATTGATCAATGCGGCAACATCTTCACGCGCTGCTTCAACCGCTGCATCCGCTTGCCAGCCGAAAAGGTGGCTGCGCGATGCCGGATTGCCGAACATGCCCGTTGGCGTGAGGTATTGCATCATCTTTTCAGCAACACGCGGGTCAACCGGCGTGGTCGCAGCGTAATCAAAGTAAATGGGGTTGCGGTCAGTCATAACGAGTATCCTACGTTCCAAGCATTAATGCGTGTGGGTATGGGGGATGAAATCAATGCGTTTTTTTTGGCGAGCTGCCGTTTCTTTCACATCCATTTTCGCGGTCATGTCAGCCAGTGTAATTTCTGACAGAAAATCGCGAATCTGTTTGCTCAAATCCATCCACAAATCATGCGTCAGGCAACGCTTATTTTCTTGGCAATCGCCAATCCCACCACAACGGGTTGCATCAACATGCTCATCCACCGCGCTAATAATGTCAGCAATGGCAATATCAGCCGCACTACCATTGAGTTGATAGCCGCCACCAGGGCCACGCATACTGACAACCAAACCAGCCTTGCGCAATTTGGCAAAGAGTTGTTCTAAGTACGAGAGTGATATATCCTGACGCTCGGAAATTTCCGCCAGCGACACAGGGTTATCGCTAGTGTGCAACGCTAAATCCAACATAGCGGTAACAGCATAGCGACCTTTGGTTGTCAATTTCATGATGATGCTCTCCATTCAGGCTATCGCCATCCTAACAATTCCCGACTAATCTAGTCAAGTATTATGGCTTTTCAGTGTGGTTTTTTCCGCGCTGCACAAGCTACTAAAATCTTCCGCTTTTAAATCCAAAAGTGGCTTGGTGTCTAATGTCCCACCCAATCGTTGTATCTCGGCGCACAGTTTATCCATGCGTTCGTCCATGAGTTGAATGTGGTCTAACATACGGTTCACGGCATTTGCTACTGGGTCTGGCATGTCTTGCGCCGCACCGTAGGCATCGAAGCCAAGCTTTTCAGCGATTTGTTCACGACGTTTATCAGTGTCGGTACGTGGGGTAACAATCCGCCCCGGAATGCCCACCACGGTCATGCCTTCCGGTACATCTTTCACCACCACCGCATTCGAGCCAACCCGTGCGCCATCGTACAAGGTGATAGGGCCTAATACTTTCGCCCCCGCACCAATGACTACATTATTGCCCAAAGTCGGGTGGCGTTTGCCTTTCTGCCAACTCGTGCCGCCCAAGGTAACACCGTGATACAGCGTGCAATCGTCGCCGATTTCGGCGGTTTCACCAATCACTACGCCCATGCCGTGATCAATGAAAAAGCGTCGCCCGATTTTTGCACCGGGGTGAATTTCAATGCCCGAAAATAACCGCGCCACATTCGACAACACCCGCGCTAACCACTTAAACCCACGACACCACAGCCAATGATCCAAACGATGGAACACAATGGCTAACACACCGGGATAAGTCGTAACGATTTCAAACACATTGCGGGCAGCGGGGTCTCGCGCAAAAATGCAATGAATGTCTTCGCGGATTCGTTCAAACATGCACGTCTACTCACGGATGGACTAAAAGGGTGCATAGTATGCCTGCATCTGCGCACAAATGCCCAACATCCTCAGCCACTGTGGGTAGACTGTCGGTAGAGTAAAGTGCTACTTCTCGGTTTTTGCTTGTGCCAAAGTGGCAAACCTTCATATCCTGCGGGCAAATAACAGTGATCATCACCACAACGCAGTTTCGAGGAGTTACCCATGTCGCATTCGCCCCACCATCCACCATCCTTGTTGAATCAGCTTTTGTACTGGGTGGGCTATTTACCCATGCTGGGCTTACGCTTCGGTTTGGGGTGGTTATTTCGTACCCGTTACCGCTTGAAAGTATTGGGCGCGGCACAAATCCCCAAACACGGCGGCTTGTTGGTATTGGGGAATCACATTAGCTTTATTGACTGGGCATTGGTACAACTGGCTTGCCCGCGCCAACTGCATTTTGTGATTGAACGCAATTACTACGACCGTTGGTATTGGCGATGGTTATTAGATTGGGCGGGCGTTGTGCCGATTAGCAGTTCCGCGAGTGCCGAATCACTGGAACACATCACCGCCATTTTAAAGGCAGGCGGCGCGGTGTGTTTATTCCCCGAAGGCGCGATTACCCGCACGGGGCAAATGGCGGATTTCAAACGTGGTTATGAACGCGCCATTCGCGATACCGATGCACAAATCATCCCGTTTTACCTGCACGGTTTATGGGGTAGTCGCTTTTCACGTTCCAGCAATTTTTTACGCGAAAATCGTCAATCCGGTTTTAAACGCGACATCGTGGTGTCATTTGGCAAACCATTACCACCGATCACTCGCGCTCACGAATTAAAGCAACACGTTTTTGACCTGTCATTTGCCGCGTGGGATACCTATGCACAAATGATTGACCCGATTCCGTATAACTGGCTGCGTTCAGCAAAACGTTTAGGCACACGCATGGCTGCGACCGATGTTGTTGGCGGCGCACCGCTAAATCATCACCGTTTTATTACCGCCGTATTGCGCTTTGCCGCACTGATTAAGAAAGCCAGCCCCGAACAAAATATTGGATTGTTGTTACCCACCAGTTCCGGTGCGGCGATTGCCAATATGGCGGTGTTAACGTTGGGTAAAACCGTGGTGAATTTAAATTACACCGCCAGCCCCGAAGCCCTGCAAAGCGCGGTACAACAAGCCGAGCTGCAAACCATTTACACCTCAACACGCTTTCTCGACAAGCTCAAAGAACGCGGTATTGATATTCCTGCCATCTTGCCGAATACACGCTTATTGATGATGGAAGACCTCAAAGCCGCCATCCCGCAATACCGTTTGGTGCTGACTTTGTGCTGGGTCAAACTGCTACCGACATGGGCATTACGCTGGATTTTCTTGCCTTATATCAGCATGGAAAAAACCGCTGCGATTTTATTTTCCAGTGGCAGCGAAGGCGCACCCAAAGGCGTGGAACTCTCGCATCGCAATCTTTCCGCCAATGCGCATCAGATTGCCGATGCTTTAAACATGCTGGAAAACGACATTTTGATGGGCACATTACCCACCTTCCATGCGTTTGGTTTACTCGCCAGCACCTTAATGCCAATGGCTGAGGGTATCCCCATTGTCTGCCATCCTGACCCAACCGATGCGGTAAATATCGCCAAAGGTGTGGCGCGTTACAAAGCCACCGTGTTATTCGGCACAGGTACATTTTTGCGCTTGTATGCCAAAAATACCCGCGTTCACCCCATGATGTTTGAATCCTTACGCTATGTGGTCGCAGGTGCAGAAAAACTCGCCCCCGAAGTACGCCGTGCCTTCATGGAACGCTTTGGCAAACGCATTCTGGAAGGTTATGGCGCAACCGAAACTTCGCCTGTTGCAGGCGTGAATTTGCCCGATCACCTCGATACCCGTTACTGGAAAGTGCAAATTGGTGGCAAAGAAGGCACGATTGGAATGCCTTTACCCGGTACGAGCTTCCGCATTGTTGACCCCGTAACGCTGGAAAACTTGCCAACGGGCACGGATGGTTTAATCCTCATCGGCGGCCCCCAAGTCATGAAAGGCTACCTGAATAACCCCGCTAAAACCGCCGAAGTGATTGCCGAACTCGACGGACAACGCTGGTACAAAACCGGCGACAAAGGTCACGTCGATGAAGACGGTTTCTTAACCATTGTTGACCGCTATTCACGCTTTGCCAAACTCGGCGGCGAAATGGTCAGCCTTACCGCAGTGGAACAACAAGTGCGGCAAATCCTTGGCAATGCCGAATTGGAACTGGTTGCCGTCAATTTACCGGATGATAAAAAAGGTGAAAAAATCGTACTATTAATTACTGGAGCACACGATGAAGCAGTGATCAAACGCCAGTTACTCGACGGTGGCATGAATCCGTTAATGATTCCGGCATCCATTCGCAGCCTTGCCGAAATCCCCAAACTTGGCAGCGGTAAAACCGATTTTGGCAACGCCCGCAAACTGGCAGCGAGTTTTTAGACCCCATTTAAACCGCATTGAGACTTGATGTAAACCCGACTATCGGTCTGACATTACCGCCCATCCCAGCTAGAAAACTGTGACAGGATGGGCGGACTTAAAATGTAAAGTAAGGACAGTCATTTCGTAACTTACTCATTTCTAAGGATTCAGACCGATGAAAAAATTACTTGTTATCAATGCAGGTCTTACCGCGCTACTAGGGTCAGGCATCGCACATGCAGGATTTTCCCCTTATTACGTGGGTGCGGGAGTTGGTTCAGCCAGTAATAACGGTTCTGATACACAATTCTGCCCAGAATGTGCTGGTTCGCAATTGAATATGGACAAAAAAAGTCAGGGCTACAAAGTCTATGGCGGGGTCAATTTAACCGACAACTTAGCAATTGAAGGCGAATACGCTGATCTAGGTAACGGCTACGACTTAACAATGAATCGCCCGACCACTGATGGTCGCACCGAAACCGCTCATGCACGCCAAAAAACCCGTGGTATCGGTGTCAGTGCCAAAGCCAGTCGGCGCGTGGGTGACGGTAAAACTAAAGTATTCGGTAAAGCGGGCGCATTTGCTTGGCAGAACAAAAATAAAATGGATTACAAAAATCTTGATGATGTTCATGAAACCTACAAAACCAGCGATTCGGGTATTAGCCCAACAGCCGGTGTAGGTCTTGAACATGAAATTAATGAAAATTGGAGTGTGCGTGCAGGTTGGGATCATTACTTTAATGTCGGTAAAGGCGACCAATTACTGCATTTGGATGAAAACAAAAACTATAACGACTTACGCAGTGTGAAAACCGACACCGATTTATTGTATGTCGGTGCAACGTTTAACTTCTGACGTTTAGCGTTAGGCATTCCACAAGCATTTTCCCGCCGATTTGGTGATTGCTGCCAAACGTTCAGTGTGGGCTGCCAGTTCATCCGCACTGGCAGTGATCACGCGCAAACGGTTCACGTCAGCGACCACACGGCGAATGCTTGCACCACCAGATTCGTTACCTTTGCCATCGTCTTCGCCACCCAATAACAAACTCACTTGTCCGCCAGTCATGGCAAGGTAAACATCGGCGAGGATTTCCGCATCCAATAACGCGCCGTGCAAGGTGCGGTGCGAGTTATTGATTTCGTAACGCTTACACAAAGCATCCAAACTGGCACGTTGACCGGGGAATAACTGCCGCGCCATGACTAAAGTATCAATGACGCTGCAATAATCGGTAATCGGGGCGTGATCCGCGTCGAGCAACCGCAATTCGTAATTGATAAAGCCAATATCGAAGGGTGCATTATGGATAATCAGTTCCGCGCCGCTTAAATACTCCAACAAGGCGGGGGCAATGTCTGCAAAACGCGGTTTATCGCGCAAAAATTCATTGGTAATGCCGTGCACCGCCATTGCTTCGGCATCAATTTCACGGTCGGGCTGCACATAATAGTGGAAGTTATTGCCAGTCAATTGCCGATTGAGCATTTCCACGCAACCAATTTCAATCAGGCGATGCCCATCTTTGGTTTCTAAACCCGTGGTTTCGGTATCAAGAATAATCTGTCTGCTCATGGGGTTTCGTCCGTTTTCTTTTCATCAATGGCGCGATTGGCAAGCTGATCCACACGCTCGTTTTCATCATGCCCACTATGCCCTTTGACCCAATGCCAAGTGACTTGATGCGCTGCAACCGCCGCATCCAAACGCCGCCACAACTCGACATTTTTGACGGGTTTACCCGCAGCGGTTTTCCAATTCTTACGCTTCCAACCGTGAATCCATTCGGTAATACCTTGTTTGACGTATTGCGAATCCGTGGTCAATGCCACTGCACAAGGACGTTTCAGACTTTCCAGTCCCCGAATCGCCGCCATTAATTCCATTTGATTATTAGTTGCTTCGGCTTGGTAGCCATACAATTCTTTTTCCTTGCCGTTATAGCGCAATAAGGCCCCCCAACCGCCGGGTCCTGGATTGCCACGACACGCACCATCGGTAAAAATTTCGACTACCTTATCCACACTATCCACTTGCACCGTTCCCTCTTGGGCATCATTCGCCATGTTGTCGTTCCTGTCCTGTTGTTACCTGCCCACTGACACGCCCCGCACCGGGATTCACCATAATGCCCGGTCGTAACACGGAAACACTTTTCCGCGAACTCAACAATGGTGTCATGTTAGAAACTTTCTTTTGGGCATGAATGACGTACACACTCCCTGTCGCAAAATGGTATTTGTCACCGACTTTGCCCAGCAACGAACGGTGACGAGGATCATGGTGTGACACAGAATGTGCTGGAGAATAGCCCGACGACACCGTGGTTAAGACTTCAAAACCCAAGACACTCAACCAATCGCGCACGCGAAACGTACTGTAAAACGGATGCGGCATCAGACGCTTACCGTACCACGGCAACCATTGGCGTACTCCGCACCAACTAAATGGGTTAAAGCCGATGAGAATGCAATGCCCTTCTGGTACTAAAACGCGCTCGATTTCGCGCAATACTTGATGCGGTTGAGTGGTGCAATCCAATACATGGCTGGCAACCACCAAGTCAATATTACTAAATGCAATGGGTAATTGTTCGGGCGCACACACGAGGTGATTAGCTTCCCCCTGTATCGCGCCGAGAGTGAATTGGCTGGCAATACGTGAATCTTGCAAAAACCGGTGTTGACCCGCTAAAACGCCTAATTCTAAGGCGTAATAACCGAAAATATCTGCTGTTAAAGCAGCCACCACGGCTTGCACACGTTCAAGGGTGTGGTGTCCGGCTGGGGTTTTATACCAGTGTCGACAAGCACGCATACCGGTAGTGATCGGCAAGGATTTGGCAGTCACGCTTAGCGATTTTTCCTTGTTAACAAGTGATTTACATATTATAGTCGAGTCAATTCATTATAAAAGTTTATGGCAATCACACTGCATTTGCCAACCACGACCCGCATAACCTGAGCTATAACTGGGGCTAAGTATAGCGAACAATTCAGGGTCGGCATAATAACAAGAGGCTACTGGGGTTTCACAATGATTAAGATAAGCCGTTATGCGTTCCTCGCAACGTCTGCTATTGCCGTTTTTACTGGTACTGGCTGTTCCAACACCAGCAAAGGTGCAAATGCCAACAGTTCCACGCAAACGCATAAACAAAACCAGCAATACCGCCTACAAAAAGCGTCATTCACCACCACGCATACCAGCAACAATCCCCCCACGCATTACCAGTTGGATGAAGACTTCGATACGTGGGATCGGGTATTTCGAGGCTTTCAAATTCCCAACAGTTACAGCCAGCACCCGCGCGTGCAGCAATTCGTGCGTTATTACGGGCAGAATCCCGATCAATTAACCATGCTTTCCGAACGTGCCAGCGTGTTTTTGCACATGATTGTGTCGGAATTGGATAATCGCCAAATGCCAAGCGAATTAGCGTTACTGCCGTTTGTGGAAAGCGCGTTCGACCCTGATATTTTTTCGCACGCTGGCGCGGCGGGGTTGTGGCAATTCATTCCATCCACGGGGAATGACTACGGTTTGTTGCAAACCAAAAGTTACGATGCGCGGCTTGACCCATTTGCGGCAACTGGCGCGGCATTGAGTTATTTGCAGAAATTACAAGCTGAATTCAATGGCGATTGGTTACTCGCATTGGCGGCGTACAATTGTGGCGAAGGGCGTGTGGAACAAGAAATTGCCATCAACCAAGCCAAAGGTTTGCCCACCAGCTTTTGGGATTTATCGCTCCCCAAAGAAACCCGCGAATACGTCCCACGCTTATTAGCGTTTAAAGAATTGATCAGCCACGCGCAGCAATACGGGATTCAATTACCCAAAACGCCGAATACTGCCCGTTTAGCGCAATTGCGCGTCGATAAACCGATTGATCTTAAGCAACTCGCGATTGCTGCGGGTTTGAGTGCCACGCATTTAACCAGTCTGAACCCGTGTTTCCGTAAAGGCATTACCACCCCGCAATATTCCAACCGCATTATTTTACCGCGTGAATCGGCACAAACCTTGGTGGCAATCATGGAAACACTCCCCGCTGCATCGCACTCGAATCGTAAAAATCGCACCAGCCACGTAACAACAACGCATGTAACGTATGCGAAAGCCGATTCCAACCGTTATAATAAGCTGGCAACTGTGCGCATGGGTAAAAAAACAGGCAAAGTGAAAACACCGCAGCAGAACACAACAACGCAATACGCGCGGGTGAAAACCAAGCTACGCACAGCACAAAATAACAGCAATAAACACAAACAGGTAGACGCTTAATTATGACTCAACTGGTGGTGATGTTGGAAAAACAGATCATCAAACGTCTTGAAATCAAAAGTACCAGTATTGCATTAGGGCGACACCCGAAAAGCGATATTCAGTTGCCAGACCGCACCATTAGCACGCACCATGCCCGCATTACCGTGGTAAGGGATGATTGTTTCTTGGAAGATTTATCCAGCACGAATGGTACTTACGTCAACTACCAACAGGTAGAACGCCACCTGCTCGAAGACGGTGACATGATTGGTTTGGGCAAATACCAAATCTTTTTTCAAACCACACACGGGGTGGAATCACAAATCCGTCGTTTGAGTGTGCACCCCCGCTTGCTGGATAAACAATGCACGGCATGGTTAAAAGTGCTCACGGGACGCAAAGCTGGGCACTGCATTCCACTGCATCAAAACAAAGTCGTGTTGGGCAACGATGAAATCGGCTTCTTGCAAATCGAATACACCAGCAATGGCTATATCACGTGTGAAAACAGCCCAACGCAAGCCCGCAGTGTGCGCAACTTGCACCCCGGCGATGAATTAAGCATTAGCGACGTGCGCTTGCAATTCATTGTGGGTGTGAGCACTGATGCCACTTCAGAACCAGAGGCTGGCGTGTGAATTCCCCTGACTCCAGACTCATGGACACGCGTACCTTACGCCGCCAATTGCAACGCCAACGCGCCAGCCAACCGCTGGTACTGCAACAAACTTTATCTGCACGCATGGTGCAACACTTGCGGCGTTCTGCCCTCTTCCGCCAAGCACGCCACATTGCTTTGTATTTACCCGTGCGTGGTGAAGCCGATCCCCGCGCTTTACGTCGGCAGACGCATCCACAACAATACTTTTACTTGCCCGTATTAGCCCCGTGTCGCAAGGGCGAATTGTGGTTTGTGCGCTGGGATGCTCACACTCGCTTCCGGCAAAATCGCTTTCGCATTCCCGAACCTTATCCACACTATCGGCGGCAATGTAATGCCCGCCATTTGGATCTCGTCATTACCCCACTGGTGGGTTTTGATGCAACGGGAACGCGCATGGGCATGGGTGGTGGCTTTTACGATCGCACCTTTGCTTTCAAACGCCGCGCACGGCAAGCATTACGTCCCCGTTTAATCGGTTATGCGTTCGACTTTCAAAACGTGCCACAACTCACACGCCAAACATGGGATGTGGCGTTAGACGCGGTTGTCACCGAAAGCGGTTTACGCTACTTTTGCAAACCTTGCCCAACGGGTACGCGCTAACCCATACTGTGCCGCACGCTATTACCCCTTAAGGAGATTTGCCTTGCTCAGTTATCGCCATGCTTTTCATGCTGGTAATCATGCCGATGTGTTGAAACACCTCACCTTAATGCTCACGCTGGATTATTACTGCCAAAAAGATAAGCCGTTTTGGTACATCGATACCCATGCTGGCGCAGGTATTTACGCTTTACACAGCGAAGAAGCACAAAAAACGCGCGAATACGTCCACGGTATTCAAACCCTACTACAAGCCCCGCAACCGCCCGAAGCGATTGTGCATTACCGCGCTTTGGTGCAACAACTGAATCCGCCGCAAAAACTGCTGCATTACCCCGGCTCACCGTGGATTGCGGCACAGTGTGTACGCTCCAGCGATTCCTTGTATTTGTTTGAATTACACCCTACTGATGCGCAACACTTACGCGAGAATTTCCAGCACCATAAGCGCGTACACATTAATCAACAGGACGGCTTAAAAGGCTTAAGCGGTTTATTACCACCCAGTACACGCCGTGCGGTGACGCTGATTGACCCGTCGTATGAACTGAAAAGTGACTACAACGATGTCATTACCACCCT
Source organism: Pseudomonadota bacterium (assembly GCA_039797295.1). Taxonomy (GTDB): domain Bacteria; phylum Pseudomonadota; class Gammaproteobacteria; order Thiotrichales; family Thiotrichaceae; genus Thiothrix. The sequence goes on along the minus strand of JBDKID010000022.1, from coordinate 35,654 downwards.
GTGTAAAGCGCACAAACGCCTCGCTAATGGCACGTATTTACTGTGGTATCCGGTGATTACCCGCCAACGAGTGACTACACTGTTGCGTGATTTACAGCAAAGTGGCATCCCTGATATTTTGCAATTGGAACTGTGCATCAGCGCGGATCACGATGGCTTGGGCATGACCGGCAGTGGATTGTTTATTATTAATCCGCCGTGGACTTTGGCGCAGCAAATGCGTGCATTATTACCGTGGCTACAACAACAGTTAGCGCAAGCTGATGGGCATTACACCATCTGCCAAATCACTCCCGAAAAAACCTAGCGAGCACAACAATGGCGTATTGGTTAATGAAATCCGAACCGGACGTTTTCAGCATCAGCGATCTCGCCCGCGTACACATCGAACCGTGGGATGGTGTACGCAATTACCAAGCGCGTAATATGCTGCGGGATCAAATGCAAGTCGATGATTTAGCGTTTTTTTATCATTCCAACTGCGATGTTCCCGGCATTGTTGGCATTGCTCGTATTGCGCGAGCAGGCTACCCCGACGCAACGGCGATGAATCCCGAATCACCTTACTACGACCCCAAACACAGCACGGAAAACCCGCGCTGGTATCGGGTAGACGTAGCATTCGAGCACCAATTCAAACGCACCATTAGCCTAACAGAACTGCGTGAACAAACTGCATTGCTGGCAATGCCCTTGGTACGCAAAGGCAATCGCTTATCCGTCATGCCTGTCAGTGAACAGGAATGGCAAACCATTTTAGCAATGGCATAACACCACACCTCATGTTGTGACACGCACACAGGTGTCACGCATCACTTGGTATCTTTTTTACACGAACCCGCATTAGGTCCAAATAACGGGCAAAAATCCGCAGGCAGTTTGACACCAGCCGCTGGCACATCTGCTGGTATTGTTGCTTGCGTGCTTAATTCAGTTTGTGGAATAGCAAGTGTACTGTGGTATGAAAAATAGAAATACCCAAGCGCAATCAAAATTATTATGGGTAAAATTATCGACAAAAGGGTTTGCAATGCATGGCTGAGCCGATCCTCTGCTGAAGGTGGCGGTAGTTCGTTTTTGATAACTAATTTAGGCATGGGCAAGCTCCCGCTTCACTATCTATCACAATCGTAAGCATAATCGGCGGACGCAAACGCGCAACGCCATTGCTATTACCTCACCTTACTTATAAAGCTGAATGCCAAGACAATGCAATAAAAATGCAAAAGGCTGATGAAAACACCAGCCTTTTTGAATACTAAACAATCATAAAACCACAATAATGGCTAACGCGGCATCGCTACGGTTGCGCAGCAGGCGCGGGAAACGGTTTCGTCACATCTTGCTGTAACTGTTCCAAACCTTGTTTGAGATTTGCTTTGAACTTGGTCACATTGTCAGACAAGTTGTGATCCAAATCCTTGAGATCGTTTTGCATAAAGGTATTCAATTGATCAACAACTGCCCCCATCGCACCGCTAACCATTGAACCCACGGTTTTTTGCACATCCACTTGCCAACCGTGTTCCCCTAATACCAAAACAGTGCGTAATGGAATCACCAAATCACCTTTTTCACCACCGTATAACACCGTGGCAACTTCGGCGATATTATCGTGAATTTGGATTTCGCCGGACTCAAAACGTTGTGCTACCACACGCTTACTCACCAATGCTTTTAAATACAATTGGCTGGAAGAAGTGGCAAAGGTTTGCGCTTTAACCGCATCGCCTTGTAACACCGCTTGCCAAAAAGCGTCTGTGGTTTCACGCACTTGTTGCGATTCAGAAGAAAAAATGCAGCCATGTAAGCTAGCCAGTAAAACAAGTAAACACGCTGACCACCAACACCGCCAGAAGACTGTTTTTACTCGCTTAATGTGCCACATTTACAGCAAACTCCCACGCAACAGGCTGTTTTCCACGTCCACGCTGTCGAGTTTAGTAGTAGCAATCACATTTTCCACACGCTGATTTTCCGCCACGGAAGCCGTAACCTTGCAATAGTTCGGGGTGTAACCTGTGTACAAAATGTGTCCGGCATGTTGCGCATCAGGGCGACCGTATTCCCACAGCACAGGGACAGTCTGACCAAGCTGCTGTTGTAACCACGCCTGTTTCATGCGTTCGCCCATTGCGTGCAGCACTTGACTCCGTTGCTTTTTCACGGCTTCGGGTACGGGGTCTGGCAAACGCGCGGCTTTTGTACCTTCGCGAGCAGAATAAGTGAATATGTGCATGTGCCCAAATCCAATCGATTCAACATAAGCGAGGGTTTCTTCCCACTCTGCATCCGTTTCACCGGGGAAACCGACAATAATATCGGTGGTCACATTGAAACCCACCACACGCTGACGTGCTTCTTGCACTAATTGCGCAAATTCCGTGGTTTTACAACGTCTTGCCATGCGTCGTAACACAGAATCTGCACCACTTTGTAAGGGCAAATGCATGTGCGGCATCAGGCGTGGATTAGTAAATAAGGCAAAGAAATCATCCGGCAAATCCCACGGCTCAACTGAAGCAAAGCGAATGCGGGGAATGTCTGTTTCCTGCAAAATGCGTTGCACTAAGGCATAAAGTGAACTGCCAATATCACTGCCATAACCACCAACGTGTACGCCAGTAAGCACAATTTCTTGCACACCTTGCACAGCTAATTGATTGATTTCGGAAATAATATCGATTTCAGTACGACTGCGCTCATCGCCACGCGCTACCGTTACAATGCAAAAAGTGCAACGATAACGACAACCATCCTGAATTTTAATAAAAGCACGATGCCGCCCACGCAAGAATAATGGCGTTTCCCCCGGCTCGGTTGCCATTGCTGGCATAACTGGCAAGGCAAACGCTTGCATCACTTGTTGGGGAAGCTGATCTTTGTCCGCATTGGGCACAACCAAATCCACGCCCATTACCTGCGCGACTTCTTGCGCCTGCAATGTGGCATAACAACCGCTAACCACCAGTCGTGCTTCGGGATTTTCCCGATACAAACGGTGCATTAAGCGCCGCGATTTACCAGATGCATCACTCGTGACCGCACAAGTATTGAGCACTAATACATCCGCATCCGGCACGCTAGGCACGATTTGATGCCCAGCCGCACGGAATTGTTGTGACCATTGTTCCAGCTCCGCCTCGTTCAGGCGACACCCTAATGCTTTTAAATGAACTTTCATGAATGCGCGACTATTGTCCTACAAATTCTCAGGATGCGTTTCAACCTTGGCGGATTCACGCCAACCTTTCATCATGGCGGCCAACTCACGCATGGAAATGCTTTGCGCATAAATGTCGTTAGCATTGGCATCCACTTTCGCATCGCCTGCTTTCACAGCCTTAACCGCGACCAAAGCGTAATCACCATTAGCCAATGCCACACCACCCCAACTCGTTTTGCCATTCGCAGGTTGTGGCAAAGCAAAGGCTTTTTCCAAGACTTCCGGTGCGGTTTTATTATCGCTACGCCCGATCATGCCAGTTTTTTGCACGGCTGCTTCTGCACCAGCACCAGTCTCAGCCAATGCTGACCATGCTTGTTTGGCAGTTAACACTTTTAAGGTTGCATCGCCTTTTTGCGCCACCAATTCACGGGATTTTTGCGCTAATAATGCAGTACGGATTTCTTCCTTCACATCCGCCAACGGTTTTTGTTTGGCATCTTCATGATTCACCACACGCACTACTGTCGCATGACCTTCATTGATTTCAATAAGATCGGAATTCTTACCTGACTTCAGCACATCTTCTGAGAATGCCGCATCGCGTACTTTTTGGCTCATAGCAACCGCTGAACCTTGCTGACGTGTCACCCAATCCGACTGTTGCACGCTCAAACCAACCGCTTTTGCCACGGGATCAAGTGAACCAGCATTTTCATAAGCCAATTTCTGTGCCTGATCCACTTTATCAGTGAAAGCTTTATCGGCTTGGTCTTTACGGTAATCCGCTTCAACATCTGCTCGCGCTTGCTCAAACGTTTTCGCCACGGCAGGTTTGATTTCGGTCACACGAATGATTTCGTAACCCGCTTCGGTTTTAACCGGCTGGGAAGTTTCACCCGCTTTTAAAGCTTGCACCGTTTTTTCAAACTCAGGACCCCAATCACCAGCAACAACTGAACCAAGACTGCCACCTTTGTCCGCAACACTTTTATCATCAGAATCGGTTTTCGCAATGTCTTCAAAACTGCGTTTGTTGGCTTGTAGATCAGCATACAGCGCGTCAATGCGTTTTTTCGCATCCGCATCTTTAGCAGGGTCAGCAATGGATACCAAAATATGACTCGCAACTCGTGCTTCTGGCTGTACATAATGCTCAGCATTGTTATCAAACCATTTTTTCAACGTGCCTTCATCAACCGTCACTTTTGTTGCCAAATCATCATGTTTCAATTCCAGATAAGCTAATTTAACCTTTTCATCGGTCATGAATTTAGCTTTATTCTGTTCGTAGTACTTATTAATGTCAGCATCGGTGACTTGAACCTGCGACTGAAAATCAGCCGTTTTCAATGTAAAAACTTCGAGGTCACGTTGCTGATTACGCAAAGATTGGTATAACTCAGCTTCTGCTTTGGGTAAAAACGCCGTTTGTGTAACAGCTTGGCGTAATTGCTGATTTGATAAATCATTACGCACCAAACTTTCAAACTCAGCCGCATCACGCCGCTGCATTTTCAACATATTTTCATAAGTGGCTTTGTCGAATTTGCCATCTTTCTGAAACATTTCAATGCCAGTAATAGCATCCGCGACTTCTTGATTACTCGCGCGATAACCACCCTCATTGATTTTTTGTTGCATCAAGGTTTGATTAATAACCGAATCCAATGCGGTTTGTTTAAGTACAGTTTCATCCATACCCGGCGGTAAGCGACCGCCTAACTGCTGTTTCATCTTTACCAAGGCATCTTGGACAGCTTGAACGGGGATTTCTTCACCATTGACGACCGCAGCAACTAGCTTACCGCCACCATCAAAATATTGGTTAATGCCAAAAAGTGCGAATGGAACTGTAATGAGGCCGACGATTGCGTAGGCAATCCAACCTCTAGCCTTGTCATGAATCGTTTGCAGCATGATCTTTGTTGGTTTTTTGTCAAAGTGTTGATAAAAGGGATACGTATTTTGTACGCCCAGCGAGCGCGAAGACGCATGATACAGCAAGAAGGAGGAAGAGAAAAAGAGGAAAAAGTTGGCGGAGCGGACGGGACTCGAACCCGCGACCCCCGGCGTGACAGGCCGGTATTCTAACCAACTGAACTACCGCTCCGCGATCTTTTTTTAAAGCAATAAAAAGGATGTCTTGAGACACCCTTTCATATGGATTGGCGGAGCGGACGGGACTCGAACCCGCGACCCCCGGCGTGACAGGCCGGTATTCTAACCAACTGAACTACCGCTCCGCGCGATAAAAATGGTGGGTAGTGAGGGGCTCGAACCCCCGACATTCGCCTTGTAAGGGCGACGCTCTACCAACTGAGCTAACTACCCGTCGTTGGAAAGGTTGCTATTGTACGGCATCTTTAAGAGCTTTACCAGCCTTAAATGCAGGAATTTTTGCAGATTCGATAGAAATTGTTTCCCCAGTACGCGGATTACGACCAGAACGCGCCTGACGCTCACGAACTAAGAACGTACCAAAGCCAACCAAAGCGATTTGATCACCCTTCGCCAATGTTTCGGACACAGTGTCAATCAACGCTTTAATCGCGCGATCAGTATCAGCTTTAGTCAAACCAGACTTAGCGGATACTGCATCAATCAGTTCTGCTTTATTCATAATTATTTCCTTGTGAATTCATTATAGAGGAAAACTGGAATACTCCTACGACGCGAAGATCGGCAGAGCCACCCATGCGGATACGCCCGACAGTTATACCAGTGACCTCCAAAATATGTCAACAAAATGACGAGCCTACCCGCTAGGAATAATTTCAGCCCAATCAATGTGGTCGGGCTGGATTCACTTCCTCTTCTTCCACCACTGCTGTCACTGGTGCAACGGCGGCTGGCGCATCTTCGTCATCCAAATCTTCATCATCAGCCAACGGAGTCGGTGCACGTTCTAAAGCTAAGGCAAGTACTTCATCAATCCACTTGACGGGCTTAATCTCTAAACCTTTTTTCACATTATCGGGTACTTCCGCCAAGTCTTTTTCATTCTCACGCGGAATCATCACCAATTTGATGCCACCTCGATGCGCCGCCAATAATTTTTCTTTCAAACCACCAATCGGCAATACTTCGCCACGCAAAGTAATTTCGCCGGTCATGGCAACATCCGCCCGCACGGGGATGCGCGTCATAGCGGAAACCATTGCCGTCACCATGCCAATCCCCGCACTTGGACCATCTTTCGGCGTTGCACCTTCTGGTACGTGAATGTGTACATTATGTTTACGCAAGAACTTGCGCGTAATACCTAATGTCCGAGCACGACTTTTTACCACCGTTTCAGCCGCATGAATCGACTCGCGCATGACTTCACCCAAACGACCGGTGCTTTTAATCATGCCATTACCCGGCAACAGCGCACTTTCGATGGTAAGCAAATCGCCACCGACTGATGTCCAAGCCAATCCAGTAACTTGACCGACTTGGTTTTTCTGATCCGCACGTCCGTAATCGAAACGTTGCACACCGAGGTATTTTTCCAAGTTACGCGGCGTAATCGTGGTCTTCTTTTTACCATTGAGCAGGTGATCTTTCACCGCTTTGCGACACAGTTTCGCTAACTCACGATCCAAGTTACGCACACCAGCTTCGCGTGTGTAATGACGTACAATGTCTAAAACAGCAGCATCACTAATCGACAGTTCACCTTTTTTCAAACCGTTAGCCGTAATTTGCTTGGGAATCAGGTAATTTTTGGCGATGCTAAGTTTTTCATCTTCGGTATAGCCGGGGATGCGGATCACCTCCATACGATCCAACAATGGACCTGGAATGCGCATACTGTTAGAAGTTGCAACGAACATCACATCCGATAAATCGAAATCCACTTCTAAATAATGGTCAGAGAAAGTGTGATTTTGCTCTGGGTCTAACACTTCCAATAATGCAGAAGACGGGTCGCCACGGAAATCGGTCGACATTTTGTCGATTTCATCCAGTAAGAACAAGGGATTACGTGTACCCACTTTGCTCAAGTTTTGGATGATTTTACCCGGCAATGAACCAATGTAAGTGCGGCGATGCCCACGAATTTCAGCTTCATCACGCACCCCACCCAATGCCATGCGGGTAAATTTACGCCCTGTGGCGCGGGCAATGGATTGCCCCAAAGATGTTTTGCCCACCCCCGGTGGCCCTACCAAGCACAAAATCGGACCTTTGAGTTTTTTCACGCGCTGTTGAACTGCGAGGAATTCCAGAATGCGCTCTTTTACTTCATCCAAACCATAATGGTCTTCATTGAGGATTTTTTCTGCCGTAGCCAAGCTATTATTAATTTTGGATTTTTTCTTCCACGGTAGATTAACTAACCAATCAATGTAATTACGCACCACCGTCGCTTCCGCCGACATGGGTGACATCATTTTGAGCTTGTTGAGTTCGGTTATTGCCTTTTCTTTGGCTTCTTTAGGCATTCCTGCCTGTTCAATTTTACGCCCAAGCTCTTCAGCTTCATTAGGTGATTGATCCATTTCACCCAATTCTTTCTGAATAGCTTTGATTTGCTCATTCAAATAATACTCACGTTGACTGCGTTCCATTTGCTGTTTCACGCGTCCACGAATTTTCTTTTCTACCTGTAGTAGGTCGATTTCGCCTTCCACCAATTCCATGAGGTACTGAATACGTTCTTCAACGTCCAGCATTTCCAAGACTTTTTGCTTCTCGGCAATTTTCAACCCCAAATGCGCGGCAATGGTATCCGCCAAACGCACGGGGTCTTCAATGCTACCCAGCGAAGACAAAATTTCTGGCGGAACTTTTTTATTCAGCTTAACGTACTGCTCGAACAAACTCACCAATGAGCGGCTCAAGGCATCAACGCGACGTGCGGAAGCTTCGCTCATTAAGGAAGGACAAATTTCGACTCGCGCTGCTGCGAAGCCCGCCTCGCTATCAATGGCTACGATCTCAGCACGTTCTAAACCTTCGACCAGCACTTTCAATGTGCCATCGGGTAATTTCAATAGTTGTAGAATGGTCGCCAACGTACCAAAAGTATGCACATCTTCTAATTCCGGCGCATCTACTTCGGCACTTTTTTGCGCGACGAGCAGGATTTGCTTGTCATGCTCCATTGCCATATCGAGCGCTTGAATAGATTTGTCCCTTCCGACAAATAGGGGAATAACCATGTGCGGGTAAACCACAACGTCGCGTAACGGTAATACAGGAACAATCAGTGTCTCAGCCATAACAATCACTCATGTGGCAGGAAGGAAAAGCGTACCCCGCAAGCACGGCGAAGTACGCAAAACAATGTTATTCGCCAGCAGCCATAGCCTGCTGTTCAACATTTTCATAGATGAGATAAGGTGTTGATTCGCCGTTAACCACGACTTCATCCACCACCACCTTACTGACATTTTCTTGGGAAGGTAGATCGTACATGGTATCCAACAGAATTTTTTCCAAAATACTGCGCAAACCACGCGCACCGGTTTTCCGTTCCATTGCTTTGCGGGCAATTGCGTGCAAAGCATCATCACGGAATACCAATTCAGAACCTTCCATCTCGAACAGTTTGGCGTATTGTTTGGTTAAAGCATTACGCGGTTCGGTCAGGATTTGCACTAATGCATCTTCATCCAGTTCTTCCAACGTTGCTAAAACCGGCAAACGCCCGACAAATTCAGGAATCAAACCGTAACGCACCAAGTCTTCTGCTTCGAGGTCACGAATAACATCACCAAAACGACGGCTTTCATCCGGTGTTTTCACCTTAGCAGAGAAGCCAATGCTGCCTTTTTCGGTGCGATTCTGGATGACTTTATCCATGCCCGCAAACGCCCCGCCAACAATGAATAAAATGTGGCGCGTATCAACTTGCAGAAATTCTTGTTGCGGGTGTTTACGTCCACCTTGTGGTGGCACTGACGCGATTGTCCCTTCAATCAGTTTCAACAAAGCCTGTTGTACACCCTCACCTGAAACGTCACGGGTGATAGAAGGGTTATCGGATTTGCGGGAAATTTTGTCGATTTCGTCAATGTAAACAATCCCAGTCTGGGCTTTTTCGACATCGTAATCACATTTTTGCAGCAGCTTTTGAATGATGTTTTCCACATCTTCGCCCACATAACCCGCTTCAGTTAGGGTCGTAGCATCCGCAATGGTGAAGGGAACATTCAATAAACGTGCTAAGGTTTCCGCCAATAATGTCTTACCGCTACCAGTAGGACCTATGAGCAAAATATTACTTTTTGCCAGCTCAACATCATCTTTGACACCCTTTTTGTACAGACGCTTATAGTGGTTATAAACTGCGACAGAAAGGACTTTTTTCGCTAAATCTTGCCCAATGACGTACTCATCTAAACTGGCTTTAAGTTCATGCGGGGTGGGCAGGTTGGATTTATCATCCGTTGTCTGCGCCGTGTGCATCTCTTCTTGAATAATGTCGTTACAGAGATCAACGCATTCATCACAGATGAATACCGAAGGCCCAGCGATCAGCTTGCGTACTTCATGCTGGCTTTTGCCGCAGAACGAGCAATACAGCAACTTGCCGCTGTCGTGATCGCCTCTTCTATCTTTGCTCATCAGAACCTCTATCCTGCGCCATCTCGTATGGCACGCTGTTGGTATCAATCTTACTTAAAAGGGCTATGTGGTGTCTGCCCGAACATTTTCAAGCCCTATTATTGTGATTAACTAACTATGTGACAAGAACACCACGCTCTACGGAGCTATTTTCAGAGTATTTTACGCTGCTGTTCCTTAAAAACACCTGTCTGAACGCACAAACAGCCTGACGATGCAGGCTGTTTATGGCTAAAAGGCACTAATTCACGCAATGAGCATTATGAGCGAACGGTTAAAACCTCATCAATTAAGCCATATGCTTGTGCAGCAGTGGCATCCATGAAGTTATCACGATCCGTATCTTGTTCAATACGCTCAATCGCTTGACCAGTGTGTTTAGCTAATACACCGTTCAATTCTGCACGCATTTTCAAAATTTCACGCGCGTGAATTTCAATGTCAGAAGCCTGACCACGGAAACCACCCAACGGTTGATGAATCATCACTCGCGAGTGAGGCAGTGCATAACGCTTGCCCTTAGTACCACCTGCCAATAATACTGCACCCATGCTCGCAGCCTGACCAATGCACAATGTACTGACATCAGGCTTAATGAATTGCATGGTATCGTAAATCGCCATACCTGCGGTAATAACACCGCCAGGTGAGTTGATATACAGGTGAATGTCTTTATCCGGGTTCTCAGATTCGAGGAACAACAACTGTGCCACGATGAGGTTGGCCATGTAATCTTCAACTTCACCCACACAGAAAATGACACGTTCACGCAACAGACGTGAGTAAATGTCAAAAGCACGCTCGCCGCGAGAGGACTGCTCGATAACCATCGGCACGCCAACAGCGCGTGGTTCTATTGGGTTTTTTCCAAACATTACGACCTACCTTTTTCTGACAATTAGGCTTGAGCCTGTTTCTGTGGATTCATCACTGCATCAAAGTCACGGTTATCATCGTTGACAGACGCTTTTTCCAGCACCCAATCCACGATCATTTCTTCCATGACTGCCGCTTCGATAGTTTGCATCGCTTGGCGGTTGTTGCGGTAGTAATCCTTCAAAGCTTGTGGATCTTCGTAAGTCGCCGCAACATTTTCCAACATGGTTTCAACACGTTCTGGGTCACGTTGCAAATTATGCTGACGAATCACTTCGCCCACAATCAGACCCAATTTGACACGACGTTCAGCTTGAGGTGCGAACAGCTCGTCTGGCACGTTCACATTATTGGCAGAACCGCCCATGTTTTGCGAAAACTCTTCACGAATGTAGCGGATTTCATCAGTAACCAACGCTTTTGGCACGTCAACAGCATGTAAATCTGCCAAACCATCCATCACTTGCTGCTTAATTTGTGACTTGATGGTATTGCTCAGTTCACGCTGCATGTTCTTTCTGACTTCTGCACGGAACGAGTCAACTGAACCATCTTCCACGCCAAATTTCTTGATGAATTCAGCATCAACAACAGGCAGCAATGATTCACGCACACGTTTCATCGTCAATTTAAATTGTGCAGTTTGACCTTTGAGGTTTTCCGCGTGGTAGTTTTCAGGGAAAGCAACATCGACGATTTTTTCTTCGCCTGCTTTCATACCTGTCAGACCTTCTTCAAAGTCTTTCAGCATACGACCTGCACCCAATTCCACACTGTAATCTTGTGCAGCACCACCTTCAAACGCTTCGCCATTGAGTGTGCCATCAAAGTCCACACTTACCATGTCGCCAGTTTGCGCTGCACGGTCAGTATCTTGCCACTCTTGGTTTTGCTTGCGGATGATGTCGATCATTTTGTCCAGATCAGCATCCGTTACCTCAGCAACTGGACGTGAAATAGTCAGCGTTTCAACACCAGCAATGGTGATTTCTGGATAAACTTGGAAGCTTGCAACGTATTCGAGATCCTTGCCCGCTTCCATTGTTTTCAGGTCAATTTCCGGCAAACCAGCGACACGCAAGTTTTCTTGACCCGCAGCTTGTTGGAAAGTTTTACCCAATAAAGCTTCGACTATTTCATAGCGAACAGAATCAGCATAACGCTTTTTAACTACGGAAAAAGGAACTTTGCCGGGGCGGAAACCATCAATGCGCACACGACCAGCCATAGACTTCAGGCGTTTTTCGACTTCTTGATCTACCTGAGCAGCAGGGACTGCAACGGTCATTTTGCGATCAATGTTACCGATTGTCTCGACAGAAACTTGCATGTAAAAACCTCGTTACGGGCCTATTATCCACAACGGATACAGGGCAAATCATCATTAAAATCAAGGGACTAAGGGTGGTGCGAAAAGAGAGACTCGAACTCTCACGCCTTACGGCGCTGGAACCTAAATCCAGTGCGTCTACCAATTCCGCCATTTTCGCACGTATCTGTAAATTGCAGATTCCTGATCAGTTATGCTACTGAGGAATCATGAAGGGGGCGATTATACACAGCATAAGATCACTTGTGTATAAGATTTGAAGGCATAAAGTGGGGTGACTGATGGGACTCGAACCCACGACCACCGGAATCACAATCCAGTGCTCTACCAACTGAGCTACAGTCACCACTGAAAACTTTTAATCTAGTAAGACTAGCCTGACGGGGGCTTAATGGCGCGCCCGGCAGGGCTCGAACCTGCAACCTACGGCTTAGAAGGCCGTTGCTCTATCCGTTGAGCTACGGGCGCAAGTAGGAGATAAATATGGAATGGTCGGAGTAGAGGGATTTGAACCCCCGACCACCTGTACCCAAAACAGGTGCGCTACCAGGCTGCGCTATACTCCGACAGAACAGGAATAACTAATTGCTTGCTGTCATTCCTCAATCAATGAGCCGCGAACTATACGCGCACATTGATGGCGCGTCAAGCTTTTTTTCAAATTGAATGCAACTTTTCTACAAAAGTCTGTTGGCTAAACACCGCTGCGGGCATTGAGCCACGTCCCAATCGCTGGCGAAATGGTTTTTTGAGCTTTGCCACTCACATAGATACCAATATGACCACCTTGGAATGTCAGCTCTGAATAGTCGCTACTACTCACTGCCAGTTTCAAAGCCCGCGAAGCATCCGGCGGTACGAGGTGATCTTGTTCCGCATAGACATTCAACACTGGCATAGTAATCTGCTGTAAATCAATGGTATGACTACCAACCTCCACTTCTCCTTTCAGTAACTTGTTTTGCTGGAAGAAGTCTTTTGCAAATTGTCGGAAGGTTTCACCCGCTTGATCTGGGCTATCAAATATCCATTTTTCCATACGCATGAAGTTTTTCAGGGTTTTGGCATCATCCATTACATCCACCATACCTAAGTACTTTTGCCCCATTAATTGATATGGCTTAAGGTTAAGGAATGTCCAGTTGAGCATTTCCCCCGGAATATTGCCTAACGTATCCACCAACAAGTCAATATCCAGATTTTGCACCCAATGACTGAGCATGTTATCCGGCGTTTTGAAATCGACGGGTGTTACCATTGTCACCAGATTTTTAACTTTCTCAGGGTGCATCGCGCTGTAACACAAACTGAACGTTCCACCTTGGCAAATACCCAATAGATTAATCGCGCTTAGCTGATGGCGTGCACAGATTTCATCCACACAACGATCTAAATAGCCATTTAGGTAGTCATCAAGAGTGAGGTAGCGATCCGACGCATCGGGATACCCCCAATCAATGAGGTAAACATCTTGCCCAGCATCCAACAAACCTTTAATGGTCGAACGATCTTCTTGTAAATCAGTCATGTATGGACGATTAACCAAAGCATAAACGATCAAGAGCGGTACTTTATTACTCGGTTCACGCGAACCTTGGTAACGAATCAGTTTGAGTTTATCTTCTTGGTAAATCACCTCATAAGGTGTAACACCTGCTGAAATTTCTCCAACCTCCATGAGATTAGCCATACCTTGCGCTAATTTTTCATTGAAGGTTTTGACTTCATTAAGAATAGCGTCTGGACGCATTTGAAAGGGCATGAATGTGATCCTTTTTCTACAACTGTGATGGATTCAAAATCTTAGGCTTCAGACGTAAGCACTTGCGCAGCAATCAACGCATCCACTTTACGCGTCAATGCTTGTAATTGTTGGCGCAGTTGACGATTCTCACGGCGTAGTTCTTGTTGCTTTTTAAAGGCTTCATTTAATTCTTTATGGGTGGGTAAATTCATGGATTGATACCAATCATTTAACTCATGATTGATGCCCTGCTTGAGTGCCATCAAGGCATTCACCATATCACCGTAAACCACTTGGTATTCGTCGGTCATGGCGAATTTACCATAGGCATCCTCATTCACCTCCACCCACAAATCATACAATTCACGCAGACTGGTAATAACCTTACCGTCATCACGTAGCTGCTGAATACGTTCGCGCAAAGTCGCAACCGCTGACAAACCTTGTTTAGCAAACGCTTTCAGGTAATCGTCGGCACACGTTTGATACTCGGTTGCCAACTGCGCAAGAGCTTGCCAACGTTCTTGTGACTCACGGTTTAAACCCACAGCAGGTGTCGCTAATACTTTTTGTAACTGTTCCTGCCAGTTTTCTGACAGTGGCATTTGAAAACCGCCTGCGCCAAGGTGTTGGAAAGCTTGCATTCCTAAGCTTTTCAAGACGCGTTGCCAGCTATCCATTGCCACTTGACCAACACCGACACCATGTGCGGTGAATTTCCCAGCATCTAGCTGGTTACAACACCCGCGAAAACCGGATTCCAAAGTGTTTAACCAAGTATCAACCGTCTCCGCACTCACCACACTTGAATGCGGTACTTTGCACGCATTTTCCGCAAAGCCCATGTAGACCTTACCCATTTCTAACATGCGTTGTACGGCATCAGCAGATGCATTTGCTTCCAATTGTGGTGCAAGCGTTTTCCAATGTTGCTGAATGCTGTCTGCCCATGCTTTTGCGGGCGATGCTTCCAGCAACTGCTCAAATTCACCGGTTTTCGCCGCTGCTGCCCAAGTCTGCCAAGCACGCTGTTGTGCATCCGACCAGTCGCGCAATGTGTCGTTATTCCACGCCATTGTCATGATTACTCCTCCCGAAAAACCCATGTATTTAATATTGCATTAAACAAGCGTAACATGCTAATTTGTGCGCCGCAACAAAGGCAAATTTTGAAAGACAACCTCCCTCAACGGCTTGCAATAATCACGGTGTTACCTTTATTGTTGGGCGACTAAGTGGAGGCTCGCTGCCAAGCTTTAATTAAGCTGTAAACGATCTCAAACCACATCAACCCAAGGAGAATATCACTACATGCGTGAAGATATTGTTATCGTAGCCGCAGGTCGCACTGCGCTGGGCAACTTTGGCGGCACATTATCCGCTATTCCGGCTTCTGAACTGGGTGCTACGGTCATTAAAGGTTTGTTGGAACGTTCTGGCTTGCAAGCCACACAAATCAACGAAGTTATTCTGGGTCAAGTATTAACGGCTGGAAACGGGCAAAACCCAGCACGTCAAACCGCATTATCTGCTGGTTTACCGCACGAAACTACGGCTATGACCATTAATAAAGTTTGCGGTAGTGGTCTGAAAGCCGTGCACCTAGCTTATCAAGCCGTTGCGTGCGGCGATGCTGACATTGTGATTGCAGGTGGTCAAGAAACCATGAGTGCCTCTGCTCACGTAGTGCCGAACTCGCGCAACGGACAAAAAATGGGCGACTGGAAAATGGTCGATACCATGATTAAAGATGGCCTGTGGTGCGCCTTCAATGACTACCACATGGGCATTACGGCAGAAAACATTGCTGCTAAATATGAATTTAGCCGCCAAGCCCAAGACGAATTTGCTGCCAGCTCACAACAAAAAACTGAAGCAGCACAAAAAGCGGGTGCATTCAGCGATGAAATCATTCCCGTCGTGATTCCACAACGCAAGGGTGAACCCTTGGTATTTGCAGTGGATGAATTCCCACGTGCAGGGACAACCGCCGCATCCTTAGGCAAACTACGCCCTGCTTTCAAAAAAGATGGTACAGTAACAGCAGGTAATGCTTCGGGTATCAATGATGGTGCAGCAGCAGTCATTGTTATGACAGCATCGAAAGCAGCGGAATTAGGTTTAACCCCAATGGCACGCATTGTTGCTTTCGCCAGCGCGGGCGTTGATCCTGCTATTATGGGTACAGGTCCGATTCCTGCTACGACCAAATGTTTGGAAAAAGCAGGTTGGACAGTAGCTGATCTCGATTTAGTCGAAGCCAACGAGGCTTTCGCAGCACAGGCTATGTCAGTTAATGAAAGCTTGGGGCTAGATTTAAACAAAGTGAATATCAGTGGCGGTGCAATTGCATTAGGACACCCGATTGGTGCTTCTGGGGCGCGTGTATTAGTCACATTGTTGCACGGTATGAAACGTACTGGTGCGAAAAAAGGTCTGGCAACACTGTGTATTGGTGGCGGTCAAGGCGTTGCAATGGCTGTTGAAGCACTGTAATTCGTCGAATTATTGTAAAGTTTTTAACCCTAGAGAGTAGAGAAATATTATGAGCAAAGTTGCTTTAGTAACAGGCGGTACAGGTGGTATCGGTAATGCAATCTGCGCGAAACTCGCAGCGGCTGGTTACAAAATCGTTACCACTTACTACGAACCAGAAGAGCAAGCCAAAGCATGGCAAGCTAAACAAGACTACGAAGTTGCCATCTACCCTTGTGACGTTAGCAACTACAACGATTGCGTCAAACTGAAAGAAACAGTGGTAGCAACATTCGGTCAAGTTGACGTGCTGGTTAACTGCGCAGGCATCACTCGTGACGCGACTTTCAAAAAAATCACGCCAGCTCATTGGGCTGCGGTTATGAAAACCAACCTCGACAGCATCTTCAACATGAGCCACCAGTTCGTGAACGAAATGGCTGACCGTGGCTTTGGTCGCGTGATCAACATTTCTTCCGTTAACGGTCAAAAAGGCCAATTCGGTCAAACCAACTACAGCGCGGCAAAAGCGGGCGTACACGGTTTCACTATGGCTCTGGCACAAGAAGTTGCACGTAAAGGCGTAACCGTTAACACCATTTCTCCGGGCTACATTGGCACTGAAATGGTTATGGCGATTGCTGACGAAGTACGCGCTAAAATCGTTGCACAAATTCCAGTGGGCCGTCTGGGTAAACCAGAAGAAATCGGCGCATTGGCTGCGTTCTTGGCTTCTGACGATGCAGCATTCATTACTGGTGCTGACTTCTCTGCCAATGGCGGTCAATACATGCACTAAGGCTTAAGCCTGTCCCTCTGTCTCCTCGCATTAGCGAGGAGTACAGCCGGGTGTCATTTTTCCCAGCTTCCATGTAAACAGGGGAATTGGGGCAAGAGGTCTTATGATAGAAACACGTATTATCAAAAAGTACCCCAATCGACGCTTATACGACACAGATCAAAGCTGTTACATCACGCTGAACGATGTGCGTGATTTGGTATTAGCCGAAACGCCGTTTAAAGTGATTGATCGTCAATCAGGTGACGATATTACGCGCAGCATTCTACTACAAATCATTCTGGAACAAGAATCCGGCGGACAACCACTCTTTAGTGCTGAAGTCCTAGAACAATTCATTCGCAACTACAGCGGTACAGCACGCAAAGGCTTCACGGAATACATGAAGCAAAGCGTTGACTTATTTGCTAATCAACAAGTCGCAGTACGCGAACAAATGCATAAAGTTCTCGCGGGTACGCCAATGGATGTTTGGTTAAAAATGGGGGAACAAAATATGCAAGCATGGCAAAAAATGCAACAAAGCATATTAAAGAATTTTAACCCCAAAGAAAGCAAATAACCATCAAGCCAACGACTTAACGGCAGACTTGTTCTGCCGTTTTCACGACAGCCCTTACACTTTTTTATTTTTCAAACTATTCTTAATTCTACAAGACTACCTAGGCTACCATTTATCGGTAAAAATCCACTTAAAATACATTGGATATTTGCTGCACCGCACAAAATTGTTAAGGTACATATGAACTTTTCGTAGCATCACTGCGTCACAGCATATGTTGCATTGCAGCATTTGATTTTGTGTCCTAGACTCTTTGCATAACATGCTGTTTTCAGTGATCTCATCGTAGCAAGGTACAACTCATGAAAAACTATGTCGTTATTGGCGAAATGTGGAAACGTGCTATCGTTTTCCTTGATGAAGGCTGTGCAGATTTATACATTAGTAAAAACTGTCATGGTGTTTTTTGCCGTAAATATTCGGAAGCCGATTTTAATGAACAATTCGGCAAAATCGCCAAAACCGTACAAGAATATGGGGCTAATAGTTATAATGCACAAGCGTTAATTATTTTTAATAGCGACTTTTAATAAAAATTCTAGATAGAAAAACAACGACTTATTGCCCCAATTGCACATTGCTGCTGACTTACCGCTAGCCTCTTGCTTTCTCATTACATTGAATGACCATTAGCCTACAAGGGCTGATGGTTATAAGGTGCTGGATGTGGCGGGGAAAGGGACAAAAAAAATCGCCCGCCGGAGGAGGAGTGGCGGGCGAAGGGAGGATTAGTTGAATCGGGCTAGAGAGAGGAGGAGGAGGAGTTACGCTCCCAATTCAACTATCGACTATCAACCAGTAATTAAGCTTTGGTTTTTTCAGCAACTTTCTTAGTTGCTTCAACCGCTTTCTCAGCAGCTTCTTTAGTCAGTTCAACCGCTTCAGCAGCAGCTTTTTCAACCGCAGCAGTGGTTTTTTCAACCGCTTCAGCAACTACTTTTTTGCTTGTTTCAACAGCTTGCTCAGCGTTGTCTTTAGTGTATTTCGCAGCTTCTTCCATGATGGCAGTCAGTTCGTCACGAACTGAAGTCAGCATTTCAGTTGCTTCACGCATGTTGCTAACCCATTTTTCGCCGCAAGCGCGAGTAACTTCTTGTTGCAGAGTAGCCAGTTCACCCAAGTCTTTAACTTTAGATGCTGCTTCTGCATTTTTGGTGCTCATTTCAACGCAAGACTTAACCAATTCAGCTTGTTTGGTAGCCAGTGTTTCAAATGTTTTCAGGTTCAGGTCGCCCAATTTTTTGGCAGAAGCCAGAGCACTTTCACTGAATTGTTTTGCGATGTTCATGATGTCGTTTTGCATGGTGTGTCTCCTAGAAGGTTATGTATATCTGTGTAAGCGGTTTTCGTCTTCTATGCTTTTCAGCATTTGTTGCAGTGCACAATATCGCAGTTGGAAATCACTGTCAACAGCTTTTTGCTGCACTGCACACACAAAATAAAACCTTCATCTTAGAAACCTGCACGTATGCCAATGCCGTGGGTTACGGCATAATGTTCCCACTAATCTACGCATAATAATTACCTACTGTTACTGCTTTAGAACCGCAACCCAAGAGGAGGAGAGCGTATGCAAAGCCTAAACGAGCAAACGGAAAATTCCGTGGAAAAACCGTTTGATGTCGCCAAACTTCAAGACAAAGTACGACAATTTGGTGAACTGCTCGGCGCGATTTTACGCGAGCAAGAACAC
This sequence comes from Pseudomonadota bacterium, assembly GCA_039797295.1. Lineage (GTDB taxonomy): Bacteria > Pseudomonadota > Gammaproteobacteria > Thiotrichales > Thiotrichaceae > Thiothrix. The sequence continues at coordinate 16,448 of JBDKID010000022.1, read as the reverse complement.
CCTGCGGTGTACGAGGCTGTCGAAAAACTGCGACGTGGTTATATCCACCTGCGAAAACACGATGACCCTACATTACGCATGGAATTAATGCAGGTTATTGATACATTAGATGTGGCAGTTTTGGAAAAAGTCATTCGTGCCTTTAATACGTTTTACCTGATTACCAATATCGTCGAAGAAGACTTCCAACACCGTGAGCGGCGGCGTGCAGTGCAAAAGCCGGATGGCAAGCTGTGGAAAGGTTCAGTACGCCGTACCGTGCTCGAACTTAAACAAGAAGGCATGACGGCGGCAGAGTTGCAGTCGCTACTCGATCAAATGCGTTACATCCCCGTGTTTACCGCGCACCCAACGGAAGCACGTCGCCGTACCATGATGGACATTCAACGGCGTATCTTCTTGGTGATCGACCAACTCGATTCCCCCATTTTGGATGACGACACCCGCGCCTCACTGATGCGCCAACTCAAAGCGCAAATTCAATTACTCTGGCGCACCAACGAAGTCCGCACACGCAAACCCACGGTGGAAGACGAAATTCGCTACGGCTTGTATTACTTCCGCGAATCCTTGTTTGAAGCCATTCCGCTGCTGTATCGCTATTTTGAACGCGCCGCACGCTTAGCCTATGGCTCAAGAACCATCAGCGTCCCCAGCTTTTTACGCTTTGGCTCATGGATTGGTGGCGACCGCGATGGCAACCCCTTCGTCACCCCAGCATTAACGCGCAAAGCGATTCGGATGCAAATGCAAGTCGCGCTCGAAGAATACATGAATCGCGTTGGCGAATTACGCACCATCCTGTCGCACTCCACCGAGTTCGTTACGCCCACACCCGAATTGATGGCGCATCTCGCACAGGAAAATGCACGTTTAGGGGACACCGTATTTGGTGGCAAACTGGTTACTTTTGCGCAAGAACCCTACCGTCGCTTACTGAGTTTCATGCGTCACAAACTGCGCCAGACATTGCAAACGGTAGAAGCACGGCTGGAACGCGAGAGCACGCCATTAGCGGCGTTAGCCTATACCGACATCAGCGAGTTCCTGCACGAACTGTACCTCATCAATGATTCCTTACGCAGTCACAATGACCATGTAATTGCCGGACGCGAACTCAAAGACCTGATTCGCTTAGCAGAAACTTGCGGCTTTGGTTTGTATAAGCTAGATATTCGCCAAGAATCCACCATTCACACCGAAACCGTGGCGGAAAGCCTGCAACAAGTCGGTTTGTGTCACGATTACCTTGGCTTACCCGAAAACGCACGTTTAACCCTGCTGGCAGAATTGATTCTGCGCCCTAGCCTACCACTACCGCATCGCCCCAAACTCAGCTTACGCACCGCTGAAACCTTGGAAATTTTCGACAGCATGGCAACCATGCGCATGGAAGCGGGTTCGGGCATTTTCGGGACGTATGTCATCTCCATGACCCACACAGCCAGCCACATTATGGAGGTCATGTTACTTGCACGCATGGCGGGCTTGATTGGCTATGACAGCGACCGTCAACTGTTTTGCCACATCATGGTTTCTCCGCTGTTTGAAACCATTGAAGACTTACGCCACATTAGCAGCGTGCTTACCAACTTGTTTGAAAATGTCGCTTATCGCGCCCTACTCGACGCATCCGGCAATCTGCAAGAAGTCATGCTCGGTTATTCCGACTCGTGCAAAGATGGCGGCATCTTGGCTTCCAACTGGAATCTGTACAATGCGCAAAAAGAAGTCATCTCACTGACGGATCGTTATGGCGTGAAGTGTCGTTTATTCCACGGACGTGGCGGTACAGTGGGACGCGGCGGCGGTCCAACACACGAAGCGATTCTGGCACAACCACCCGACACTGTACACGGGCAAATCAAATTCACCGAACAAGGCGAAATTCTCGCTGCCAAATACAGTAATATCGAAACCGCCGTGTTTGAATTGGGCGTGGGTGCAACCGGCTTACTCAAAGCCAGCGTGGGTTTATTGAAAAAACGCGGCACTGATCCCAACGAATTTTTGGATGCCATGCAAGCCATTGCCAGTGCCGGTGAAGAACGTTACCGCCGCCTTACTGACAACTCGCCAGAATTGATGGATTACTTCTACGAAGCCACACCCGTACAAGAAATTGCTTTATTGAATATCGGTTCGCGCCCTTCACACCGTAAGAAAACGGTGCGCGATAAAGGCTCGATTCGTGCTATTCCATGGGTATTTGGCTGGTCACAATCACGCCACACACTGCCCGCGTGGTACGGATTAGGCACGGCATTAGCCACTTTCCGCGCCGCCAATCCCGCAAATGGCGCATTGTTAGAACGCATGTATAGCGACTGGCCTGCCTTCACCGCATTACTGAGCAATGTGCAAATGGCTTTGTACAAAGCGGCAATGGGCACAGCACGCGAATACGCCGAATTGGCACAAGATCAGGACAATGCGCAAAAGATTTTCACCGACATTCGTACCGAATACGAACTCACGGTCAGTGAAGTGCTGCAAGTCATGCGTTTGAATGCCTTGGTGGAAGATGCGCCATTGTTGCAATATTCCTTGCAACGCCGTGACCCGTACCTTGACCCACTCAATCACATTCAAATCACCTTGATCAAACGCCATCGCCAACATGCACAAACAACTGGCGAAGTGGAATCACCGTGGCTACCCGCCTTGTTGCGTACCATTAATGCCTTAGCGGCGGGTTTGCGCAACACAGGTTGAATTGTTCGCTCAGTAATCACTTGCCCATCAACAAAAAAGGTCGCAACCGCGACCTTTTCTGGGGTAATCACGAACGACCGTCACTTATGGGCTGAAAGATGAACCACAGCCACAAGTTGTTGTTGCGTTCGGATTACGAATCACGAATTGTGAACCTTCCAAACCTTCGGTGTAGTCAATCTCTGCACCGACCATGTATTGGAAGCTCATGGGGTCAATCAACAACGTTACGCCACCGTTTTCTACCGTGGTATCGTCTTCATTAACCGCTTCGTCAAAGGTAAAACCGTATTGGAAACCAGAACAACCACCACCCTGCACAAAAACACGCAGTTTCAATGCTGGGTTGTTCTCTTCTTCAATCAGCGTTTTCACTTTAGCCGCCGCTGCATCTGTAAAAATCAGCGGTGATGGAATGGCTGTTTCAACAGTCATCACGTTATCTCCTATTACATACTCATTAATGCAGGTACGTTAGCACCCTTCATCAATCTCGTGCAATAAAGCCTTTATTCACCTTCAACAGGCTTTGGCAATGCAATGGCGGCGGCAGCAACTTCTGGTTTTTGGCGCACTAATTTACCGTTGACTTCTGCACCCACTGCCATTTCCAGCAGATTGTAATAAACGTCACCGCAAATACGTGCTTTTTCAAATAGTTCAACTTTGCCACAAGCGAAAACATCACCGTCGATCATGCCGTTGAGTACCATGCTCGGTACGCGGACTTCACCTTGAATGTGACCGTGTTCGCTCAAAATCAACGTAGCGTCTTCACCATCAGCCGCCAGATTGCCTTTAATCACACCTTCCACGTGTAAACCACCGGAGAAACGCAAATCACCATCAATGGTAGTTCCTTTGCCAATCAGGGTATCTACCCGCGCACTACGGATTTTTTGATCATTATGACCACTGTTATTGGATGGACTGCTGGTACTGCCGCTACTGCTAGGGGTAGTCGTCTTGGCTGCTTTACCAAACATGCTTATTTACTCCTTGTTCGTGGATGCGTTGGAATCATTAAATGTAGCCCAATCATAACTTTTCGTCAGTCGCTCTGGTGCATCACCAACAGCAGGACTCACTTTTAGTTTGACAGACTCAGGGGTAAAATTTCCGGGAAAGAGGAAATTGCCTTCCAGACTCTGATAGTGTTTGACGGCAAAATGCGTTAAAGCTTTTTCACGGGTCGGTGTTACATCAGTTTGCGTCACTGTAACCGTTTTACCATCTTGCTTACCGCTAATGGTAATGGTGAAATCGCCTTCCAGTGAAACATCACCGGCCTTAATATTCGCCAGCACCAAATGATACTGGTAAAGCGATTCTGCTTTTTTACCGTCTTGATCGACTAAACGTGGCTTAATACCAAAGTGTTGAATGTGCAAACCACCCTCTAAACCATCGGGCGAAAGAATACCATCATATAACACTAATTTTTCACGTTCAGTGGCAAGATCCGCAGAAGTTGCTGCTAATTTTTTATTTAACTCAGCATTCGCAGCATCCTGCACTTGTTTTTCACGTTTAATGGCAGCCATTTGCTCTTCCATCTGTTTAATAGTGGCAGCTTGCTGCGTAATCAAACGCTCTTGCTCGTCTATTTTACCACGGAAGGTGATGGCGTGCGCTCCTGATGAACTGATGGGTGTCAGGTAGCCACTCAAGAACAACCCAACACCGACAGCTAACATAAGAATCAGCAAAGTTGCCAGTATGTACCAGCAAGGACTGCGCTTGTCACTTCCAATCGGCCGTACTTGCACAGTCCCACGGTTTTCAAATTTATATTCTAGGCTCATGGCCAGTACGTTGCCTCTTGATGTCCCTCAACTCAAGGCAGCAGGCCGGGATGGCGCAATGCAGTATCTTCTGCAAAACCCAACATTAAATTCATATTCTGTACGGCCTGTCCTGCTGCACCTTTCACCAAATTGTCAATCACAGACAGTACCACAACACGTTTGCCTTGACCGGGGCGGTGTACCGCCAGACGGCAGAAATTCGCCCCCCGCACCGAGCGTGTTTCAGGATGTGAACCAGCAGGTAACACATCGACGAATGCTTCTTGTGCGTAACGTGTTTGATATAACAGTTGTAAATCTGTTTCTGTGCTCAACGTAGCATACAGTGTAGCGTGAATTCCGCGAATCATGGGCAGCAGATGCGGAACAAAAGTCGGGTTTATCGGACAACCTGCAAGTAATGATAAAGTTTGAGCAATTTCAGGTTGATGACGATGCCCTGATACAGCATACGCTTTGAAACTATCACCGGCTTCGCACAACAGGGTATGCACTTCAGCTTTACGCCCTGCCCCACTCGCACCGGATTTGGTGTCCGCAATAATATTCTCTAAATCAATCAGATTATTTTCGACTAACGGTAGCAAACCTAAGGTAACGGCAGTCGGATAACAACCGGGGTTCGCCACGACACGCGCTTGTTTGACTTGCTCACGATTGAGTTCCGGTAAACCGTACACCGCTTCCTCAACCAATTGTGGGCTAGCATGTTGCATTCCATACCATTTTTCCCACACGGCAAGGTCTTTAATGCGGAAATCTGCCGCCAAGTCGATGACTTTCACGCCAGCATCAACCAAAGCTTGCGCACTTTTCATGGCTACGCCATTAGGGGTCGCAAAAAATACCAAATCACATTCAGCTAATTGCTCAGTAGCAGGTGCAGAAAATTCCAGATCCAGATAGCCACGCAGATTGGGAAACATCGCATCCACGCGTGAACCTGCATTTTCGCGTGAGGTGACATACGTAATCTCAACACCCGGATGGTTAACCAATAAACGCAGCAGTTCTACCCCTGTGTAACCAGTCGCACCAACTATACCAATCTTCCTTTTCACAATTACCCTTTTTCTGTCGGTATCAAAAATCCCTGTATAATACGCCTTCCTTAATGATTAACAACCGTTGAACTATGAAACTAGATGTAAAAGCACTGGCTATTCTGGCTGTAATTGTGGGTGCATTAGCCTTTCTATTCTTGACACCTGCGCAAGGTATGAAAGCTATGCCAGCCGCTGTTACCGTACAAACATTGGAAGGGGAAAAACTGAATTTAGACACGTTAAAAGGCAAACCCTACTTATTAACGTTTTGGTCGACGACTTGCCCCGGCTGCGTGGGAGAAATTCCTGTATTAGAAGGCTTGGATAAAAAAATGCAAGGCACTGGATTCCGCATTGTTGCCGTTGCCATGCCTTATGATGAACTATCCGCCATTCAAGCCATGCAAACACAAAAAGGCATGACTTATACCGTTGCACACGACCAAAGCGGCGCACTAAGTAAGCAGTTTGATGTGCGCGTTACCCCAACTTCGTTTTTAGTCACCGCCGAAGGCAAAATTGCCGTGCAAAAACTTGGCGAATGGAAAGCCGAAGAATTGGAACAAAAAGTACGCGGTTTACTGTAAACCGCGACGCAGCATGATCTACAAAAGGATTCGTTATGTATGAATGGCTAAAAGCTTTGCACGTTATCTTCATGGTAACGTGGTTCGCGGGTTTGTTTTATTTACCGCGCCTCTACGTCTACCACGCCACGCCCGAAAACAGCGGTACGTTCGCGCTCTTTAAAGTGATGGAACGTCGCTTGTTTGTGATGATGACCATTGGCGCAAGCCTAACGGCCTTGTTTGGCCTAATCATGTTGGCAATTAATTGGCAATATTTATTAGTCGTTACCCACTGGTTTCATTTAAAACTCTTACTGGTAGCGGGTTTGCTGGCTTATCACTACGCTTGTTATCGTTTGATGCTCACTTTCCGTAACGATGCGAATACGCGAGAGCATCGTTGGTATCGCTGGTTTAATGAAGTGCCAAGCCTCGTGCTGATCGTGGTCGTGATTTTAGCGGTAGTGAAGCCTTTTTAGGCTTCACTGACCTCTAGCAAGGGTGCTAACTCATCCAAAGCACGGCGGTATACCCGTCGTTTAAAGAACACCACTTGATGTGCGGGTCTCCAATAATCCACCCATTCCCAGTAATCGAACTCTGGTTTGGTGGTTGCCTGTAGATTCACATCATGGTCGTGACACAATAAACGCAGTAAAAACCAACGTTGCTTCTGACCTATGCACAACGGTTTTGCACGACGGCGGATCATGTAAGGGGGGATGCGATAACGCAGCCAGCCACGGGTTTGTCCGACAATTTCGACTTGTTCTTTGCGTAAACCTAGCTCCTCGTACAGTTCACGAAACATAGCTTCCGTCGGTGTTTCTCCTCGATCAATGCCTCCCTGTGGAAACTGCCAAGAATCCTGCCCCAGCCGTCTCCCCCAAAACACTTTACCGTCGTAATTGCAGAGGATAATGCCAACATTGGCCCTAAATCCTTCCTCATCAATCACAACATATTCTCCCAAACTTAACTTACCCTGATTTTTCCATAACCGTCATGATTCGGCAATTTCATCCGACTGGAAAGCGGGTACAATCGAACACTTTTCCCAAGCAGGAGTGGATACGGGCATGACATTGGCACTTTTTGATCTGGACAACACCCTACTCAGTGGCGACAGCGATTACGAATGGGGACAATTTCTAGTCAGCAAAGGCTTAGTCGATAGCGCGAGTTACGAAGCCGCTAACCAGCGTTTTTACGAGCAATACAAACAGGGCGTGTTAGACATTCACGAATTTTCGGCGTTTTCGTTTAAGCCCCTCAGTGAGCGCGACATGGCAGAACTCACCGCCTTACACCGCGAATTCATGCACAGCGTGATCCAACCGCTGATGCTACCCGCTGCGGTGGAATTGGTCGCCCAGCACCGTGCTCAAGGTCACACCTTAATGATTATCACCGCCACCAATAGCTTTATTACGCGCCCGATTGCAGAAGCGTTTGGCATTCCGCACTTATTAGCAACCGAACCGCAAATCATTGACGGACGCTACACGCAAATCATTGACGGCACGCCCTGCTTCCAAGGCGGCAAAGTCACACGCTTACAAGCTTGGTTACAAGGCAGCGATGAAACGCTGGCAGGTAGTTATTTCTACAGCGACTCGCGCAATGACTTACCGCTACTAGAAATGGTGGATAACCCTGTGGCAGTTGACCCTGACCCCACGTTGCAAAGCATTGCACAACAACGCGGTTGGTCAGTAATGTCCTTACGCTAACGCCACGCCAGCAACTTCCCGCGCATTAATGCAGCTTTGTGCGTGCTGCAAATAATCGCCCGAAAATGCCACGGGCGATTGCCTCGAATGCCTCGGTTTGCATTTCCAACGGATTCACATCGCGGTATAACAAGCAGTATTCGGGCTTTTCGCTTTCCCCCGTGAAACCGCCGCTACCTTCCCAAGTACTCATCACCGTCGCCACTTGCTGGGCTTTTTGTTCTATCAAATTGAACGCGGTTTTCGGGAAAAACGGCAATGGTATGGATAAACCTTGCCAATACCACGCCAACAGTTGCGCGAGTTGCGCCTGTGCATCCACGACAGGTTCAAGCCGATACACCACGGGTTTAAGTTGCTTATCTTTGTTGCTGACTTTTTCCAAACCATAAATCGTGGTGTAACGCGGACACGGCACATGATCAATGGCATTCAACACCAAATGATGCAGCCAAATATCCAACCATTGCCAATAACTGAGCTTGCCTAATTCGTAGACTTTGCGCCCATTATGGGTCAGATGCTTAATCACCCCTGTGAGTTGGAATGCACTGTCAGCTTCACCAATCGACAAAACAAACCCAATGTGCAAGCCACTTATCAGCGGCTCTGCGGTGAGTTGCGTGTGGTAAAACGCTTCTGCTAATGCGGCTTGTTCCGCGAAAACCAAATCCCCCGGTTCACCGTGCGGCAGCAAACCTTTGGCACGTAACAGGGGTAACGCTTGCGTCGCTGGCTGGTGTTCACACAATTGCTGGAAAATCGCCTCGCGAATCTCGCCATCTTGGTAACGCTCAATCACAAACGGTTCACGCGTCGGAATGTCTTGCAATTGTTCCTGCAAGCGCAAACCAAATCGCTTGTGCAAAAAGCTCCGCGCCGGATGCTGGAAAAAGCGCGTCAAAGCATCCAAACTCACATGCCGTTCACTCGCATTCAGTTCCGGCAAGGCTTGTTCCTGCCAAAACGGCACGCTTACTGCACGTTGCGTAGGCAATATTGCATCGGCGAAATAATGGCTATAGGTAAACAAACCTTTGTCACCGCGCGGGTACTTCGGGCTAAATGCTTGCAACGGATGCTCCGTCACCAACGCCGTTAAACAATGCGGCTGAACCCGTTCCAAATAATCCTGTAATTCACTGACCAGCACCGACGGAGGCAATGGCGTATTGTCTTGCGGACTTTGCCCGACGTAACTGATGTACAACCAATCCCGTGCCGACAACACACTTTCCAAAAATAAATAACGGTCTTCATCGCGCTTGAGCCGATCCCCACGCCGAATGTGATGTGCCATGCGGTCAAAACTCGCACGATTATCGCGCCGTGGAAACACACCATCATTCATGCCAATCAACGCCACAAAACGAAACGGCACAGTACGCATCGGCATGAGTGCGCAACAGGTAATGCCGCGCCCTAAAAAGCCTTCGGACTCGCTGCGCTTATCCAATTGTTCCGCTAACGCACTGCTGAACACATCCCAAGCCAGCGCGTGCGCAAAATCCGCTTGCTGCAAGGTTTTCTGCAAGGCATCCAACGCCTGCCACACGGTTTGTAATGGCGCGTCCTCCCCGACCATCTGCTGTAATAAGACGCGAAATGCCTGATCCCAATCGGCAAAGCTGCGTTCTTGCGTTTGCCACGCCATCATGGTGAACAGCGCGTCCAACCACTGCTGTAAGCGTCCCAACATTTCTGCCACGCTGCCTTCGATCTCGTTATAAGGCAACACTTGCTCAAACAATGCATCACCCGGCAAAGCGTAACCCAATAACAAACGATCCAAACCGTAACGCCAAGTATGTTCGTGCGTTTCTGCGCCACCTTGCTCCACACGCGCAGCAGCATCAACACCCCAACGAATGTTTACTGCCCGAATCCAATCCCGACATTGCGTGACTTGCGCTTCATCTAAACCCAAATGCTGCCGAACTTCTTCAAATTCCAGTAAGGCTAACACCGTTTCACTATCACAACGGGTTTGCGGCAACTCCAATAACCGCTGACACAAATTCAGCAAACCCTGTGCAAAACGTGGATTGCTGTCAGCAATACTAAATGGCAAGGGATGCGCCGCCGTACCCAACACTGCTGCTAAATACGGCGCGTAAGTATCAATATCGGGCGTCATTACCACCACATCGGCGGGGGTCAGGTCTGGATTCGCGGTAAACAATGCCAGTAATTGATCATAAAGCACCTCGGCTTCACGCATTGCCGAATGGCACACATGAAACGCAATGGACTGATCCACAACCACATCGGTTGCAGCAAACGAATCCGCATCTGGCATTTGTAAGGTCAAAATATCGGCTTGCACTCGTTTCAGGAGCGACGTTGGCGCAAGCTGCATAAACAAATCATTTAATTCGGCATTGGCTTCGATCAATTGATCCAGAAAATCGCGTCCTTGCCGCCCCCACGATGCCAAGAGTGGATTGCCCACTGTCGTTAAATCTTGTAATTCCTTGCGCTGTTTAAGCTTGCGCTTTTCGGACTCAATATCACCCCAGTATTCTTCGCTGGGGTTAAGAAAATAGATGTGAACCTCCGTGTATTGCGCGACTTTTTCCAGCAACTTGACATAACTGGGTGATAACACCGGCACGGAAAAGAAACTAATCCTTGGTGGTAAAGGGTTTTTCTGCCCTGCTTCCACCAAACTTAAGGCATGATTGAAACGATCTTGCAAACGTACCCAATGCGTTAATTGCTTTGCCCCTGCTACACACCACCACAAACGCGCTTGCCAATCGTCTTGCACCACATTGGCTTGTTCCCAGTCCATGATCCATTGCGGACGAAAAAATAAATATTGGTCGAAAATTTTGGCTAATTGACCCGCCAATTGCCATGCACCCACAGATCCCATCGCCAGATACGGTTGCAATTCCTGCCATTCAGCCTGTTGCTCATCCACCGTTTGCAAAAACAAATCCAGCAACCGCCAACGCAAGGTTGCAGGCGCACACGGGTCTTTTTCCGGCACATCACTCAGGACTTGGCGTAATAATTCCCACGTCATTTCTGCCGGAAATAAGTAACGCACATTCGCGACAATGCCGTTATAACCCGCCGTTTGTAGGGAAAGCCAACGCCCCATACCGCTATTCTGCACAACAACCTGTTCTTGCTGAAAAGGTAGCAATGGTGCGGTTTGTTGGAGCTGGGCAAAATGCCAAGCCAAGGTTTCAAGCTGATTGGAATGATGTAAATGGAGCATGTGTAAAATTTAATTAGTGGCAAAATGTAAGCACCACTTTATTAACATTCCTTCTACCATTTGTATACACAAGCATTATTCTTGTCATTGCACTGCGATTTAGAGGACAATTCGCAACGTTTTAGCAAAACCTGAGCTTAATCCATGCTGGTGACACGGCAGGGCGGTAGCTTGCTTGTTCACCCCGTCACTACCCTACGCAAGGAAGATGAAGCAACCATGATTCCATTAATCCTTTCCGGCGGTTCTGGCACACGTCTGTGGCCACTTTCACGTCAGCAACGCCCGAAGCAATTCTTACCGGTGGTGGATGATGCGTTCACCTTATTCCAATCCACGGTGCAACGCTTACAAGGGCTAACATCGTTGGAAGCACCGCTGGTGGTCTGTAATGAAGATCATCGTTTTATGGTAGCGGAACAACTGCGTCAACTAGACCTGCAAAGTCAGGGGATTATTCTCGAACCCGTAGGGCGTAACACCGCTCCGGCGATTGCCTTAGCCGCGTTGTATGTCACTGCGCGTGACCCCGATGCCATGTTACTCGTGTTACCAGCAGATCACGTTATTCTGGATACGCAAGCCTTCCACCAAGCCATTGGCGTAGCACAACACATTGCCCAAGATGGTTATTTGGTAACGTTTGGCATTGTGCCGACGCAAGCCGAAACGGGTTATGGTTACATCCAAACTGGCGCAGCCTTATCAGCGGATCAACCAGCACACTGCGTCAAACGTTTTGTGGAAAAGCCCAATTTAGCCACTGCGCAAGATTACGTGCAAAGCGGTGATTATTTGTGGAACAGCGGCATGTTTTTATTCCGTGCAGATGCATACCTGCAAGCACTGGCAGACTTCCACCCAGAAATTCTGCAAACCTGCCAAGCCGCCTTACAAGTACAAAATCACGACTTGGATTTCATCCGCATTGATGCGGATAGTTTCGCTGCCAGCCCGAATATTTCCGTCGACTACGCTGTCATGGAAAAAACCGACAAAGCTGCCGTGGTTGCCTTGGATGCAGGCTGGAATGACGTGGGCGCGTGGTCAGCGGTGTGGGAAGTGGGACAAGGCGACAGCAATGGTAATGTGATTCGTGGCGATGCACTCACTCACAACTCGCATAACAACCTGATTTACAGCGAAAAACGCTTGGTTTCCTTGGTTGGCGTGGACGACATTATTGTGGTTGACACCAAAGATGCCACCTTGGTCGCAAGGCGCGATCAAGTGCAAGACGTGAAAAGCATTGTGGATCAGCTTAAGCGGCAACAACGTCCCGAAGCTTTGATTCACCGCGAAGTAGACCGTCCGTGGGGTGTGTACGACTCGATTGATGCTGGGCATCGTTTCCAAGTCAAACGCATTACAGTGAAACCGGGTGCGAAATTATCCCTGCAAAAACACCATCACCGCGCCGAACATTGGATTGTGGTGAAAGGTACAGCCGAAGTCACTTGCGACGAACGCACCTTCTTGCTGACGGAAAACCAATCCACTTACATTCCGCTCGGTGCGGTGCATCGTTTAGCCAACCCCGGCAAAGTCATGCTGGAATTGATCGAAGTGCAATCCGGCAGCTACCTCGGCGAAGACGACATTGTGCGCTTTGAAGACCAATACGGACGTTCGGAAGGCTAATCATGCAAACCCTGACTTGTTTTAAAGCCTACGACATTCGTGGCAAATTAGAAATTGAACTGAATGGCGACATTGCGTACCGCATTGGGCGTGCTTATGGCAGCTTTATTGGCAGCGGCAAAAACGTCGTGGTCGGCGGCGATGTACGCTTAACTTCCGAAGCCCTCAAACTCGCGCTCGCCAATGGCTTAATGGATGCGGGCGTGAACGTCATTGACCTTGGCATGACAGGCACAGAAGAAGTGTATTTCGCCACTTTCCACCTTGGTGTGGACGGCGGGATTGAAGTCACCGCCAGCCATAATCCGATGGATTACAATGGCATGAAGCTAGTGCGCGAAGGTGCTAAACCCATCAGCGGCGACACAGGCTTAAAAGATATTCAGCGCATGGCGGAAGAAAATAATTTCCCTGCGGTAACGACGCGCGGCACTTACACTCAGCAATCTTGCCTCGCGGATTATGTGCAACATTTACTCGGTTACATCGACCTGCAAGCCATTAAGCCGCTGACATTAGTGGTGAATGCAGGCAATGGTGCGGCGGGTCACGTTGTCGATGCCATTGCAGCCGAATTCCAACGCTTAAACGTACCCGTTACCTTCGTAAAAGTGCATAACGATGCGGATGGCACATTCCCCAACGGCATTCCCAACCCGTTATTGCCGGAAAATCGCGCTGATACCCGCAATGCAGTGCTCGCACACAATGCCGACATGGGCATTGCGTGGGATGGCGACTTTGACCGCTGTTTCCTGTTCGATGAGACAGGCGAGTTTATCGAAGGCTACTACATTGTCGGTTTGTTAGCCGAAGCCTTCCTACAACAGCACAAGGGCGCGAAAATCATTCACGACCCACGCCTGACTTGGAACACAATTGACGTCGTGACAGCGGCGGGTGGCGAACCCATCCAATCGAAAACCGGACACGCTTTCATCAAAGAACGGATGCGTTTGGAAGATGCGATTTACGGCGGCGAAATGAGCGCACACCATTATTTCCGCGACTTTGCGTATTGCGACAGTGGCATGATTCCGTGGTTATTGGTCGCCCAATTAATGAGCGTCAAAAACAAACCGCTTTCCACACTGGTTAATGAACGCATTCAAGCTTATCCATGCAGCGGTGAAATCAATTTCCACGTTAAAGACGTAAAAGCCTGCATTGCCGCGATTCGTGAACACTATGCCGCGCAAAATCCATTAGTGATTGATACTACCGATGGTTTAAGCATGGAGTTTTCCGACTGGCGCTTTAACTTGCGCGGTTCTAATACCGAACCGGTTTTGCGCTTGAATGTGGAAACCAAACAAGACTTCGCCTTAATGCAAAACAAAACTGCGGAAATAGCAGCGCAATTAACAATATAAGTAGCAAGCACTAAGTTTTCGCGCATTAGCTTCTTTATAACTCAATAGGTTATAAATTCAAGATGCGTAAAAACCTTAGCTTAGTTAGTTATTAATCAAGGAATTTAGAAAAACATGCTTTTGCATTTAAAAAATGCTATCTATCTAGCTTGGATGGACATCCAAGCTAGATACAAAAAAAGTGCATTTGGCCCTTTGTGGTTAACGTTTGGAAACCTCATCAGTGTAATAGGCTTAGGTATTGTTTGGGGTTCAATGCTAAAAGAAGACTTGAGTACATTTCTGCCATCCATTGCTACGGGTCTTATTACTTGGCAGTTTATCAGTATAAGTATCAGTGAAAGCTGTGATATATTTATTGCTCATGCTTTTATCATCCGCAATGTAAAAATGCCGCTATTTTTTTTCACTTCAAGATTAATTGCGAGACACTTAATAAATTTAATGCATAACACTCCAATTATTATTGGGGTAATGCTATATTACCATCTACCATTTAATCAAATTACTTTATTGTCTTTGTTAGGTATAGTATTAGTAACATTAAACTTAGCATGGTTAACATTTGTAATTGGCATAGCTTCAGCAAGATATAGAGATATAAGCTATGCAATTACATCATTCATGCCAATTTTATTTTTTCTAACACCAATAATATTTAGACCAGATCATATTCCTGGGGTCTTGCGAGCAGTAGCTGACTATAACCCACTTGCCCATTTTGTTTCGATAATTCGCTATCCTATATTAGGACAAGTTCCATCTTTATCCTCATATATAATCGTATGTTCAATTCTCTTAATCGGCGTTATTTTGACTAATTTTGTCAATCGTAAATATTCTAGAAAATTAGCGTTTTGGATATAAATCATGGCTAAGGTTATTTTTGACAATGTCACATTAAGCTATCCCATTTATCAAGCAAAGAGTATGTCGTTACGCAATCAGATAGTAAAAATTGCCACAGGTGGACGCATTGAAAGTGACGTTGATAATGTTACAATTATTACAGCACTAAAAAATGCAAGTTTTGAACTTAACGATGGGGATGCTGTTGGATTAATTGGTCACAATGGTGCTGGAAAAAGTACTTTATTACGTACTATCGCTGGTATATACCCACCATCTAATGGAAAAGTTTTTACAAAAGGCAAAATAGCCACAGTATTTGAAATTGGTGCTGGAATGGAGCCTGAACTATCTGGGTATGCCAACATTATACAGTTAGGTATTATGATGGGATTAAGTTATACACAAGCTAAATCATTGATACCTGATATTGAAGAATTTACAGAACTAGGAGACTTTCTGAACCTTCCCGTTAGAACCTACTCTTCAGGCATGACGATGCGATTAATGTTTGCTATGGCAACATCAATAACTCCAGAAATATTACTAGTAGACGAGATGTTTTCTACGGGTGATGCAAACTTCCAAGCAAAAGGTTTAAATCGTCTTAAAAAACTAATTGCATCAGCACAAATCTTTGTTTTTGCCTCACATGACATGAATCTTATAACAACATATTGTAATCGAGTTTTTCGTCTAGAGCATGGCAATATTCAAGAAATAAGCATTGACTTTCAAAAACCATAAAAAATAATATTTCTTTTAGAACCTGCTCATAATCTTCTTCACTACTAGACTCAGTCGTTGTGCGGTCGAGCGATGAAAGCGAAAAAACCTTATCCCAGTGACATCAGCCGTGAACAGTTTGAGGTTATCCGTCTACAGTTGGCGTGTTTTCGGCGTGTCACCAAGCCCCACCAATACGAGTTGTACGATATTTTCTGCGGCATTCTGTACGTCTTGAAAAGTGGCTGTAAGTGGTCGATATTGCCTCATGACTACCCGCTGCACCACACGGTGTATAACTATTTCCGGCAATGGGGTGCAAAACCCTTTGCTGACCAGCCCAGCCTGCTGGGGCATTTGCAACAACAACTGCTGGAGGCAGAACGGGAAGCCGATGGGCGCGAAAAAAACGACATTGTTGATTATCGTGAAAAACGCCGATACGGCTGGGACGAAAGGCTACGATACAGGCAAAAAAGTGTCGGGCATCAAGCGGCATATTGCGGTTGATACGTTGGGTTTACCCCATGCTATCGCCATCACACCGGCCGATGCCGTCAAACGCAATGAAGTCTTCGCAGCGCTACCCAAACGCTGGATTGTCGAGCGTTCATTCGCTTGGTTGGAGAAATGCCGACGGCTCTGGAAAAACTGCGAACGCCTTAGAACCTATTCATAATCTTTTCAAGAGCAAAGATAAAAATGCCAAATTGACCATTTGTAGGCAGTTGTTGATCAAGCGCTCGCAGTTTTTCCATA